>JAUIIR010000008.1 GCA_030431485.1 Alphaproteobacteria bacterium
GGGAATCGCTGCCATGTCTCGCTTTACCGCTCCGATTGCTGAACAGATCTGGGATATGAAATACCGGCTGAAAGAGGCGGATGGCACCGCTCTGGATCGGACGGTGGAAGACACGTGGCGCCGGATCGCGCGGTCTCTTGCCGAGGTGGAGGCGGAGCCTGTGGTCTGGGAAGAGCGATTCTACGATGCTTTGGAAGATTTCAAATACCTGCCAGCGGGTCGCATTACGGCGGGTGCAGGCACGGCGCGGTCGGTGACGCTGTTTAACTGTTTCGTCATGGGCACGATCCCCGACAGCATGGGCGGCATTTTCGAGATGCTGAAAGAGGCCGCCCTGACCATGCAGCAGGGCGGCGGTATTGGCTATGATTTCAGCACCATCCGGCCAAAGGGTGCTGATGTGAAAGGTGTGGCGGCGGATGCGTCTGGCCCGCTGTCCTTCATGGACGTCTGGGACGCGATGTGCCGCACGATCATGTCGGCCGGGTCGCGTCGGGGCGCAATGATGGCGACGATGCGCTGCGACCATCCCGACGTGGAGGATTTCATCGGCGCCAAGGCGGATGCGGCGCGGCTGCGCATGTTCAACCTGTCGGTGCTGGTGACGGATGATTTTATGGAAGCCGTGAAGGCGGACGGGTCATGGGACCTGGTGTTTGATGGCAAGGTCTATCGCACGGTGCAGGCACGGGACCTGTGGAACCGCATCATGCGCGCAACCTATGATTATGCTGAGCCGGGCGTGATTTTTATTGACCGGATCAATCAGGCCAATAACCTCAGCTATGTCGAGACCATCGCAGCCACGAATCCCTGCGGCGAACAGCCGTTGCCGCCTTATGGTGCGTGTCTTTTGGGGTCGATCAACCTCGCGCGCTTGGTGACGGACCCGTTTGAGGATGCCGCTGCGCTGGACGAAAGCGCGCTGAACGAATTGGTCGCGACTGCCGTGCGCATGATGGACAACGTCGTGGACGCGTCGAAATTCCCGCTCGAGGCGCAGCGGGCCGAGGCGCAGGCCAAGCGGCGGATCGGCTTGGGTGTGACCGGGCTGGCAGATGCGCTCTTGATGCTGGGTCTGCGCTATGGCTCGGATGAGGCGGCGCGCCAGACCGAGCGCTGGTTGCACGCGATTGCCCGCGCTGCATATCTGGCGTCGGTCGAGTTGGCGAAGGAGAAGGGCCCGTTCCCGCTGTTCGATGCGGAGAAGTATCTTGCGTCTGGGACGATGCAGATGATGGACGAGGATGTGCGTGATGCGATCCGCGAACATGGCATCCGCAATGCGCTGCTCACGTCGATCGCGCCGACGGGGACGATTTCGCTTTATGCCGGGAACGTGTCGTCGGGGATCGAGCCGGTCTTTGCCTATGCCTACACGCGCAAGGTCTTGCAGAAGGACGGCACGCGGACCGAGGAAGAGGTGGTCGATTACGCCGTCCAGATGTGGCGCGATAAGTTCGGCGACCGCGACCTGCCCGACTATTTCGTGAACGCCCAGACGCTGGCCCCGCTGGAGCACGTAAAGATGCAGGCGGCGGCACAGAAATGGGTGGATTCCTCGATCTCGAAGACGATCAACTGCCCGGAGGACATTTCCTTCGAGGCCTTCAAAGACGTCTACATGGAGGCGTTCGAGACCGGCTGCAAAGGCTGCACGACCTACCGCCCCAACGATGTGACCGGGTCGGTGCTGAGTGTGGCGGAGGAGAAGAAATCCTCCATCGCAGAGCGCCTTGAACAGCTAATGGTCAAAAAGGGAACAAATGCCAAGAAGCTAGCCGAAGCTGCGGATCTCAATCCCACCGGCATATACGACATACTCAAGGGCAAGAGCGCATCTCCAAAGACTTCAACGATTCAGAAGATCGCAATTGCGTTAGAAGTTTCGGTTGCTGAGTTGCTTGGTGAAACGCCCGAAGTGATCGCCAAGACAGACGAAGAACCGCAGCAGCCGCATGGCGACGTGATCTACATGTCAGAGCCTTTGGACCGCCCCAAGGCATTGGAGGGCGCGACCTACAAACTGAAATGGCCGGATAGCGAACACGCGATTTACCTGACGATCAATGACATCATCGTCGGTGGGCACCGCCGCCCCTTCGAGGTGTTCATCAACTCCAAGAACATGGAACATTTCGCCTGGACCGTGGCTCTGACGCGGATGATCTCGGCTGTGTTCCGGCGCGGGGGCGACGTATCGTTTGTGGTCGAGGAACTCAAAGCCGTGTTCGATCCGCGCGGCGGCGCGTGGGTGCAGGGCAAATATATCCCTTCGATCCTTGCCGCCATTGGCGGTGTGATCGAACAGCACATGATCGCCATCGGGTTCCTTGCGGGCGAAGGCATGGGCCTGAAATCCGATCCTCAAGCGCAAGTGGTAAACCTCGACGCCCCGCGCGGCAAGGCGTGCCCGTCCTGCGGACAATATGACATGCGCATGGTAGAAGGATGCATGACATGTGGCTCTTGCGGCCACAGCAAGTGCGGCTGACGCGCCACTGCGTTCGGTTATCTTAATTCTTGATCACTTTGATGCCATCAGAAAGTCTGCGGATGCCTTATTTGGAGGCTGAGACTAGGGGCCGGAAAATGTGTCCTGACCCTCAAGACTTCTTAAAAATTGACGACGACGTTGAGAGCTGCTCCTGTCCAGTTGGGAGCAATTCCGCCCGTTACGTTGGTGATCCCATTACCGGGTACGGACACGGCGATAAGCCCGGTCAGAAAGGTGTTCCGGTTGATGATGCGTTTGTATTCAAGGAAGAAATCGTCGGAGAGGTGCGGGTCTGTGACCCCGGTGACGACGTTCGCCTGAGAGCCAGTGGTGTCGACGCGCGTGGCCTGTCCAAACTGAACCGGGCTGCGCAACTCATTGGCACGGATGTGGGTGTAACGGAAGGTCAGCGTGTCGCGCTGCGAGGGCTGCAGGCTGAGAGCAAGCGAATGCGCATTCACGTTTGAATTGATGAAGGTCGAGGCCGATTTCGTCCCCGTGGCCCAGGCCGTAGGACTACCCTCGTAGTAAAGCGGGTCAAACCGTTCCAGCCGCGAGGTATCCGGATCGTCGCCGGAAAACGTCTGGAAACCATAGGTGATTGTCGGCGACCAAGGCAGATCGGGCATGGCGTAGATCGCCTGAACCCGGCCTGCATTCGATTGCAGGTCGATCTTGTCGTTCCATTGGAAGGCGACATCACCGGTAAAGGTCCAATTCTGGAAAGCCCCGTCGAATGGGTTGGTCTTGGCGTAAAGGCTGATGGTTTCGGTTCCCTCACGTGCGCCGGGCGTCACAATAGGTGCGCCAACGCCGCCGGGGGCCGCCTGCGGATAGGGGGTTTCTGAATTCAGCACTTTGACATAGGTGCCTCCAAAATACGCGCCTCGCGGACTGTCATAGCGCAAGTCGAAACCCGCCAGTTCGTTCTTGCCGTCCGATGAGGGCAATTCGTTGGGATCGAGATAGAAGGCAGTTCCCGTCAGCCCGTTCTGAGACAGACGCGCGTAAGCATTCTTCTCCCATGCCTTGCGGGGGCCGAATTTAAGCGCGCCGCGTTCAAAGCCGCTGCTGGCACCAGTTGTTATGATCATCCCGGTGCCCAGCCGTAACTCGCGTGGACCTACGGAAAGGTCGTAGGACAACCCGCCGGAGTCTCCGCCGCGAAGCCCCAGGTAAGCTTCTTCCAGAGTGATCTCGCCATTGTCGCCCTCGTCGTAAGGGTCGGCGCCGAAGGTGTAGGAGGCCACCCCGGACAGCTTGCCATACAGCGTCGCCCCGCCGTCCAGCATGTAGTCAAAGCTAAGACCGGGTTTGATGTAGGCCTCTCTCCAGGACTTGTCTGAATCGTAGCCGCTGCCCGGCGCGGTGATCGCGGCAAGGTCCCAGAACGCGTTCCCTTCGGCGGCAGCGTACAGTCCCGCCTGCAGATGCCAGCGCAAAGACAACCCGTTGGCATCATATAGAAGCGTCTGGTCCGAACCCTTAGCAAAGCCCGTTCCGCCAAGAGTTTGCGCTGCAATCAAAGCCACAGCGCACGTGCCAAAACGATGTTTCAAATGCATACCTCGCCATTTTTAAACAGGCCATGCCACGGCCCACCATTGGTTTGAATACAAAGCTACCCCATAACCCTGGCCATCAAAAGAATTGTACGCATCAAACACAAAGCAAGGGAAAAAGTGCCAAACTTGGGCGAAAAGCGAGAACAACACTTTCTTGGGGCATTATTTTTGTGTCACATGAGTTTTGGAAAAAGTGCAAAGTTCTTGCCTGTCTGATCCGGAAGCTACCATTCCGTCTGAATTGGCAAGCGCTTTCTCGGTTATTTTGCTCTTGCGTTTGATCACGCCAAAACCAGAGGGTCATAGATGAAACGTCACGTATATGGATGCGCGTGCTGCAGCGGTTATTTTGGAGAATTTCTCAAATCCAACGAAGGGGTGAAGCAACTCAAGTCCAAAGCCAGCCAAGGGTGGTCGTGTAACTGGGGCGTGGATTGGTCGAGCCTCGGGCGCCGGGATTTCCTTAAAGGCGGCACAGTCGCGGCGGGTCTTGCGGCGCTGCCTGCCGGTCGCGCCAAAGCGCAAGCCGAAACCACGACGGTATTCATCGGTGGAACGGTACTGACGGTTGATGCCGACTTCTCCGAAGCCGAGGCTATTGCAATCCGTGGTGAGCGGATTCTCGCTGTCGGCCGCGAAGCCGAGGTCCGGGAAGCGGCTGGCGCGGACGCGTCTGTGGTCGACCGCTCGGGCAAGACGGTCCTGCCGGGTTTCATCGACGCGCATACACATGTCGTTGCCGGATCTATCGTCGATTCCCTCATGGATTACGTTGGCATGGCGCGGTTCCAAACAGCCGAGCAGGTGTTGTCCCATATCGCGGCCCGCGCCGCCGAAACCCCCGCAGGCGAATGGCTTGCGTTCAGGAACTATGATCCCGCGGTTCAGGCAGGTCCCGACGCGCTCACCTTCGCAGAGCTGGATGCGGTCAGTACCGACCATCCGATCCTCGTTATGAATGCCTCGGGGCACATCGCCTATGCCAACAGCGCAGCCTTTGCCGTCGCCGAAATCCCCGATGATATCCCGAACCCGCCGGGCGGGGAGTACGAACGCGACGCCGACGGTAAGCTGACCGGTGTGATGAAGAACAACGTGGCCTTCACGCCGGTTGCGTCGCGCAATCCGGCGATGGCGAGTGTAGACCCGATCACCGGACTTATTTCACTGCTGCGGAAGTGGAACCAGTTCGGTCTTACCACCGTGTCGGAGTTGAGCCTCGGCGGACTTTCGCAATCGCCTGCCGATGTCGAGGTCATGATGGCGGCCGAACAGTCGGGCCAGCTCACCGCGCGGGTCCGCGCCTATCCCTTTTACACGATCGGGACCGAGGCTTGGGACGCCGCAGGTGTCCGACCCGGTGACGGCACGCCGATTGCGCGGATCGCGGGCTATAAGCTTGTCGCGGACGGTTCGAACCAAGGGTACACCGGCTTGCAGCGCGAGCCCTACAAGGGCTCCGATGACCGCGGACTCGCCTACATGTCGCGCGAAGACCTAACGGCAACAGCCATCGACCGTGCCAGCAAGGGATGGCAGCTGGCGATTCACGGTAACGGTGATGCGGGGATCGACAATATCCTAGACGCCTGTGACGCGATGCGCGAGGCCGGGATCGACATGACGCAGGTCCGCGTGCGGATCGAACACTGCTCAATCCTCCACGACGAACAGATCGCCCGGATGCGCGATCTCAACGTCTCCGCAAGCTTCCTCATCGGCCACGTTCACTATTGGGGCGTTGCCATGCGTGACGACGTCTTCGGCGAGGAAAAAGCGCAATTGCTTGACCGCTGTAAGAGCGTTGAAGACGCGGGCGTCGGTTTCACCCTCCATTCGGATTTCATGGTTACCGACCCGGTGCCACTCCATATGATCGAGATGGCTGTCACACGCCGCACCTTTAAAGAGCCGGACTATGTGCTGGCCCCCCAAGAGCGTATCTCGGTCGAGTCGGCCATTCGGGCGGTCACGTCGGAAGCAGCGTGGCAGCTGTTCTCCGAGCACGAGATTGGCACCTTGGAGGCCGGCAAATTCGCCGACATGGTCATCCTCGATTCCGATCCGCGGACGGTCGATCCGGACGAGATTAAAAGCATTGCGGTTCTCGAGACGTGGATGAACGGGACCCGAGTGTACGCCGCGTGACCTCGCAAGTGGTTCCCCATACTCGGGTCCCGGCCTTACATCACGTTTGATCTTTGTTGCGCAGCTTTCCAAATTCGGTTCGCCGAGAACTGAATTTCCCGACAGTGTCACAATGACGAACTGGTGATCTCATCGAGGTAATGCGTGGTCATCTGAATGTACCTGGTATCGGCGCCAACAGAATGCACCCGAGGAAGCCACTTGGCATCATTTTGGTGTCTCTCATGTCGGGCCAAGCCCGTGCGAATCGTAATGTGATTTCTATACGGGCGAATTATCGGCTGCGGGCATCTTTGCAGGAAAATCGAGCGGGAGACTGGCGAGAAGCGCTTAATTTGGCTGAACTTTCTTGCAATCGGCGCAACGGCGCGGTTTCCGTCTCGGGTTCTCCTGACTATACTCATCCATGTGAAGTGCACGGAACGGGCGTGTGGCGAAGGGGATGCATGACGATGATACGGTCTGAGTTGATTCAAAAGATTGCTGACGACAATCCGCATTTGTACCAGCGCGATGTGGAGCGGATCGTGAACACCATCTTCGAAGAAATCATCGACGCGATGGCGCGGGGAGACCGGGTCGAACTGCGTGGCTTTGGTGCGTTCTCGGTGAAAAAGCGCGAAGCGCGGACCGGGCGCAACCCACGGACCGGTGAGGCTGTCGATGTAGAGGAAAAGCACGTGCCGTTTTTCAAGACCGGCAAATTGCTTCGGGATAGATTAAACGGAAAGTAAACTCTGATGCGATACATTCGCTATGCATTTCTTGCGGCGCTGGCCATTGTGCTGGTGTCCATCGCTCTTGCTAATCGCGGCATGGTCATGCTGCAGTTGCTGCCCTCCGGGTTGGCTGATCTGGCGGGCATGAACCGGTCCATCGAATTGCCGCTTTTCATTGTAATCTTTGGTGGCATCGTCGCTGGTTTGCTTATCGGGTTTGTCTGGGAGTGGCTGCGCGAGCACAAGCACCGCGCCGCGGCGGCCCAACGTCAGGCCGAGGTGAAGCGGCTTGAGCGGGAATTGCGCCGGACCAAGGCCGAGCGTGACAAGGACAAAGACGAAGTTCTGGCGCTTCTTGACGAGGCGAGCTGAGCAGCTGCAATGACTTCGGGAATTCGTGTGAAGATCTGCGGGCTGACGCGGCCTGAAGACGTGTCTGCTGCGGCAGACGCAGGGGCGGCTTATGCCGGTTTCGTGTTTTTCCCCAAGAGCCCCCGTAATGTCACAATCGAGACTGCGCGTGACTTGGCGGTTGAAGTGCCTGTCGGCGTGGCCAAGGTCGCCTTGGTGGTGAACGCGGATGACGCGCTTCTGGATGCGATCACCGGAGTGGTGCCTATCGACATTCTGCAATTGCATGGCGCGGAAACGCCCGAGCGGGTGGCGGAGGTGCGTGCCCGCACCGGGTTGCCCGTAATGAAGGCTGTTGGTGTTGCGGATGACGAAGATGTTGCCGCGCTGGACCTTTACGCGGAGGTCGCGGACCAGATTCTGGTCGATGCAAAGCCCCCTAAAAACGCGGAACTGCCGGGCGGAAATGGAGTGTCCTTCGACTGGCGGCTGATCTCGGCCCGTCGTTGGTCAAAGCCGTGGATGCTCGCTGGTGGGCTTACGCCCGAGAACGTGGCGGAGGCGATCGCGCTGACCGGCGCAAAACAGGTGGATGTGTCGTCGGGTGTCGAGGCGTCGCCCGGCATCAAGGATGCCGGTTTGATCCGGGAGTTCATTGAGGCAACCCGCGTCCCTGTGAAGCTCTAGCGGACGCGGCAGTGCGTCCGGGTTTTCCGGTGGCGGAAAGCCTGCGGCTCTGCCCCAGACACAGAAGTATTCTAAACCAGAGAAATGGCGAGGTCAGGCTACTGTGCCGACCGCCTCGGATACGGATTTGAGGCCATCGCGTTTGAGCAGGTCGTCGAGACCCTGGACGATCCTTGGGACAAGGCTCAGACCCTCGTAGGTCAATGCAGAGTAGAGCTGCACGGCAGATGCGCCTGATTTAATCTTGGTGTAGGCGTCTTCTGCTGATGCAATCCCACCGACGCCGATAATTGGCACCTGGCCTTTGGTTGCGCGATAAAGCTGGGCCAGCACGCGGGTCGATTTTTCAAACAGCGGCCGGCCGGAGAGCCCGCCTTTTTCGCCTCTGTGGGCCGACACCAGACCGTCGCGGTCTAGCGTCGTGTTGGTGGCGATCAATCCGTCAATTCCGGAGCTGAGCGCGACGTCGGACACATCGGAGATCTCGGCATCGGTCAGGTCCGGTGCGATTTTGAGAAAGATCGGGATCGGGCGGTCTAGACCATTGCGGGTCTCCATCACCCCAGCCAGTAGTGCCGAAAGCGCATCTTTGCCTTGCAGGTCGCGGAGCTTCTCGGTGTTCGGCGAGCTGACATTGACCGTTGCAAAATCGAGATACGCGGCGCAGGTGGCCAGAACGGTAGCAAAATCGGCGGCCCGGTTCTCGCTGTCCTTATTGGCTCCAAGATTGAGGCCTATGACGGCATCTCGAGGGCGGTCCTTGAGCCGGTTTGCAATGGCTGACATGCCGTCATTGTTGAAGCCGAAGCGGTTGATCACGGCGCGGTCTTCGGTCAGCCGGAACAGGCGCGGTTTCGGGTTGCCAGGCTGGGGGCGTGGCGTGGCGGCTCCAACTTCAAGGAAGCCGAACCCAGCCCGGGACAGAGGGCGCAGAGCGGTCGCGTTCTTGTCAAAACCTGCTGCCAAGCCAACCGGATTGGGTAGTAAAAGCCCAGCGAAGCTGGTGCGCAGCCGCGAGCTGGTGACAGTGCCTGTCGTCGGTGAGAGGCCTAGTTGGAGCGCTTTGAGAGCCAACCCATGCGCTGTTTCGGGATCGAAACGGTGCAGCAGGCGCAGACCGGTCTGTTCGATCAGGCTCATGTCAGATCATCCGGGAAAACATGGCTGCCACTCTCCAGAGGCAGGGGTTTGGCCCAGAGGACGTCGGCCAAGCGCAGCGGTCCATAGAGATGCGGAAAGAGCGCGCCGCCGCGGGACGGCTCCCACCGCAGGTCTCCGGACATTGTGCGTTCGTCATAGGCCAGAAGCATCAGCCCGTCCGCGCCTGCGAAATGTTTGGTTGCGGTTTCGCGCACCTGCTCGGCGGTCGAGAAATGCACATAGCCATCGGCCACGTCAATCGGGGCACCGGCGGTTTCGCCTTGGGCCTGCAGGGCGGCCCATTCGTCAGAGCGGAGGATCTTGTAAATCATGCATGCGATGTGCCGTTTGCACGCTGTCGCGTCAAGCGCCGTCATGTGCCCGTTGCACAAGCGGTGGATTGGGAAATGCGCGGGGAGCCCCTGCGTAAGTTTTGACTCCCCCCGCGTGCCGATGCACGATTGCGCCATAACAATCCGACAGAGAGGACTCACATGTCTTACAGACTTCTTTCAAGTGCTGCAGCGCTGGCTTTGACCGCAGGCGTAGCACAGGCCGATTACACGCTTCACGTCATTCACATCAACGATTTGCACAGCCGTATTGAACCGATTAACCGCTTCGATTCGACATGTTCGGCCGAAGATAATGCCGAGGGCAAATGCTTTGGTGGCGTGGCGCGCGTGAAGACCATGATCGACCAGCTGCGTGCGGAACTGGATGGCGAGAACGTGATCGTCGTTGACGCGGGTGACCAGTATCAGGGGTCGCTGATGCACACGACCTATAAAGGCGATGTCGAAGCCGAGATGATGGAGAAAATCGGATTCGACGTGATGGCTGTCGGAAACCACGAGTTCGACGATGGCGACGAAGGTTTGTTGAAGCTGATGGACAATGTGTCGTTTCCAGTAATTTCCGGCAACCTTGATGCCAGCCAGTCGAACATTCTGGCTGACAAGGTTCAGAACCATGTTGTTTTGGAAGTCGGTGGCGAGTAGATCGGCATCGTGTCTGCCTTGGCAACCGACACTGTCGAAACATCGTCCCCGTCTGATGCTCTGGTCTTCCAGGATGAGATCGACAGTATCGCGGCGGATGTTGCAACCCTGACCGAAGAGGGCGTAACCAAGATCATCGCGCTGACCCATGTCGGCTTGCCTCGGGATTTGGAAATTGCGGCGGCTGTGCCGGGTCTGGACGCTGTGGTTGGCGGGCACAGCCACACGTATCTGAGCGCCTCTGATCCCAAACGTGCGGGCGCGTATCCGACCTTTGCCAGCCAGGACGATGGCACATTGGTGCCAGTGGTGCAGGCTTATGCCTATTCCAAGTATGTGGGTCATCTGGAACTGACCTTTGATGACGACGGCAATCTGACCTATGCCGAAGGTGACACGATCCTGCTGGACGCGTCGGTTGAAGAAGATGCCGAGATCGTCGCGCGCGTGGCCGAGCTGGCGGGTCCTATCGAAGAGATGAAGACCCGCGTGGTGGCCGAGGCGGCTGACGCCATCGAAGGCAGCCGCGATGTCTGCCGGGCGATGGAATGCCCGATGGGCAATCTTGTGGCCGATGCGATGCTGGACCGCGTGAAGGATCAGGGTGTTCAGATTGCCATCCAGAACGGCGGTGGTTTGCGTGCCTCGATTGACGCAGGTGAGGTCACAATGGGGGAGGTTCTCACGGTGCTGCCGTTCCAGAACACCTTGTCGACTTTTGAGGTCACCGGAGCGCAGATCGTGGCGGCGTTGGAAAACGGTGTGAGCCAGGTTGAAGAGGGCGCAGGCCGTTTCCCGCAGGTTGCGGGCATGAGCTTTACTGTCGACCTGACACAAGAGCCAGGCAGCCGGATTTCGAACGTGATGGTGGGGGATGCTCCGATTGATCCCGAAGCGACCTATGGCGCAGTGTCCAACAACTATGTTCGCAATGGCGGAGACGGTTACCGGATGTTCCGCGATGCAATGAACGCCTACGACTACGGTCCCGATCTTGCGGATGTGACGGCGGAATATCTGGCCGAAAACGGTCCGTACACGCCGTACACCGACGGTCGGATCACCGTGAATAAGTAAGGATCGCGGCGAGCTGGGCCTTCGGGTTCGGCTCGCCTGCTCTTGCCATGTGTGGACGTTTCGCCGTCACCCTTCCGCATGATGCTATGGCGCAGCTTTTCGATGCCGTGCCTGCCAATGCTCTTCCGGATGTTCCCAACTATAATATTTGCCCGACAAATCAGGTCCATGCCGTGCAGACACTGGAGGGGCAGAGACGGCTAGTCTCGATGCGTTGGGGGTTTCTGCCGCATTGGTACAAGTCAGAGTCCGGCGGGCCTTTGTTGATCAACGCGCGTGCGGAAACTCTCGCCGAGAAACCGGCTTTCAGAGCCGCTTGTCGCGAGCGTCGCTGTTTGATCCCGGCGGCCGGGTTTTACGAATGGACTAAGGATGCCGACGGCAATCGATTGCCTTGGTACATCCATCCCACAGATGCGGATCTTCTGGTCTTTGCGGGCGTTTGGCAGGATTGGGAGCGCGAGGGGGTAACGCACCGAACCTGCGCTATCGTGACGACGGCGGCAAATAAGAGGATGTCGACCATTCACCACCGCCAGCCCGTGACGCTGCATCCGGATGATTGGGGGCTTTGGCTGGGCGAAGCAGGGCATGGTGCGGCGGCCCTGATGCGGGCGGCACCGGAAGACGCGATGGCGTTTTATCGTGTCGATCCAAGGGTGAATTCGAACCGGGCATCGGGCCCGGATCTGATCGAACGGATTGCTGACTGATCGGGGTTTTCCCCGCTCCCGCTTGGCAGTAGCGTGACGCCCAAAAGGGAGGTCGCCATGCCGGACGCACATATCGAAGCCACCATCTCAGCTTTGCGCGAAATTTTGGGGGATCGGCTGTCCACAGGGGCATCGATCCTTGATCAGCACTCCCATGACGAGGCCTACACCACACCGGTCTTGCCAGATGCTGTGGTGTTCCCGGAGACAACTGAAGAGGTGTCGCAGATCCTGCGGGTTTGCTCGCAGCATGGCTGTCCTGTTGTGCCTTATGGAATCGGATCGTCCCTCGAAGGGCATGTTGTGCCTGTCAAGGGCGGGATCACGGTGGATACGAGCCGGATGAACCGCATTCTTCAGATCAATGAAAGTGATCTGGATGCCGTCGTCGAGCCCGGTGTCACTCGGGTTCAACTGAACGACGAATTGCGGGCGACAGGGCTCATGTTTACGGTCGATCCGGGCGCGAATGCCACTCTCGGCGGCATGGCCGCAACGCGGGCATCCGGTACAAACACGGTGCGCTATGGGACGATGGCTGACAATGTTCTGGCACTTGAAGTGGTGCTGCCGGATGGGCAGATCATCGAGACCGGAAGCCGGGCGCGGAAATCCTCGACCGGATACGATCTGACGCATCTTTTTGTAGGATCCGAGGGAACGCTTGGGATCATCACAAAGCTCACCGTTAAGCTTCGCGGGCAACCCGAACACATTGCTGCCGCGACATGCGTTTTTCCCGATATTGCAGGGGCCGTCGATACTGTGATCCTTGCGATTCAGATGGGTTTGCCGATGGCCCGGATCGAGTTGTTGGACGAAGTGCAGATGCGTGGCATGAACATCTACAACCCGGATATGCCCATGCCGGAAGCGCCGCATCTGTTTCTGGAATTCCACGGTACCGAGGCCAGCGTTGCAGAACAGGTCGAAACCTTTGATGAACTGGTTGCTGAACATGGCGGCTCGGATTTCCAATGGGCGACAAGGACCGAAGACCGCAATCGGCTTTGGCAGGCCCGGCATAATGCCTACTACGCGGGGAAGGCGCTGCGCCCCGGGGGCAACAGCGTTGTGACCGATTGCTGCGTGCCGATTTCCGCGCTGGCCGAATGTCTTGCAAAGACAAAAGAGTTGATCGCCGATGCAGGGCTGATGGCTCCGATTGCAGGGCATGTTGGGGATGGAAACTTCCACCTGTTAATTCTTGTTGATCCTGAAGACGCTTCGGAGATGGCGCGCGCCGCCGACCTGGCCAATCAGGTTAATATGCTGGCGCTGGAATTTGGCGGCACTGTCAGTGGTGAGCATGGAATTGGGCTGGGAAAACGCAAATACCTCGCGCAGGAACATGGCGCAGCTTATGGGCTGATGGGTGTTCTGAAAAAAGCGATCGACCCCGGCAATATCATGAATCCGGGGAAACTCGTGACTTTGAACTGAAATTGGTGGGGAATACGTGACTGCGCCCTCGCGCCGACGCGGCGGGAACCATGGGTATTCGTCACATCAACGGCACCGCGCGGGCTGTATTACACACTTGAACCGGGAACGCTGCGTCACAACGTTTATGTCGTAGCGTCCCGGTGTCTTGTTTCGGGCAAAGATCCGGTAAACACGTGGGACCACCGGAAATGACGCGTGACAACATGGGAGGGTTCACCGTGACATTGGCGAGTTTCGAAGGCCGCGCAGCGATAGAAGCGGAGATGCCGTGGGCGCAACGGGATGTGCCCGCAACGCTTTTCGGCCAATTAAGCAAGACGGCTTCCGCCTTCCCGAACCGCTCGGCGATCAGTTATCAGCTTCTTTCCGGTCCGACAGACAAAGCGGAAACACTCACCTGGGCAGAGCTGCTGTCGAAATCGGTTCAGGCCGCGAACCTGTTCCGCAAGTTGGGAATCGGTGAAAATGATGTGGTGGCCTATGTGCTGCCCAACAGCAATGAAACCGTGCTGACGCTTTTGGGCGGAGCGATTGCCGGAATCGTCAACCCGATCAACCCACTTTTGGAACCAGAGCAGATTGCGTCGATCCTGCGCGAAACCGAAGCCAAGGTGGTTGTCACGCTGAAGGCGTTTCCGAAGACGGACGTCCCGCAGAAGGTTGCGGAAGCCTGCAGACATGCTCCGAAGGTGCAGACCGTTCTCGAGGTTGACCTGAACCGCTATCTGACGCCGCCGAAGTCCTGGATTGTTCCGTTGGTCCGCCCGAAGAACCCCGGTGGGCATCATGCAGATGTTCTGAATTTCAATGCCGAGTTGAAAAAGCAAAACACGACGCTCGATTTTGCGGACAGCACAGGCGATCGCATTGCGGCCTATTTCCATACCGGCGGCACGACCGGCATGCCGAAAGTGGTTCAGCATAAATATTCCGGCATGATGTATAACGGCTGGATCGGCAACACGGTGCTGTTTACCGAAAAAGACACCATGATCTGCCCGCTGCCGCTGTTCCACGTTATGGCGACTCAGGCGCTTTTGATGTCGGCCATCGTATCTGGGTCGCATGTCGTGTTCCCAACGCCTCAGGGATATCGTGGCGCAGGGGTGATGGATAATTTCTGGAAGCTCTGTGAGCGCTGGAAAGTGACCTATATGATCACCGTACCTACGGCGGTCGCGGCCTTGATGCAGCGTCCAGTCAATGCGGATATCTCAACAGTACAATTTGCCATTTCCGGCTCTGCTCCGATGCCGGTCGAACTATTCCGGCGCTTCGAGGAAAGCTGTGGTCTGTCGATCTGCGAAGGCTACGGCATGACCGAGGCAACCTGTCTGGTGTCGATCAACCCGCCGGACGGACAAAAGAAAATCGGATCTGTCGGAGTGCCATTCCCGTATACGGACGTGAAAATCCTGACCATTCGCGATGGTGCGGTGGTAGAATGTGCAACCGATGAAATTGGCGAAATCTGCGTCTCAAGCCCAGGTGTTTATGCGGGTAATACTTACACGGAAGCCGCCAAGAATGCTGACCTCTATCATCACGATATCTACCTGCGGACGGGCGACCTCGGGCGTATTGACGTGGATGGCTATCTGTGGATCACGGGCCGGGCCAAAGACCTGATCATCCGCGGCGGTCACAATATTGATCCCGCCGATATCGAGGATGCTTTGCTGGCTCATCCTTCAGTTGCTGTGGCAGGTGCAATTGGACAGCCAGATGCGCATGCAGGCGAGTTGCCATGTGCGTTTGTCGAATTGGTCGATGGGGCAAGCGTGAGCGAGGAGGAATTGCTGGAGCATTGCAAGGTCCATGTTCACGAGCGGGCGGCTATTCCCAAGCACATGACCATTTTGCCTGAGTTGCCAAAGACCGCTGTGGGTAAAGTATTCAAACCTGACCTGCGCAAAATGGCGATCATTCGGGTTTTCAATGCGGAATTGGACAAGCAGGGTTTGCCAGCCCGGGTTGTTTCGGTAATCGATGACAAGAAGCGCGGTCTGGTTGCGCAGGTTGAGATGCACGGAGCGGCGGAAGACGATGTTTCGCATTGTCTTGGCCAATTCACGAATGGCTGGGACGTCGCGGCCTAAGCCCTCATACCCAATCAAATTAGGGCTGTATCGGATCGGCAGAGCCGATCCGATTTGCGCGCGCCTTTGGCGCGCTCTTTTTTGCATATTTCGAAAAAGAAGAAGGAGTGGCGAGCCTTTTCCGGAATGCGAAACCGGTGCTGTCAGCCTGTGATGGGGTCGATCAGTGTCACTGGCAGGTTCAACGCCTGCTCGAGCGTGTGGGCGACCTGTAGCAACCGTGCCTCACCCCGCGGTGGTCCAATCAGTTGCAGTCCAACCGGCATGCCGGATGGGGTGAAACCAACGGGCAAAGAAAGAGCTGGCAGGCCGGCAACCGTTGCAAGAAATGCGAATTGCAACCAGTCGATATAGTCGCGCATTGGCCGACCCGCGACTTCGCTTGGATACTCAATCTCGACGGGCAGCGGGGCAAGGCCATTGACCGGGCAGGCGAGAACGTCATGGGTTTCAAAGAAAGCCGCCATGGTATTGTAAATCGCAGACCGGTTGCGTTCGGCCTGAACGTAATCGTCGAATGTCATAGCGCGCGCGTCGGTGAGGTTACCTTTGATGGTGTCTTTGTAGTGACGGGTGACGCTTTCTGGCGTGACCTGATAGCTGCCCATAAACGACAGGCATCGCAGGGCGCGGAATGCCTCATCAAGCCGGGGCAGATCGGGGCAGTAGTCTTCGACCGTAATGGACGGCAGGCGCAGGCTGTTGATCGCTCCGCGCAGGACGGTGTCGATCTCGGATGTGACCGCCGCAAAACCGTTCAGATCTGATGTGTAGGCGATACGAATGTTGCCCGCATCCTGCCGCGTGGTTTCCTGATAGGGCCGATCGGGCGCTGGAAAAGAGATGGGCCAGATCGGATCAAATCCCGCCATTGCGTCGAGAAAGAGCGCACAATCGAGAACATCGCGGGCCATCGGGCCATCGACGCCGCCATTGGTAAATCCCAAATGCGCAGAACTGCCTCCTGCGATACCGGGCGAGGGGCGTAAACCCACAATGCCGCAATAATTGGCTGGGCTGCGCAGACTGCCTCCGAAATCGGAGCCGTGGCTGAGCCAAAGCTCGCCGGTGGCCAGAGACACGGCGGCACCTCCGGATGAGCCCGCCGCGTTCATCGCGGTGTTCCACGGGTTCCGCGTCGCGCCGAAGACGGCATTGAACGTGTTGGCGCCTGCACCCAATTCAGGCGTGTTGGTTTTTCCCAAGACAACTCCGCCACGGTCTTCTAGGCGAAGCACCAGCGGGTCTGAAGCGGTTGGAACATGGTTTGCCATGCCCTTGGTTCCGAAGGTGGTCCTGACGCCTTCAACCGGAGAAAGGTCTTTGATACCGATGGGAAGGCCGGCAAGCAGGCTGTCTTTAGGTGCCGTTCTCGAACGGGCGCGCTCCGGGCAGCGCGTGACCACCGCGTTGACCTTCGGTTCGACCTGATCCATCCGGGTCAGGCTGGCCTCGATAAGGTCTGGCGTGGTCACCTCGCCGCTGCGCAAAAGAGCAACGATTTCCCGCGCAGGTTTGGCGCAGAGCTCAGGCCCGGTGAAGGTCGTATCAGGCCGTGTCACGATCCGCAGAACATTTCATGCAGATGGGAAATCAGCCGTGCTGTGTTGCTGTCACTCAGGCTGTAATAAATTGTCTTGCCATCGCGCCGTGTCTTGACCAGATTTTCGTCGCGCAGGCGGGCGAGCATCTGACTCACAGCGGCTTGGCGGATATTGAGCAGCGATTCCAGTTCGCCGACAGACTTTTCACCTGCACCTAGGTGACAGAGGATCATCAGACGGCCTTCATGTGCAAGCGTCTTGAGGTACGCTGCCGCCTGTTCCGCGCTTTGCGCCATGTCCTCTACCGCCGCTGGCGCAACACTCGCATCTTTCATCGGACGTTCCCCAATAATCCTGACGCGTTTTACACTGACAGTGGGAGGTTTCAAAGGGTTATCCCGCGGAACCGCCATCAGGGCGTGTTGGAGCGCCGCCGGTGAACCGATTGCCGTTGCTGTAATCACACGGTGCCTCTTGCATCTGCAGATGCAAACCCTTGCCAGTATAGGGGTGCGCGCGCGCCAGATCTTCGTCGATCTCGATGCCGAGGCCGGGCATATCAGGGGCGGTGATATATCCGTCCTGAACCTTGATCGTGTCGCGGATCAGGTTGGCATGGAACGGAGTTTCGATGGTTTCAGCCAACAGCACGTTGGGGATTGAGATGCAGAGATGTACATTGGCCGCCCACTCAACGGGGCCTGCATAGAGATGCGGGGCCATTTCTGCGTTGAAGGCCTCGGCCATGCCGGCGAGTTTTTTCATCTCCCAGATACCGCCTGCGCGACCCAGAGCCGGTTGCAGGATTTTGGCTCCTCCTGTGCGCAGCAACGTGGCGAATTCGGCTTTTGTTGTCAGCCGCTCGCCTGTTGCGATGGGAATGCGGACGGCGCGCGCAACTTCAGCGAATTCAAGCAGGTTGTCAGGGGGGATCGGTTCTTCGTACCAAAGCGGCAAATATGGCTCGATCGCCTGTCCCAGACGGATCGCGCCGGACGTGGTGAACTGTCCGTGGGTGCCAAAGAGCAGATCCGCTTTATCGCCCACGGCAGATCGGATGGCTTTGCACATTTCGACCGAGAGTGAAATGTCCGTGAGCGCAGGCTGATGGCCGCCGTGGATGGTGTAGGGACCCGCCGGGTCGAACTTAAGCGCGGTAAAGCCTTGGCGCAGATATTCAAGTGCAGCTTCTGCCTGCGCGTCTGGGTCTGTCCAGAAACCGTCTAGGTCATGGTGTGGCAGTGGATAGAGATACGTATAGGCGCGCACTTTTGGGGTCATCCGCCCGCCCAAGAGCGCCCAGACCGGGCGTCCACGCGTCTTGCCGAGAATATCCCAGCAGGCGATTTCGAGCCCGGAAAAAGCCCCCATGACTGTCAGGTCGGGACGTTGGGTAAAGCCCGCCGAGTAAGCGCGGCGGAACATAAGTTCGATATTCTCAGGGTTTTCGCCACGCATGTGCCGATCGAACACATCCTCGATCACGGCTTTCATCGCGTCGGGGCCAACTGATGACGCGTAGCATTCGCCCCAACCGGTGATGCCGGTGTCTGTGCTTACTTTGACCAGCGTCCAATATCGTCCACCCCAGCCAGGTGCCGGTGGGGCGGTGGTGATCACATCGACCGCGTGGAGTTTCATGAGAAGCCCTTTCTCGTCGGGGTGGCACGGCGTCGACAAAAATGCACGGACGTCTGGCGTTGGTCAAAAGAGGATCACGTTGCGTTTGGCACCCCCAGCCTTAGTGTCGGCAATGGCCTCGTTGATCCGATCCAAAGACCAGCGGCCCGACACCAGTTCATCCAGTTTGAGCCGGCCCTGTCGATAGAGGTCGGCAAGCCAGGGGATGTCGCGGCGGATCACAACGTCGCCCATTTTAGACCCCACCATACCCTGCGCCATGTAGGCGAGCACAACGGGCTCGTATTCGGCCATCGCACCGGAATGCGGCATGCCGATCATAACCATACGACCACCCCATCCCATATATCGAGTTGCGGTGTTATATGCGGGGATCGCTCCGACAGTGACCGCAATCAGATCAGCCCCCCGTCCGAGTATGCGCATAACCTGTTTCCACGGAGCTTTTCCGGTGGCCAGCACACCATCAGTGGCACCGAATGTCTTGGCCGTCTCCAGCTTGTCTTCGGTCATGTCGACGGCCACGATCCGCCGAGCGCCGGCTATGCGCGCACCCTGGATGGCATTGAGGCCAACACCACCCGCACCGATCACGACAACGTCCTCTCCTGCCCGCAGGTGCCCTGCATTTACAATAGCGCCTACTCCAGTGATGACACCGCAGGCCATCAGAGCCACAGCTTCGGGTGGCATGTCGTCGGGCAGGGGAACGACCTGGCTCTGATCGACGACAACACGTTCAGCGAAGGCACCACAATTCATCGCTTGCACAACGGGTGTCCCATCCAAACGGGTGATGGTTGAGGCATCACTGCCGGGCGTTTCGCAGATCGTTGGCTTGCCGCTGGCGCAGTTCGGACAACTCCCGCAGGATTTTATGAGCGTGACGACGACGCGTTGTCCTTCGGCCAATCCGCTGACACCCGGTCCGACGGCAGACACACGACCAGCCGCTTCGTGACCGTACACTGCCGGTAGGTCTCCGCCCCAAGCGCCTTCGGCGAAATGGATGTCCGAGTGGCAGATCGCCACCGCTTCGAGAGTCACTTCGATCTCTCCAGCCCCTGGGGCGCGGAGATCAAGCTCTTCAAGTTGCAGAGGCTGTCCAAATTCGGTGCAGACGGCGGCGGTGATACGGGTCATGAAGCCTCCCTTTTATGGCTGGCAACCTGTGCCGCGTTTCATGCAAGCGCAAGTGGGAACTCGACCGCTATCTGTCAGACTGCGACAGCGTGCCTTGGTGGGCTCAGAAAGACCACCAAGGCGACGATGATCAGGCCAAGAGACAGCAGGAAGGGCGCGCCGGGAAAGAATATATCCGCCTCGGTGTGGGTGAACTGCGCAAAGACGCTAGTCATGACCATTGGTGCGATGATCATCGCGACCGCGCCGACCGAGGTCAGCGCGCCTTGAAGTTCTCCCTGCCGCCTGTCTCCGACTGCTTTGGACATGATCCCTTGCAAAGCCGGAGTGATAACAGCCCCCAAAGCGGCCATCGGTGTGAGGACCAAGGCAATGGTGCCAGACGTGACAAAAGCGAGTGCGCCAAAGGCAAAGACGTCGAAGACCAGACCATAGATGACCGTGCCGCGTTCACCCAGACGGGCGAGGATCAGTCTGATCAACCCGCCTTGCACAATTGCCATCATGATGCCGAAGAGCCCCAGGGACAGCCCGATCATGCCAGCGTTCCACCCAAATCGTGCTTGTCCGAAATAGGCCCAGACTGCCGGGTATACAAAGAACGCCACTTGGTAGAGGAAGAACACCGCTAACAAACGACCCAACCCGGGCAATTCCCCCAGCGACTTGAACGCGCCCAGCGGATTGGCGCGACGCCAGTCAAAGGGGCGGCGAATTGCATCTGTTACGGTTTCTTGAAGAACGAAATAGCCAAGAACCGCATTCGCTCCAGCCAGCACCGCCGCCGCCCAGAACGGTGCGCGGGTGCCCCACTCGCCAAGCAGACCGCCCATCAACGGACCGATGACAAAGCCCAAGCCAAACGCAGCACCGACCAGTCCAAAATTCTGCGCTTTTTTCTCGGGTTCTGAAATGTCCGCCATAAAGGCGGACGCGGTGGCCTGTGTGGCCGATGTGATGCCCCCTACGATCCGCCCCAAAAGCAAAAGCCACATCGTTCCGGCAAGGGCCATGACGACATAATCCGCAGCCATCACCACCAAAGAGATAAGTAAAACAGGACGTCTGCCGAACCGGTCCGACAAATTGCCAATCACCGGACCGAAGAGAAACTGCATGACCGCAAAAACGGTCGCCAGGACGCCGCCCCACAGGGCGGCATTTGCAAGATCGCCTCCTGTCACCTCGCGGATCAGATCGGGCATCACGGGAATAATCAGCCCTACGCCCATCGCATCAATCATCACTGTGATCAGAATAAAGACGACAGGCAGGCGCATGTGGCGAAACTTTCCGAGTCAGGCCAAGAGTGCCTTCAATGTGTAAACTACACTTGACAGTCTTTCAGTCAATGCGCCTGTGCGGCGATAAACTCAGTCAGCACCCGCGCATAGGTGTCAGGCGCCTCGACACAGGGCAGGTGTCCGGCTTTGCGGATTAATTGGAACTGAGAACCGGGTACAAGCTCCACCGTCTCGCGCACCAGATCGGCCGGCGTGGAGCCATCTTCGCTGCCCGCAATGCCGAGTGTCGGCAAGCGTAGTGCGGCAGTTGTGGTGTAAAAGTCGGTTCCTGCAATTGCCTGCGAGCAGCCGATATACCCGTCCGCCGGGGTGCGTGTCAGCATATTGCGCCACATCCGGAATTCGGACGTTTGGCGGAACTCCGGAGTGAACCAGCGCGTCATGGTTGCGTTCGCCAGAGCTTCTACGCCGCCCGCTTCGACATCCGCAATGCGCTGGGCCCAAATCTCGCGCGTGGCAATCCGGGCTGCCGTGTTGGACAGCACCACGGCCCGCACAAGGTCGAGCCGCTTTGCGGCCAGACCTTGTGCGATCATGCCGCCAATGGACAACCCGACAAAGACAGCATCCCGAACGTCGAGGTGATCCATGAGTTGTTCGACATCGCGGACGAGAGTGCCCATGCCATAGGGTGGCTTTGGGCAGTCCGACAAACCATGTCCGCGTTTGTCGTAGCGGATATATTTGAGGCCAGTGCCCGGAAGACGCGCCACTACCTTGTCCCAAAGACGCAGATCCGTGCCAAGCGAGTTGGCAAAAACAATGGGCGCGCCGTCAGGATCGCCATCAATCCGATAGTGCAGACGGATATCGTTCAGGTCAGCGATCAACATGGCGCGCTGTCACCCTTCGCCGAACCGTTCCAAGGCGCGCAGGAACACGGCTCGATCGACATTGCCGCCGGATATTGTGCAGATGACAGTGTCACTTTCCATCTGATCGCCATGATACAGCGCAGCCGCCAAGGCCACGGCACCGCCAGGTTCGGCCACCAGTTTGAGTCGCGCAAACGCCAGTGCCATGGCCCGTTGTGCCTCGTCTTCTGAGACAACGATCCCCGGGCCACAAAGCCGGTGCATGATTGGAAATGTGAGGTTGCCAGGCTGCGGGGTCACGATGGCATCGCAGAGGCCGCTGGCACTGCCTGTATTGCGTTCGATCTGGCCAGCCGCCAAAGAGCGCGTGACGTCGTCAAAATTCTCAGGCTCCGCCGGTCGCACACGCATTTCCGGAGCGCGGGCTTCGAGCGCGAGGGCGATGCCAGAGGTCAGCCCTCCACCGCCACAGCACACGATCACGTCAGCCTTTGTCACGCCCAGTTCAGCCGCCTGTTCGGCGATTTCGAGCCCGCACGTGCCTTGTCCGGCAATGACTTCGGGCTCGTCGAACGGCCGGATCAGCGTCAGGCCACGATCCTCGGCAAGCGCGCTGCCGATTGCGTCCCGGTCCTCGGTCGCGCGGTCGTACAGAACCACCTCAGCCCCGAGTGCCCGGGTGTTTTCGATTTTCATTTGCGGCGCGTCAGACGGCATCACGATAACCGCGTTGATGTCGAACTGCTGCGCGGCCAAAGCCACACCCTGTGCGTGGTTGCCGGACGAATACGCGATCACACCATGTTTACGTTGGTCCTCCGGCAAAGCCGACACGGCCGAGCGCGCGCCGCGATATTTGAAGCTTCCGGTGTGCTGCAGGCATTCCGCTTTGATCAGCACTTGGCGTCCGGCGATGTCATCCAGAAAAGGTGAGGACAAGAGCGGCGTTACCCGCGCGTGACCTTTCAGGCGGCTTGCTGCCGCTTCAATACGTTGAATGTCCATCGTTTACCTCAGCATATCGAGCCAGCGCCGTAAGGCGTTCAGGCTTTCGGGTTCGTCGAGAAAGGGAATGTGGCCGCGGTCCGGGACTTCGACTGCCACCATGTCGGGACGTCGCCGTTTCATTTCGGCAAATGTCTCGGACGAAAGCAGGTCGGAATTTGCGCCTCGGATGCAGGCCAGAGGCAGTCCGGAGAGGGCGTCGAAAAGCGGCCATAGGTCTGGCGATGGTTGAGCGCCGCTTTCCAGAACCGCCTCACGCAATCGTGGATCGTAGGTCAGCGCCAATCCGTCCTGGGTTTCGTTGAACAGGATCTGCGCCTCTCTCAGCCAGCGCTCTGCTGGGACATTTGGAAAGCTTGTCAGAATGCGTGCACGGGCTTCGGCCATCTCGGCATGAGTTTTCAGCACCGGCGGCCGGCCAAGGTAGTCCTTGATCACCGCCAAGCCTTCGGGAGCAATTTCTGGTCCGATGTCGTTGAGCACTACGCCAAGCAACCGATCCTTGACGGTCGCGGCGAGCACCATCGCGATCAAGCCACCGCGGGATGTGCCTAGAATTGCGGCCTGTTCGATTTCGAGGTGATCCAGAAGCTCGATTGCATCGCGGCCTTCGATCGGGATCTGATAAGTCGCCGGATCTCCCCAATCCGATTGACCGCGCCCACGATGATCCAGTCTGATCAAGCGGACGGTATCAAGATGCGGAGCCACGAATTCAAAGTCACGGCCGTCGCGTGTCAGTCCCGCGAGGCAGAGAAGAGGCAGTCCCTCGCCCTCATCCATGTAGTGAAGCGAAAGGCCATCAGATGTGGTGAAACGGGGCATCAGGCCAACTCCGGAATTGTGCTCAGGTCCGACAGAATAAGTTTTGGATGGTATGGCAGACGGTCCACCGGATCACCCGCGCGATTGACCCAGACGGTTTCAAAGCCATAGCCGCTCGCTCCGGCAATATCCCAACCGTTGGAGGAAACGAAGAGAACATCTTCCTTGGCACACCCAAATTCTTTGCCAACCATGTCGTAGACTTGGGACGAAGGTTTGAAGATGCCGACGTCCTCCACGGACAGAACGGCGTCCAGGAAAACGCCGATCCCTGCGCTGTCGACGGCACCTTCAAGCATATCCTTGCTGCCATTTGACAAAATTGCACATGTTTTCCCGGCGGCTTTCAATTGCGCCAGCATGATCGGGACTTCTCGGTAGGCGGCCAATTCCCAGTACAGAGCTAAGAGCCGTTCCCGCAACTCCGGATCGTCCGTCAAGCCGACCTTTTCCATCGCCCAATCAAGACCGTCTTTGGTGACCTCCCAAAACGGGGTGTAGTCATTGGTGATGGTGCGGAGCCATGTGTATTGCAACTGTTTCAACCGCCAGTGTTCGGCTAACTCTGGCCAGACCGCCTGTAACGCACCGCGCCCGGGTTCGTCGGCGGCCGCTCGCGCGGCGGCGGCCACATCGAACAGAGTTCCATATGCGTCAAAAATGCAGACCTGAGCCAATGCGGTGTCCTCCCCTCATCGTGTGGCCCGCAAGGTGTCAGATCGCGATGTGAGAGGGAAGCGCTTGTTTGCTGATCAATAGTCTGCGCTGGTCCAGACAACGCGGTCGCCATTGCGGCGCAGGGGCAATACCGGGCGGGAGGCGTTGGTATGACTGGGGGTGATAATCACAGATCAGCGTATCGCTCGCGTCTTTGATAAAGCAGTATGCCCCGTTCGAATGTTGCCATGCAACGCCACCGTAGCTGGCAATCGTCATTGCCGTGATATGATTGTTGGACGCCCAGAAACCGTAATCATCCGTGCCATATATCCCGCCGCGAATGGCCTCGGGTTCGTCTTGTTTGGCTTCATGAACCAGACCGCCGACATAGTCGTCTACAGCGGCCTTGATGATCCCGGTGACGGTGGCGGGAACCACCAGAATCCACCCTGCTGCCGCTCCGGCCACACCCACACCGTAGATAAACGCATCCCCCGCGTCGGGCCCGTTACCTGTGACCGCCCACACGACGGGCTGAACGGCCAAGCCGGCGACACTGCCGCGTGCGCCGCCGATTGCGCGTTCTACAGCAAATGCCGCGACTGTGACCGCAGCGTTGGTTGCGGAATTTTCTCCAGACATCTTTCAACTCCTCGCAAGGAGGCCATACTGAGGCACTCGGATTAGAGGCCATCCAAGCAGGCCTGGTAATCAAGAGCACCGGTCGAAAACTGTTTGGCCGAACTCGCTCATAGGCTGGCACAGAGGTGTTGGTCGCGCAAGTCTGGTTGTGATTGAGTTGGGTGGAGACTGTCTTCTCGGCAAGCAAGATCGGGAATCAATGGCGTCCCATGAGCCGCTTCGCAAGACGAGTTTGAACGTGTCGTGGTGGATGCTACGCGATCAAAAAAACAAACCCCCGAAAGCGCAGGGCTCCGGGGGCTGTCAAAATCAAAGCGTGTTGGAAAGAACTGCTTAGAGCATACCTTCGCGCTGTGCCTTCTTACGCGCCAGTTTGCGCGCACGGCGGATCGCTTCGGCCTTCTCGCGTGCTTTTTTCTCGGACGGCTTTTCGAAATGTTGCTTGAGCTTCATTTCACGAAAAACGCCTTCACGCTGCAGCTTTTTCTTCAGAGCGCGGAGCGCCTGATCGACGTTATTGTCACGAACACTAACCTGCATGTGGTTTTCACCACCTTTCTAAGTTGGAATTGCAAGGATTTGCAGGAGCGCGCCGTATAGCAAGGCAAAGACGGTTTGTCCAGTCACTCTGATATCGGATCGCGCTGATCCACTTTGCCAGGCAAGCGATTTGCAGGATGGACGAAGATCGCCAGCGAGAGCAAAGCAAAAATACACTCGTACACCTCCCACCGGCGGCTTTCGTCGAGGAACGGTATGATCAGCGTCACACCAAAGGCAAAAGCCGCGTGGTACAGCTGTGGTACCGGGATGATCATCTTGTGCGCCAGTGTTTGCACCCAGACGGCACGCGGCCAAAGCAGCGGCAGGACGATCAAATACGCGAGGATGATGTAAGACAGAACCGGCCCGAAAATCAGTTCATCAAGTTTGACATCGCCGATAACGAGGTTGTGGAAGGTGAATTCCTGCTGATCATTGTTTTCCTGAAAGTATTCAGGAGTCTCGAACCCAAGAATGCGCTGGCCCCAGGAAATCTCTTCGCCGCCAGCCCAGACATAGACAAGGCCGTAAATAACACCCAGGGCCACGATGCCCCGGGGCACGAAAGGCTGTGCTTCGAAGGCACGCGACCAAAGTGCGAGACCGCAGATGCCCAATACAATCGCTGTTGCGTTTTCGACTAGGGAATCTTCTGCTCCGAAATACCGGAAGAAGATATCGCCTGACATGGCGGATGCGATGAAGGCTGCGACAAGCACGCAGGTCGCCAGAAACAGCAGCGTAAAATCAAATTTTTGTCGTGTCACGAATGCCTGCATCCCAAGAATTTCAAATTGAATATCATCGACGTCGATCATCGAAATATGGAACGTTTCATTCCTGGACAACGTTCCGGGACTGAAATCGAATTACAGGTGGCTTGATATCCACATCTCGGGTGGCGTCCACAATAAATGCGGTACATGAGACGTGACGAAGTGGCGTAATCTGGGTATCCGGCCTAGTTTGATGCAAAAGACGGCAACCGATCCTGCGGAGGCTCCATCATGACCGACACACAACGTGATCTCGCAACCGAGATTTTGGATGCAGCTTTGATGCATGTCCCTTTCGATGGGTGGTCCGCCACGGCGTTTAATGCGGCCATACAGGATGCCGATGTGGCACCTGCCGTTGCAAAGGGGCTATTTCCGCGTGGGGCGATTGATCTGGCCGCAGCCTATCACCGCCGCGGTGACGACGCGATGGTGGCGGCCCTGAGCGCGAAGGACCTGTCGGATATGCGGTTCCGTGACAAGGTCGCTCTGGCTGTGCGCTTGCGGATCGAATCGGTTGAAGACAAAGAAGCAGTCCGTCGGGGGGCAACGCTGTTTGCGCTGCCGATGCATGCCGCTGAGGGGGCGAAGCTGATCTGGGGGACGGCGGATCGCATCTGGACGGTGCTCGGCGATACGTCGCGCGACATCAACTGGTACACCAAGCGTGCAACGTTGTCGGGCGTCTATTCGTCCACGGTATTGTATTGGTTGGGCGACGACTCGCTAGACAATCAGGCGACATGGGCCTTTCTCGACCGTCGGATCGACGATGTGATGCAGGTAGAAAAGGTGAAGTCGCAAATGCGCAAGGCGCCCGGGTTGGGTAAGCTGGTGACCGGGGCCGAATCCTTTTTGTCGCGGATAAAGTCCCCCAAACAGCGTCACGATGATCTGCCGGGCGGTTGGACCGTTCCGCGGTAGGGTTCTATCGGATCGGTTCGAACAAGGCGTCTGTGGCTGAACAGTCGCGTACCACGTCACGTCCACACGGCACCGGAACAAGCGACTTGGACAAGCAGATCCGCGCTTCCTGAATGCGCCCATTTTTGCAGGTGATCGTGATCATGTCTGGCTCAAGCTTTGGATTTGCCTTCAGAAATGCCTCTTCAACGACCGCGGCCGGAAGTTTCACCGCTTTGTCCAGCTGTCTGAAAATCTCGGGCCGGACGATTTTCCCATAAGCCTCGCGGGACAGGGTGTAGTAGTCTGGGGCCGATAGCCCGGTACACACCCCATGCTTGTTCCACTGGTGCCACGCCAACCCGGACGTTCCCATGATGTCTGCCATGTCGCGTGTCATGGTACGCGTTGGATTGCGTTCGGAGGTTGGGCAATATGAAGGCCAGCCGCGATGGTACTGAGGCCAGAGGCCATGCATCACCCAGCCGAAATCTGCATCGCCATCGCATTGCGGTGAGTTTCGGGCGTCTCCTTCAAGAGCGCACCACGTCGGAGACCAACTGAGCGACAGCACATAATAGTCGAACTCGCCGGCGCGTTCCCCTTTGGCAACAGCCAAAGATGCCGCAACCAGACCGATCAACGACAAGATCAAAACCCGCATTGCCTCTTCCCTCTTTGCTTTTGCGCGACTATAAGGCGGCCAAGTTCCCTGACAATGGAAACCGTCCCGGCCGATCCGGGACCTCTTGGACCCGCTCCGAGAGACCGAACAAGCTTTGCGTAAGGAGACGCGAGATGGGTAAACCGATTATGGCAAAAGCCACCGCCGTCTGGCTGGTGGACAACACCACACTGACCTTCAAGCAGATCGCCGATTTTACCGGCATGCACGAGCTGGAAGTGCAAGGCATTGCGGATGGGGACGTCGCCGCAGGCGTCAAAGGGTTCGACCCGATTGCCAACAATCAGCTTGATGCCGAAGAGATCAAGAAGGGTGAAAACAACCCGATGCACGTTCTCAAGCTCAAGGTTTATGCCGCGGCTCAAGGCGAGGAAAAGCGCCGTGGCCCGCGCTACACGCCGCTGTCCAAACGTCAGGATCGTCCTGCGTCGATCCTGTGGTTGGTTAAGTTCCACCCGGAACTCAGCGATGGTCAAATTTCCAAACTGGTCGGTACCACCAAACCGACCATCCAGGCGATCCGCGAACGCACCCATTGGAACATCAATAACATTCAGCCAATTGATCCGGTTGCGCTGGGCCTCTGCAAGCAGTCTGAACTGGACGCAGCGGTTGCCAAAGCTGCGAAGAAGCAGGAGGCGGTGATGACTGATGACGAGCGCCGCAAGCTCGTCTCGACCGAGCAGAGCCTTGAGATGGACGCGGAACCGCGCCTGCCGAGTGCAATTGAAGGGCTTGAGACATTCAGCTTGTCGGGCACGACCAGCGACGACGAAGAGGACAAGAACGAAAACTATGCGGACGCCGACAGCTTTTTCAACCTGCCGGATGGTGCGCATGACGATGATGATGAGGACGAAGATCAGCGCTAATCTTTCTCCTGAACACTTCAAAGCCCGGCCCGCTGTGCGATGCCGGGCTTTTTTGTTTTAGTCAGACTTGCGCATTTCTTTCGGCCCGCCTGTTGCCATATCGGTGCCCATGTAGGCCTGACCGCTGTCTTTCCATGCGGCAAAGCCTCCGGCCATATGCGCAATGCGGTCCTCTCCGGCAGCCAGACACATTTTGGCGACACGGGCCGAGCGTACGCCGGATCCGCAGTGAAACACGATCTGTTTTTTCGATTGCTCGGGCATGTGGTTCGGCTCAAACGCCTGCATTGGCGCCAGAAGCGCTCCATTGATCCGCTCCAAGGCAAATTCCTGTGGCGTGCGCACGTCAATCAGTACGATTTTGTCCTGAGAAAAAGCGTCTGCAACCTCGGCCGGTGTCCAGTGCTCCAGCGTTCCGTTTTCCGTTTCTTCGATATCCATGCGGGTGCCTCCTAAAATCGATTCAGCGGTATTTTGAGATAGCTGTGGCCATCTTGTTCGGGGTCCGGCGCGCGCCCGGCACGCAGGTTCATCTGCAAGACATGCAGCATCCGGTCAGGGAGTGCGAGTGTTTTGTCCCGCGCTTCGCGCCGCTCAATATAGCTTTTTCGCAAGGCGCCGCCGCCGATGTGAATGTTATGCCGCCGTTGTTCTGCAACGGTAGATTCCCACTCGGGGCCCGGGCGGTGCTTGGTTCCGTAGTCGTGACCGATGAAAAGTCTGGTGTCGTCGGGCAGAGAAAGAAGCGCCTGCAGCGAATTCCACAAATCGTCTGCCGTTCCGCCGGGAAAATCAGCGCGGGACGTCCCAGCGTCGGGCTGCATGAACGTGTCATGGACAAAGGCAGCGTCATCGCCGACGACATAGCTGATCGACCCCAGAGTATGGCCTGGCGAGAGCATCACCCGCACAGGAAGGCTGCCGATATGAAAAGTGTCCCCATCGGCAAAGAGATGGTCAAAGTCTCGATCGGGTTCAAAGGCATCAGGCAGGTTGTAATAGTCTCGCCAAAGCACTGCGATCTCTTTGATCTTCTCGCCAATCGCATTCGGTTTGCCCAGGCGGTCCTTCAGATATGACGAGGCCATCAGGTGGTCTGCATGGGGGTGCGTATCGAGAATCCAGTCGATCTCCAATCCCTCAGTCGCGGCAAAGCGCAGGATCGTGTCCACGCTCTCGGTGCGGGTTGACGCGCTTTTGGGGTCAAAGCTTAGAACCGGGTCGATGAGCGCGGCTTTGCGCGTCGCAGGGTCGCTCACAAGGTACTGAATGCTCCCGGTGTCTGCATCGTAAAATCCGGTAACTTCAGCCGATCCGGCGCCCTTGGATGCGCTGGTTCGAGAAAGTTTCATATCGCCCTCCTTGAATATATATGTCAACGACAGACCAAGGAAGACAGTTCCAAAACGAGTTTCGGTTCAATTTGATCCCGACAGGACACAGGAATAGACAGCGCCATCCGGATCGGGCTCGCGGTATTCAGCTTCCTCGCCCTTAATCCAGATATAGCGTCCGAAATCTGCATCATAGCGGGCGCCAGATGCCGTCGGGCTCAAAGAGCCTGTGGCGACGCTGTCACCGCGCTCGAACCTGACACTTGGCAGTTCCGTGTCGAAAAAGGTTGTGACGACCTCATTTGCCGGGTTGCCGCCACAAGCCCAGAATGACGTGCCCGTTGGGTCGTCCAGCATCCATCGGGCGACAAGGTCTCCCTCACGTCTCAGATAGGCATCTGAAATGCAGGAGCGTACATCATCGGCTTTCCAGCATTCGTCACGTCCGGAAATCCAACCGCGTTGGGTCGCGCGGATCTCATTTTCGGCGGTTTCTGCTCCAGCATCGAGCCCGCGGGCCACGTTGATGGCTTCTCCAAACCGGTTTGACAATTGCCGGTCAAGTCGGGCCAAATCCGCGTCGGCGCAAATCAACGTCTCTGCATCACTGCCAGCTTTGGAGCAATCGAAACTTGGACCGTCCTGCGCGCATGCCGGGGAAGCAATTAAAATTGCTGTCACGCAAACATGTGGTCTCATGGCGGGCCTCCTGCCGTAGGTGTTGGCAGTGAAGCAGACCCGCAGGGTTCCAGCAAGCGAGTCGACGTTCCTTTTAAGAGATGCCGCGCAGCGGTATCAGATCGGCTTCCGCGCGTTCATCGCGGCTGTGATCGTGCCTTCATCAAGGTAATCAAGTTCGCCGCCAATCGGCACACCTTGGGCAAGAGAGGTCAGGCTTACCCGACCTTCCAATTGGTCAGCGATATAATGCGCGGTCGTCTGCCCGTCGATCGTCGCGTTGAGTGCGAGGATGACCTCGGAAATTTCCTCGCTGTCGACTCGCGCCGAGAGCTTTGGGATTCGCAATTCTTCCGGCCCAACATGATCCAATGCCGAAAGCGTGCCGCCAAGAACGTGATAGCGGCCTTTAAACACGCCTGATCGCTCCATTGCCCATAGGTCTGACACGTCTTCGACCACGCAAAGCAGTCCGTTGTTACGCGCGTTATCCTGACAGATGTCACAGATGTCCTGCGTTCCGATGTTCCCACAATTGAGGCATTCGCGGGCGTCGCGGGCAACCTGTGTCATCAATTCAGCCAATGGCGTCAAAAGCAACCCGCGTTTCCGGATCATATGCAGCACAGCACGACGCGCCGACCGAGGCCCAAGCCCAGGCAGACGCGCCATCATCTGAATCAGTGCTTCAATATCGCCGCCGTTTCGCATCAGGCTACTTTCATCCTTACTGGACGTCCGCAGATAAACTCCGCCAGTGGCATACTCAGAACGGCAGATTCATACCCGGCGGCAGACCAAGACCTTCGGTTAGCTTGGACATCTCTTCCTGCGCTTTGTCCTGCGCCCTATGTTGCGCATCCTTGATTGCCGCGAGGATCAGATCTTCGACCACTTCCTTATCGTCGCCGTTAAAGATCGACGGGTCGATATCCAAACCTGTCAGTTCGCCCTTCGCCGTGGCTGTCGCTTTCACCAGACCGGCACCGCTTTCGCCGGTCACGGTCATTGTTGCCAGGTCTTCCTGCATTTGGGCCATCTTGCCCTGCATTTCCTGCGCGGCCTTCATCATCTTGGCCATGTCGCCCATCTGGCCCAAACCCTTGAACATGTCTCTCTCCGTAGGTCAGCGCCCCTTGATCGGGGGCGCGGTGTAAAAAATCATTCCAACACATATCGCAGCGATGATGCCGATGAACAAGGCAGGGGAGCCGACGCACCCTTCCGCCATCGCCATTTCGCGCGAGGCAGGGGCCAGCATAGTCAGGAAGGTGACAAATGCTGTCCAGCCCACCACAACTGCTAATGCGCCCCATTGGCTCTTGAATCGGACGGCCACGGCGGTGCCCAGCAGCAGCACCAAAGCGGCAGGCGAGGAGGCAAGGAACACGGCCTCCTGTACCGCGCTTACAGACACTCCATCCCAATCCGGCCGCTGTACCTCGCAGGACTGAGCCCATGCCACGCCGGGCATCAGGGAGAGGATCAGTCCTCCTCGAACGGGTCCCATTCGTCTTCCACTTCAGGCAGCGCTTCGGCTTCGGCCTCTGCTGCAAGTTGGTCTGGTGTGCGCACTTCTTCGATCACCGCACCCGGAAAAGCCTCCAGCACAGCTTTGACCAAAGGGTGCTCGGCAGCCTCGGCCTTGATCGCAAGTTCGGTGGCATCGCGGGTTTCGGAAATCGTTTGCGCGTCTGATCCGTTGACCACCGACACGCCCCAGCGATTGCCTGTCCATCGTTGTAGGGCGCTCCCCAAACGCTGGGCAAGGTCGGAAGGGGCATTGTCTGTCGGTGTGAATTCAATCCGACCCGGCTGATAAGCGGCCAGACGCACGCAACCTTCGACTTCGACCAGAAGCTTTACGTCACGGTTGGCGCGGATCAGCTCAATCACATGCTCGAATGTCGGATAACGTGCGAGCGCCTGATCCGCCGCAACGGCAACGGCGGCGCCTCCATAGGACGCGTGGGGACCCGAAGACGACGCGTGCGTCGGGGCAGGGGCCCCCGTCGCATGTGTCCGTGTGGCACCTCTGGCCGTCATTCCGCCACCAGAGGGCGGAGGAGGTGGGGGCGCGTCTTGCAGCCGCTTTACCAATTCTTCAGGGCTTGGAAGTTCCGATACATGGGTCATGCGGATGATGGCCATCTCTGCAGCCATCATCGCGTTGGGGGCCTGTGCCACCTCGTCGAGTGCCTTGAGAAGCATTTGCCACAGACGGGTGAGAGGGCGCATTCCCAACGCCTGCGCAAGCTCTTGTCCTCGCTGGCGTTCATCCGGGCTGATCGTGGGGTCTTCGGCCGCTTCTGGAGTGATTTTGACGATCGAAATCCAATGCGTGATTTCCGCCAGATCTCGCAGAACCGCCATCGGGTCGGCGCCGTCAGCATATTGCGCGCTGAGTTCCGTCAAAGCCCCAGCAGCGTCGCCCTTCATCACGAGATTAAACAGGTCGAGTACCCTGCCTCGATCTGCCAGACCCAGCATCGCGCGCACCTGATCAGCGGTGGTTTCGCCCGCGCCGTGACTGATGGCCTGATCCAACAGCGACGTGGCATCCCGCGCAGACCCTTCTGCTGCTCGTGTGATCAGAGCCAACGCATCATCGGTGATCTCAGCTGCCTCACGCGTGGCGATCTTGCGCAAGAGCGCAATCATCATTTCGGGCTCGATGCGCCGCAGGTCAAAGCGCTGACACCGGGACAGGACGGTAACCGGCACCTTGCGGATCTCTGTTGTCGCGAAGATGAATTTCACATGAGCGGGCGGTTCTTCCAGCGTCTTCAACAAAGCATTGAACGCACTTGTCGAGAGCATGTGAACTTCGTCGATGATGTAGATTTTGTAGCGCGCCGATGCCGCCCTGTAATGCACCGAGTCTATGATCTCGCGGATATCACCCACACCGGTGCGGGACGCCGCGTCCATTTCCATCACATCGACATGGCGGCCTTCCATGATCGCCACACAATGTTCGCACTGACCACAGGGATCGGTGGTTGGGGCGCCAGCACCGTCTGGACCGACGCAGTTAAGACCTTTGGCGATGATCCGCGCCGTTGTGGTTTTCCCGATGCCGCGAATGCCGGTCATCACGAAGGCTTGTGCAATCCGGTCCGCCTCGAACGCATTCTTCAGCGTACGGACCATAGCCTCTTGCCCGACAAGGTCGGCAAAGGTTTCCGGGCGATACTTGCGGGCAAGCACCTGATACGGGGTTGGGTCGGTCATTCAGGCATCCTTGGTTGCACCAAACCTAAGCCGGGCGCCTTGCAGCGTCCACCACCTGCGACGCAGTTTTCCAACTCATCCGTTCCAGCGGACCGTTCCGGCCTCTGACACATCATACCCCGCCAAGGCAGCAGCATGTTCAGAGAACTGAGCCGTTTTAAGGAACGACAGGAACCGTTGCATCGGCGGGTCAAAATAAGCACGCCTGCTGACAAGAAGATCAAAGCGCTCCTCGATGAGGGGCACAAACCCCAAATGATGCTGCGAGGCCAAAGCTTCAAGGCCAAAGGTCGCGTCAGAGGCGCCTGTCGCGACATCCAGGACGGCGTCTGCCTCACTTCGTGCGACGGGACGCATCCGAATCGTATCTTGCAGGATATCCGCTTCTTGCATGAGGTGATCGAGCAATGTCCGCGTACCTGCGCCGACCTGACGAGGTGTAAAAGTGCGCCCCACCAGATCGGTGAGACCAGTAATATCGTTGCTCAGATCGCGTGATACCACCAACCCGCGTTGACGTTTGGCAAACCCCAACAACACGGCATCGGTGCCGCTCAATGCGGCCTCTACACGCGTCACGTTCCAAATGTCGTTCGCCGCATCATACATATGCAGGCCGGCCGCAACGCCTTCACTGGCGACAAAGCGATCCAACCCGTCTTGCGATCCGTCGAAAAACGTTGCGATGCCGCACTCGGACTGACGCAAAGCCCAATCCAGAAGCGGATCGTGGCTCCCCAGAAACAGCGACGCGCGTTCGGCCTCTGCATGCGCTGCTCCAGTTTGTCCACGCTCCAGCCAGCGGCGAACCGCATGTTCCGGGAACAGAAGTTTTCCCGTCACCTTGGAGCAGGGAACAGCGCCAGTTGCGGCAAGGTCGTAAACCTTGCGCTCTTTGATCCGCAAAAGCGCGGCCAATTCCGGGACGGTGAGATACCGCTCTGCTGAGGAGGTTTCGGTGTTCGCCATAGCGTTGCGACTATGTCTTACAGTCTCGCGGGCGGCAAGATGAACTACGCCTGTTGCACTGGTCATCAGCTTTAAACTCTGCATTCTGCTCAGGCGCATGACATGGAGATGCAAGATGACAGGCACTCAGACGACCGACCTGCGACCGGGCGAGCTGGCGACCGACGAGCCCATGTCGCACGATGCGACCGTACAATTCATCGGTACGATCCGGACGCCATTCACATCGCGCGATCTGTGTCCGCGCCAGGGCAAGCTTGATGGACCGGATTGCCAGCTTGTGCTCAAGCCGGGCTGGGCCCCTGCGCTTAAAGGCATCACGAGGTTCGAATATCTCGATGTGCTTTATTGGTTGCACATGTCCCGCCGCGATCTGGTCCTGCAAAGCCCGCGTAGCGATGGCGACACAACAGGTACCTTTGCTCTGCGGTCACCGGTCCGGCCAAACCCGATCGGCTTGTCGCGCGTTCGCCTGATTGCGCAGGATGGTGACAGATTGATTGTTAAGGGTTTGGACTGCCTCGATAAAACGCCCCTGATCGACATCAAGCCTGAACGCTGTGCGTTCACGCCGCAAGTTCCGCACAAAGATGCGGACGACGGGTAGGAGTGGCAAAATGCCTCGGACAGGCTTTTGAGCGCGAAGAAGCGTAGGCGGATTGCGCAGCTTCGGCTAGAACCTTGCAAAACCGACTAAAAAGAAGGCTTATGTCCGAGCACTTTACGATTATCGGGCAGACGCCCGTTCCGACCTCCGCCAAAGACTGGGTTAAGATCCTCGCGAAATACCGCGAACCCGATGCAATGCGGAGCTCCCTAGAATTGGCTGCAACGCTTGGCCCGTTTGTGGCCCTGTGGGCCGCAGCGTGGTGGGCGCTTGGTGTCAGTTACTGGCTGACATTCGCACTGTCTTGCGTGAACGCGGCGTTCCTGCTGCGTCTCTTCATCATTCAGCACGATTGCGGGCACGGGTCGTTTTACAACAACCGGGCTCTCAGCGACTGGCTGGGGCGCATTCTGGGTGTTCTGACACTGACACCCTATGACGTGTGGCGCCGCACCCATTCGATCCACCACAGCACGCACGGCAATCTTGAGCGGCGCGGAATCGGTGATGTCCACACTATGACCGTGGCCGAGTACAAAGCGCTCTCTGGCTGGAGCAAACTGATGTACCGCCTCTACCGTCATCCGATCATCCTCTTTGGATTGGGGCCGGGATACCTGTTTCTGCTGCAGAACCGCATTCCACTGGGGCTGATGTCCAGCGTTCGCTATTGGGCCAGCGCTATGGGCACCAACGCGGCTGTTCTGACCGGATTGTTGATCATGCTCTATTTCGGTGGGTTGATGCCGATCCTGCTAATCTTCCTGCCGTCCACGTTGCTCGCGGCGACTGCGGGTGTGTGGTTGTTCTATGTGCAGCATCAGTTCGAGACGACGTCTTGGGACGAAGACGAAAACTGGCAATTGCATGATGCGGCTTTACACGGCAGTTCCTACTATGTGCTGCCGAAAGTGCTGCAGTGGCTTAGCGGCAATATCGGCATTCATCACGTGCACCATCTTTACAGCCGCATTCCGTTCTACCGTCTGCCTGAAGTGGTTCGGGATCATGCCATGTTGGCCGATCACAACCGCATGACGATCCGCGAAAGCCTGGCAAACGCACGACTGCACCTTTGGGACGAAGGATCACGACGTCTGCTGTCGTTCCGCGAGGCCCGGTCTCTCTGACCACACCGGTGGCGAATGTCGGGCGTCAGCCCGGCATTTCACCAGACCAAACAGAACAAACAAAAAGGCCGCCCCGAAAGGCGGCCTTTTCGATATTCTGGAAGCGTCGATTAACGCTTGGAGAACTGGAAGCTCCGGCGCGCCTTGCGCTTACCGAACTTCTTACGTTCCACAACGCGGCTGTCGCGTGTGAGGAAGCCAGCGGCTTTCAGCGCGGAGCGCAGCGACGGATCGTAGAGCTGCAGCGCTTTGGAGATGCCGTGCTTCACCGCACCAGCCTGACCGGAGAGACCGCCGCCTTTAACTGTGGCCATGACGTCGAACTGATCGGCAACACCGGCCACGTCGAACGGCTGGCGCAGAATCATCTGCAGCACAGGGCGTGCGAAGTAGGTGTTCATGTCTTTGCCGTTCACGTTGACCTTGCCGGAGCCCGGCTTGATCCAAACGCGGGCAACAGCGTCTTTCCGCTTGCCGGTTGCATAGGACCGACCCAGCGCATCACGCTGCGGCTCACGCGGTGCTTCTTCAGGGGCAGACCCCTGAACTGCGCCGATGTCGTCCGTGACGGCTTTCGCCAGCTCGTCGAGGGAGTTGATTTGCTCAGCCATTATTTCGCCGTCCGTGTGTTCTTGGAGTTCATGGACTTCACGTCCAGTACTTCGGGGCTCTGTGCTTCATGCGGATGCTCGGCACCAGCATAGACACGCAGGTTGGTCATCACCTTGCGGGACAGGCGGTTGCCCGGCAGCATGCGCTGAACTGCTTTCTGAACGACGCGCTCGGGATGCGCGCCCTCAAGGATCTGCTGCTTGGTGCGTGATTTGATGCCACCCGGGTAGCCGGTGTGCCAGTAGTAGTTTTCCTGACGCTTGTTGCCGGTCAGCTGAACCTTGTCCGCATTGATCACGATGACATTGTCACCCATGTCCATATGTGGAGTGAAGGACGGCTTGTGCTTGCCGCGCAGGCGTGTGGCGACGATCGCAGCAAGACGGCCCAGAACGACGCCCTCGGCGTCGATCAGGATCCATTTCTTGTCGATGTCTGCCGGTGTTGCAGAATAGGTTTTCATCGTGGGATGTCCCTGACGTTGGATTGGTAAGGCAGGGTGCAGGCACCCCGTATATTCCGATGCGCGGGTTATAAGGATTGCCAAAACCCAGTCAAGCGGCGTTTTTCCGAATTAAGTTAGTAAAATCAATATCTTGAAAATAAGGTATTATTATACCCCATGATTTTCACAGAGTCAGCCGCTCGCCAGATCAAGTTTGCGATAGACCAGATACTTTTCGAACGCGGCCGGATTGTCTTTACCGTCATAGCGTGCCGTTTCGCTGAACCCCAAACGGTCATAGAGTGCCAGCATAGAACTGTTTCCACGGACGGTATCGGCGACAATCGTATTGGCGCCGAGTTCCTTCGCTTTCTCAATGCGCATCTCAATGATCTGTCGGCCAAGCCCATAGCCGCGTGCAATGTCCCGAACGTAGAGCCGCTTCAGTTCTGCGCGGTGGTCATCAATCATTCGGACAAATCCGCAGCCGAGAAGGTAGCCGGAACTGTCACGTGCCAGCAGGATGCCGCCGTTTGGCGGCAGAAATTGATCGATTTCGTCCAGACTGGATTGTACGTGGTCTGCGACTGAGAGGCTGGGGCCGCCGACTGCCATCAACCGTTCGAGAATCTGGGCGTAATACTCGGTTAATATGTCAGACAATTCACCGAGATCAGGCCGCGTGTCTACGAAGGCCAAGCTGATGTCTAAACCCATTTAAATCTCATGATAGGTGAGTCGCATGTGTAGCCTAGCGCCCGAATGTGGGGCAGGCGACCATTTTTTGGTCATTCCAGCGGAAAATCAGACACTTATCTGTTCGGGCGGGTGCCCCAGAAGGTCACGTAGTTGCAGCATGGCATTTTCAAACTGCTTGAGCGGTACTTGCGCGTTCACCGCAATTCGAACCGCATGTGGCGCGCGGCCGTCCCTGAGCGCAAATTCGTCGGCAGATCTGATTTGGATGCCGCGCTCTTCGGCAGCCCGACAGAAAGCTGCTGCGCGCCACCCCTGAGGCAGCGGAAGCCAGAGGAACGGGACGTCCTCGTTCCATGTTAGTTTGTAGGCCCCAAGCGCATTGACAGCGACACGTACATACTCGGCCATTCGCTCTCTTATGGCTTTAAGGATTTCGTCGGTTTCTGGGGCGACCAGAATGCGCTCGGCCACTTCCGCCAAAGGCTGGGCGATGCCGAAAAACCCGTGTTCTGCGATTTGGCGCAAATCCGGTCCACGGCCGCGCGGAGCGATTGCAAAGCCGATCCGCAGCGCTGGCGTCAGAACTTTCGAGATGGACGCCAGGTACCAAGTCCGTTCCGGGACCAGGATCCGATAGCTGGGGGCAATGACCTCCGTGACGCCATAGCAATTATCCTCAATGATTTGGATGTCGAGGCTGCGGCAGACTTCCGCAATTTCGCTGCGGCGGTCGGCAGGTGTCGAGACAAGCGTTGGGTTGTGCACATCAGGCGAGGTACACAGCACTTGCGCCCCGGTACGGCGTGCGACGTCTGCCAGGGCATCGGGGCGAATGCCTTTCTCGTCACTGGGCAAGCCAACAACATCCGCACGCAGCAGGTCAGCGGCTCTGCGAAAGCCGGGATAGGCCATATCTTCTACAAGTACGGTGGGCCGCGGGCCATGCAGGATCGCTTGCAGGATCACCGTCAGTCCGTTTTGCGCGCCGTGAACGATCACAATGTCCGACTCGTCGATCCGGCCCAGCGGCACGTGGCGCAGCCAGTGCACAGCCGCTTCCCGCAACGGGCGGTAAGCCTCACGCGTCGGGTAATGCAACAGGCGTTCCGGAGCTTGGTCTCCGATCCGGGCAAAGGCGTCCTGAATGAGCGCCACCTGCCCAAGATCCGGCACCTGTGGACTAAACAAAGACAGCTTGCCGTCTTGCATTGGCACTGACACGTATTCGCGGCGCGGCTCGGATTTGCGCGCAATGCGCTCAGCCACAAATGTGCCGCGCCCGACTTCGGCGACCGCATGGCCGGCATCTGTCAGCAACGTGTAGGCGCGCGCCACGGTGCCTGGCGTGATGCCAAGGGACCAGGCCAGTTCGCGCACCGGAGGAAGCTTGTCCCCCGAGCGCAAATCGCCGGATCGGATCGCCGACTGAATTGTATCGGCCACCCGCTTGTACTTTGGACCGTCCACCGTCTGCGGCAGCGAAACGATCTTGTCTGGCGAAATTGTATCCGACACAATCTTTCTCTGGAACGTCCCGTTGGCCCAATGTATCCATTTTTGTATCACGATTGCAATACATTTGCAGTGATGAGTTTAAATTGTGTCGATACATTTGAGGAGTGCACCCATGACACACGCAACCCATGCCCCGCAGATCGCCTATCTTGGTGGACAGTCCGCACTGTCGCCGCTGGCTGTCGTGGCGTTGCGCGTCGCGGTGACACTCACGGTATGGTCAGAACGCCGCCGCACACGTGGACATCTCAAACATCTCGACGATCATTTGCTGCGCGACATCGGATTGGATCGGATGACCGCGCAGCGCGAAGCGACACGCAAATTCTGGCTGATGTAAATCCCTGCGTCAGTCAGATTTCTGGGGGCGCAAAGACCGGCTTTGCGCCCCTTTTTTCACCCGTTATACAGGATGCCCCAACGCGCCAGCAGACGCTGTTGGAGCTTGCGCGCGGACACCGCATAGCTCTTGCCGCCCGGCGGGCTTTCGCGCTCTTCTCGGCTCAGCGCATCGCGACGCGGCAGATCAGCTGAGAAACAGGCAAAGGCCAATTCTGTTCCGTCCGGCAAATCAATAAAGCCGCCCAATCCGCTGACGAAATTCAATGTACCCGTCTTGGCGTGAACGGTGACCGGATGATCCTCGATGATCTTGCGATCTTCTGTGCGCAGCGGGTGTTGCTTGAGTAACGGCTTGATCCCTATGGTTTTTCGCGCCGCAATTAGCGCCTTGACCATGTCACGTGCGGACACGCGGCTGTCATCGCCCAAGCCAGAATGATCTTCAAGGGCGACAGAGCTCATACCAAGCGTGTCTTTGGCCCAAGTATTCATCGCTTCTGCTGACGCTTTAAGGCTTGTGGTCCGGCCATCGCGCGCTGTCGTGGCTGTCATGCCCACGCACTCGGCTGTGATATTGGTGGAGTATTTGAGCATGTCACGCAGAATGACCCGGAGTGGCTTGCTCTCGTGCGACAGGATTGTCACAGCATCTGCCGGAAGCGTGTCGATCAGTTCGGGTGTCTTCAGGACAATGCCATTCGACCGTGCCAGAATCTGAAACACTTCGGCTGCGTAACGTGCCGGTTTGCGCACCGGCAACCACCGCGCGCCATTCCGCCCCAAAGCGCCGCGAGCCACGGTCCAATCGTCAAATGCGCCGCCATCTTTGTAGGTGTAGATCGGATAATTCCGCGCCTCGACTCGCATACGGGCGGCACGCACTTCCGGGCGGAGCGTGGCCGCGCGGGCATCCATTGTCACATTGTACCCGTCGGTCGCACGTTGCCACTCGAAATGAACGCGATTGAAGTTCAGGTTCAGCCCCGAGATCCCCGGATTGTACCCCACCTGGTAGGGTTGCTCGCTGTCGATGCCAGTGAGCGACGGCAACGCACCGCCCCAGACAAGGAACCGTCCGGTGACTTCCGTCACGCCCACCTCTTCACGCAGGCGTTTCGCGATGTCCGCAACCGCATCGGTATCAAGTGTTGGATCGCCGCCGCCGGCAAGGATCAGATCCCCGTCAATTCTGCCATTGGCGACCGGTGCAGTCGCCAGAATTCGGGTCTCGAAATGGTACCCCGGCCCAAGCACATCCAGCGCATAGCACGCTGTCAGAGCCTTCGCGACACTGGCCGGAGGCAGGGCTCTCAGAGGGTTATGTGACTCGAGCACCAGACCTGTTTTTACATCGGCCACCTGAACACTGGTTTTGCCCGCAAGACCAGCCTGAGTGACCAACTCGCTCAACGGTGGCTGATATGTCTTGAGCAATTCGTTGGTGCGGGCGGTGGGTCGCAAAGACGTCATTGGCGCCTGTGCGGTTTGCGCAAAAGCCGATGGTGCGACCGTGATCGCAGCCAAACCGCCCAATAGCGCGCGACGTGAAACCTCCCGTGTCATGCGGCGGATGTAACCTCAGAGTTTGGCGCGTGACAAGGACACGGTTTGGTGAACGTCGCGCTGTAGTGGGAAGCGGTCAAAGCGACGCTTTGGCCGTTGTGGACGGCATCCAGTTTCCTTGTGCCCGCAATTCGGTCGAACTGACGGGCATCATCGGCATGTTGACGAAACACCACGCGGGCGGGTTCTGGTCCGCCAAAAGAAATGAGGCGTTCTCAGGCAGACGGGCGTGCCGGAATTGCCGGGCGGTGCGCGCGTTCAGTCCGGCTTGCCGCCAACCGGGGCGGGCGAGAATACCCAGCGGCAGTTCATTCAGAATATCCTGCCAGCGCTGCCATCTGTGAAACTGTTGCAGATTGTCCGCGCCCATCAGCCACACGAAGCGCACGCCCGGATAGCGCGCCCGAAGCGCGTCGATGGTTTCAGCGGTGTAGGCCGTTCCGATCTGCGCTTCGAAGTCGCTTATGATCACGTGCGGATCACGGCAGAGTTCTTTTGCACGCGCAATCCGCGCGTCCAGTGGCGCGGGTCCGTGTTCTTTCAAAGGATTGCCGGGCGAGACAAGCCAGATCACACGATCCAACCGAAAACGCCGCATAGCGACGCGCGTAATGTGAACATGGCCCGCGTGGGCAGGGTCAAATGACCCTCCAAGCAAACCCACACGCAGTCCTGGCGGTAAGAACATTTTGGCCGCTGGCAACGTTACTGCGACCACTCGGGTGGGCGCTTTTCCAGAAATGCCGCGATGCCTTCCTCGGTATCACGGTAAAGCATGTTTTCGACCATCACCTGACCCGTATAGGCATAGGCGTCGTCCACACCCATCTGGACCTGTTCGTAAAACGCGTGCTTTCCGATTTTGACGGCCGCGCCCAACTTGCTGGCAATCAATTGCGCCATCTCGCGTGTGGTGTCCGCCAATTCTGCTTCGGGAACAACTTTGTTGATCAGGCCCAGAGCTTCCGCCCGGTTCGCATTGATGAATTGCCCGGTCACTAGCATCTCGAACGCCTGCTTGCGCGGGATATTGCGGGACAGAGCCACCATCGGTGTCGAGCAAAACAGACCAATATTCACCCCATTGACGCCAAACCGTGTTCCTTCGGCGGCCACAGCCATGTCGCAGGATGCCACAAGCTGACACCCGGCAGCAGTCGCAATACCATGAACTTGTGCAATCACCGGCTGTGGCAGGCGCTGCACACCCGTCATCACCTTGGCGCACCGGTCAAAAAGGTCCTTGAAATACGCTTTGCCGCCGTCCTCGGCCTGACGTCCTGCGGTCATCTGCTTGAGCTCATGGCCCGCGCAGAACGCCTTTCCTGCGCCCGAGATTACCACCACGCGCACCGACGTGTCGGTCTGCAACGCGTCGATCTGTTCTTGCAATGCAGCCAGCATTTCGTCCGACAGTGCGTTCAGCCTGTCCGGCGCATTCAGGTGCAGATGGCAAACAGCATCGGTATCGTGACGTTCAAGGATTTTCATCTTGTCCTCCCAGTGAGTTGCAGCAACTGTACCGGTTCAGAACAGGGGAGGAAAGCATGGCGCTCAAAGTTCCAGCGCAGGAAATGGAAGCGTTTCTGGACGAGGTGTTTCCGCAGGTCAAAGGCATGTTCGGCATCGACAAGTTGGACGACGATCTGCTGATCATGCGGTTGCATGCGAGCGACCAGCATCTGCGTCCGGGTGGCACTGTGTCCGGACCTGCCATGTTCAGCCTTGCCGACGTTGCCGCCTATGTCGCCACGATGGCACGGATCGGGAAAGAGGCACTGGCGGTGACCACGAACTGCTCAATTGATTTCATGCGGAAACCGGTTGCCGGAGCAGATGTGCTCGCGCATGCCAAGGTGCTCAAACTGGGTCGCGGACTCAGCGTGACAGATGTCCTGCTTTATTCAGACGGTCTGCCGGACCCCGTGGCGCGTGCGACGCTCACTTATTCGATCCCACCGAAACGCAACGCTGATTAAAGAACGAGGTTCCCATACGGCGGCAGGTCAGCCCCATTGCGCCGCGCGGCCTCGTACACGCTCTTGAGTTCGTCGAGCGTCTTGCGGAAGGCGGCCACCGACTCGGCTAGTTCGTAGAGGTCCTGTCCCTCTGGCATCGAGTCCATGACCGCCTCTTCTTCAGAGATGATCTGCGCGATGGCCTGAATGGACATCATCAGAGCAGGGGTGCTGATTTCAACCATAAGAGCCTCTTTGTGCAGATTGCATCGTCAACCTGTGCCATCCGCCAGTTGCTTGAGCCGAACAACGCAATTGCGGGCAAGGTTGTCCAAAGCGCCGCGCAGCGCTTCGGGTGTCATCTCGCCTCCGGTGCGCACCTCGATCTGGTAATGTCCGGCCTGACCGCGCTGTACAATCACCAGATTGTCGGGGATCACCGTGCCCTCGGGCAATCGGAAATACGTCCAGGCGATATAACCCAAGGCGCCTTCGTGATCATGGAGTGACGTGCCGCTGCCCGGCTCCATATAGCCATTCTTGATTTCCCAGTCCTGCCGCGTCCGAACCTGCTGGACCCGCAGACCTCCTTTGACCATCTTCGTGACGGTAAAGGACCGTGGTTCGATATCGCCATCCAGAATGCCTTCGGCGGGGGTCTCGTTCGCGACCTCCCAGACGCCGTATGGAAACTGTCCTTTGTTTGCTGCGCGAAAGTAATCCCTGTCGGTCGCCGCCATCGCCCTCAATACCTTGAAGCAAAAATTTTACTATTTGGTCAAATTATCACGATGGCACCGAAAAAGCGACGCATTTAAACGGGTTACATGCGCAAATGCCGGGCCCGCGATCCACGCTCGATCGCGGCAGCGTGCAACCGGTCTAGGCTAAGTTCATAGCGGATCTCCTCTAGCAGACGTAGCTCTGCCTCGCGCAGCGTCCCATCCGCCGCCGCAACATCGCAAGCAAGCGCGTAGGCCGTCTCAAAAAGCCGCTCTGGAAGATTGTCGCGGATCAGACCGAAGAGCGCATCCAGCCCGTCCTCTTGCTCGAAAAGGTCAAAGACGAGGCCTGACATATCGGGGATCCGGCCCTCATCGTACTCTGCAAAGATCGGAAGGTTGTTCACAGCAGACTGGATCTTCACCAGTTCTGCTGTCCGAATGCTCTCGTCCGAGGCAGAGACCGCGATCATTAGCGCGACAAGGCAATCCTGCGGGCTGAGGGGGTGGGGGTCGGTATCTGTCACAGTGGTCGCCTTCCGGGTTGGGTCTTTGAGCTTCAACTTATTGACCCGCCCGCGCCCCCGCAATAGGGAGTGCCTTTTGAACGCCCGTACAATTCCGTGCGGCGACCATCCGGAGTAAAAGAGCAATGTCCGATCTGCGCGAAGCTGCAATGACCTCAAAGGCCTGGCCCTTTGAAGAGGCGCGCCGGCTGCTCAAACGGTACGAGAAGAAGCCGCCAGAAAAGGGCTATGTACTCTTTGAAACAGGCTACGGCCCGTCCGGTCTGCCGCATATCGGCACCTTTGGAGAGGTGGCGCGCACCACGATGATCCGCCGCGCGTTTGAGGTGATCTCTGACATCCCGACCAAGCTCATCTGCTTTTCGGATGACCTTGATGGCATGCGCAAGGTGCCGGGCAACGTGCCCAATCCCGAGATGCTGCGCGAACACCTGCAACGCCCGCTGACCGATGTTCCGGACCCTTTCGGAACCCATGACAGCTTTGGCGCGCACAACAACGCGATGCTGAACCGGTTCCTTGATACCTTCGGGTTTGAGTACGAATTCATCTCGTCGACCGAGTTCTACCGCTCGGGCAAGTTTGACGAGGTGCTTTTGCGCGCGGCTGAAAAGTACGACGCGGTGATGGAGGTCATGCTCAAGTCGCTGCGCGATGAGCGGCGCGAGACTTATTCGATCTTCCTGCCGATCCATCCCGAAACGGGGCGCGTGCTTTATGTGCCTATGAAGAATGTCGATGCCGCGAAGGGTGAGATCACCTTTGATGACGAGGACGGGCGTGAGATCACGCTGCCGGTCACCGGTGGCAACGTCAAACTCCAGTGGAAGCCCGATTTTGGCGCGCGCTGGGCGGCGCTGGATGTTGATTTCGAAATGTACGGCAAGGACCACAGCACCAACACGCCGATCTACGACCGGATTTGCGAAATCCTCGGCGGCAAAAAGCCCGAGCACTTCACCTATGAACTGTTCCTAGATGCGAACGGTCAGAAGATCTCCAAGACCACCGGCAATGGCGTGTCCATTGACGAATGGCTGACCTATGCCAGCACGGAGTCGCTGTCGTATTTTATGTATCTCAAGCCGAAAACAGCCAAGCGGATGCATTTCGACGTGATCCCCAAGGCCGTTGACGAGTACCACCAGCAACTACGCGCCTATCCGACACAGGATGCCGCCGGTCAGGCCAACAATCCGGTGTGGCACATCCACTCTGGCAACGTGCCCGCATCGCACATGGTCGTGCCGTTCTCGATGTTGCTCAACCTTGCCTCTGCTGCCGGGGCTGAAGACAAGGACGCGATGTGGGGCTTCATCAAGCGCTATGCGCCCGAGGCGACGCCTGAGACACATCCCGATCTGGATCAGGCTGCAGGCTTTGCCGTGCGCTACTACGAGGATTTCGTAAAGCCCACCAAGACCTTCCGAGCACCGGACGAAAAAGAACGCGCTGCGATGGAAGACCTCGCGTCCCGGCTTGAGGCGCACGACGGTCCGACAGATGACGAAACACTGCAGACCATCGTTTTTGCTGTCGGTAAAGAACACGGTTTCGATCCGCTCCGCGACTGGTTCAAGGCACTTTACGAAGTGCTGCTGGGACAGTCACAGGGGCCGCGCTTTGGTGGCTTTGTCGCGCTCTACGGAGTGGCTGAAAGTGTGGCGTTGATCCGCAAGGGGTTGGCTGGCGAACTGGCATAAGAACGCGATTTTGCCCCAAGGAGTTTGCGGGCTACCCTTCTGACAAGCAACGAAAGGTGACACCATGCGCAATCTCATCACCGGGCTGGCCCTTGCCCTTTCGATGACGGGTTCGCTTTGGGCGCAAGAGGTTCTTGCGCCCGAGCCCGGAATCGAAAACACCATTCAAAGCCAGATCGACGCTTTCCTGCAGGACGATTTCGGCACCGCGTTTGACTTTGCCGCGCCCAATATCCGCAACATCTTCCGAACACCGGAAAATTTCGGCGCGATGGTGCAGCAAGGCTATCCCATGGTCTGGCGTCCTGATAGCGTCACCTTTGGCGACCTGCGTGCGATTGCCGGTGGCTTGTATCAGATGGTGATCCTGAAGGATGCGGCAGGCAATCTGCATTATCTCGACTATCGGATGCAGATGATCGACGGGCAGTGGCGCATCGCCGGTGTGCAGATTCTGCAAGCGCCGGACGTCACAGCCTAGGGCCGCGTTCCGTCGACGGAACGCAACGATGCGTCAACGCATCGCCGCCGCGAGATCCTCTGCGTGCAACAGGTACGCCTTGCCGAAGCCGCCGTTCATTTGTGCCGATAGTGGTGTGAACCTGACCAGAGAAAATCTGCGAACCCGATGTAAAGCTTGGCTTTTGGCTGTCTTGCCAGAAAGGCAGCGGCCAAAGAGTGGTGCTCTGTCGTACCGTGCCGGACAAACTCTGCGTTCGCCCTCAGGCTCAGCCGCGGGTGGGTCAGTGGATCGCCCTTACCCTTCGGCTCTCCAATCAACAGAGAACATGCCGGATTTTGCTGCAGTGCGGCACTGTGGTGGCTCAGGTCCGACATCAGGCTCAACAGATGCCCATCCGGCCCGGCAACAAGCGCCACGCGGCTGACCATTGGCGCACCATCGCCTGGTTCCAGGTAGGAAAGTGCTGCGAAGGTTGCGTCTTCAATCAGGTGTCGCGTCAACGCACGGGCCTCGTCATCCGTGGGGCGAATGGTTGATTTCATGTGACTCATCCTTGCATCTTGGCGGGTGTGGCAATTTTTATGCTGCACCTGCAAAATAACCTAGTACCCTTTGGCCGAATCGAAGGAACAGACTATGCCCGGCCACGTCATCACAGTTGCTCAGCAAAAGGGCGGCTCTGGCAAGACCACCGTTTCCGCCAATCTCGCCACCGGTTTTCTGCGTCAGGGCAAAAGCGTTGCGCTTGTGGATATCGACCCGCAAGGCAGCCTCGGACGCTGGTTCATGACACGTCTTGAAAGCGAATCTGGACCGGTGGACGCACTCGAATTCGCCACCTCTTCGGCCTGGGGCATCACCTACGAGGTGCGCAAACTTTCCGAGAGCCATGACATTGTGATCATCGACACACCTCCCAAGGCCGACAGCGATTTGCGCCCGGCCCTGCGCGTGGCCGATCTGGTGATCGTTCCGGTCAGTGTCAGTCATGTGGACCTGTGGGCCACGGAAGGTGTGCTGGATCTTGCGCGTCGCGAAGACAAGGAAGCGCTGGTTGTGCTCAATCGTGCCCGCAAGAATACCCGGCTTGGCACCGAAGTGGCGGAGGCTGCGGAAAAGCTGATGGCGCGGATTGCTGACGCGACGCTTGCCAACCGCGTGATCTATGCCGAGGCCCTAGGGCAGGGACGCGGCGCTGCAGAGGGCCGCAAGACACCTGCGCAGGCTGAGGTGGATGCGCTCACCTCAGAGGTGGCACAGGTGCTGGCAAACGGGTAAGGCAGGGCATCCGACGAAGGAGCCTGTGCCATGACCGACCTCGACGCCCTGAAAGCCGTGATCCGCGCCGACAGCGCCGCGCGTGGACAGACCGTGTCGAAACTTGGCTATTTTTGCGCTCCGTTCCGGCCCGCGTCAGGTCCGTTCTCTGATAAGGTGATCAAGGTCTATCGTGGGCTGCGAGATCAGGCAGCGCTTGACCGGCTGGCGCAGTGCCACGATGACTATGTCGCCGCGCTGAACCAAGCAGGGGTTTCCCTGCCTGAAACAGAGTTCCACCTGCTGGATATGGATGGCACTCGCATCCCCGTGATCGTGCAGGAGGCACTTCCCTCGGACAGCATGATGCGCCCCCAGATGCAGGCAGCCTCGACGGACGACACGCTCCGGATGATGGAGGCCGCCGGCGACGTGATCGCGACATTCTGGAACAATGCCGACCAGTTTGACACCCGTATCGGCTTTCATCCGTCGATCCGCAATTTCGCCTATCTCGATGGCCGCGCGCTTTTCTTCGACACCTTCCCGCCATTGATCCATTACAGCCGCGACGAAATGGGCAAGATGCTGCTCCTTTTCTCCGACAAGGCGCTGATGCGCTGGGTCGGGCCGTTCCTGCAAAAGAAAGTCACCGGGATTCAGGACGAATGGTACTCGGCCCCCGAAACGCTGGTCGGGCTCGTCGGATCAGCCTGCCGTCTGCGGCCCAAGGATGCCGAAGCCTATCTCGACTGGGGGCGCGACTTTACCCGCCGTCGCATGTCTCGCTGGGCCGACGAAGCCCTTCCGCACCTTCAGGAACCACCCCGCCTGCCAGGATATTGGACCGGGTTTCGCAAGTTGCTGGGATTGCAGGGCGAACCCAACGTTTCGTGACTTTGCAAACCTTCTGGCAGAGTTTGCAAACCCTACCGACATCATGACGCGGATCAAGGACCGGGTTCTCACGACGGCCTATACTGGCTCCATCCTGAATTGAGGGAGGGGACCCATGTACACGAACATTCTCGTACCCATCGCGCTCGACAACGAAGGCGATCGCACGCCACAGGCACTGAATATTGCCAAAAAGCTCTCTGCCGATGGCGCGACCGTCACGCTTCTGCATGTCGTTGAAGCGGTGCCAAGCTACGCGATCAGCTATATCTCGTCCGACATCCTTGATGCCACACGCAAAGGGATCGAATCCGAAATGGCGCGGTTGGCGGCGGAGATCGGTGCCAATTCCGTGGTTATCGAAGGACATACCGGGCGATCCATCCTCGACTACGCCGAGGAGCAGGGAAATGACCTGATCGTCATCGCCTCACACCGACCGGGCATGCAGACGCTTCTGCTGGGTTCAACAGCAACCCATGTCGTGCGCCACGCGCAATGCTCGGTTCATGTCCTGCGCTGATTGACATTTCCTGTCGGTGCTGCACCTCCTGCCCGACAGGAGGTGCCTATGACCGACACGTTGACCCTCGACACCCGCGACGGATTGCCAGACGCCCTGCGCGTCTTGTTGCAGGATTTCCCGCGCGAAACATGGCCCGAACACAACAATTTCGCTGGGCTGGTGGCGTTCTGGCTGGATCGGCATTTGATGTTCCGCAAGCTGATGACAGCGCTTATTGACGATGCCGAGCTTGCGGTCGATCGTAAGATCGACGCTCAGACACATGCCGCGAAACTGTCACGCTACGGGTCGATGCTGCTGCAGAATCTGCATGGTCATCACCAGATTGAAGACCACCACTATTTCCCGGTGCTGGCCCAGCGGGAACCTGTCCTGAACAAGGGATTTGACCTCCTGGATTCCGATCACCATGCAATGGACGGTTTGCTCAACCGGTTTGCCGATGGGGCCAATGCGGTGATCCAGGGCAAATCTGAAGCCGGTGAATTTCGCAAAGACCTGCTCAGCTTTCAGGCCATGCTGAACCGGCATCTCCTCGACGAGGAAGAGCTGGTTGTACCAGTGATTCTCAAACACGGTCCTGCCGGACTAGGCTGACGGCTTTACTTGGTCGCCCGCCGCATGGCACATGTGCGGCCAGACCAAGACGGAGCCCCGCGCATGGATATCGACGATCTGGCCAGCCGCATTCTTGCCGGTGAGCGCCGCGCGCTGGCACGCGCCATCACCCTTGTCGAAAGCGGGCGGGCCGATCATCGGTCAGAAGCGATCACTCTGTTCGAAAAACTCAAAGGCCATCGGCGGGAAGCGCTTCGTATCGGCCTTTCCGGCACGCCGGGTGTGGGCAAATCGACCTTCATCGAATCCTTCGGCATGATGCTGACCGGGCAGGGGCTCAAGGTTGCCGTGCTGGCGGTCGATCCAAGTTCAGCGCGTTCTGGCGGTTCGATTCTCGGCGATAAGACCCGTATGGAGCGCCTGTCCCGTGATCCTAAGGCTTTTATCCGCCCGTCGCCGTCACAGTCCCATCTCGGCGGCGTCGCGCGGCGGACGCGCGAAGCAATCGACCTGTGCGAGGCCGCTGGATTTGACGTGGTGTTGATCGAAACCGTGGGCGTGGGGCAGTCGGAAACAGTTGTCGCGGAAATGTCGGACCTCTTTCTCTTGCTGCTGGCCCCCGCCGGTGGCGATGAATTGCAGGGCGTGAAACGCGGTATCATGGAGATGGCGGATATCATCCTAGTCAACAAGGCAGACGGTGATCTGAAAACCACCGCCACCCGCACCTGTGCCGACTACGCCGGCGCCTTGCGCCTGCTGCGCAAACGCCCGCAGGACCCGCAGGGCTTCCCAAAAGCGATGACAGTCTCAGCTCTTGAGGAAAACGGATTGCAGACAGTCTGGGACGAGATTCAGAACCTCACCGACTGGCGCCGTGAGACAAGCCATTTCAGCGCCCGCCGCGCCGCACAGGCGCGATTCTGGTTCGAGGCCGAGCTTAAGCAGGCGCTGCTGGCACGACTGGAGCGCGAACCGATGAAGGGGCTGGTTCGGTCGCTCGGACAATCCGTGGAGGAGGGGAGTCGGACCCCAAGTCAGGCAGCGGACGAGGTTCTAGCACAGCTTGAAGGCCGCAGCAGCCCGGCCGTGTGACCCTCATGCACGCCGTCGGCATATAGGTTTGAGCGTGTATGGCCTCTGGCCATCCAAGCGGTTTGGGGGCTATGCCCCGTCGTCGCTGGCGGTTCGACATAAAAACTTAGAACTTCGGGCCGAGTCCGGGTTTTCGGGCAAGGCCCCACTTGACGGCTTTTGCGCATCCCTCTAAGGACAGCCAACGAGATTCCGGGCGCTGCCAGTCGGCGCCCTTTGATATTGGTGGAAGCGCGGTCTTCTGCTTCTGATAGAACGAGGATGAACCCATGTCGCGTGTTTGCGAACTGACCGGTAAAGGCCCGATGACTGGCAACAATGTCAGCCATGCCAACAACAAGACACGTCGGCGTTTCCTGCCGAACCTGAATGATGTGACCCTGCAGTCCGAAACTCTGGGCCGTGGCATCAAAATGCGGATTTCCGCCCACGCGCTGCGCAGCGTCGATCACCGCGGCGGTCTGGACAAGTTTCTTGCGAAAGCCAAGGACACTGACCTGTCTGCGAACGCGCTGAAAGTCAAAAAAGAGATTGCCAAGGCGCAGGCCGCTCAGGCCTGATCTCTGAACCAGGAAGGTTTTGACAGCCTCGTGCGGGTCTCCGCACGGGGCTGTTTCCTTTTGTCGCCTTGTGGCCTCTGCTGGGATTAGTAGCTAGGCTTCATGACATTCCGTTTTCGGCATATCACTGCTCTAGCACTTGAGTGCCTTATTGCGTTCACCGGCGTGCAGTTTGCAGCTGCCCGGGGCCAATCGCCGGCCGTCGGCACGATGGAGATTTGCACCGGTACCGGGCCTGTCCACATCCTCGTTGACCAGAACGGCGAGCCAACGGGCGGAGTGATGATTTGCCCCGACTACGCGATGGCCTTTTTTGCCGATGTCTGGGCGCAGCCTCCCGAATTCGGTCCGGTCGTTCTGTGGCGCACTGTCTGGCAGCCGCGCGCCGCTGTGCAGGCTGTCAGTATTCTGGAAAAGACAGCTCAGGCGCGGGGGCCGCCCGTGCCGGTTTGATCATCACACTTCCCTGATATCAAACGAAAGTTCCAAACATGTTGAAGACAACCCTGATCGCGGGGGCGGTTGCCCTTGCCAGCGCTCTGCCCGCTTTTGCAGAAATCGCAATTAAAGACGCTTATGCACGCTCAGCTTCGCCAATGGCCAAGTCCGGCGCTGCGTTCATGATGATCACCAACGACGGTGGTTCTGCCGACCGGCTTGTGGCTGTCAGCAGTGACGCTGCCGCCCGCACCGAACTGCATACCCATCTCGCGGAGGAAAATGGTGTCATGCGCATGGTGCATGTTGAAGAAGGCTTCGAGTTACCTGCAGACGGCATGATCGCGATGCAGCGCGGTGGCAAGCACGTCATGCTCATGGGGTTGAACGCCCCGATGGAGCAGGGTGCCACGGTTACCGTCACTCTGACCTTTGAAAAAGCGGGTGATGTTGTTGTCGAGGTTCCGGTCGATCTGGAGCGGCAGGATCATGGCGGCATGAACCACGGCTCTGGCAGCTGATCCTCAGACCAGCAGGCGGTTCACCCAAAGGGGGACCGTCTTGCTCGCCGGGCCAACGATGTGGTCCTGAAAGGCATGCGACATGTCACTTTCACGCAGGTTCAGTTCAACACTGTCTGCTCCAGCGATGCGTGCCTCCTCGACAAAGCCTGCCGCCGGATACACTTGTCCGGATGTGCCGATGGCCGCGAAAAGGTCACACGTTTGCAAGGCGCCGATGATCTCGTCCATATGGTAGGGCATTTCTCCGAACCAGACGATGTCTGGTCGCGCGGTTGGAGCGTCACATGCCGGACAGTGTTCTCCGACCTGCATTTCGAGTGGCGCGTCCCATCGGTGATCGCAGGTGGCACAAAGCGCACGGGACAATTGACCATGCATATGAATCGGGCGTGCACCCGCCTTTTCGTGGAGCCCATCGACATTCTGCGTGACCAAAACCACCTCTCCGGGAAAGCTGGCCTGCAGGTGCGCCAGTGCGACATGCGCAGGGTTTGGTTCCGCCTCTGCCGCCTGTATGCGGCGCGCATTGTAAAAACGATGTACCAGATCGGAATTGCGGGCAAAGGCCTCGGGTGTGGCGACGTCTTCGATTCGATGCTGCGCCCAAAGCCCGCCTTCATCCCGAAATGTGCCCAATCCACTTTCTGCCGATATTCCGGCACCAGTCAGTATCACGATCCTGTCGACCCGTTGCATCGCGTCCCCTTTCACAAACAGGCGCAACCCGGTAAGTCACTCCTATGACCCACCGTATCCTCTTTGTTTGCCTCGGCAATATCTGCCGCTCGCCCACCGCAGAGGCGGTCACCCGCGCCAAGGCGGCGGCGCGTGGCATGGACCTCGTATTGGACAGCGCGGGAACTGGGAATTGGCATGTTGGCAAGCCGCCCTACGCGCTGATGCAGGAGGCTGCACGCGCAAGGGGCTACGACCTGTCTCCGCTTCGGGCGCGGCAGGTGCTGCCAACCGACTTATCCGACTTCGACCGCGTGATCGTCATGGATGCGGACAATGCAGCGGATTTGGCGTCTTTTGGGTCAACGGATCGCGTGACGCTGTTTACGGAGTACGCGCCATCCAGCGGTGCAACTTATGTCCCCGACCCGTATTTCACACGTGACTTCGAGGGCGCCTTGGCGTTGATCGAAGACTGTGCTGAGGGTCTGCTTGATGCACTTGAGCAACAAGCACAGTCGAATCGAAGCGACAACTGATCCCGTCGATATCTGCGGGGACCCAATGCGCCGCGTCAGAATCGCAGCGAGGTGTCATGTAGAAGCAGCCATGCAATGGGCAGGGCGATAATGCCTCCTGCTGAAATTGCAGTAACTACGGCAAAACCTGTTTCAATTCCGATGGATACAGAGATTAAGGCAATACTGCTGGCGAGCGAGCTCGCGATCACTGAGTACAGGAAACTTGCAAGTTTGAGCATGTCGCTATCCTGAGCTATGAACCGGGCTTCAGGATTCACGAAAGGCACTGAACAAACCTTGATCTTGATCAAGGTCTCCTGTCAGGACGCGCGTGGAATTTGTGCACGCGCATCGTCGAGAGTCGCACAGGCGTCGATCAGGTTCAGAAACGTTGTCCGTTTATGACACCAGGGTGGGGGGCCGTCCTCGGAACCACCTTGCCATTCAAGGCACGTCTTGGGGCAATGGCATGCGCCACAGGCGCCAAACGTCTCTCTCAGCTCGGAAATCAAAAAAGGACTGTCGTGCTCTGTCAGATGCAGCCCAAGATGCGCAAGCATGCCTTCATGGGCGCTCATGCGGGTATCAAAATCCCGCCTCATCGAGTCTAGAAATTCTGACACAACCCCTCCCAAGGTGTAAAAATTTTTTGACATTTTTGTGTACGGCTGTATGCGAAGAACGGATCACAGCCTTTCGTGCAAAAAGTGTAAGGCCATGAAAAAAATACAAACATTCCCGCATTTTCTAATCTTGTGTGGGGAAATGAAAAACAACATTCACTCTGAATGCGTACCCGTCCATCTGGCCGGATACGCATACTCTAAGTGCGCAGAGTTATGGCCGCCCAATGGCCGCGGGTGGTAGCAGTGCGGTGCCGGGTCAGGCACAATTCCGGCACAGAGCGGCAGTTGGCACCGCACGCAGTCTTTCGTCCGAGATTGGATCGCCGCATTTCGCGCAGATGCCATAACTCTCTTCTTCGATCCGGGCCAATGCAGCATCAATGCGGCGCAATTCGTCGAGATCGGCGTTGCCTAGCGCCTCAAGCACCTCGTCGCCCTGCCGTTCCGAGGCGCGGTCCTCCCAGTCCTTGGGCATCGGATCGTCAAGCTTGTCCTCGATCTCGGACAGGTCTTCGGTCAACTCGGCGCGCCGTTTGAGAAGCAGTGTTTTCTGTTCGGTCAGGTCCATTTCGGTTCTCCCGTCTTTTACCAGCAGTCTGCAGTATGGCGCATGCTGGCACGTTGATGTCGGTCAAATCGGATTGATCGCTCTCAATAAACCAGTTGCCCGACTCTGACATGTGGCATTAGATTCTTAGTATTGTGACGGATATTTTTTGCATTGGAGTTTTCAAATGAGCTACACGATAAATGTCGTGCGCAAGAATGGCAGCGGCACACTCACCTTCAAAAGCGGGTCGGTCAACATCTCGGAAACCTGCTGGTGGGACGAGGAGGTGGTCATCGACGCGGGTACCTATACCGGTTACGCGACGCGGATGGCGAACAAGACCGACGGCACAGATGGCGGCAATCGCGAGGCGATCTGGCTTGGCCTCAACGTGCCCTATAATGGTGATGGCAGCACCGCGAACGGGTTCTTCATCCACAAGGGCACCAATGCGGGCTGGTCCGATGGATGCATCGTGATGCCCGGCGCGAAAGTCTACCAGATGTGGTCCGAGATCACGCCGAAGGAAACCGGGAACATCAGCGTCATCATTACGGATGAAACCGTCAAACGCGGTCGCCCACAGGACTGGGACTGCACACGCTATATGCATTCTTCCTGGGGTACGATGCCATTGTTCGAATGACGGCGCAGCGTGTCATCAGTGGTGCGGTCGCTCTGTGTCTGAGCCTGTCATCAACCAGCGCACAAGAGCAGACGCCGCCGCCTGATGCTGCGGACGCGGTCGAGATGATCGAACTCATGCTGGGGCGCAGTCCGTCCCGGCACGAGACACCGTTGGCGGCGATGCAGGGGCTTGGCGCTCTCTATGCCCGTCTTCTTGCCGGAGCCCGCGCGCAGACGCCGGGTGATTTGGGTCTTTGGATCCTGCTGGGCGATGTCGCCTTGCGAAGCGCGGATGCGGGTTTGACGCAATCCTTTACCGCCGATTTGCTCCCACTCTACCGGCAAGACCCCGATGCGGTGCTCGGGGTTCTGTCCGAGGCACCCTGGCTCGCTGGATCGGCCTGCCACTACCTCTCGGCGCATTTCGGGTCCGAGGACCGACCGGACGAGAACCGCGCACCATTTCTTGAGGCCGAGCGCGCCCGCATTCGCGACGCGCTACCCGGACCGGCGGCAGAAACCTGCCTAACGGCTTTGTCGGAACCGCGCTAAGCCGGTCTCGGACGTTAAGGCCGGTGCACACCGAAACTGCGTCTTCGACGCGCGACGTAGGGTGCGTGCTCGCACGCGCCCTACCGAGTGCTCACCCATCCATCTTCAACGCCGAGATGAACGCTTCCTGAGGGATGTCCACTTTGCCGAACTGGCGCATCTTCTTCTTACCCGCCTTCTGCTTTTCCAGAAGCTTCTTCTTCCGGGTGGCGTCGCCGCCATAGCACTTGGCGGTCACGTCCTTGCGCAAGGCAGACAGGGTTTCGCGGGCGATCACCTTGCCGCCGATGGCGGCCTGGATCGGGATCTTGAACATGTGGCGCGGGATCAGGTCCTTGAGCTTTTCGCACATGGCGCGGCCCCGGGTTTCGGCGCGGTCCCGGTGCACCATTGTCGATAGCGCATCCACGGGTTCGTCATTCACCAGAACCTGCATCTTTACGAGATTGTCCTCGCGGTAGCCGATCATCTGGTAGTCAAAGCTGGCATAGCCCTTAGTGACCGATTTGAGGCGGTCGTAAAAATCGAACACCACCTCGTTCAGCGGCAGATCGTAGACCACCATTGCCCGGCTGCCGACATAAGTCAGGTCAAGCTGGATGCCGCGCCGGTCCTGACACAGCTTGAGCACATCGCCGAGGTAATCATCCGGTACGAGGATCGAGGCCTTGATGCGCGGCTCTTCGATGTGGTCGATGGTCGACGGATCGGGCATGTCCGCAGGATTGTGCAACTCCTGCATTTCACCGTCTTTAGTGTAAACGTGATAGATCACCGACGGAGCCGTTGTGATCAGGTCAATGTCATACTCGCGTTCCAGACGGTCGCGGATCACCTCAAGGTGCAGAAGGCCGAGGAACCCGCAGCGGAACCCGAACCCGAGCGCGGCGGAGGTTTCCATCTCAAAGGTGAAGGAGGCGTCGTTCAGCGCCAGCTTCTCCATCGCATCGCGCATGTCCTCGAAATCGTTGGCATCCACCGGGAACAGCCCACAGAACACCACAGGGATGGACGGTTTGAAGCCGGGCAGGGGCGTTTCACATCCCTTCTTTTCCGTGGTGATGGTGTCACCGACCCGAGTGTCGCTCACCTGTTTGATCTGCGCGGTGATATAGCCGATCTCGCCCGGTCCGAGCTCATCAACGGCCTGCATCGCCGGGCGGTAGACGCCGATCCGGTCGATGTCGTAGGTGCCGCCGGTTTTCATCATCTTGATGCGCTGGCCCTTTTTCAGAACCCCGTCGATCACGCGCACAATGACCACGACGCCCAGATAGGGGTCGTATTTACTGTCCACCAGCATCGCCTTGAGCGGCGCCGTCCGATCGCCCTCATGCGGCGGGGGCAGGCGCTTGACGATGGCTTCCAGCACGGCGGGAATGCCGACGCCGGTCTTGGCCGAGATCTCCAACGCGTCAGAGGCGTCAATGCCGATCACGTCTTCGATCTGTTCCTTGACGCGCTCTGGTTCCGAAGCGGGCAGGTCGATCTTGTTCAGTACCGGCACAATCTCGTGATCGGCGTCAATCGCTGTGTAGACGTTGGCCAGCGTCTGCGCTTCCACGCCTTGGGTGGCGTCGACCACCAGCAGCGATCCCTCAACCGCGCGCATCGACCGCGACACTTCATAGGCGAAGTCCACGTGTCCGGGCGTGTCGATCAAGTTGAGGATATACATCTCGCCATCCTCGGCCTTGTATTCGATCCGGACGGTGTTGGCCTTGATCGTGATGCCACGCTCGCGCTCGATATCCATCGAGTCGAGAAGCTGTTCCTTCATCTCCCGCTCGGTCACCGTATTGGTGGACTGAATAAGCCGATCGGCCAGGGTGGATTTCCCGTGGTCGATATGGGCAACGATGGAGAAATTGCGGATGTGCGAAAGCTCTGTCATGCGCCGGATATGATGCGGTTTTAGGGTCTGGTCAAGGTGGCGTGAAAGCCACGTGCTGCTTGACAAAAGGTGATTTGAAAACAGGTCGCGTTTCAGGCATGTTCGGGTCAGGCGGATTGTCGTGATACTGGGCGCAAGACCCAAGGCGCGACACGGGTAGATGAGATCAGGCGTCATGAAACTCTTGGCAGCATTTTTGGTGACAGCATTGGTCGCTGGGTGCGGTGGCGGAAGCCGCTACGACCGCGGCGACTCGGGTGTGGTGACCCGCTTCTCGACTGGCCCGATCAGTCGCGCCTGCATGTCTTCGGACCGCAGAGCGCGCAATTCCCGCTTGTGTGGCTGTATCCAGACGGTCGCGAACCAATCCCTGTCTGGTTCGGATCAACGCAAGGCATCGCAGTTCTTTTCCAACCCGCAGCGGGCGCATGACACCTGGATGTCTCAGTCAGCCTCTGACGATGCCTTCTGGGAGCGCTACAAGGTCTTTGCCGCGCGCTCTGAACAATCGTGCCGCGGCTACTGATCCCGGTCCAGAAATGCCCGTACCGATGCTTCGAATTCGCGCGGCTTTTCGGCGTGCAGCCAATGACCGGCGCCAGAGATTTTGGCGAACCGGGCTTTCGGGAAAAGCTCTTTGATGCGCGGTCGCGCCTCTGGCATGACGTATTCTGAAAGTGCGCCAGACAGGACCAACGTCGGTTTGTCGAACTGGCCGTCGATTTCGGGAAATCCAAGGATCTTGGGCATTTCCGCCGCCAAGGCATCAAGATTCAGCTTCCAGCGTTTCGCTTTCACGTCAAGGGATTGGGTAAAGAACGCCTGCAACGTGGGGTCTTCGACATGCGCGGCCAATTGTTCGGACGCATCCGAGCGCTTTTCCACCTGTCTCAGATCGACGGTCCGCATCGCCTCGATGAACTGAATCTGCGAATGGGTGTAGGCCACCGGCGCGATATCGGCGACAATCAAGCGTTCCACCAGTTCGGGCCGGGTCAGCGCCAAAACCATAGCAGCCTTGCCGCCCATCGAATGCCCGACAACGTCCATTGGCCCGCCATACGCGGAAATCACGTCGGCCAGGTCAGCAGCCATGTCGTGATATGAGTGACTGTCCGACCAGAAACTGTCGCCATGATTGCGCTGATCCACCGCCAGAACCGGGCCACGATCGGACAGTCGTTTGGCGATCACGCCCCAGTTCCGTCCAGAGCCGTACAACCCGTGAATGATAAGCACCGGGCGTGACGCGCCAGCAGAGTCTGTAAACAGTGTGTTTAGCATTTGGGCTGCATACTGCGCCATATCCGCCTTGAGCAAGAGGCGTTGTAAGACTACTTTAACACAATGGAACACGCAGAAACCATCAAGTCCAATGCAAATGCATTGCGGACGCTTTTGGCCAAAAGACTTGGCCTGAAGCGTGGGTCGCTGACGCGGCGTGTCTCCAAGGCCGGTCGGCGTCTTCCCTCCGGCGTACTCCGGGACATTTCCATTGTGGCCGAAGCCGAAAAGATGGCGCGCAACCCCCGGCTTGCCAAACGGCTTGATTCCAACGCTACCAAGAGCGCTTTTGATCGCGCCTCGGCGCATCTCAAAGCGATTGATGTTGCGGACCGGCGTAAAGGTCTGGCCCTTTCGGTCATGGGAAGTATGGCGTTCAACCTTCTGGCTGCGGTGACGCTTCTGATCGTCGTCCTGCGGTGGCGTGGCCTCATCTGAGACCGTTGACCGGTTGATCCGCCACCCTAGGTGACGGGATCATGAAAACAGCACTCATCATCGGATCCAGCGGCGGTATCGGGTCGGCGCTCACAAAAGCTCTGACCGCTCTAGGCGTGTCTGTCACAGGTCTGTCTCGCCGAGACCACGGTCTTGATGTGACAGACGAGGCCAGCGTGAAGGGCACGCTCGGCGCTTTGGACGGCCCGTTCGACCTGATCTTTGTTGCCACTGGTGCTCTGGAGATCAACGGCGCCGAACCGGAAAAGACCCTGCGCCATCTCAGCGCCGACGCAATGATCGATCAATTCAGATTGAACACCGTGGGTCCGTCCCTAGTGCTCAAGCACGCAGTGCGGCTGCTGCCTCGGCAGGGCAGGGCTGTCTTTGCGGCACTCTCGGCACGCGTCGGCTCTATCGGCGACAATCGCCTGGGCGGATGGTACAGCTACCGCACGTCCAAGGCCGCGCTGAACCAGATGCTGCATGGGGCCAGTGTTGAACTGGCGCGCACGCACAAGGACCTGATCTGCGTCGCGCTGCATCCCGGCACAGTAGAGACAAAATTCACCGAGAAATACGTCACCAACCATCCAACCGTGACCGCTCCCGAAGCCGCAGCGAATTTGCTGTCGGTTCTTGAGAGGCTGACGTCGGAAGACACCGGCAAATTCTTCGACTGGCAAGGCAAGGAGGTGCCGTGGTGACCCGATTGGTGCTTGTGCTGGGGGACCAGCTGACAGACGCATTGTCTGCACTCAAAGCTGCCGACAAAGCGACGGATGTGGTCGTCATGGCCGAGGTTGCTGAAGAGGCAACTTATGTCCAGCATCACCCCAAGAAGATTGCCTTTATCTTCGCCGCCATGCGCAAATTCGCCGCCCGACTGCGCGAGGACGGCTGGGACGTGCGCTATACACAGCTTGACGACACCGACAATGCTGGCTCCATCTCTGGTGAATTGCTTCGCCGGGCCGAGGACACGGGCGCGTCCGAGGTGATCGCCACCCAGCCCGGTGAATGGCGGTTGATCGAAGCGCTCGAAGACATGCCCCTGAAACTGACAATAAAGCCCGACACGCGGTTCGTCAGCACACAGGCAGAATTCGACAAATGGGCCGAAGGCCGTAAAGCCCTGCGGATGGAGTACTTTTACCGCGACATGCGCCGCAAGACGGGCCTCTTGATGAGTGGCGACGACCCGGAGGGCGGCAAGTGGAATTACGATTCCGAAAATCGCAAGCCCGCCCCTGACGACATCGCTTTTTCAGGCCCGATGCAGTTCACCCCCGACGAGACTGTGGAAGAGGTGCTGGACCTTGTTGAGGCGCGGTTCGGCAACTCTTTCGGCACGTTGCGTCCCTTCTGGTTCGCCACCGATCAGGGACAGGCGCGGCGCGCATTGGCGCATTTCATCACCTATGCCCTGCCGCGCTTTGGCGATTTCCAGGACGCGATGATGAACGACAACCGCTTCCTGTATCACGCGCTGATCTCGCCTTACCTGAATGTCGGGTTGCTGGATCCGATGGAGGTCTGCAAAGCGGCGGAAGACGCGTATAAAGACGGCCACGCGCCTCTAAATGCCGTCGAAGGCTTCATCCGCCAGATCATCGGTTGGCGCGAATATGTGCGCGGCATCTATTTCCGCGAAGGCCCGGACTATCCCCGTCGCAATGCTTTGAATCACCAGCGCAAGCTGCCGGCCTTTTTCTGGACCGGCGAAACCGAGATGAATTGCCTCTCAAAAGCGATCACGCAGACCGCCGAGGAGGCCTATGCCCACCACATCCAGCGTCTTATGGTGACAGGCAATTTTGCACTGCTCGCTGGGATCAATCCACATGAAGTGCACGAATGGTATCTGCGGGTCTATATCGACGCCTTCGAGTGGGTCGAGGCCCCGAATACCGTCGGAATGAGCCAGTTCGCCGATGGCGGCATCATCGCGTCAAAGCCCTATGTCTCGTCGGGCGCTTACATCAACCGCATGTCGGATTACTGCAAATCCTGTCAGTACAAGGTGAACGATAAAACCGGCGAAGACGCCTGTCCGTTCAACCTGCTGTATTGGCATTTTCTGGATCGACACTCAGACCGGTTCAGCGGCAACAACCGCATGAAACAGATCTACGCCAACTGGAAACGCATGGACGAGGACCGCAAGGCAGCTATCCTCTCCGAGGCCGAGGCTTTCCTTGACGGGTTGAGCTAGGATTTTGGATCAACCCGAAATCACGATGGATCATCCCATCGTCACCCGTACTGCGCCACGGGCGTCCCCGCAATCGCTGCCATGTTCAGCAACCCGCGCGCGGTAATGCCCTGTGTCACCACGTGAGCCCGATTGCCCATGCCCATCAGAATTGGCCCCACCTCGAGCCCGCCTGCGCGCATCTTGAGGATGTTGCGCACCGCCGAGGCGGCATCGGCATGCCCGAAGATCAGGACATTCGCCACACCTTGCATCCGGCTGCTCGGCAAAAGCCGCTCGCGCAATTCCGGGTCCAGCGCGGCATCCACATTCATCTCGCCTTCGTAGCAGAAGTCGCGCGGCTCTGAATCCAGCAAGGCAATCGCTTCTCGCAACCGCTTCCCGGACCCTTCAGCCTGATTGCCGAACTGCGACTGCGAACAGAAGGCGATGTTCGGCGTCAAACCGAACCGACGCACGTGGCGGGCGGCCCCGATCGCGCTCTGGGCCAGCTCTTCGGCGGTTGGAAGCGACCGCACGTGGGTATCGGCGATGAATAAAGGACCATCTTCAAGGATCATCATGCTCAAAGCGCCATGCGGCGTGAGTTCCTCGGATCCAAGGACTTGCGTGACATAGTTCAAATGCCAGCGGAATTCACCAAAGGTGCCGCAGATCAGACTGTCGGCTTCGTCTCGATGCACCATGACGGCGCCAATGGCGGTTGTGTTGGTGCGCATGATCGCACGGGCGAGATCGGGCGTAACCCCACGGCGGGCCATGATCTTGTGATAGGTCTCCCAGTAATCGCGATACCGCGGGTCGTTCTCCGGGTTCACCAGGGTGAAATCGCGTTCGGGGCGGATCTCCAGACCCAGTCGCTCACAGCGCAATGCAATCACGTCGGGACGGCCAATCAGGATCGGGGTCTCGGTGGTTTCCTCAAGGATCGCCTGAGCAGCCCGCAACACCCGCTCGTCTTCGCCTTCCGCAAAGACGATCCGCCGCGCGCCAGTCGCGGCGGCGTCGAAAACGGGCCGCATAAGCAGAGCGGACTTATAGACGCTTGCATCAAGCTTGGCCTTGTACGCCGAGAGGTCATCGACCGGGCGTTTCGCCACACCCGACTCCATGGCGGCCTGCGCCACAGCGATTGAAACAACGCCAGACAGACGTGGGTCAAAGGGTTTTGGGATGAGGTAATCCGGACCAAAAGTCAGCTGCTCGCCTCGATAGGCGGCCGCGGCCTCTGCGCTAGTTGTGGCGCGCGCGAGTTTCGCAATCCCTTCGACACAGGCGATTTGCATGGCGTCATTGATTTCGGTCGCACCCACATCCAATGCACCGCGAAAGATGAATGGGAAGCACAGAACATTGTTGACCTGATTGGGGAAATCGCTGCGTCCGGTCGCCATAATGGCATTTGGCGCCACCTCGCGCACCTCATCGGGCAAAATCTCCGGGGTCGGATTGGCAAGCGCAAAGATAATCGGACGGTCGGCCATTTTTGCGACCATTTCCGGCTTCAATACCTTTGGCCCGCTAAGGCCTAGGAACAGATCCGCCCCGCCGATCACATCATCCAGCGTCCGCAGGTCGCTTTTCTGGGCAAAAGCCGCTTTCTGCGGATTCATATCCTCGGCTCGACCTTCGTAGACCAACCCGTGAATATCGCAGAGCCATACGTTTTCGCGCTTCACGCCCAGCTTGAGCAACATGTTCAGACAGGCAATGCCAGCCGCGCCGCCGCCCGTCGATACGATCTTGATGTCCTCAAATGCCTTGCCCGCGACATGCAAAGCATTTGTTGCAGCAGCACCCACAACAATTGCGGTACCGTGTTGGTCGTCGTGGAACACCGGAATGTTCATGCGCTCTCGGCAGAGTTTTTCCACGATGAAACAGTCCGGCGCCTTGATGTCTTCAAGGTTCACTGCGCCAAAAGTCGGTTCGAGCGCGCAAACGATGTCGGCCAGTTTTTCGGGATCGCTCTCATTCACCTCGATATCGAAGCAGTCAATATTGGCGAATTTTTTGAAAAGGACTGCCTTGCCCTCCATCACCGGCTTCGATGCCAGCGCGCCGATATTGCCAAGACCCAGAACCGCCGTGCCGTTGGAGACCACAGCAACAAGATTGCCTTTTGCAGTGTAGCGCGCAGCGTTTGTCTCGTCGGCCTTTATCTCAAGGCATGCTTCAGCAACGCCAGGGCTGTAAGCCCGCGCCAGATCGCGTCCGTTTGCCAGAGGCTTTGTGGCGCGGATTTCAAGCTTACCGGGCTTGGGGTGTTCGTGGTAAAAAAGTGCCGCCTGCCGCAGCGTTTCGTTGGTATTGTCCGACATGAATCCCGCCTCGTAAAATTTGGTTTAGGGTTAAACCTTTTTTTGGCGGAGGGGAAGGGCAGTAAGTTACCCCTGCGGCAAGAAGCTCATTTCAGGTATTCCTGAAGATGCGCGATCCGACGCTCGGCCTGCCTCCGGGTCAGGCTGCCGTCAAACGGCTCATCCGCTTCGCTGGCAAGCTCCCGCAGAGTGATGGCTTGTTTTTCGGTCATTTGCTCTTCGGGATCCGGTCCCAGTCCGAGTGTTGGATCAAGGGCAACTGAATTTTGCATAGGCATGAGGATGCTCCTTTCATTGCCGGAAAACGCGAACGTTGCGTTTCGGGTTCCGCCAACCCTTGCAATCGCGGTCGCGGCCTCGCAATCATGTGAGCCTGATATCGAAGGGTAGGGACGCTATGGATTTGAAAGAGGCAGCACGCGCAGTTCGGGAAAACGCTTACGCACCCTATTCGAATTTCAGGGTTGGCGCTGCGCTGCGCTCGGAAGAGGGGCAGGTGTTTGTGGGCTGTAATGTCGAAAACGTGGCCTACCCCGAAGGCACCTGCGCCGAGGCCGGAGCCATAGCTGCCATGATCGCGTCGGGCGCGCAGAAAATCGTCGAAGCTTATGTCATCGCCGACAGCCCCGACCCTGTGCCGCCCTGCGGTGGATGCCGTCAGAAATTGTCAGAATTCGCAGGACGTGACGTGCCGGTGACGCTGGCGACGACCGATGGTGCAGAATTCAAAACCACCGTCGGCGATCTGCTGCCCGGGGCCTTTGACGCTGGTCACATGGATCGCACCTGATGGACGCACGCGCGATCATCGCGACCCTGCGCACGGGAGGCACGCCCGACGCCGATGCTTTGGCTTGGTTTGCCCAAGGTTTGGCGGACGGCTCGGTCAGCGATGCGCAGGCCGGAGCTTTTGCAATGGGGATCTGCCTGAACGGCCTCACGGATGCAGGGCGTGCCGCGCTGACCGCTGCCATGCGAGACAGCGGCAAGGTCCTGCAGTGGGACCTGGACGCACCCGTGCTCGACAAGCATTCGACCGGCGGTGTGGGAGATTGCGTCAGCCTGATTTTGGCACCGGCACTGGCCGCTTGCGATGTCTATGTCCCGATGATCTCGGGACGGGGTCTCGGGCACACTGGCGGCACGCTCGACAAGCTGGAATCGATCCCCGGATTCCGAACCACCCTAAGCGAAGACCAGTTCCGACAGGTCGTGTCCACGGTCGGCTGCGCCATCGTCAGTGCCAGTGCCGATATCGCCCCTGCCGACAAACGGCTTTACGCGATCCGTGACGTGACGGCGACGGTGGAAAGCCTTGATCTGATCACGGCGTCGATCCTGTCCAAAAAGCTTGCGGCTGGTCTTCAAGGTTTGGTGCTCGATGTCAAATGCGGCTCTGGCGCGTTTATGAAATCGCAGGACGACGCCCGAGCATTGGCCCGCGCCTTGGTGGATACGGCCAACGCCACCGGATGTCCGACATCGGCCCTCATAACCGACATGTCACAACCCTTGGCGCCCAGCCTTGGTAACGCGCTTGAAGTGATCGACGTCATGCGCGTCCTCACGGGGGCAAGCGCCGGTCGGTTGCTTGACCTGACCATCGCTCTGGGCGGCGCTTTGCTGGAGCACGCCGGGATCGGCGATGGCGCCGACAGGATTAGCCAAGCCATCACAAAGGGTGCCGCCGCCGAGAAATTCGGTGCGATGGTCTACGCAATGGGCGGCCCGGTACATTTTGTTGAAGACTGGGTTCGCTTTCTGCCCGAAGCGCCCGTGATCCGCGAAGTCTCAGCACCAAACGCCGGAACGGTCACCGACATTGACGGCGAAGCGCTTGGCCTTGCTGTGGTGGCTCTGGGTGGCGGTCGGCAGGTTGAAACAGACGTGGTCAATCCCGCCGTGGGCCTGAGCGACGTGGTTTCGGTCGGCGACACACTGACAAAAGGCCAGCCGTTGGCCCGTGTCCACGCCGCTCGCGAGGCGCAGGCGGATGCCGCCGTCAAAGCCGTACTCTCCGCTGTCACGATTGGTGACGGGCCAATATCAGCGCCGCCCCTCGTTCTGGAGCATATCACATGAGCCGTGCGTTTCTTGTCGTGATGGATTCCGTTGGCATCGGCGGTGCGGCGGACGCAGACCAGTTCTACAATGGCACGGACCCCGACATTGGGGCCAATACCGTTTTGCACATTGCCCAAGCCTGCGCCGCAGGACAGGCTGAAGAGGGCCGCAGCGGCGCTTTGAAGGTGCCGACGCTCGACGCGCTCGGCCTCGGACAGGCCGTTGAACTGGCCTCAGGCCAGCACCCTCCCGGCCTTGACGCAACGCCCATCGGACGTTGGGGCGCGGCCACCGAGATCTCCAAAGGCAAAGATACCCCCTCTGGCCATTGGGAACTCGCGGGCCTCCCGGTTCCGTGGGACTGGACCTATCTGCCCGACACCGTTCCGTCTTTTCCTGACGACATCACCCAGCGCATCTGCGATCTGGCGGGTACGGACGGTATCCTCGGCAACTGTCATAGCAATGGCGTGCGGGTGATCGAAACCTTCGGAGCCGAGCATCTGCGGACCGGAAAACCCATCTGTTATACGTCCGCCGACAGCGTCCTGCAAATCGCCGCGCATGAAAAAGCGTTTGGCCTCGACCGCCTACTCAAGCTGTGCCAGGACCTCGCGCCTACATGCCACGCGCGTCGCATCGGGCGCGTGATCGCACGGCCCTTCGTCGGCGAGGAGGGCAGTTTTGAGCGCACCACCAACCGCCGCGACTATGCCATTGCACCGCCAGAGCCTGTGCTCACCAATTGGGTGCAGGACGCCGGCCAGGCGGTTATTGGTATTGGCAAAATCGGCGACATCTTCTCGATGGCGGGCATCGACGAGGTGCAAAAGGGGTCGGATGCCCAACTGATGCAACACCTCGCGGATCAGATCGACACCGCCCCCGAAGGCGCTCTGATCTTTGCGAATTTCGTCGAATTCGACAGCAAATACGGTCACCGCCGTGATGTGTCCGGCTATGCCCGCGCGCTCGAATGGTTTGATGGCGAAATCGGTAGACTGCTGCCAAGGCTCAAACCCGATGACCTGTTGCTCATCACTGCGGATCATGGCAACGACCCCACGTGGACCGGGACGGACCACACTCGCGAACGTGTACCCGTGCTGGTCGCCGGGACAGGCAGCGGGCAGATCGGCCATATCGGGTTCGTCGACGTGGCTGCAAGCATCGCCAAACATCTGGGTGTGGCGTCAAAAGGATCGGGGCGGAGTTTCCTGTGATGGATGAAGAAGAACGCGAGCGTCTGAGCCGTCCGATGGACGAAGAGCAACTTGACCGCATCATGCGCCTGCCCAAGGTCGAATTGCACCTGCACCACGAAGGTGCGGCACCGCCATCGTTTATAAAGGGGCTGGCGAAAGAGAAATCTGTCAATCTCGACGGTGTGTTCAAGCCCGATGGCAGCTACGCATTCCGCGATTTCGTACATTTCCTGAGTGTCTATGAAGCCGCCACAAGCGTGCTCAAGACCCCAGAGGATTACGCCCGCCTGACCAAAGCCGTGCTTGAAGAAAGCGCCTCAAATGGCGTCGTGTATTCGGAAACCTTTCTGTCCCCGGATTTCTGTGGCGGCAGCGATGTGGGCGCGTGGCGCGAATATCTGCAAGCCATTAAAGAGGCGGCAGACGAGGCTGAACGCGATCACGGCATCATCCTGCGCGGTATCGTCACCTGTATCCGCCATTTCGGTCCCGAGAAGGCCAAGGCGTCGGCGCTCTGCGCGGCCGAGACCGCAGGCGACTGGATCGTCGGTTTCGGTATCGCGGGTGACGAAATGAAAGGCAAACCCAAGGACTTTGCCTATAGTTTTGACATGGCACGCGAAGCGGGTCTGCGCCTGACCGCGCATGCGGGCGAATGGGGCGGCGCGCAATCGGTGCGCGATGCGGTGGACGATCTGCGCGTCGAACGGATCGGCCACGGTGTCCACGCGATCAACGATCTGGCGCTTGTGGACAAACTTGTGGAGAACGAGATTACCCTTGAAGTTTGCCCGGGTTCCAACGTGAACCTCAACGTTTACCCGAGCCTCGACAAACACCCCATTGAAAACCTGCGCAAACGCGGTGCGAAGGTCACGGTCTCAACAGACGATCCGCCCTTCTTCCACACCACGATGCGCGACGAATATGTCAATCTTGCCCGCACCTTCCGCTGGGACGAAGATGTATTTGCCGAACTGAATGCCACCGCCGCCCGCGCGGCCTTCTGCGATGAGGACACCCGCAAACGTGTCCTGAAACGACTGGAGCGCACATGACCGATCATCTGACCATCGTTGACCACCCGCTTGTTCAACACAAACTGAGCCTGATGCGCGAGAAAGACACCTCGACCAAATCGTTCCGTCAATTGCTGCGCGAAATCAGTCACTTGCTGGCCTACGAGGTCACGCGGAACCTGCCTCTGACCACCAAGTGGATCGAAACGCCGCTCTGCGAAATGGAAGCCCCGGTCATCGACGGCAAGAAACTCGCGCTGGTCTCGATCCTGCGTGCAGGCAATGGTCTGCTCGACGGTATCCTTGAACTGATCCCCGCCGCCCGCGTTGGCTTTGTCGGCCTCTACCGCGACGAGGAAACGCTCAAGCCGGTGCAGTACTACTTCAAGGTCCCCGCGCAACTCGAAGATCGTATTACGATTGTTGTCGATCCGATGCTCGCCACCGGCAATAGCTCGGCCGCCGCGATTGACCTGCTCAAAGACGCAGGCGCCAAGAACATCATCTTCCTCTGCCTGCTCGCGGCCCCCGAAGGCGTCGCCCGCATGAAAGAGGCCCACCCCGACGTGCCGATCGTCACCGCCTCGCTGGACTCGCACCTCAACGAACTGGGCTACATCGTGCCAGGTCTGGGCGATGCGGGGGATCGCATGTTCGGGACGAAATAACGGCCTTATGTATCAAGCGCACCAGCCCACTTCGGAGGGCTGAGGCAATGATTAAGACTCCACTTTTCTCTAGCGCTAGACAAGACTTGCCTTATGGCAAAGCTTTTAAGATTCGTGGCTGTATTTTTTGTTTTAGCGCCGATTACAGCGATGTTTTCTGAGCCATTTTTTGAAGCTGTTTTTGACCATTTGGGATGGGACACTGAAAGCTGGGCGGGGCCATTTGTTCAAATTGTCCTTGAAGCAAGCGCTTATATCGATCACCCAAATGTATTGCTGCTAACTTACATCATGGGGGCAGTTGGAGCTGGCGTTTGGATGCACTGGCTGGCTGTAAGGGTTGACAGCAAGCGCCCCAGTAAAGCTGACACGTTCGCTAGCCTTTCCTACATGATTTCAAACGTCCGAAACGAGATATTTGATGGCACTAAGGACTCATGGGGCCAAAATCCGTTCAGCACCAAAAATCGCAAAGTCGACCTTCGACTGAAAGCACTATATTCGGAACTCAGATCGCTTGGCTTTCAGCCTCCAAACTACGACAGTTACTCAGGAAAAACCTTTTATATCGGACACTACAGCTACTTGCAGACCTTAGAACCGTTTGCTGAGCGCGGAAACATTAAAGAGGCGAAGCGGCAAGGAAAGGCTACAACCGCAGAGTTCAAAGCCGCAGTTCTGAAATCCCAACAGCATCCAGAGCCTGGAACATAAACGCTGCACTGAACTTCCCGCGTGACAGCTTGTTCCTGACGTTCGGCTCTTTGTCTCCGATCATCTCCGCAAGTTGGGCGTAGGTGACGCCCTTCCGCTTCAACTCAGCCTTCAAGATGTTCGCGGCTTTGGCTTCCCAATCGGTTTGATCCGGCATAACGCTCTCCATTTATGATAAAAGCATCATATATGTGATATTTGCCATTGTAAACGGTGCCTGTATGTACTGTATATGTGATATAGGTAATCACAGAGCATACAATGGCACAGCACTTCCTCCTTTCCGCAGCGTCCCGCACTCTCAGCCTTCGTGCGATCTACAAGGCTGGCGAAGAAGCGGCTTACTAGACGTTCTGCGAAATGCGCTGGCCTGAGACAAATGGCGAAGCGGTTTGCCCGCGTTGCAGCCATGACGAAACGTACAAGATCACCACCCGCCGCAAGTTCAAGTGCAAGGCATGTGCGCACCAGTTCAGCGTTACATCCGGCACGATCTTCGCCAGCCACAAAATGGACTTTGTGGACCTGCTGGCCGCGATCTGCATCATGGTCAATGCGTCCAAAGGCGTGAGCATGATCCAGCTTTCCCGCGATCTGGACTGCCAGTACAAAACAGCCTTTGTGCTGGCCCACAAGCTGCGCGAGGCGATGGCTCAAGAGGTCCAGACAGGTGTTGTGCTTAACGGTCACGTCGAAGTTGATGGCGCATACTTTGGCGGTCATGTTCGCCCTGAGAACGCCAAGGCAGACCGCAAGGACCGCCGCTTGAAAGAGAACCGCTCGGACAAGCGCCGCGTCGTTGTCGCTCTGCGTGAGCGTCAAGGCCGCGTCCTGCCGTTTGTTATCCGCACTGAGGGGGAAGGTGTTGCACTGGTGAACGAGAATGTTGACCGCATGGCTACGCTGTCGGCAGACGAAGCAAGCCACTGGGACTTGCTGCACGCGGGTTGGGATGTCGAGCGCGTGAACCATAGCGAAATCTACAGCGACCACGGTAAGCACACCAACATGGTCGAAAGCTATTTCTCCCGCCTGCGCCGTATGGTCGTTGGTCAACACCACCACGTCAGCCCGCAGTACCTTCACCAGTACGCAAACCACGCCGCATGGTTGGAAGACAACCGCCGCACCGATAACGGCACACTGGCACATACGCTGGTTAGCAATGCGATGGGCGCACGGGTTAGCCGCAACTGGAAAGGGTACTGGCAGCGTGCGGCGTAAAAAGGGGGCCGAAGCCCCCTTTCCGGTTACTGCACTGCTGCATCGCTTCCGGGATGCAATTTCCCAGTTTTGATTTCGCTGATACGACCGGGGTTTACGTCGTAGTCAGCAGCAATCCGGTTTTGAAATTCACCGCGCTTTAAGCGCTTTTGAATTTCAACTGCGTCTTTGAAAGACAGCTTTGTGCTTGGTTTTCGATTGTCAAATGCCATCACATGGCTCCTCTGAAAGGGCCGGATGGGGTTGACATAAAAGAGCGTTCACGGCACATATACCGCTACACAGAACAGTCTTTCGCCCCATCCGGCGTTAGATTTAGGCCACGAAACCCGGCAAGGTTTCGTGGCTTCTTAATTGATAGCCGCAAGATGTTGATTCGGCAAGCCTACTGCTTGTCAATACCTCATTGTGTGCGGGAAAATGGCTCACACAGCGCCGATTCATATTTTGTGTGGGTACATAGCAGAAAGAAAAAGAGCGGCTGTGTGCGCTTCTATGGGCTAAATTCGAAGTGTTCCCGTAATGTCCACACCCGACCCTCTAGCCGCACCACACCACGCGCCTCTAGCGTCAACAGCGTGTGCCGAAAGTTGTTCATGCTATGCCCGATGACATCCTGTAGCTGGCGCGACGTGCGCGGACCTTTGCGGAGTTCATCAAGTATCGCCTGCCGTAGCTGACCTTTGCGAAACCGCCTGTTGCGCTTCTCAGGCACTGGCAGGGCGTCCAGAGCAAGCCCGCGTAGGTTCATCAAGGCTTCGACATGCTCTAGCCCGTCTGCCCCGTCACGGATAATCTGAGCGCGTAGGTAGTACAGCGACGTGTCGATTGTCTCGTCGCTGTGCGTGTGCATTTTCAACTGCTTAATCATGCCCGCATGATGATTCACACGGGGCAGAAGATCAGCTAGATTGTTGGTGCCTTTGATACATAAGGCCGCGAAATAACCCTTTACACCCAAAAGGCTGGCAGGCAGTCTGACCTGACATCTGTGGGGACAGACCATGACTGTAAACCGTATCAAAGCCGCGGCGGCTCTGGCTTTGCTGCTGGTGTCATCCGCATCTGCATGGGCTCAGGGGCTGCAGGTTTCGCCTCCGGCGGAACTGCCGCCCGCGAGCTATGACTCGCGCCAATATGTTGACAGCCGGGGCTGTGTCTATGTCAGGGCCGGGATTGATGGCGCTGTGAATTGGGTGCCCCGTGTCGGGCGGGATCGGCAGCCGATCTGTGGTCAGGCCCCCAGCATTGTGCGTCCTGCTCCTGTTGTCGTGGCCGAAGCCGCCCCCGTCATCATCACCCCGCAGCGCATCGTGCCGATGGTGCAAAACCGAACGGTCCGGGCGCAGAAGTTCAGTCAGCCGCAGCCACGTGTCTATGAAGAGCGGATCGTGCCCAAACACGTCTATGATGCGCAAGGCAACACGCTGCCTCCGGTGCCAAAGGGCTACAAACGCGCCTGGGAGGATGATCGGCTCAACCCGCATCGTGCGCATATGACCCGTCAGGGGCATCGCACCACTCAGCAGGTCTGGAGCAACACGGTGCCACGGGAATTGCTGCGCGAGGGGCAGAAGATCCAAGAGCCGATCATTGTGGGTCGCGGCAAAGGCCTCGGCCACTGATCACTCGCCGCAGATGCCCTGCAACCTCAGCCAGTCCGCATCGCTGAGAACAGGCCGAATGTCTTGCCCCGCCATCGGATCCGCCTCAATCAGGGGGAGCGTGGTTTCTCCCGTGATGTCAACGGCATAGGCATAGGGCGTTGTGCGCAGGCTTGCCATCTCGAACCCGGCGATGATCACATCGTTTGAGAGCTTCTGCGGTGTCTGCGCCAAAAGGTATTCGCTGTAGCGATCCAGGTCCGTATCTGCCATCTCACCCGTTGTCAGCAAGCGCAGGCTTGACCAGAGCCCGGTTTGAATGAGCATCTCTTCCAGCGGATCCTGCGTCAGCGCCCGCAGCCGTTCCGTCAGCACATAGCCTGCTGTCACATCCGGTTCTTCCGGGTTTTCGATCAGCGACCGGTTCAACAGAATCCGCCCGCCTGGAAGATGGGCTGTCTCGGCCACGCCACCAGGCAGCACCACCAAAGCACCGCGCTGGGCAGGCCCCAGCACCCGCGAGGCTAGACGGCGCAGCGGTTCCCGTGCGTCCCGCGTCATGCAGGCCTGACCGGAAATCCGCATGATCCGTGCCAGCAACGCATCCCCGATCTCGACCCGCTTGACGGAAGGCACCACCTGAACCGTATGCCGCAGCAACGCATCAGGCAGCCAGAACACGATACCGCCAATCACCGTCGCGGCAATCAGACCGGTGATCCAAAACCGCAACTTGCCGGGTTTTGGACGGGTCCGGTCAATGGCCGCGCGGATCCGTTCAATCGCCTCGATCATCTGGCTACTGTCTTCGCCGAATTCGAGCGTTTCCCCCGGGTCGCCGTCCGGATGATAGATCGCGGGCATCTGGCCTTTGTTGGTCCGCGCGACTGCGGCGACCGACCAATGCGCCAGCACATTTTCCCGCAGGTCGAGGATTGTCAGCGAGGCATCGCCCAAGGACACAATGACGTCCTTGCGCTGGTCGGCGGGGCTCGCACGCCAGACACCCTCGGCCTCCAGCCGTTGAAATTCCTTCAGCGCGGTCATGCGGGCTGCTCTGCCTCATTGATTGCAGGTTAGGGTACACCCGCGCGGGATTTCGCGCAATGCGGCAGCGCTGCACAAGGCTTTTGAACAGATCACACGACTTTTGACAGTGCGGCCATGAGGGTAGAGCAAGGGCTTTTTAATAAACAGGGCTCACGCTGGCGCCCAACGATGTGCGATTTCTGTTTGCCGATATCCAAGGCACTTCTAAGCTGGTGGTATTGGGAGGACGCGCCATGAAGGTACTCATTTCAGCTCTTAGCCTTGCTCTGATCGGTGCCGCCACTGCGTTTGCTGATCCGGCAACAGAATGCGGCGGCAGCAGCCAGGTCGAGATCGGCGCATGCGTCGCGGAAACGCTTGAGCGGGTCGACGCGACAATCGACATCTATCTCGGCTTCGCAAAAACATCTGCGAAAGAGTTGGACACCGTGACGGCCCGAACTATCACCGTCCCCGCGCTAGAGGCGGCACAGGCCGCATGGTCGGCATACCGAGACGCGCAGTGTGACTATGTCGGCACCACCTTCGGCGGTGGCTCTGGCACAGGAATAGCGATCAACGCATGCAAAATAGACCTCGGTCGCGCGCGGGCGGCCGAACTGATGCGCTATGTTCAGTAGAGGCTGACCTGTTTCTCAAAGCGTCTTTGCGCGCTCACGAAGCTGAAACTTCTGGATCTTGCCCGTCGACGTCTTGGGCAGTTCCTCGAACACCACTTTCTTGGGCGTCTTGAACCCGGCAAGCTTCGTCCGGGCAAACGCGATCAGCTCTTCTTCGGTGGCGCTGTGATTGCCCTTCAATTCGACAAAGGCACAAGGCACCTCGCCCCATTTCTCATCCGGCTTGGCGACCACGGCGCAAAGTAGCACCGCATCATGGGCCATCAGGCAGCCTTCGACTTCGACCGAAGAGATGTTCTCGCCGCCCGAGATGATGATATCTTTCGCCCGGTCCGCGATCTGGCAGTAATTGTCCGGGTGCATCACGGCGATGTCGCCGGAATGGAAATACCCGGCTTTGAAGGACTCCTCCGTCGCTTTGGGGTTCTTCAGGTATCCCTTCATCACCGAGTTGCCGCGAATGACGATCTCGCCCTGCGTTTTGCCATCCCGTGGCACGGGCGCGCCATCTTCTCCGAACACGTCGATCTTTTCCATCATTGGAAAAGCCACACCCTGCCGGGCTTTGATGGCGGATTGCGCGTCCTGTTCCAGCCCGTCCCATGCTTCGCCGTTCCAGACGCATTCGGTGACGTGACCGTAGGTTTCGGTCAGCCCGTAGACCTGCATCACGTGAAAGCCCAGATCGCCGATCTTGGCGAGCGTCGCCGGGGCGGGGGGCGCGCCTGCGGTGTAAACTTTTACCAAATGGTCAAATTCCCGCCGCTCGCTCGGATCGGAGTTCACGATCATGTTCAGAACGATGGGAGCACCGCCGAAATGGGTGACCCCTTCGTCGGCAATTGCATTGTAAATCGCCTTCGCACTGATGTCGCGGCAGCACACAACCGTCCCGCCCAGCAGCGGCATCATCCAGGTGTGGTTCCAGCCGTTGCAGTGGAACAACGGCACGATGGTTAGGTACTTCGGCCGCAGCGCCATTTCCCAGCTGACCGCCGTGCCCATCGTCATCAGATAGGCCCCGCGATGGTGGTAGACGACCCCTTTGGGCCGCCCGGTGGTTCCGGAGGTGTAGTTCAGCGCAAGGCTCTCCCATTCGTCCTCGGGCATGATCCAGTCGAAGTCCGGGTCGGCACTCGCCAGAACATCCTCGTATTCGGGGTAATCGCTCGTCGCGTTCACGCCCTCATGTGGATCAGCGACTTCGATCACCTTTGGGGCAGGGCCCTCCATCTGGTCCATCGCCTCAGCCAGCACCGACATGAACTGCGGATCACAGAGGACGACCTTTGCTTCGCCGTGGTCGAGGATGTAGGCGATGGTGTCTACATCCAGACGCGTGTTGATCGTGTTCAAAACCGCGCCGCAGGCGGGCACGCCAAAATGCGCCTCGGCCTGTGCGGGGATGTTTGGCAGGATTGTCGCCACCACGTCGCCGGGCTGCACGCCCATCGCGGACAGCGCCGAGGCCAGCCGCGTCACCCGCTCATGGTATTCGCGGTAGGTCTTGCGATGCAGGCCATGCACAACGGCGATCGTGTCAGGAAAGACCTCAAGAGCGCGTTGCAGATGCGACAGCGGTGTCAGCGGTACAAAATTCGCTACGCGTTTCTCCAATCCGGTTTCATCCCGCATCCAACCCATTTCGCGTCCTCCCCTGCGACATTCTGTACGGGGTGACATAGCGCAGGGATCAAAGTGGGGAAAAGCCAAAACTTGCGTGATATGCCCCAAACTGGCACCTCTGCCGCATGATTATTTCACCCGCCCGGAAATTCATCTTTGTTCACATCCCGAAAACCGGCGGCACGTCGCTGGCTTTGGCGCTGGAGTCGCGTGCGCATCGGGATGACATCCTCATTGGCGATACGCCCAAGGCGATCAAGCGCAAGGGTCGGGTAAAGGCACTGAACGCGAAGGGGCGGCTTTGGAAGCACAGCACGCTGGCGGATTTGGATGGCGCGTTCACATCCTCGGAACTGGAAGAGATGTTCATCTTTACGCTGGTGCGCAACCCGTGGGACCGCATGGTCAGCTATTACCACTGGCTGCGGCAGCAGGGTTTTGATCACCCGGCGGTGACATTGGCCAAAACCACCGATTTTGCCGATTTCGTCCTGCACCCTGAAACCGACGCTAGCCTGCGCGCCTTCCCGGCGGCGCGCTATGTCACGGATGCAACCGGGGTCGAACGCGCGTCCGCCTTTGTCCGGTTGGAGCATCTCTCGGAAGACCTCGCCCCTGCGGAGGCGCATCTTGGATTCCGGTTGTCCGTTCCACATGCCAACGCCTCGGACAGGCCTCGGGGCTATCGCAGCGCGTATTCAGACAAAACCGCCGCCGCTGTCGCCAACATGTGTGCCCGCGATATAGCGCGGTTCGGCTATCGGTTTGACGCCTGATTTCTGTGCGACGCTATACGTTTTGCACGGCGCGCAGGCGCTTTGAGCAAAAAATGCCGCACCGCAGCATGAGCCTTCATCCAATCCAAACAGTTTCGCGTTAGCCTGACACAACCACCCGAAGAGGTGGACATTGCAAATGGGAGGACACTTGAAAAAGGAGTTTTCCCATGTGTCTGACTGCCGAAGCCTTCGCCCTTTTCCTCAACATGATCATGGTTCCCGAGATCACGTCAGAACCCGGCCGGATCATCGTCCATGCCGAAACCCGAGATGCGCATTGGGTCGCGGTCGAGGACGAGTGGTGCACGATGGCCCCGCAGATCGACCGGATGAAGCGGTTCGCGGCACTCCGGGCGGAATAGGTTAGACGACCGCCCACGCCCACCCGGCCCGGGGGCCATACCCTTCGTGATGCACGCCGGCCCAAACGAAAACCGCCCGCGCAAAGGCGGACGGCGTTCTCATGTCTCAGATTAAGCGGTGATCAGGCTGCCGACTTCTCCGGCGCAAACCGCCCGTAGAAGCTCTGACCCTTCGCCGCCATCTCGCGCAGAAGGTTGGGGCAGGCGAACCGGTCGCCATAAGCATCAACCAGTTGATCGCAGCGCTCTGCCGCGTATTCCGACCCAAGCATGTCGAGCCAAGACAGCGGGCCACCGGACCACGGCGCAAAGCCCCAGCCCAGGATCGCGCCCACGTCACCTTCGCGGATGTCCATGAGCACACCATCTTCCAGTGCACGGACGGCCTCCAGAGACTGCACAAACAGCAGACGATGCTGCACGTCGACCAGATCGGGCTGATCTTCGGCCTCGGGATATTGCGCCTTGACCACCTCGGACAGTCCCTGACGTTTGCCCTTCTCGTCGTAGTCGTAGAATCCGGCCTTCGCCTTCCGGCCCAGACGGCCTTGCTCTTCCATCCAGAAGATCACCTCGTCCACCGCGCCATCGGGATACGCATCGCCCATTGCTGCACGTGTCGCACGGGCGATCTTCGCCCCCAGATCAATCGAGGTTTCATCGACCAGCTGAAGCGGACCCAGCGGCATACCAACCATCTTGGCGGCGTTCTCGATCAGGGCAGGGGACACGCCTTCCTTCACCATCCGGATCCCTTCGTTGATATACGGAATGATGCAGCGGTTGGCGTAGAAGAAGCGCGCGTCGTTCACGACGATCGGCGTCTTGCGGATCTGACGCACGAAGTCCAAAGCCTTTGCCACCGCGCGATCCCCGGTTTCCTTGCCCTTGATGATTTCGACCAGCATCATCTTCTCGACCGGCGAGAAGAAGTGAATGCCGATGAACTGCTCGGGCCGCTTGGAGGCCTTCGCCAGATCGCTGATCGGCAGGGTCGAGGTGTTGGTGGCAAAGATGCAAGCCTCACCGATCACCGCTTCGACCTGCGCGGTCACCTCGGCCTTGATCTTGGGGTCTTCGAACACCGCCTCAACGATGAGGTCACAGCCTGCCAGATCGTTGTAATCCGTAGTGGCCGTGATCCGCGCCAGCATCGCATCGGCCTTGTCCTGCGTGATCTTCTTGCGCGAAACGCCTTTGGCCGCGTAATCGGCGGAGTAGGCTTTGCCCTTTTCCGCTGCCGCCTGATCACGATCCAGCAGCACGACCTCGATGCCCGCTTGAGCTGACACCAGCGCGATGCCCGCGCCCATCATGCCCGCGCCCAGCACGCCAACCTTTTTGACGCGCTGATCGTCCACATCCGCGGGACGGACCGCACCCTTCTCAAGCGCCTGCTTGTTGATGAACAGCGACCGGATCATCGCCGAGGAAGACGGGTTCATGATCACATTGGTAAACCAGCGCGCTTCGATCTTCAGAGCTGTGTCAAACGGTACCAGCGCACCTTCATAGACCGCTGACAAGAGCGCCTTGGCCGCAGGATACACGCCCTTGGTCTTGCCATTGACCATCGCGGAGGCACCGACAAAGGTCATGAAACCGGCCGGATGATAGGGGGCGCCACCGGGCATTTTGTACCCTTTGGCATCCCACGGTTTGAGAATATCTGCATCCCCTACGCTCAGCACCCAGGCGCGCGCATCCGCCATCGGATCGGCAGAGACCTCATCGATCAGACCTGCAGCCTTGGCCTTGGCCGGATCGGACAGCTTGCCTTCCAGCAGGAAGGGCGACGCCGCCATCGCACCCATCTTGCGCGCGACACGGGTCGTACCACCTGCACCGGGGAAAATACCAACCAGGATCTCGGGCAGACCGATCTTGGCCTTTGGATTGTCCGCCGCAAAAACGCGGTGGCAGGCGAGCGGGATTTCCAAACCGATGCCCAGAGCCGTGCCCGGCAACACCGCCGCTACCGGCTTCCCGCCCTTGTTGGTCTTGGCGTCCATGCCCGCGCGTTCGATCTTGCGCAGTACGCCGTGCATTTTCATGATCCCGTCGAACACCGCCTCGGCACCCGCTTCCTTGAGCGTCGCCAGTACGTTCAGGTCCATGCCCGCCGCGAAGTCGGCTTTGCCGGAAGTTATGATGATTCCCTTCACCGCCTCATCCGCCAGCGCATCATCGACCAGATCGTTGAGCGTCTGAAGACCTTCAAAGCTCAGCACGTTCATTGACTTTTCCGGCACGTCCCAGGTGATTGTCGCGATGCCGTCGGCATCCTTGCTCATCGTGAAATCGGTCATGTTTTTTTCCCTTTCGTGGGTCTGTCTGTGTGCCGCGTCAGCGGCGAATTTTGTCAAGCATCCTGCGGGCTTCGGCTTGCGCCGCTGCAATGTCAGGGCTGAGGATCTCAAGTTCGGTGTTTTTGAGGATGGCTTGCAGCCAGATGCCCATCCAGCGACCGTCAATGCGCATCAGAACCATGTGGTTGAGATACGGATTGACCGCCACGCCATCTGCGCCCTCGGTTTCCGTTCGGTGACGACCGGCAATCATATCGTCCCGCCCGACAACGAAATCAGCCTCAAGGCAGGTGCGCGTATATACTTCGACCCCACGCGCCAGAAGCTGTGCGCGGAAATCCGTTATCACGATGTCCAGCTCTTCGGGCGAGGACATCACGATCTCGGTGTCATGCGTCGACATCATGTTAGGGATTGCGATATGGCGCATCATCTCGCGCAGATCGCCATCCATCAACGCTTTGGACACGGCGTCGAGGTTCTCCTGGTAGATGCGCTTGGCCAACTCTGCCGTCATGAGCCCGCCCCCGGTGAAACAGCTGTGCCATCGCCCCGGACATACCGTCGGTCTGGCCCGTCTTTATGCGTGATCAGGTCATGGTCGACGTAGTGGATCACGTCCTTTTCGTTACGGGTGCCAACGACAAGATACCGGACCGGACCATCGGTGCGATTGATCAGACAATGCCCGATGCCTGACCCGGCGGGCCAGCAAACGGCATCGCCGGGTGCCAGCTCGGTCTCGACATCTTCAACCAGCGTCGGACACCCGTCCAAAATATACACCATCTCGTCTTCGGTCTCGTGCCAGTGACGTTCGCTCGACCGGGACCCCGGCTGCAGTTCCTCGATAAACGCGCCGAACTGCGTCAGACCTCCCGGATCGGACAGCAACCGGAACCGGTAATGACCGGCCCCATTTCCGAGAATCGGATGCCCGGTTTCGTCCCCGTCCTGAAAGTCTGACGTGATCCTTGGCATGGCTCAGACGCGCTCGATGATCGTTGCGGCCCCCATCCCCGACGCGATGCAAAGCGTCGCCAGTCCGGTGCCTTTGCCGGTGCGCTCCAGCTCGTCAAGCAGCGTGCCGATGATGATCGCGCCGGTGGCCCCCAACGGGTGACCCATCGCAATCGAGCCACCATTCACGTTGACCTTGTCCGCATCCACGTCGAACGCCTGCATGAACCGCAGGACGACCGAGGCGAAGGCTTCGTTCACTTCGAAAAGATCAATGTCGCTGATGGACATGCCGGTATCGGCAAGGATCTTTTCCGTCACAGGCACCGGGCCGGTGAGCATGATGGTCGGATCGGTCCCGATCTTGGCGGTTGCCTTGATCCGGGCGCGTGGCTTGAGACCCCATTTCTCGCCGAACTCCTTGTTGCCGATCAGCACGCCTGCCGCGCCATCGACGATGCCGGACGAGTTGCCCGCGTGGTGAATGTGGTTGATCCGCTCCAGATGCGGGTATTTCATCAGCGCAATTGCATCGAAGCCCGGCATGACTTCGCCCATCTGCTGGAAGGACGGGTTCAGCGCTCCCAAGGACTGCATGTCCGTGCCGGGCCGCATGTATTCGTCATGGTCAAGGATCGGCAGACCGTTCTGATCGCGCACGGTGATCACCGACTTGGCGAAACGGTTGTCATCCCACGCCGCCTTGGCACGGCGCTGGCTTTCCACCGCCAGACTGTCGGCATCGTCGCGAGAGAACCCATATTCGGTCGCGATGATATCCGCCGAAATGCCCTGCGGTACGAAATAGGTCTCCATTGCAACCGACGGATCGACAGCAATCGCCGCCCCATCGCTGCCCATGGCAACACGGCCCATCATTTCCACGCCACCTGCAATATACGCGTCACCTGCGCCGCCCTTGACCTGGTTGGCAGCAAGGTTGACCGCCTCCATGCCAGAGGCACAGAAACGGTTGATCGCAAGGCCGGGGATCGACTGATCCAGGCCCGACGCCAGCACGGCCGTTCGCGCAAGGCAGCCGCCCTGTTCGCCGACCTGGGTAACGTTGCCCCAGATCACGTCCTCAACCGCATGGCCATCAAAACCGTTGCGATCCTTCACCGCGTCCAGCACCTGTGCCGACAGGCGAACGCTCGTCATCTCGTGCAAGCTGCCGTCTTTCCGGCCCTTGCCGCGCGGCGTGCGCACGGCGTCGTAAATATACGCTTCAGTCATTCTGCTCTCCGTCTCAGGCCCGATCCGCAGGGGATCCGGGCATCAATTCGTAAGGGTGTTTCCAGCCGGGCAATCCCTGGATATTGGACAGCCAGCGGTCGATATTCGGCCACTCCGCGCGGTCAAAACCGAACGGTTCGGGGTAATAAAGGTAGCCACAGCAGGTCAGGTCCGCATTGGTGACGGCATCGCCGACAATCCAGTCACGCCCTTCGAGATGCGCGTCGAGCACAGCGTATGCTGCCTTCATGCGCCCTTGCATGAACGCAATCACCTCAACGGGTCGTTTGTCTTCAGGCAGGAAGTTCATCAGGAAGCGCAATGGCCCGGATGTGCCGCTGAATTTCTGGTTATCCCAGATGATCCAGCGCAGGATTTCCAGCTTTTCCATCGCATCTTTGCCGCCGAATTTGCCGTAGGTGTCCGACAGATAAGTCTGGATCACACCCGACTGGGTGAGTTTCACATCGCCGTCGACCAGAACAGGCGCTTCGCCCATCTCGTTCACGTTGGAACGGTATTCGGGTGTACGGGTCTCGCCGTTGAAGAAATCAACCTTCACCGGCTCCCAGTCGAGGCCGGCAAGTTGCAGCGCCAGTGCCGCCTTGTAGGAATGTCCGCTTTCGCCAAAGCAATAGAGTTGGATGGTCATCTGGTCTGATCCTCACGTGTCAGGGTTAGGCGGAGAGGCCGAGCGCCTCCGGCGGGAGTTTATCTGGCAAGATGAAGCAGGGGACGTGCTCTTCTTTACCATCCGTTAAGGTTAACCGCCGTAGAGTATCAAAGCATGGCAGACTGGAGAGTTGAGCCATGTGCAAGGTGAAGCCCCGCCGACTGCGCCTGACACCGCGTGGTAAAGAGGCCGACCGGCGGGGTGGAGCTTGCCTTGCTGTTTCATCTTGCCAGATAAACTCCCGCCGGAGGCATCCAGAACTCTCCGTTTGCGTAAAGGCTGACCGCATCAAAGCGCCCTCGCGATCAGTTCTTTCATGATCTCGTTGGTGCCGCCGTAGATGCGCTGCACGCGGGCATCTGCCCACATCTCGGCCACGGCGTACTCCTGCATATAGCCGTAGCCGCCATGCAGCTGCACACATTCGTCGAGAACCTCGCCCTGCGTGTCCGAAAGCCAGTATTTCGCCATCGCGGCCTTCTCGACCGTCAACTCCCCGCGCAGATGCTCTTCCATGCAATTGTCGAGGAACGCGCGCGCGACGGTGGTCTTTGTCTGACACTCCGCCAGCTTGAAGCGGGTGTTCTGGAACTGGGTGAGCGGCCCGCCAAAGGCTTCGCGTTCCTTGCAATAGGCGATGGTGCGGGCGACGGCCCCCTCCATCGCACCCACTGCGCCGCACCCGATGATCAGGCGTTCCTGCGGCAGTTGCTTCATCATCTGGTAGAAGCCCTGACCTTCCTCGCCGCCCAGCAGGTTCTCCGGCGCGATCTCGACATTATCGAAGAACAGCTCTGACGTGTCCGCCACATGGCAGCCGATCTTTTCCAGATTGCGCCCGCGCTGGAAGCCCTCGGCACCATCGGTTTCCACGACGACCAAAGACGTTCCCTTTGATCCAAGCGAAGGGTCGGTCTTGGCCGCCACGACGATCAGGTTCGCGTGCTGGCCGTTGGTGATGAACGTCTTTTGTCCCGACAGGCGGTAGGCGTTGCCGTCGCGGGCGGCGCGGGTCTTGATACCCTGTACGTCCGACCCGCCCGAAGGCTCGGTCATCGCCAGCGCCCCGACCAGCTCACCGGTCACCATCTTTGGCAGCCAGCGTTTCTTCTGCTCTTCGGTGCCATAGGCGAGGATGTAATGGGCGACGATCCCGGAATGGATGCCGTGGCCCCAGCTTGCCAGGTTGGCGCGGGCCGCTTCCATCAGGATCACCGCTTCATGGCCGAAATCGCCGCCGGCACCACCGTATTCTTCGGGCACGGAAGGGCAGAGCAGACCCAGTTCACCGGCCTGGGCCCATGTCTCGCGGTCCATCTGGCCCTGTTTGCGCCATTTGTCATAGAGCGGCTGCCATTCGGTTTCGATGAACTTGGCCGTCATCTCGGCAAGCATCTCGTGCTCGTCGGTCATCCAGTTTGATCGCATGGCTCCCCCCATCCCGCGTTATCGTTTGCGTGCGTCAAGCTCTGCATTGAAGAGCCTGAGCCGATGTCCCAGCGCCTCGCTGTCCGTGACGCTGTCGAAGTTCTCGAAGAGGAAGGACAGCGCCTCACCTTCATCCAGACCCGCCTCTTCGGCAAACCGCTTGAGGCGGCGATAGCCGTCCTCGGTCATGGCGGCCGGAAAGCGACGGGTCAGGCGAAAGCGTTTGGGCATCTGTCCTCCCGGACTTTAGAAGTTGGCCGCCTCCAGCGCCATCACCGGCTCAGCTCCGGTCTCAATACGCGCGAGGTGCATCTTGGTGGCGGGCAGTTGACGGGACATGTAGTAGCGTCCGGTTGCCAGCTTTGTCTCGTAGAACGCCACGTCTGACGCACCGTCTTTCAAAGCCTTGGAGGCTGCAAGCCCCATCCGCGCCCACATGTAGCCAAGGCAGACATGGCCGAACATGTGCATGAAGTCATAGGATCCGGCGAGTGCGTTGTTGGGGTTCTTCATGCCGTTCTGCATGAAATACATCGCCGCCGCCTGCAAATCCTTCGACGCCGCTTTCAGAGGTTCGAGGAAGTCGCGGTCGAAGGCTTCGTCCTGACCTTTGTTTTCCGAGGCAAACGTCTTGATCATCTCGAAGAACGCCATCACGTGCTTGCCGCCGTCCTGCGCGAGCTTGCGGCCCACCAGATCAAGCGCCTGAATGCCGTTCGCGCCTTCGTAGATCATAGCGATCCGGGCGTCGCGGGCAAATTGGGACATGCCCCATTCCTCGATATAGCCGTGCCCGCCATAGACTTGCTGGGCGTTCACCGCCATCTCGAAGCCCTTGTCGGTCTGGAAACCCTTGATGATTGGCGTCAGCAGGGAAATCAGGCCATCGGCGTCCTTGTCGGAGTTCTTGTGCGCCCGGTCGATCAGGTAAGCACCCCAGTAGGTGAAGGCGCGGGCGCCTTCAGTAAAGGACTTCTGATCCATCAGGTTGCGGCGGATGTCGGGGTGCACGATGATTGGGTCGGCCGATTTCTCGGGCGCCTTGGCACCGGTCACGTCGCGGCCCTGAAGGCGGTCATTCGCATAGGCCACCGCGTTCTGATAGGCAACCTCGGCCTGTGCGTAGCCCTGAAGACCCACACCCAGACGCGCTTCGTTCATCATGGTGAACATGGCGCGCATGCCTTTATGCATTTCGCCGATCAGGTAGCCGGTCGCCTCGTCATAGTTCATGACACAGGTCGAATTGCCGTGGATGCCCATCTTTTCTTCAATCTTGCCAACGGAGACTCCGTTGCGGTCGCCCAGGCTGCCGTCTGCGTTCACGATGAACTTCGGCACGATGAACAGTGAAACGCCCTTGATGCCGTCGGGCCCGCCAGGAATTTTCGCCAGAACAAGGTGAATGATGTTCTCGGCCATGTCGTGATCGCCGGCGGAGATGAAGATCTTCTGACCGGAAATCTTGTAGCTGCCATCTTCCTGCGGCACCGCCTTGGTGCGCATCAGGCCAAGATCCGTCCCGCAATGCGGTTCGGTCAGGTTCATGGTGCCAGTCCATTCGCAGGTGGTCATCTTCGGCAGGTAGGTCTGCTTCTGCTCGTCCGAGCCGTGGAAATAGATCGCCGAGTAGGCCCCGTGTGTCAGACCCTGATACATGTTGAACGCCATGTTCGACGACACGAAGGGTTCCTGCGCTGCGGTGTGCATCAGGTAGGGCAGGCCCTGACCGCCATATTCCGGATCGCAGTCCAAAGCGGTCCAGCCACCATCCTTCATCTGCTGGAAGGCTTCCTTGAAACCGGTCGGCGTGCGCACCACTCCGTTTTCAAGCACACAGCCCTCAGTGTCGCCAACGGCGTTGAGCGGCATCAGCACTTCGGAGGCCAGCTTGCCCGCTTCTTCGATCACCGCGCCGGTAAAGTCACGGTCCAGCTCTTCATAGCCAGGGATATCCTGCTCCGAAGCATTCAGAACGTCGTGCAGAATGAACTGCATGTCTTTGACGGGTGCGATATAGCTAGGCATTGCGGTCTCCCTAAAAGCGGTACGGCTTACTCAGCCGCTTTTTTGCTCTGATCCATCGAGGCAAGCATCTTCTCGCCCCAACGCATCTGTTCCTTAAGTTCGTCGATGGCCTGATTAAGCTCGTCACGTTGCGATTCCATGTCAGACAGGCGCTGTTGTGCGATCTCGTAGGTCCGGGCCAACTGTGTCTGCTGCTGGTCGCCCATATGATAGAGATCGAGCAGTTGACGGATCTCTTCGAGGCTGAAGCCAAAACGCTTGCCGCGCAGGATCAGCTTGAGGCGCGCGCGGTCGCGCTTGGTGAACAGGCGCTTCTGGCCTTCGCGGATCGGGAACAGCAGTTCTTTGGCTTCGTAAAACCGCAAGGTGCGCGGCGTCACATCAAATGCGTCGCACATTTCCCTGATCGTCATGATGCGGTCATCAGTCATTGTCATTATCCTTGTTCGGTGCCGGTCATGGCATCGACATGCGAAGGTTGGTGCGTTCTTACAATGGGAATTTACGTTGACGTAACTCAAACGCCACGTCACTTTTTGATTGACGTAAGATCAGGTAACGTCACCCACGTTTTGTGGAAATATTCTTTCAAAGCGCTTTGAGGTCTGCGCGTTTTCAGGGTCAGGAATTCCCGACCCGGGGTGTCGGCCACAGAACCCGACGACTCGTGTCGCGGGGGCAGTCAGGCAGGGCGTGCGATCGGAAGTGGATCAGTCCGGCAAACTCGCCGCTGTCTCATCGCGCAGCTTCTGCAGTTCAGAGATGGCTTCGTCGAGTTGCTTGCGTTGCTCGTCCAGCTCTCCCAGCTGACGGTCGGCAAGCTCAATCCAGGCACGCATCTGTGCCTCGGTGCCTTCGTGTTCGTAGATCAAAAGCCACTGTCGGATGTCTTCGAGTTGAAACCCGAATTTGCGGCCGCGCAGGATCAGCGTCATGCGGGCCACTTCTTTCGGCCCGTACCAGCGCGATCTGCCATCCCGTTCCGGCTGGAGGAGTTCGATATACTCGTAATATCTCAGCGTCCGCGGCGTTACATCGAACTTGGCGCACATCTCTTTAAAGCTGAGTTTTTGCTCGGCCATTAAACTCCCTCCTCACCTCGGGGAAACCATAGTTTCTTCGGATTCAATCGGCAATAGAGCAGCGCTGCGTCCCGAATGCGACGGTCTCTGGCCCTCGGGCCAAGTCCGGCGTATGGCTAGGGCAGAGATTGAGGAACACAGAATGAGCGCCGACAAAGCCAAGATAGCCCGCCAGTTCATAGAATTGATTCCCCATGCAAAGGCGCTGGGCATGAAGATTGTGTCCATCGGGGACGGGCTGGCGGAAATCATCATGCCTTATGACGAACGTTTCATAGGTGATCCGAAGACAAGGGTCATTCATGGCGGTGCGGTGTCTGCGCTGATGGACACCTGTGGTGGCGCCGCTGTCATGTGCCACCCGGACGCGCCCGCGGGTACAGCCACCATCGACCTGCGGATCGACTACATGCGGGCCGCCACGCCGGGGCAGGCAATCACCGCGCGGGCCGAGGTCTATCATATCACGCGCTCGGTCGCATTTGTGCGTGCCACGGCCTGCGACGACGACACAGACCGTCCCGTGGCCACCGCAACCGGTGCGTTTACCGTGGAGGGCCGCTGAAATGGCACGCAAGACTCCTGAACCCGTCCAGATCGTCAAGCAGCGCCGGGATGCAGCACTTGACGCTTTGGTCAGCGGCGTTCCCTACATCACCTTCATGGGCATCAGCTTTGATCGGCGCGGAGACGAACTGACCGGTGTGTTGTCCTATGATGAAAAGCTGATCGGAAATCCGATGCTGCCAGCCATTCACGGCGGCGTCACCGCGGCCTTCCTAGAAGTCACCGCCGTGATTTCGCTCAGCTGGTCCTATATCTGGGAAGATTTCGAAAGCGGGGCCCTGGATGTCGAGGCGATGGCTGCCGGCAACCTGCCGCGTCTGCCTAAGACCATTGACTTCACCGTGGATTATCTGCGGTCCGGTCTACCGCGTGACGCTTACGCACGCGCGACGATCACACGCGCTGGCCGGAGGTATGCGTCGGTGCAGGCCGAAGCGTGGCAGGACAATAAGGACCGACCCTTCGCGCAGGCGACCGCACATTTCCTGATGCCGAGGCCTGACGTATCCAATGACTGAGACCGCGGCTTTGCCGCAGGACATCACCAACCGGCGGGTTCTGAAGATCGCGCTGCCGATTGTCCTGTCCAACGTCACCATTCCCATTTTAGGGGCGTTGGATACAGGCGTTGTCGGTCAGCTGGGCGAAGCCGCGCCTATCGGTGCTGTTGGCATCGGCGCGGTTGTGCTGTCGGCAATCTACTGGATCTTCGGCTTTCTGCGCATGGGCACGACCGGACTGGCGGCGCAGGCGTTGGGGCAGGGCAACCGGGCAGAGGTGGCGGCACTTCTGACGCGGGTCCTGATGATCGGGTTCGTCGGAGGTGCCCTGATCATCCTGCTGCAGGTTCCGCTCATTTGGACGGCCTTCCGCTTGTCCCCGGCCAGCGCCGAAGTCGAGGCGCTGGCGCGTGGTTACCTGCAGATCCGCATCTGGTCCGCGCCCGCTGCGATCGCCGTGTTCGGTATCACCGGCTGGCTCATTGCTCAGGAGCGCACCCGCGCGGTGCTGGTGCTGCAGATCTGGATGAACGGGGTCAACGTGGCTTTGAACCTGTGGTTCGTTCTGGGCCTGGGGTGGGGGGTGAATGGCGTCGCCTTCGCCACCTTCCTGTCCGAATGGAGCGGGTTGGCCATGGGCCTCTACCTGTGCCGTAGCGCCTTCCGCGTCCCGGACTGGCGCGACTGGGCGCGGGTCTTTGACCGGGTCAAGCTGCGGCGCATGGCGCAGGTCAATTCCGACATCCTGATCCGGTCGCTGCTGCTCCAGCTGATCTTTCTGTCCTTCCTTTTTCTGGCAGCCGATTTCGGCGACGTGACGCTCGCTGCCAATCAGGTTCTTCTGCAATTTCTGAGCATCACCTCCTACGCGTTGGACGGCTTTGCCTTCTCCGCCGAAGCGCTGGTTGGTCAGGCCGTGGGCGCGCGCGCTGCGCCGCGGCTGCGCCGCTCGATCCGGGTGGCGGGATTTTGGGGGTTGGCCGCCTCGGTTCTTTTGGCGGCTGTGTTCTGGGTCTTCGGAAATGACATCGTTGCCGTCATGGCGAAAAACGCTGAGGTACAGGCGGCAGCCGCCACTTATTTGCCGTGGATGGTCTGCGCGCCGGTTCTGGCTTTGGCTTCGTTCATGCTGGACGGCATATTCATCGGGGCAACCCGTACTGCAGACATGCGCAACATGATGGCGCTTTCGACGTTAATCTACGGGGTGACCGCTTATGCGCTGGTTCCGACCTTCGGCAATCATGGCCTGTGGATTGCGCTTCTTGTCTCCTTCGTGGCGCGCGGCGCGACACTGGCTGCGCGATACCCGGCGCTCGAAAGGTCTGTGGCGGAATAGCCAATCACACGGTGCTTCCCCTTGCTCATCCCGCAGCACCCCGCTACCTGTGTCGCGTTCGACAAAAGAGGCGCGCGATGAACGATCTATTCAACAGCTTCATGACCGGTCCCGACGAAAAGGGCCGCTTTGGTATCTTCGGCGGACGGTTCGTCTCGGAAACGCTGATGCCGCTCATTCTCGAGCTTGAAGAGCAGTACGAGCGCGCCAAGACCGATAAGAGCTTCTGGGCCGAGATGGACTTCCTCTGGAAGCACTATGTCGGTCGCCCGTCGCCGCTTTATTTTGCCGAGCGCCTGACCGAGCGCCTGGGCGGCGCAAAAGTCTACATGAAGCGCGACGAGCTTAATCACACTGGCGCGCACAAGATCAACAACGTGCTTGGCCAGATCATTCTTGCCCGCCGCATGGGCAAGACCCGTATTATCGCCGAAACCGGCGCGGGCCAGCACGGCGTGGCCACAGCCACGGTCTGCGCCAAGTTCGGATTGAAATGCGTCGTCTACATGGGCGCGCATGATGTCGAACGTCAGCAGCCCAACGTGTTCCGGATGAAGCTTCTGGGGGCCGAAGTGATCCCTGTCACCTCGGGCCGTGGCACGCTTAAGGACGCGATGAACGACGCGCTGCGCGACTGGGTGACCAATGTGCGTGACACGTTCTACTGCATCGGCACCGTGGCGGGCCCGCACCCCTATCCGGCGATGGTCCGCGACTTTCAGGCCATCATCGGCAAAGAAGCCAAGGAACAGATGCACGAGGCCGAGGGCCGTCTGCCCGACACCATCATCGCTGCCATCGGTGGTGGCTCGAACGCAATGGGCCTGTTCTACCCGTTCCTTGACGACAAGGACGTGAACATTATCGGCGTCGAAGCGGGCGGCAAGGGCGTGAACGAGAAGATGGAGCATTGCGCCTCACTCACCGGCGGACGCCCCGGCGTTCTGCACGGCAACCGCACGTATCTCTTGCAGGACGAGGACGGCCAGATCCTCGAAGGCTTCAGTATCTCCGCCGGTCTCGACTATCCGGGCATCGGGCCGGAACACGCCTGGCTGCACGACATAGGTCGCGCGCAATATGTTTCGATCACCGACAAAGAGGCGCTCGAAGCATTCCAGCTGTGCTGTGAGATGGAAGGCATCATCCCGGCGCTGGAGCCCAGCCATGCGCTGGCGCATGTGATGAAGATCGCGCCCGAGCTGCCCAAGGACCATATCATTTGCATGAACATGTGCGGTCGCGGCGACAAGGACATCTTTACCGTCGCCAAACATCTGGGATTCGACATGGGTTAAGCGCCCAACGCATAAACTTGTGGTCTATACAAACACCAAGACCCCTCGTGCCATCAGCGCGAGGGGTTTTTCTTTTCCCGCAAAACGCCCAAGGGTCCGCATAAACCTGGGTTTAGACGCATGTGGCGGGGGTTTATGGACCCCGGACTAAACCATCCGCAAATGTTCAACAGCGACCAACGCAGTCAGGTTCGGCGTACCTGCTTAAGCGCAGGCCACCGGACATGAAAGGACTGAACCCGTGAAAAACACATTTATCTCCGCCGTGATTGCGACCTTCGCAGGGACCATGACATTTGCTCAATCTGCCACCGACCAGATCATCAATGATCTGACAGGTCAGGGGTTTGAGCGCATCGAAATCGACAATGGCCTTGGTCAGATCAAGGTCGAGGCGATCCGCGGTACGCAAAAGCTCGAAGTGGTTTATGACCGCGCAACGGGCAGTATCATCAAGCAGGAAGTCGAACGTGTCCGCGCCGGCGAAGACACCCGTCCAGGCATCGAGATCCGGGATCGCGACCGGGACTTCGTCGAGACACGCAGCACATCGGATGACAGCCGTGTCACATCAACCAATGGCACAACCTCGACAGCCCGCGTCAACACCATGAGCGGCAGCACCGAAGAGCTGGTGCGTGACCTGCAGGAGCAGGGCTTCACCCGGATCGAGGTCAAGAACGGCGTGACACAGACCAAAGTCGAGGCAGTTCGTGGCACGGAGAAGGTCGAAACCGTATTCGACCGCGCCTCGGGTGAGGTGATCAAGCAAGAGATCGAAAGCATCGACTCCGATGAGGACACCCGTCCGGGGGTTGAAATTCGTGACCGTGACCGTGACTTTGTAGACGGCGACCGCGCGGAGGATGACGACGATGACCGCCGTGATGGTCGTGACGACGATGACGATGATCGTCAGGGGGGGCGTGACGACGACGATGATGACAACCGCAACGGATCGGATGACGATAATGGCGACCGTGACCGCGACAATGACCGTGATCGCGATCACGACGATGACAGTGACGACGACGACAGCAGCGATGACGACGACGGCGATGATGGCGATGACAGCAATGACGATGACAGCGATGATGATGACGAAGAAGAAGATGATGACTAAAGGCACCGAGGCCTGAGCAGTCGAGGGCTCCTGCGTGTCAGCAGGGGCCCTTTTGGAGAATGGACATGCAACGAAGACAGATCATCACCGGATTGCTGGCATCGGTTGTGCTGCCTGCAACCGCGTTTGCGCAAACCGCAGAAGATCAGGTGATCAACCAGCTTAAACGTCAGGGCTACCGCCGTATCACTCTGGGTCGCACCTTTCTCGGGCGCACCCGGATTGTCGCCACCGGACCAAGCGGCCGGCGCGAGATCATTCTGAACCCGTCCACTGGCGCGATCCTTCGCGACTATCTGGACCGGTCCGATGATGACGATGATCGGGATGATCGTTCGTCGGGCCGGAGCGACTCGTCTGAGGACGACGGCGATGAGGACCGGGATGAAGATGACCGCGAGGACGATCGCGATAACAGCGGCAGCAGCAATAGCGGTCGCGACGACGACCGTGACGATGATCGTGATGACGACGACGGCGAGGATCGCGACGACAACAGCGGAAGAGGCAGCAGCAACAGTGGCCGCGACGATGGCGACGATGAAGACGGGGACGACGGCGGCGGTGGAGGTGACAGCGACGATGACGATGATGATGACGATTGACTATGTGCTGATCGGAGCTTCGACGGTCCGGTGAGAATTTGGGTTGTCCTGCTTCCGCTTTTGGCGCTGCAACTGGCGAGCGGCCTTTTCCTGTTGTGGGACATTCTGGGCAGTATTCTTGGCATCAAGACCTCACCCATTGCCTGGGTGTATTACGAACTCGCTCAGGTGGGCGCCGTGATCGGTCTGATCCTGGGAATGGTCGTCAGCGCCACGCTTATGCTGAGGTCCATACGGCGGCAGCGCGCGGCAGAGGAAAGCCTGCGTCTGGCATCCGGCGCGTTCATGGATGTGCTTCAGGAACGTTTCACCGAATGGGAATTGACGCCTGCCGAAAAAGACGTGGCGCTGTTTTCGATCAAGGGGCTGAGCACCGCAGAGATCGCCGGACTGCGCAGCACATCGGAAGGCACGGTCAAAGCACAGACAAACGCGATCTATCGCAAGGCCGGGGTGTCAGGGCGTCCGCAACTTCTGAGCCTCTTCATTGACGAATTGATGAGGGATCCCATCGCGGACCTCCCAGCACCTCAGACACCAAAAATGATCGACAAGGCGTCCTGACCCCGGTCAGGCTTCCGAGGCGTTGATGTCGTATTGTTCCAGCACGCGCATCGGCACGATGTCGAGCGCCCGCTTGTGTGTGGCGGCAAGATTGACCATTGGCGCGCATCCCTCGTCATGGGCTTGCAGGAAACGCGAGGCGCAGAGGCACCAGTGATCTCCCGGCTTGAGACCCGGAAAGCGATACTGCGGCATTGGGGTGCTCAAATCATTGCCCACATATTTCGAATAGGCGAGGAATTCAGCCGTCATCACGGCGCAAACCGTATGGCTCCCTTGATCGGCGGCGCAGGTGTTGCAATGCCCGTCGCGGAAAAACCCGGTGAGCGGATCGGTCGAGCAGCTTTGCAGGGGGCCGTCCAGCACATTGATTGGGTCTTCGGGTTCCATCGGGGCCTCCTGCGTTGCGGTGCTTTCCACAAAACCTAGGTGGGATTGTCCACCCAATCCACCCAGCGCCCGTGAAAATCTGCACGCCCCAGTGCGATGTGATGATCGCCGGGCCAAAGCCGTGCTGTGACCGACGCGCCTCGTGTCTCTCCGTCAGCTTCCATGCGCAGCCACGCCAGCGGTCTATCTGAGGTGGCCCGTGCACCCGCCGCTTCGATCAGCGCGGTTCCCGTGGTCTGACGCTCGGTCGGGAAATATTGCCACGCGATGGTGTGGTAGATCAGATGCATATGGCCGGCGGTGGCATCGGACAGTCGCTTGTCCAGCCAGTCCACAGCGTCGCCCCTGTCGACCACAGCGGTATTGGCCCGGATGGCCGCGTTGGTCAGTGTCAGCCGGTGTTCCTGATCCGCCCAGAGATAGGCGCGCAGGCGCAGCGCGTGATCGGCGTTGTGCGGATCAAGCGGGTTGAGGTCCACACCGCGCCGTTCGTTTACGGTAAAGGGCGCAGCCCGCGGGGCGGGCCCGGCCCAATCCGGCGACAATGTCAGTGCCGCGTCCTCTGGCCCCAGCCGGGTGTCTGCCGCGTTCAACGCATAGCGGTCGAACATCAGGTTCAGTCCGGCACTGGCGCCCAGCTCCGACAAGCGCAGGTCTGAAACGCCGGTCCGATGCACCAACGCGTGCGCTCCCGCGATCAGGACCGCCGACCGGCGCACTTCGTTGGTTTGGGGCGGCGACGTGATCCATTGGGTCAAAAAGGCCTCATGCCGCGCAAGCGCACCGGTCAGCGCCGTTTTCAGAACGGCATCCGACACGTCGTGCGGCGGGTAGGCCGCGATCAGATCGTCATCTTGCCCGGTCAGCACGAGCGCATGCAGGCCCGAGGCCAATCGCAAGGGCAGAGAATGGCCTTTGGGGCCGATGTCGCCGGTAAACGCATGCACCGCAGCATCCAATTCCGACCCGTCCGGCCAGACCTCAGCCAGAAGCGGCAGCATCCGCGCCATGAAAGGCGATCCAAGTGCCGCGCAATGCCCGGCCTGATCATGCAAAGCGTCCGAGAGGGTCACCGGAACTTGTCCACAAGCTTTTGCAGGGGATTTCGTGTGTCGGGCCCGGGGGCGGCTTCAGGCTTCGGAGCCGGTTTCGGCACATCCGCCTTTTCCGCCTTCGCCGGTGTCTTCGACGACCGTGGCGGGGCCACGCGCAGCGCCACCGCATTCATGAACTTGCCCGTATCCCCATCCGCCAGATGCGCCGCGCCATCCGAAATCCCGCGCAGAAGATCATCGAGCCAGTCTTCCTCGGCCTTCGCAAAATCATGCAGCACATAGCCCGCGACCTTGTCCTTGTGGCCGGGATGCCCGATGCCCAGACGCACCCGACCATAGGCCTCGCCGATATGGCCATGGATCGACCGCAGGCCATTATGCCCGGCATGCCCACCGCCTTGCTTGACGCGGCACTTTCCGGGGGCGAGGTCGAGCTCGTCATGGAACACGACGACATCGGCAGGTTCCAGCTTGTAGAACTGCATCGCCGACTGCACCGATTGGCCGGAACGGTTCATGAAGGTGCCGGGCTTCAGCAGCAGTATCTTGTCGCTGCCCAGCCGCCCCTCGGTCACCTCGCCTTGAAACTTGGATTTCCACGGCCCGAACCCATGATCCTCTGCGATCCGGTCCATCGCCATGAAGCCGATATTGTGCCGGTTTTTGGCATAGCCCGAACCCGGATTGCCCAATCCCACAAAGAGTTTCATCGCTGCCCCTGCCTCCATGCGCAAAGCGGTTGCCCCTCTCTAGGCGAAACCGGGACCAAGGGCAAAAGCCGAAAAGTCAGATTTGCGCAAGTACCAAAGCCGCTGCTGCGGAAATGCCCAAGGCCCAGCCAATCGCCAGATGCACACGCAATAGCAGAACCGCCGACAGCCCGATCAGGGTTAAGGCTTGCCAGTTAAGCGTTGCGGCATCCGGTACCCATAGCCGAAGCAGTCCGGCCTGTGCCTCGGTCACCGTCCAGAACAGCACATGCAGTGCGAACCAGAGCGACAGGTTCAGGATCACCCCGACCACCGCCGCCGTAATAGCGCGCAAAGCACCGTTGAGGCGTGGCTGTGCAGAAATCCAGTCGATGTAGGGCGCGCCGACAAAGATCCATAGAAAACAAGGCACGAAGGTCACCCAAAGCGTCATCGCGCCCCCTGCGATGGCCAGCCCGTAACCGCCTTCGGGGAACGCGGCCAAGGTGCCCACGAATTGCGTGACAAGGATCAACGGACCGGGCGTGGTTTCCGCCAGCCCCAAGCCGTCCATCATCTCGTTCGGGGTTAGCCAGCCGTACTGGACCACCACGTCTTGCGCCATATAGGCCAGCACCGCGTAGGCCCCGCCAAATGTGACAACCGCAAGCTTGGAGAAGAAAAGTGCGATTTCGGTCAGGATGGTTCCGTTGAACAACAGGTCCACCGCCAGCACTGGCAGGCCCCAGACCGCAAGTCCGATTGCGATGGTGCTCAGGCTTCCGCCAGTGGAAACTGTGATGGGCAAGGCCGGGGACGCGTCCGTGTTTGAAATCATAACCGCGCCGTAGAGCCCAGCCACAAGAACGATCACCGGAAACGGCACCGCGAAAAAGAAGATCGCAACAAAGGCTAGGCCCGCCAAAACCCAATGCGCCGTCCCGTGCAGCGCCCGCTTCGAAACTTTGAGCAGGGCCTCGACCACGATCACCACCGCCACCGCCTGCACGCCCAGAAACAGCGTCCCGACCAGCGGCACGTCGCCATAGGTCACGTATAGAAGCGCCAGCGCAAAAATCACCGCCGCCCCCGGCAACACAAACAGCAGTCCGGCGATCAGCCCACCCAAAACGCCGTGCAACCGCCAGCCCGAATAGGTGGCCAACTGCATTGCCTCCGGCCCGGGAAGTAGCATGCAAAAGCTGAGCGCGTTCAGGAACTGCTTTTCCGTCAGCCAGCCCCGCTCATCCACCAGCATCCGGTGCATCAGCGCGATCTGCGCCGCCGGGCCGCCAAAAGACAGCAGGCCGATTTTCAGGAACACGGCGAAGATCTGGGCAAGCGATGGTGACATGACGGGCGGTGTCTCTGATCTGCGTGTCAGTTGAATGACACTAGCCTTGAATGCCAGATCAGTCGCAGGATGTCGCGTTGCGTCGGGCGGTTTCGAAAATCCAGTCGGGCTTGTAGCCGAAATGCGCCGTCAGGTTGCTGTGATGCGTCCAGCCGTCAAACTCGCCGTCATCGTCCACATTGACCTCGATTAGCGTATCCGTGGCCTCACCGACCCGTGCCGCATTGGCAAAGTCGATTTTGGGAGGCAGCGCCTTGGCCTTGCCCGCTTTGCATTCGGTGATCCGCGCGACGTCCGACGACGAAGACCCCCGGTCGCGCCGCACCACCGCATCGCCGTCGCAGGCAAAGCGTCGTGTGGCGAAGATGTCGAATGTGCGGCCTTCGTCGATGATATAGCTCTCACCTTGCCGCCAGAGACCGACATCCACGTCCTGAAACATGTTTTGCACATTGGTATCCAGCGGTAGGCCACGCGTGCAGCCCGAGCCGCTGCTGCCAAACCACTCGCGGTCCACCTGGTTCTGAAACAGGTGCCACTCGCCTGACCGGTGAAATTCGCTGGTGCGGGAGAAGGCGCGCGAGGCCGAGATCCAAGACAGCTCGATCAGCCCGGCGCCTTTCAGGATCTGATGCGCGTGCCCGCTGCCATAGGCGCCCGTTCGATATCCCGCCGCATCCATCCGCGCCTTGATCACGCGGAAATAGCGGGTCATCAGGTCGATGGTTTCCGTGTCGCTGTCGGTGAAGTTGAAATCGACCCCGAAATAGATCGCGGTGCCACGCGGTTGCCCCAGCGCCTGCGCCTGAGTAATGGCGGCCTGTACATCCAGTTCCGCTTCCTCTTCCACGCTGCGACCCACCCCGGTCCAGTTGCAATTCGCGTCGGGAAGGGCTTTGCCATCGCGGTTCTGGCCACGAAACTTGTTCGGGGTGTTGCTGTAATACTGGTAGACCGACAGCACGGCGAAGCCCTTGGCAAACATCTGCGCAATCTCGCTGCCGGGGTCGCTTGGGCGCCCCTGATTGATCAGCCGCTTTTCCGTCAGCCCATACTCCGGCTGATCGCAACGGGCATAATAGCGTCCGATGGCAACGACCCCGCGCTCTTTCAATCGGTCAAGATACGGGCGCGTGTCATAGGCAGTGTCGATGATTGCAACGCGGGTTTCTGCGTGCAACGGGGCTGTCGTCCAAAGCAGGCTGGCCGCGAAAAGAAGTGAGATAAAAAAATATCTGAACACGGGAAACCCCCGATGGCGAATACATCAATGGTGTGAGCATAAGGTGAGTGCGCCTTTTTTGCGACAGATATGATTGCGCAAAGGGCGAACAGGCGCGGCCGTTCGGATAAC
>JAUIIR010000093.1 GCA_030431485.1 Alphaproteobacteria bacterium
GATCACCCGCCCGCCGATCTTGAGGAATGCCGGTCCTTCGCCGGTCCAGCGCCAGCGCTCAAGCGTGCGCGGGCTGATCTTCAGCCGAGCTGCCAGCTCGACCTGGTTGAGATGCGTGACTGACATCGGTCTCTCCTGTGTTGCTCATGGAGAGGTGATGCCAAATCCTTTGTATGCATTCGTCCCACAAGTGGGATGCGCATAACAATTTTCTAACCCGATGATCTGCAAGGAAATTCCGCAAGGGCGGCCCGCAATGCAGACAAGCGCATACGAACGCAGACCAAATGCATCCCAAATGCAGACAAAGGCCCGAGTCGCGGCAACTGGCTGCCGACCCGAAGAATCAAAAAAGCCCGCCAGAGTGGCGGGCGGGCGGTTGGCATGGGGTAATCGTCATGACGAGGTCAGGCGCCAGACAACGAAGTCCGGGTCGAGGTGATACCATCCGCGCTGGCCAACAGTCTTTTTGAGAAGGCGAGTCCAGTAGGGCTTGCGACTGAACAAGCTGCTCAGACGTTGGCAGGAACTGCCCACGGCATTGAGGATCTCTGTGTAGTGTTGATCCGGTGCACCGGCCTGGGTTTGCCGCAACATGAACTCCAGCGCTCGGGCCTGCGGCGTGGTGAAGGCGAACTCGGCATCCCCATAAACAAAAAGCCTGTAATCAAAGGCTTCCGCGTCATTGAATGGTACTCCAATCACTTCACGCTGAAGCTGGTCAGCATGATCGCTGCGCACCAGAAGATCGCCATATCCCAGACGGATTCCGTCTTCATTCCGCAAGGTCACGAGGCACGGATCCGGCAGCAACACATGCGTGATCCGCGCCTCTCCGCCCCGGACAAGCTGGAACGCATCGCGGAGCGCAAGATCGCCCAGGCCAGAGAACACCTGGTTTTGCGCAGGCACCCAGAATGGCTCGTTCTCTTCAGTCCGCTCCTCAAAGGATAGGCATGCAGGTTGGGCAACAATCCGCACGGAGAGTTTCAGAACGCCCCGACCAACCAAGGACCGGATGTCAGCTGCGCTCAGATGCCAGCGCTCCGCCAACTCCGACAATTCATAGGCATCCCGCCCTATCCGCATACCGATTCCCCCGAAATGTTCACTTTTCGTTTTTATGGAATTGACAGCGACCTCGCAATCCTGTTTTTTCCACAGAATATTAACAGTGGGAGTGGATATGTCTGTCCCTATGCACGAACGTCTGCGCGCGCGGATACGACAGCTGGGCATGAGCGTTGCAGAAGTCGCCCGTGAAGCCGGTGTAAACCGCTCCTTCGTCTACGACATCCTGCGCGGCAAGTCGCAACTCCCCAACCTTGACAAGCTCACGCGCATCTCAGCCGTAGTGAAGGTCGATCTGGAGTGGCTCCTGACCGGCAAAGGTCGGCTTGATGGCGACGACCCCATTACTGAGGACTACCATAACGACTTTGTGGCCATCCAATACGTCTCAGCGCGTCCCTGGATGGGCGGGGGGGCCATCGTCGAGGATGAAGAGCGTACCGGGCGCGATTTTCACTTCAGGCGAGCTTGGATCCGTGATCGTTTGAAAGCTGCACCATCGATGCTCCGCGTCATGGCCGTTCAGGGCGACAGCATGCTGCCGACGCTCAATGATGGCGACGTCATCCTGATTGACATGAACCAACGCAACCCTGTCCCCCCGGGGGTCTTTGTGCTTCACGACGGCATGGGCCTTGTGGCCAAACGGCTCGAGCATGTGCCGATGAGCGATCCGCCGCGCGTGCGCATCATTTCTGACAACCACCAATATTCCCCCTATGAAGGGACGGCCGATGAGATCAACATCATCGGGCGGGTCCGATGGTACGGGCGGGAGATGTAAGCACCGGAGGGATAGTCATGTCGAAAGCAATAATGAGCATCACGGCGATCGGAGGGGGCGATGGTCGCAGGCCTTTGTTGATGGGCGCAATCGCGCAAGCTGGGGTCGGCTTTTTCTACGGGCACCTGGACCGTTGGGTCGCGCTCTATGACAACCGGGACATTGGCAAGCCGGTTCGCCTTCGCGATCCGAAGACGGATACCTTTGACGATAATGGCGAAATAACGCGTGAAGGACGGGTGGATGTCGTGGCCCGTCTGCAGGACGGACAGCTGGCCGTGTATTATGGCAACCATGTCGGGCGAAATATCGTCTCCAAGGCGGATGTCGCACAACGCGAGGAATATGCTGTAGACCCAGCTATGTTTGCCCATTTTGCCGAAGCATGCCGACTGACGCAGACCAACGAGCGGGCATTGGGGCGCCTGGTGGCAGAAATTTCGCAGCATCGCCGAGCGGTTGACCCCGCAACCATGGTCGTGAACGTCGATCTGTGACGGATCGTCTTCCGGCTATGGAGCAAAAGTGATCACAAGAAACAACCCTCCAGATGCATCGCCCAAAGAAGTCCTCGCGGGCCTGGTCGAACGTGTAACCTTCCACAGCGAGGAAAGCGGGTTCTGCGTCCTGCGCGTTAAAGCGCGCGGGCATCGCGACCTGGTCACGACCGTCGGCCACGCGGCAATGATTTCCGCCGGTGAATGGATCACGGCCTCGGGCGTTTGGGTGAACGACCGCAATCACGGTTTGCAGTTCAAGGCGCACTTCCTCAAGACCCATGCGCCCTCCACACTCGACGGCATCGAAAAGTACCTTGGCTCTGGCATGATCCGGGGCATTGGCCCAGTCTATGCCAAGCGGCTCGTGAAGATGTTCGGCAAGGACGTTTTCGACATCATCGAGGCTGAGCCGAAGCGCCTGCGTGAGGTTGAAGGGATCGGTCCCAAACGCGCCGACAAGATTACGTCCGGCTGGGCAGACCAGAAGGTCATTCGTGAAATCATGGTGTTCTTGCATCAGCACGGGGTTGGCACGGCGCGCGCGGTACGGATTTTCAAGACCTATGGCACCGACGCCGTTCAGATCATGAGCGAAAACCCCTATCGTTTGGCCAAGGATATCCGAGGCATCGGCTTCCGAACGGCTGACTTGATCGCCGAGAAACTTGGGATCGAGAAAACCGCGATGATCCGGGTCCGGGCTGGGATTTCCTTCGCGCTGACCGAGGCGATGAGCGATGGCCATTGCGGCCTGCCGCTTACGGACCTGATTGGCCTCGCAGGCAAATTGCTCGAAGTCTCACCGCCCCTGATCGAAGGCGCACTCGCCGATGAGTTGCTCGAAGAAACCGTGACCGCCGATCATGTTGGAGAGACGGACTGCATATTTCTGACCGGGCTCTACCATGCCGAGCGTGGCATTGCCGAGCAATTGAACCGCATCCGCGCCGGTGCTCTCCCATGGCAGGAGATCGACGCCGAAAGGGCTCTGCCATGGATCGAACAAAAGACTGGCCTAACACTGGCAGCCAGCCAAGCTGAAGCGATCCGCCTCGCGCTGCGTTCCAAGGCGATGGTCATCACCGGAGGCCCAGGCGTCGGCAAGACGACAATCGTCAATTCGATCCTGCGCATCCTCGCAGCCAAAGCCGTGAAGCTTCTGCTCTGTGCACCGACGGGCCGCGCAGCCAAACGAATGACCGAAGCGACCGGCATGGAAGCGAAGACCATCCATCGCCTGCTCGAGTTCGATCCCAAAGCCTTCGGCTTCAAGCGCAATGACGAAAACCCCCTCGAGTGCGACCTGCTGGTCGTGGACGAAAGCTCGATGGTCGATGTGCTGCTTATGCAGTCGCTCCTGAAGGCTGTACCCAGTACCGCGGCGCTGCTGATTGTCGGCGATATCGACCAGCTCCCCTCTGTCGGGCCCGGCCAAGTGCTGGCTGACATCATCGGCTCTGGCGCGATGCCCGTGGTCCGACTGACCGAGGTGTTCCGGCAGGCGGCCCAAAGCAAGATCATCACCACGGCGCATGCCATCAATTCGGGGCAACTGCCCGATCTCGGCAAACCCGATGGGGAAGCGGACTTCTATTTCGTGCCGGCCGCAGATCCGGAGCAGGCCGTGCCGCGGATCGTCGAGCTCGTTTCCAAGCGCATCCCGCAGCGTTTCGGCTTCGATCCAATCAAAGATGTGCAGGTGCTTTGCCCGATGAACCGCGGCGGTGTTGGCGCTCGCTCTCTCAACATCGAACTGCAGGCCGCGCTGAACCCCGCAGGAGAGAAAAAGGTCGAGCGCTTCGGCTGGACCTTTGCGCCCGGCGACAAGGTCATGCAGATCGAGAACGATTACGACAAGGACGTCTATAACGGCGATATCGGCATGATTGACGATATCGACATGGACGAAGGCGAGGTCGCCGTCGACTTCGATGGGCGAATCGTCCCCTTTGTGTTCGGTGAACTCGACACGCTGGTACCTGCCTACGCCGCCACGATCCACAAAAGCCAGGGGTCAGAATACCCCGCCGTCGTGATCCCCGTCATGACCCAGCACTATGCGATGCTGCAGCGCAACCTAATCTATACTGGCGTCACGCGGGGCAAGAAGCTCGTCGTGCTCGTCGGACAAAAGAAGGCCGTTGCGATCGCGGTGAAGAACGTGTCAGGGCGTCAGCGCTGGTCGAAGCTGGATGAGTGGCTGGCATGATTGGAAATCCTTCTATCCAGGCCTTAACGCGGCGCGCAGTAATCTGAAACCAGCCGACTGAGCCGCGTGGCCGGCATAAGCAGGGCTCCACTGATGTAGCCGGCCTGCCATTCCATCCAATCGGACTGCGGTGCGTTCAGAATGTTGTCGCGCTTGGAGATCGCCTTGTTGGCGTTCGGGCCGCGGTCTAGCAACTCACCCGTGGCAAACTTCTCCGCCCAGAGTGGACCGTGGAACTTCACATGCCCAAATTCATGGGTCAGCGTCGTGCGGAACCGGTTCTCACGCCGGTCATCCATTGCAATTCGTTCCGAGATGGATACCCGTGGTCCGCGGTTATGGAAGAAATCGGTCACGCCCTCCACGTCGGCGCCATAGTGTGACAAATCAGCGTAGCTATCGAGTTCCGCATCGTGCATTTCGATCAGCACTGTCAGGTCGTCGGTAGAGACCGGGTAGTCAACCTTGCCATGGCGCGTTAGCAGGAGATCGTGAATGAGACGCTCGCATTCGTCATCGAGCTCCCGCGCCTGGTAGAACGGTCGCTCGGCAAAGCGGCCCGTGTTGTCACGGATCATCCTCACCATACGCCGACCCCTACTCTTTCAGCGTGCGCCGAAAGCTCATGAACGCTGCCACGACTTTCTCCGGATCAGATTTGTCAGGGCGCACGTCATCAGGCAGGCGGCCTGCAAGTGCGTACAGGTAGTCCTCTGGAATGTTCAGGATGCCGGAGAACTGCCGGATCAGGTGCCCCGAGGTGGGGCTGCGTCGATCATGTTCGATGTCGTTGAGGTACTGCGGTGATATCGACCCGCCGCCTTCCTCCTTCATCACGCGCGCTGCGAGCTCCTTCTGGCTGAGACCGAGTGTCTTGCGGGCCTTCGAAATCGCTAGGCCGAAGGTCATACCATCTGTGGACATGGCCGATCCATTCTCATACTTCCCGTCAATCCGCTTGTTCGCAGATTTGCGAGTTGTTACTCTTTATCCACAAGTTGATCAACAGCGAAGCAGGATGTGCGTTCGGCAGCGGGAGCGAGTAGATGATCAAGATCCTTCACACAGCTGACGTGCATCTCGACTCCCCGTTGAGATCGCTCGCACTGCGCGATGCAGAATTGCGGGAGAAGGTCCAGACATCAAGCCGCACAGCGCTCACGAGGATTGTCGAAACGGCGATTTCCGAAGATGTGGCCGCCCTGCTGATCGCGGGGGACTTATTTGATGGTGCAGAACGTAGCGCGCGTACCGCGGCCTTTCTCATGCTGCAATTGGAGCGGCTGCGCGCACGTGGGATTCGTGTTTTCTACATCAAAGGAAACCACGATGCCGAGAATCCTCTCACCGGTGAGTTGAGCTTGCCTGATAATGTGCATGTGTTTGACGGCCGTGGCGGCAAGGTACAACTCACGGAGGATGTCTGGATCCATGGCGTCAGCTTCGCCAACCGTCATGCCCCGGAAAGTCTGCTGCCAAAATTCCACGCGCCGGTCGAAGGCGCGATCAACATCGCTATGCTGCACACATCACTGGCAGGTGCAGAGGGCCATGATCCCTACGCACCATGCACAGTCGCAGACCTGGCGGCAGCAGGCTTCGACTACTGGGCCCTGGGACACGTTCACCGCCGACAGGTCCACTCCAAGACACCATGGATCGTTATGCCCGGCACGCCCCAAGGGCGTGACATGGGAGAGCCCGGCCCAAAATCTGCCACTCTTTTGAACATCGATAAGGAAATCGAGATCGAGGAAGTGCCGACCTCGGTGGTTGAGTTCCTGCACATACAGATCGACGCAACAGATGCTGACAGCGACGATGATCTACGCGATGCGCTCAAGCGCACCTTGCATGACGCATCACGAAACCTGCCATCGGAAAGCGCTGTAATACGTTTGGAACTTACCGGCCGCACACGGCGGCGTTGGCAGATCCTGCGCGATCAGGACATGTGGAAAGAGACCGCGGCCCAATATGCGCGCGAGTCGGGCACGCTTTGGCTGGACAAGGTCGTGCTCAACTTGTCCGACAACGCGGAGCGCGGGCACAGCGCCACGGACGAATTAGCCGGAATCATGAACACCATCCGCGAGGAACCAGGATTTTCCGAGACTTGCCGCGCAGAGATCGAAAGTATTCTGCAGGAGTTGCCGCCACAACGGCGAGCCGAGCTGTTGCCGGATGAAGCTGCAATGGACCAACTTGCGCTGCGTCTCGCAGAAGCCGGAGCAGAACGAATCCTCGCGCGAATGAAGGGAGCGACTGTTGATTGTCACTGAGAACTGACCCGGTATTTTCACCGAGAATTGACCCACCTTCAGTTATGCGTCGTGGTCTATGACGCGGTCAATGTTGCGGTCTCCTTTCTCGTTTTTTTGGTAGCTTTGGAGCTGGCCTTGAAACGGTAGCTGTCGTTGCCCGTTTCCAAGATGTGGCAGCGGTGCGTGAGACGGTCGAGTAGAGCGGTGGTCATCTTTGCATCTCCGAAGACCTGCGCCCATTCTGAGAAGCTCAGGTTGGTTGTGATGATCACGCTGGTGCGCTCGTATAGTTTGCTGAGAAGATGGAAGAGCAGCGCCCCACCTGATGAACTGAACGGCAGGTAGCCAAGCTCGTCCAAGATGACCAAGTCGACCTTGGTCAGCATTTCGGCAATTTTCCCAGCTTTTCCGCTCGCTTTTTCTTGCTCCAGTGCATTGACCAGCTCCACTGTTGAGAAGAACCGCACTTTACGTCTGTGGTGCTCGATCGCCTGAACACCGATTGCAGTGGCGGTGTGGCTTTTGCCCGTGCCGGGCCCACCGATGAGAACGACGTTCTCGGCATTTTCGATGAACTCACACCGGTGTAACTGCCGCACTTTCGCTTCGTTGATTTCGCTGGACGCAAAATCAAATCCGGTGAGGTCTTTGTATGCAGGGAAGCGGGCGGCCTTTGTGTGATAGGCAATGGATCGCACCTCGCGTTCCGCCATTTCAGCCTTGAGCAACTGTGACAACATCGGTGTCGCGGCTTCAAAGGCCGGGGCGCCTTGGGCGACCAGGTCTTCGACGGCGTTTGCCATGCCATAGAGCTTGAGGCTGCGCAGCATGATGACGATGGATGCTCCGGCAGGGTCATGACGCATGGCGCTTCTCCCCTGCCTGCCTCAAGCCGTCATAGCGATCCAGGTTTGCTTCGGGCGTCGTTTGCAATGCCAGGGCTTCCGGCGGGTCAACTTCTGGATGTTCCGTAGGCTTACGGTCGATCAACCGGTGAAGCAGGTTCAGGATATGCGTCTTGGTGGGCACACCCGCTTCCAGCGCGAGTTCGACCGCCCGCAAAACGTCCTCTTCATTGTGCTGGAGAACCAACGACAGGATATCGACCATTTCCCTGTCACCCCCGTCCTTGCGCAACATATGTTCCTGCAAGCGTCGGAAGGCTTCCGGCATCTCGGTAAAGGGCGCGCCATTGCGAAGGGCACCAGGTTTGCGCTGAATAACAGCAAGATAGTGCCGCCAGTCATAAACAACCTTGCCAGATTTACGATGGGACCGGTCAATGATCCGTCCATGTTCACAGACTGTTTGCCCTTCGGCCACAACGACCAGTCTGTCAGGGTAGACATGCAGGCTGACCCGGCGGTTCGCAAAGCTGGCAGGCACGCTATACCGGTTGCGCTCGAATGTGATCAGGCATGTGGGGGACACGCGCTTGCTATGTTCGATAAATCCATCGAAGGCGGGCGGCAGAGCCATCAGCATGGACTTCTCAGCTGCCCACACATCAGAGATGGACCCTGGCAAGGCCTTGTGCGGCGTCTCTTCCCACAGAGCGATGCAGCGATCTTCAAGCCATTGGTTCAGTTCGGCCAGATCGGCAAAGACAGGCATGACCTGCCAGAGCCGATTGCGTGCGTCCTGAACGTTCTTCTCGACCTGGCCTTTCTCCCAGCCTGCAGCTGGATTGCAAAACTCGGGCTCAAAGACATAGTGGCTGGCCATCGCCTTGAAACGGGAGTTGATGTCCCGCTGCTTGCCTTTGCCAACGCGATCAACAGCCGTCTTCATATTGTCATAGATGCCGCGGCTGGGAACGCCGCCAAACACACGGAACGCGTGCCAATGGGCGTCAAACAGCATCTCGTGCGTTTGCAGCGGATAAGCCCGAACCAAGAACGCCCGGCTATGCGACAACTTGATATGCGCGACCTGAAGCTTCAATCGCTCGCCGCCTATATTGGCCCAATCTTCACTCCAATCGAACTGGAAAGCTTCACCAGGCTGGAAGATCAGAGGCACGAAAGTGCCACGCCCTGTCGTCTGTTCCGCCCGCTGTCGGTCTGCACGCCATGCACGGGCAAAGGCCGCAACACGTTCGTAGGAACCATCATACCCAAACTGGACCAGATCCGCGTGCATCTGTTTAACGGTTCGACGCTCTTTGCGCGATTTGCGCGTCTGCGTCAGCAACCAAGCTGACAACCGATCCGCGTAGGGGTCCAGCTTGGTCGGTCGCGGCGGGGTCTTGAACTTAGGCTCGACAATGCCCTCGCGCAGATACTTCTTAACCGTGTTGCGAGATAAACCCGTGCGGCGGGCAATCTCTCTGATTGGCATTTTGTCACGCAATGCCCAGCGTCGAATGACACTCAAAAATCCCATGTCGATCACTCCATATCCCCCGAGCCAAAAATGTCGGGGCAGTGTGTTCACATGGGTCAGTTCTCAGTGACAATTTATGGCGCTACCGGGTCAGTTCTCAGTGACAATCAACACCGGCATTGTCACCGTGAACCGAACGCTCTCGCTCAGCCGGATGGCCAGCACGCAACCCGCCGATCCAGCGCCCAAGATGATGAAATCATAGTCCGACATGTTGTCCCTACTGGTTTAACCTGTCCAACAGGCGGTAGGCCCCCAATGTCAGCGCCACGCCTGCGCTTCTGAGCGAATGAAACGGAATGGACCGCACCGGCGTGACCGGGAAATCCAGCGCATCCTCGGGCACGCCCAGCGCCCAATCCGCCAGAATGGTGCCCATCACCGTGGCATTGGCCACACCGCGGCCATTAAAGCCCAGCCCCGCCATCACGTTCGGGCTCAACCGGTGCAACCCGGGCAGGCTGTCGACCGTCATTGCCACATCGCCGCCCCAGGCATGCACCCAGTCCGCCGCGCGCAACTGGGGAAACAGCGCCTCCGCCGCCTGCCTCAGTTCCTGCTGCCTGCGCCGCGTGCCCGCCTCGCCCCGCGCGCCGCGCCCGCCCATAACAAACCGCCCGTCCGCCGTCTTGCGATAGTATTGGATCAGCCGCCGCGTGTCGGTCGGCGCGTGATCCTCGGGCAGGATCCCCCTGATCACATTGTCCGACAGCGGCGCGGTGGCGACCTGGACCGAGGTCACCGGCACCACCGAGCGGCCCAGCGCGCCGCCAAAGGGGCCAGTATAGGCATTGGTACAGACCAGCGCGCGCCGCGCCTTTACCTGGCCCTGCGCGGTGCGCACCGTTACCCCAGTTCCCGCGTCGTCGAACCCGATGGCCCGACTATGTCCATGAAGCACCGCGCCGGCGCGGATCGCCGCATGCGCCAGTCCCAGCGCATAATTCAAAGGGTGGATATTGCCGCCGCGCCGGTCGATCACCGCGCCCAGATAAGCCTCGGCCCCGACCAGCCGCGCGGTTTCTGCCGCATCCAGATCATCATAATCGGCACCATGCGCCCGCCACTGGCGTGCGATCTCTCGCAGCATGGCCAGCCCGCGCGTGTTGGTCGCCGTGCGCAGAAACCCGACCGGCCGCGCGTCGCAGTCGATCCCGTGCCGCGCGATCAGATCGAAAACCAGCCGCCCGCCATCGCCCCAGCGCGCCACCATGCGCCGCCCCAGATCCGCGCCGAACCGGGCAACAAGGTCGTCCGGGTCGGGCTTCAGCGCCGGGTTCACCTGACCGCCATTGCGCCCCGATGCGCCCCAGCCCGGCGTCTCGGCTTCCAGCAGGATAACCCGCTGCCCCGTCTCGGCCAGATGCAGCGCCGCCGAAAGCCCGGTGAATCCGCCGCCCACGATCACCACATCGGCCTCGGCCGCTCCCGCCAGCGCCAGGCAGTCCGGAGCGGCATGCGCGGTCGCGGTCCACAGACTGTCAGCCAGCGCCGCGCGTTCATTTTCGATCATTGCGTCCTCCTGCAGAAAGAGTGGCCACATCCGCCCCGACAAATCGACTCACCAGCCGGGACCGGATCATGGATCGACCTTGCCACGAACCATACCCAACTGACCCATCATTTCGATTTCATCTTCTGCCTACGGACTCCTCTAAGCAGACCTTCGATTGCGGATTCTGATCTAAATGGACGCGGCAGCATTCGGTGTGAGGAACGGCCTCCAATGTCAATTCACTGATTTCCAATCCGCAAACGCGACATTTCCGTGTCCCGAAGCAGACCAAACGCGACGTCTGGACCGCGACCTTGAAGAAGTCCACGGTCGCATGGCGCGCTCCACATTGCGAACAAATAATACGTCGCTTAAGTTTTCGTTCATGGTCGTCCGAAGTTGGATCAGCAAACGGCTTCGAGTGCCCACAAGTGCCGCAACGAATGATGGCGGAGATCTTCCCATCTCCGGGAAGTCGTCCGACCTGTTAATATCGGACCACGAGATTTGACATCGACACACCTTCGTCAATCCTCGATTATTTCGTCGGCTCCACCGAGAATTCGTTCGGCCAACCACTCACGAGCATGCCCGAGAAAACCCGATTTGAACCTTCGGATGAGTTTGGAATACAGAAAGCCGATTCCTGATGCTTTACAAATGTCTTGTTGTGGCGCCAATGATCGAACCACGAGCCCTCCACCTTTGGGTGCGAGCTCCAAGCCACCTATGGACAAACGATGGTTCAGATCCTTCCAATCATGCGAAGCGGAAACCGCGCGCGCCACTATACAGCGCACGTTCTCGATACTCCAATGGGTGCGGGCTGTGCTGCTATCTTGGGACACGGGGGGGCAACGCTTGAATTCTTTTCCTCGGCTTCGAGCAATCGTCTCAGAGCTTCGCGCACGATGGCACCTTCTGTGAGATCCTGCCGTGCCGCAGTCTCGCCAAGGGCATCGGCCATGGTTTGCGTGACCATGACCTTGATTTCCACATCGGGTTTCAGCATGGCCAGGCCTTCCAGTTCTACGCCTACTACCGGATACTATAAAAAAGGATGATTCTTCTCAGCAACTTAACGAACGAAGCGTGAGCAGGTTCCATCACAGGAGAATAAACGAGCATTTTTCGCTGGCGTCTGATGTTGCGCAGCGACTGTCGGTAGCCTACCATCGACCCACACCAGTTAGACACGCCGCGCAACAAAAACTGCTCACAGGGGTCAACTAATGGCTGGAAGTGTGAATAGAGCACTCATCGTCGGCAATCTCGGGAATGACCCTGAGATCAGAGTTCTTCCCAGCGGACAGAAAGTGGCGAACCTAAGCGTCGCCACCAGTGACACGTGGAATGACCGAGATACAGGCGAACGCAAAGAACGTACAGAGTGGCACAGGGTATCCGTATTCAACCAAAATTCAGTGCGATACGCGGAACAGTATCTTCGTAAAGGCGACAAAGTTTATGTTCAGGGACGTGTCGAAACCCGGCGATGGCAGGATCAATCTGGCGCTGACCGCTACACTACAGAAGTTGTTGTGCCGCCTTTTGGCGGTGAGTTAATCGGTCTTTCAAGTAGATCGGACAGCCTCAAAAATGACACCGATCTCAATGCGGGTCAACTGCCACCTTATGACGACATTAACGGCGACATTCCATTTTAATCTGTTCTTTCAGACTGACCAATGCAGTCTGGAAAAATCTAAGAATGTTAATCGCCAGTAACATCCTTCAGAATACGAAAACGTCACCGCCTTCAGCACGGCCTACACCACTATCACACGTATTTCATGAAGATAGGTTTCAAATATCCTTTTTGGGCCGAAAAGATCTCAGCGTGTCCGGTGTACCATCAAGGCCAAAATACTCCCAGTCTTCGGTTTCATCCAAGCCATCATAAATACCCCGCTTCATGATTTGGCCTGACGGGTAGAAGTACTGCCACAAACCGATACTTCTAAAGTTTCGCTTATAGCCGATGCTATAGATGACACCGTTTGCGTAAAAATCGACCCAAACACCATTTGAAATACCACCTTCTCTTGGGTGGGAGTATTCTAGGGATCCATTGGGGTAAAATTTTTCATGGACCCCATCTTCCACTCCATTTTTATATTCTCGGCGGAATTGCAAACGTCCTTGCGCATCAAATGCCTCCCAGACTCCATGACGATTGTCGTTCTGGTAATTCCCTCGTGCTTTTAGGATACCGTCTTCAAAAAATGACCATTCCCCAACCTGTTTCCCCTCCGAGTAATCTCCAACCGCTGTTGGTAATCCGTCAAGATCGAAGCTAGTCCAACGCCCGTGTTTCACACCTCTGGAAAAATGACCCCGAGAAATCAGTTGGCCTGATACGTTGTAAGTTTCCCATTGCCCTTCGCGCTCTCCCTCAACAATCTCACCTTTATACGTAAAGCCGTTAGCGAGAACTGGTTGGCCAAAAACGCAGCCAGCAACCACAATTGAAACAAGGGATAGAATTCGAAAATTCATGAATACTCTGTGCGTTTTCATTCTTCTCGCTCGTTGACCGAAGAGTTTCTAACGTTGTGCGGAGCGCCACTCAGGTTCACAATTTCACTCCAATGTATGAGCTGCAAATAACCAAGTGAACGCGGGGTAAGCAGGCCACGATGTGCTTTTCTTTAAAAGTAGCAAGTTAAGGATGATTTCCTAGAGGGAACTTTTGTTTGGCCGGATCGCAAATTTACTGATCACACTACACGACTCCCTCCCGTAATCGTTTCTTGACGGCCAACTTCGATCCGAAGATCGACGTATCCTCAATTGTTCTGAGGCGGCGTCGTAACTCATCGAAACCGGTCCTGAACCAAGACTTTGAACAGTACCCGTGCTTTTTGCGGGCGGGGTATTTTGTGCCCATGAGCTTGGACGCCGTATGGCAGGCCATAGCGAGGACGATGGCGGAGATGCCAAGCAAAAGGTTCAACCTTTTGGAGAGCTTTATCCTCGTATCCTCGAGATTCAGCCCCTTAGTCTTGCAGTCAGCGAACATGCATTCGATGAACCATCGCCAGCTGTAGTACCGCAGGATGCGTTTGCCACGCAGCGGCTCGGAGCAGGCTACGATCAGTAGCTCACCCCCCTTGATGTGGACCTGTCGCTGTTTGGTTTGCAGAACCTGTGAGCCAAAACCTTCCGTTTGGCATCTTGTTGGCGTTCTCCCAGTAAAACACTTGGACGGTCTCGGTTTGGTCGTGCTGGGACGCCAGCCAAAGTCCTTTCCCGCGTGCAGCGAAGTTCGTCAGACTAATCCGTTGGCGGCTTTTTTCAGTACGCCATGGCATTGTTGCAGAACTCTGACGGCAAAGGATTCACATCACGAATCCAGGTGGTTAGACGGATGGCATGAGCAAGCCTGACCCCACCCGCTACCGCACGACAAACTGGTCTGACTACAATGCCGCGCTAAGAAAGCGCGGGTCGCTGTTGATCTGGGTCGACAAGGATATGACCTGGCTCGCGCCGCCTAACAGGCTGCTGAAATAGTCCCACCTCGACAGTAGTTCGAGAACATGATTCATCCTCTGCACGGTTATGGCGGGGTTTATGATGCGCGGTACGGACGAGACGAGCGGGTCGCTGTTCAGCTATGTCGATCTGGAGGAGCGGATCCCACCGAAGCACCCGTTGCGCAAGATCCGGCAGGTGGTGAATGACGCGCTTGCCAGCCTCGATGCCGAGTTCGAGGTGCTTTACACGGCTTTCGGCCGCCCCTCGATCCCGCCGGAGCGGCTGATCCGGGCAAGCCTGCTGCAAATCCTGTTTTCAGTTCGCTCCGAGCGGCAGTTGATGGAGCAGATGGATTTCTTTGGTTGCCGCCCGTTATGCAAGAGGCTTCTGACCCTGTTGGCGTGTGATCGAGTGCGAACTTCTTTCAGGCCTCGATATGCGGCGCTTCCAGAAGCCGCGGGCCGGTATGGTGATCAGCGGATCGGGTCCAAATCTACAACGAGAGCTTCGCGCTCACATCCATCTTCTGGTTTTCCCGCTCCGGATCTGTTCGATCGTTGCGCCCATTCAGGTCGTCGGCTTCTCACACTCCCCTTGGCACCGTCGCTGGTGGGTCACGACACGGTGGTCATGCCGTTGCCCGCGACGGATCCCGGTAATCCTCGTTCTTGGTCAACATCGCCCAGATCTGCCGGGCCATCTTGTTGGCTAGCGCGATCCCGACGAGCATTTTCGGCTTTGCGACCAGCTTCTGCCCGACCCAGCTCTCGGTCGACACCTTGTGACGGGCGCGTCCAATGATGCGGGACATCGCGCCGATGATCAGCAGCCGCCGGATGTCGTTCTGGCCGGCCTTGGAGATCCGCCCCAGCCGCGCTTTCCCGCCGGTCGAGTGCTGGCGTGGTACCAGTCCCAGCCAGGCCGCGAAGTCCCGGCCGGACTTGAACTGCGCCATGTCGGGCGCGAAGGCTTCGACTGCCAGCGCCGTCAGCGGACCGACGCCAGGCATCGTCTGCAGGCGCCGCGTGGTGTCGGTCTCGGCTGCGAGCGCCTTCAGGGTCTTGGTCTTGGCTTCGATCCTGTCTGTTTTCTCAGCAATCTGCGCCAGCAGGTCCTGGCACTCCGCGATGACAAGGGCGGGCAGGTCGCCGTCCGGATCCTCCACCACAGCCGCGATGCGCTTCACGTGGCAGAACCCGACAGGGAACACGTGCCCATATTCATAGAGCACAGCGCGCAGCGCGTTCACCAGCTCCGTGCGCTGATGAACAAGCCGTTCACGCCCTCGGAACAGCACCGCCTTCGCCTGCTGCTCCGCCGTCTTCGGTGCCACAAACCGCATCTCGGGCTGGCGCGCTGCGATCACGATAGCCTCGGCGTCGGCCGCATCGTTCTTCTGCCGCTTGACTTATCATCAGGTGGCCATAATGCGGAGGAACGAGGGACAGGCGCATGAAATCCCCGCATTTCTGCCGTTAATCGACGGCTTTGCTCCGCATTATTTTCGGACGAACCTCTGCGGTTGTTTGA
>JAUIIR010000094.1 GCA_030431485.1 Alphaproteobacteria bacterium
CCCGTCGCCCGCACAAACTCGTCCTTGGGCACCTGTCGAGCGCTCATATACATGATGACCGGCGCAATCCACACGCCGGACAGCCCGCCCAGAATGCCTGCAAAATTGCCGAAAACCACCTGCGCAACCGTGTCGAAACGGTCGGGAATGCGGGGCATCTGAAAGCGCAAGTTCAAGACCGCAAACGACACGATGGACAGCCCAAGAGCCAGAAAGATCACGCGATCCGACACATCGGCCGACAGCATAACCGTCAGGAAAACGCTCACGCCCAGCGAGATCGCAAACACCCAATAGCGCGAGATCGCCCCGCGCAAGTCTCCCATCGTCCAGATCTGCCACGCATTCGACGCAATGATCGGCCCAAGCCCCATCGCGATTGCTGTTCTGGGGTCGATGACCATCGTCAGCATACTGATCGCCGCCGTGGGTAACCCGATGCCCACCAACCCCTTGACCGATCCGGCAATGACAAACACCACCGCGCCAATCAGTAGAAAGTCGATTATCCCCATTCCAAGGACACCCCCTCAGAACACGGAAGACTCAATTCTCCCGTTGCGCTTCAAGCGCCCGGTACGCGGCGACATTCGCGTTATGCTCAGCCAGAGTGACGGCAAAGTTGTGCCCGTCCGAGGGATCAAGCGTTTTGGCCACAAAGAAGATGAAATCCGTATCCTCAGGGTTCAGCGCCGCCTCAATGCTCGCGCGGCCCGGATTGGCGATAGGGGTCGGCGGCAACCCGTCGATCACATAGGTGTTCCACGGCGTCTCCGCCCTCAATTCGCTCTGCCGGATGCCCCGACCCAAGACACCCTGCCCGCGGGTGATGCCGTAGATCACGGTCGGGTCGGTCTGCAGACGCATACCCTGTTCCAGACGATTGACGAAGACACTCGATACCAGGAACCGTTCATCCGGCGTGCCGGTTTCCTTTTCGATGATCGACGCCATGATCAGAGCCTCTTCGGGGCTCTCATAGGGCAAGCCGTCCTTACGATTGGCCCAGGCCTCAGCCAGAATACGATCCTGAGCCGATTCCATCCGTTCCAAAAGCTCCGCGCGGCCGCTGCCCGGCGTGATCTCGTAGCTGTCCGGTGCCAGAGACCCCTCGGCGGGAATTTCTTCGACCTCGCCTTCGAGAACATCAATCTGGTTCAGTTCCTGCACGATCTGCCAGCTTGTGACACCCTCGGCCAGCGCCACGCGATAGCGCGTGTCGGCCTCGGATTTCACGTCGATGTACTCTGGCGGAGCTTCGTCCTCAGCCGGATTGAACTCTGCAATCTCGACGAACCGGCCCGTCGCCGGATCAAGTTCGCGCACCTGAACCGTCGCCCGCGCAATGCTCACACGGTAGACCACTTCGGTGCCGCACGTGCTCGCACCGCCCCGAGTGACGATGTCCACGATCTCCTGCATCGACGCGCCTTCCGGCACAAGGAAAGACCCCGCCTTCAACTCTGACGTCTTGCCCGCATAATCTGCGCCGACCCGGAAAAGAGCAGCGCTTGCCACCGCACCATCCGCCGCCAGGTCTTCGGAGACACGACGGAAATTACTGCCACGATCCACCTGCACACAGATCGCCTGCTCCAACGGGCCTTCCGAAACATACGCGTTTTGCGCCCAGATCAGCACACCGCCGAACAGGAAAAACAAAACGACCAGAAAGGTCAGCGCGTTAGACGCGATGTGACGCCACATGATTTAGTGATCCACCCGCCCGAAAACGACGCTGGCATTGGTGCCACCAAAGCCAAACGAATTGGACAGTGCATAGCGGATCTCCCGCTCGCGCTTGACCTTCGGAGCGAGGTCCACAGCGGTTTCGACCGCAGGCGTGTCCAGATTCAGCGTCGGCGGTGCCACCTGGTCCCGGATAGCCAGGATCGAGAAAATCGCCTCGATCGCGCCCGCCGCGCCCAAGAGGTGTCCGGTGGCGGATTTGGTGGACGACATTGTCACTTTGCCCGCAGCATCGCCCATCATCCGCTCAACCGCGCCCAGTTCGATGACATCGGCCATGGTCGAGGTGCCATGCGCGTTAATGTAGCCGATATCCGCAGGCTCCAGCCCCGCATGTTCGAGCGCCGCGCGCATCGACCGCTCACCACCTTCACCGTCCTCAGACGGCGCAGTGATGTGATAGGCATCCCCAGAAAGACCATAGCCGCAGACCTCGGCGTAAATCTTGGCACCGCGCGCCTTGGCGTGTTCGTACTCTTCAAGCACGACAATACCCGCACCTTCGCCCATGACAAACCCGTCGCGATCGGCATCATACGGGCGGCTCGCCGCCTTGGGATCGTCACCACGCTTTGTCGACAGCGCCTTGCACGCGTTAAAGCCCGCAATCCCGATCTCGGAAATCGCCGCTTCGGCCCCACCGGCCACCATCACATCGGCATCGCCGAACATGATCAGCCGCGCCGCATCGCCAATCGCGTGTGCGCCTGTCGAACAAGCCGTGACAACTGCGTGGTTCGGCCCCTTGAAGCCGTATTTGATCGACACATTGCCCGAGATCAGGTTGATCAAAGCGCCCGGAATAAAGAATGGTGACACCCGGCGCGGGCCCTTGTCGCGGATCAGCAACGCGGTTTCAGCGATCGAGTTCAAACCACCGATCCCCGACCCGATCATCACACCGGTGCGCAACCGGCTTTCCTCGTCCTCGGGCATCCAGCCCGAATCTGTCACCGCCTGCTGTGCCGCCGCCATGCCGAACAGGATGAACTCATCGACTTTGCGCTGTTCTTTCTTCTCAAGATAGGCATCCGGATTGAACGTGCCGTCCGTTCCGTCGCCATAAGGGACTTCGCAGGCATAGGTCGTGGCCAGATGGCTTGCGTCGAACTTTGTGATCGTTCCGGCCCCGGACTGCCCGTCCAGGATCCGCGACCAACTCGCCTCGACCCCGTCTGCCAGCGGTGTCACCAATCCCAAGCCTGTCACAACTACTCGACGCATGGTGTTGCCCTTCCCTCGAATGCACTTGCCCGCTCTTACCCCGTTCACGACGGCGCCCGCAAGAGTCCAGCCGCGTGGCAGGGCTTTCTTGCCCATTCGCCGGGCGCCAAGCGCGTTTCCGTCAACGGAAACAGACGATGCGTCGCCGCATCGCGCGCCTATCCCCAGCGATCCCCCAGATCCGCCTTGGCCCGGTCAATCCAATGGTCCCGCAACCAGTCCGTCGGCTTAGCATAACGGATAAGCGATCCCCGGTAGCCTGCAACCGCCTCCGGCATTTTCGGCCGCCCGTGAAAACACACCACCCGCGCATCGTCCGGCAAACGTGCTGGATGCAGGTAATTCCCCGGAAACGGGTTGCAATCATACTTGAAGCTCACCACCCAATCGCCGGGAATATAGGTGAAAACCCCGTTCGCCATCGCCTTGTGTGACGTGTAGCGCTGCTCTGATCCGCGTGCGACTTCGACCTCCGCGTAAGCATCCGCCGCCAGGTCCTCGTAGAGGAACCCGTGTAAGGCCGGATCATAGCGAAAGACCGACCCATGCCCGGTGGGGCGCCCCTTGCGCGCCTCGGTCCAGTCATGGCGCATCACCACATGGCCCGGTGCCAAGGTCAGCAGATCATCCAGCGACCCGGTGATCACCACATCCAGATCGAACCCCAGAACCGGCCCCTCCAAGTCAGGGATCAGCCCCCGCTTGAAGAGCGACACCTTACGCATCGCCCCCTGCCGGTTCGCAACCTTCAACGCTGCGGCCATCGGCTCCGCAAAAGGCTCCATGGGCAGTTCGAGGATCTCGATCTCGGGATGCAGCCCCTCGGCATACTCGGTCATGCACAGAAACCGCACCGGGCAGGACAGATTGCGCCGCACGCCGGAGTAGAGCCGGTTGACGTATTCCGGGCCGAACAGCGTGCCCCATTTGATGCAGGCCACAGTGGCATGAGATGGCATGGTCATGCGTCCGCTTAGCAACGGTTTGTCCGAATGACCAGATGTCGCTTGGCGATGCGACGCCGCGCAGATATAGTTCGGTTCATCGAAGCTGAGAAGCAGGAGGACATCATGGAGATTGTGTGCGCCCTGCGGGTGACAGGCTGATCGCCGCACCCGGCCTGAACATGCGACCCACTGGGGCTGGTTTCTCAGCGACAGGATTACTCCTTTGACCACACATTCCCTGACCGATCTTGGATGGTCGGACCGTTTCGCGCGTCAACTGACCGAAGACGACGCCACCCTCACCCCTGCCCGCATCTCCGAGGTGCATCGCAGCCAACTCGTCGCCTTGTCAGACGCGGGCGATTTGCGCCTCATCCCCACCGACAGCGCCGGGGCCTATGCCGTCGGCGATTGGGTTCTGACCGATGGCACCAGTGCGATCCGCAGGCTGGACCCGGTGACCGATCTGCACCGCCGGGCCGCGGGACATGCCGTGGGCGCGCAGCGCATCGCCGCCAATGTCGACACCGTGGGCCTTGTCACCTCCTGCAACGCCGATTTCAACGTCGCGCGGCTGGAGCGGTATCTGGCCCTCGCCCTGGCCTCGAACGCCTTGCCCTTGGTGATCCTCACCAAGGCCGACCTCTGCGATGATCCCGACAACTTCAAACGGCAGGCCGAACGCCTGTCCCCGCTTGTCACAGCGATCACCCTTAACGCCAAAAACCCCGAGGACGTGGCCCGCCTCAACGCGTGGTGCAGCAAGGCGCAGACCCTTGCGCTCCTTGGGTCCTCAGGTGTCGGCAAGACGACCCTCCGCAACGCTCTGACGGGCGAGACCGAGGCCACGCAAGGCGTCCGCGAGGACGACGCCAAGGGCCGCCACACCACCACCCATCGCGCGCTGCGCCCGACTTTGGCGGGCGGTTGGCTGATCGACACGCCGGGGATGCGCGAACTCCAGCTTTCGGGCACCAGCGAAGGTTTGGAGGAACTCTTCGACGACATCGAAACCCTCGCATCCCAGTGCAAGTTCTCCAATTGCGCCCATGACAGCGAACCAGGCTGCGCCGTCAAGGCGGCCCTGAAGGACGGCACGCTCGACCCTGCCCGGCTTGAGCGCTGGCAAAAACTGCGGCGCGAGGACCAGTACAACTCGGAATCCATCGCCGCCGCGCGCGCCCGGCAGAAATCCTTTGGCCGGATGGTCAAGTCGGCGATGAGCACCAAGACCCGCAACAAGCGCGGGTATGAGGACTAAAAAGCAACCGCCCGCACCGCCCCCACGGGGCGGGCGCAATGCGCTCAACAAGACAAAGCGGCGGGCCACCACAGCCCGCCGCTCCAAATTCTCTGATGTAAAGACTTACGCCGCAGGCATCCGCCGCTCGACAATCTCGGCCCACCAGGAGCAGCCTGCCGGGATGGCATCATCGTTGAAGTTGTATTCCGGGTGGTGCACCGCTGCGCTGTCGCCGTTGCCGACAAGGATATAGGCCCCCGGACGTTCTTCCAGCATGAAGGCGAAATCTTCGCCCCCCATCACCAGAGGCGCTTCTTCACAAGCTCCGGACACCGATTTCGCCACTTCTGCGGCGAATTCGGTTTGCTCCTCATGGTTTACCATCACCGGGTAGCCCCGATGGTACGTCACATCCACGGACCCGCCAAACGTACCCGCGATACCCGCACAGATGTCTCTGATCCGGGTTTCCGCCAGATCGCGCATTTCGGTCGACATCGTGCGCACCGTGCCTTTCAGATGCACCCGCTGCGGGATCACGTTGAAGGCCTTCGAAGAGGTCTCGAACGACGTGACGGATACCACAACCTGATCAATCGGATCGGCGTTGCGGCTGGCAATCGTCTGAAGCGCCAGCACCGCTTGTGACGCCATTACAGTTGTGTCCACGGTTTCGTGAGGCTTGGCCGCATGACCACCGCGACCTTCGAAGGTGATGTCGAACTGGTCGGTCGCGGCAAAGAACGCCCCCGACCGGATCGAAAAACTGCCCACCGGTTTACCCGGCCAGTTGTGCATGCCGTAGACTTCCTGAATGCCCCATCGGTCCATCATGCCGTCTTCGCACATTTCGCGACCGCCACCGCCACCTTCTTCCGCGGGCTGGAAGATGACCACGACTGTGCCATCGAAATTGCGGGTCTCGGACAGATACTTGGCCGCCCCGAGAAGCATTGCAGTATGGCCATCGTGGCCACAGGCATGCATCGCGCCATCGGTCTTGGATTTATACTCCAGTCCCGTCTGCTCGTGGATCGGCAAAGCGTCCATATCAGCGCGCAGGCCGATGACCTTGCCAGACGTGTCGCTCTTGCCCTTGATCACGCCCACAACGCCCGTACGGCCGATGCCGGTAACGATCTCGTCGCAGCCGAACTCCTTGAGGCGGTCGGCCACAAGCGCGCTGGTGCGGTGGGTTTCAAACAGAATTTCGGGGTTTTCGTGCAAATCCCGTCGCCAGACGGTGATTTCATCCTGCAATTCGGCAAAGCGGTTCTTGACCGGCATATTGGTCATCCTTGTGATACGTGAGTGGGAGTAATCCTGCCGTGAAGGTGGCGCAGACTGATCCAGGCTTCAAGGGGGGCTAGAGCGCCGGGGCCAATTCCATCCGACTTCCGTCACTGAACCGAGTGAAGCGGAACCGCCGCAGATCGTGTCCCGGAGCGTCACCGCAAACGAGATCGGCCAGAACACGTCCCATACCCGGACCGATGCCAAACCCGTGCCCACACATCCCTGTCCCAACTGTCAGACCGGGAATCGCCTCAACGCGGTCCACAACGGGCACGACGTCCGGCATTGTGTCGATCATCCCCGCCCACATGGACCGGTACCGGATCGGCCCGACGTCAGGAAAGAGTGCTTCGACCTCGGCCGCCACCTTGCGCAGCTTGCCTGCATTGGGTGTCGGGTTCAGAACGCGAATCCCTTCGAATGGGGTAACCTCATCTTCTGCCCATGTCCGCTTCGTGCTCCAGGCATCCGGATAGCCTTTGGGCGCGGCCGGCAGGAACCGGGTCTTGAACGGGTCCGACATCAACTGTGCGCGGAACTTTGGCAACGCGCGGAACGCGTCCGGGCCGACAAACAGTTCGTGAAAGCCCCCGGCGGCAAGTGTCGCACCGCCATCCGCGCGGGTGCGGAAAGCGAATTTGCCACCCGCCGCCGCACCCTGATGCGGCAGGGCCACCGGATCCGTTGCACCAACGCTTGCCCGCACCGACAGTTGAGGAATGAGTACGCCATGCGCCCGCAGGAATAACGACGACCACGCGCCCCCGGCCACCACGACATCGGAACAGGCAATGCGCCCCGCCTCGGTGAACACACCGGTGATGCGCCCTGCCTCAAGATCAAGCTTGCGCGCCGCGCAGTCTTCGACAATCACCGCGCCGTCGCGCACGGCGATACCGGCCAAAGCAGGCACGGCGACCCAGGGCTCAGCCCGCATGTCCGAGGGGGTTGTCAGCGCTCCGTAAAAGCCGCCTTTGGCCAGTTCCGGAAAGCGCGCCTTTAGCGCGGACCGGTCCAGCAGTTCGGTATCGACCCCTAGCGCGGTGGCAAACGGCAACCAATCCGCAAAGCCTTTCATGTCCTTGTCGCTCTCAGCCAGATACGTGACGCCAGAACGCTTCAGCCCAATATCCACGTTGGTCTGGCTGGCCAGCTCGGTCCAAAGCTGGTTGGCCTCGACCATGATCGGCAATTCATGCGGGTCGCGGCCCTGCTGGCGAATCCAGCCCCAATTCCGCGAGGATTGCTCACCGGCAATCCGACCCTTTTCCAGAAGCACCACCCGCCGTCCCTTGCGGGAAAGGTAGAGCGCTGTGCAGACACCGATGACGCCGCCACCGATGACCACGACATCGGTCTCAGCGGGCGGCGGGCCGGGAAATGAGACGGGGGTCGCTTCGGAAATCGGAAAGGATGTCATTGGGAAAGATGCTCCAGCAGACGCTCCATAAACGCCTGTCCTTGGGTGAATTGTGAAACGGTGATGTATTCGTCCGGCTGATGCGCCACCGCGATGTCACCGGGACCGCAGACCACTACCGAATAGCCCGCGCTTTGGAAATGACTCGCTTCAGTGCCGTAAGACACGTATTTGGTTCCGTTGTCGCCGGTCAATTGCCGCACCAGCGTTTCCGCCTTGCCGCCGTCTTCGGGCTTGAAGGGCGGCAAGGAAAAGGCGGGCGTGATCTCAATCCACGCTTCCGGCCGCACGGCTTTCATCTCGGCTTCGATCTCAGCGGCGGCGTCGCGCAGCTTGGCCTCCCACTGCTCCAGAGTTTCGCCGGGCACCACACGGAAGCCGAGGCCGAACTCGCAATCCTTGGCCGTGATGTTATGCGCCGTGCCGCCGGAGATCTGTCCGACGTGCACATTGGTGTAAGGCGGATTGAACTGCGCTGCGATCGGCCCCGGTTCAGCAGCCGCACTTTCTGCGTTCATCCGGTTTGCCCATTCGATAAGTTTGGCGCCGTACATGATGGCACTGACGCCGGTGTGCATAATCGAGGAATGCACCTCGAACCCGTGAACATGCACCCAGAACGTATTGCCGCCCTTATGCCCGGTCACGGCCTTGAGCATCGTCGGTTCCCCTACAATGACCGCGTCCGCCTTGGGCACCACGCCCTGCATGGCCTCGATCAGGGGCGGCGCACCCGTACAGCCGATTTCTTCGTCATAGCTCAGCGCAATCTGAACCGGGCGCGATACACCACGAGACTGCGCTTCGACCAGCGCCCAGATGGCCAGCGCGTCAAAGCCTTTCATATCGGTCGTACCGCGCCCGAACAGCTTGCCGTCCTTTTCGGTGACGGTGAAAGGATCGGTGCTCCACGGCTGACCGTCGGTCGGCACCACGTCCGTATGACCGGACAGGACCACCCCGCCTGCGACCTCGGGCCCGACATGAGCAAAAAGAGCTGCCTTGGTGGCATCGTCTGGTTTGATGTGCCGGTGGCTCTGCACCCCATGCTCAGACAGGTAATTCTCGACCCAGTCGATCAGCGGCAGGTTCGTGTCGCGGCTGACTGTTGGAAATTTTACCAATTGGTCAAGAATTTGGCGTGGCGTCAGGCGGTTGGGCATAGTCTCACTTCTGGGCTGAGGGGAGCAGGTAATCTGCGTAGACGGGATGATGATCTGACGGCCATTCGCCGTCAAACCGCTCTTGCAGCACCAGTGGCCCATCGACAAGCGACACATCGGGAGTGCGCGACAGATGGTCAATGGCACCAAGCACGTGGATGCCGCGGTTCAGGTGATAGGTTGCACCGGGGGTACGGTCGAACGTGACACCAGCACTTTCCAGAATGTCCATCGTCTGCGCTCCGTGCAACGCATTCAGATCACCGACGAGGAAAACCGTCTCACCCGCATCAATCCACGGCTTGATCCGGTCCCGGACCAGTTGTGCCGATAAAAGCCGATTGGACCGGCTGGAATATTCGAAATGTACATTGGCCACACGGAATCTGTCGCCGGTTTCGAGGTCTTCAAACTGTGCCCAGGACGCAAAGGCCGGATATGAGCCGTTGAAGGTGCGAGAATAGATGACGTCAGGCGTTTCAGAAAAGAAAAACCATCCCTGATCAATTGGTTGCACGCGAGCTTTCACGTAAAACAGTGGCTGCGTCGGAGGAAACTCGCGCCAGTCGCCAGTCGCGGTCACAGCATAGTCGGGATTCTTTTCCAGCAGGTGATCCTGCGCCAGATTGACCGAACCATCGCTGCCCCGCTGGAAGCTTTCCATCTCCTGAAAAGCCACAATATCAGCCTGTAACGCCTTGAAAGCCTTATCCAAAGGCCCTTCTCGCCGCTCCCAATCCCCAACCGACCAGGGGCCGGTGGCTTCGTTCAGGATGATATAATGCACGTTATAGCTAGCGACCCGCAGCGCCGCGTCTTCGGGCGGTGCAACTGAAACATCTCCGTCGCTGTTGGTCACGTGCAACGCACACGCCACAAGGGCCAGGACTGCAAAGGTCCAGACAACGCCGCGAATGGCCCATTTCAATACGCGTAACATGCACGCAGCCTATCCGGGAATGTCGCTGACCTCAGTAACCACTGTCCGTGATCAGCACTTTGTGACCCGGCTCGACCTCGCGATAAACGGATTTCTCCGGTTCATAGTCAAGACCATGAATCGGCGATGGGATCGGCTTGAAGTTCAGGTCCTTCTCGGATTTACGGCGGCGCGGATCCGCGATGGGCACCGCCTTCATGAGCGCTTGCGTATAGGGGTGCTGCGGGTTTTCGAAGACTGAACGGCGCGGACCCAGTTCGACAATCCGGCCCAGATACATCACGCCGACATAATGGCTTACCCGCTCAACCACCGCCATATCGTGACTGATGAAGAGGAAGGAGAGCCCCAGTTCGGCCTGCAGTTCCAGCATCAGATTCAGAACCTGCGCCTGTACCGACACGTCCAGAGCCGACACCGCCTCATCCGCGACGATTAGTTTCGGATTCAAAGCAAGCGCCCGCGCAATCGCGATGCGCTGGCGCTGACCACCGGATAATTCATGCGGATAGCGCTGCATAAAGCTACGCGGCAATTCCACCCGATCGAACAGGTTTTCGACCTTCTTCTGCATCTCAGCGCTCGACCCGATGCCGAAATTGCGCATTGGTTCAGAGACTTGGTCGGCCAACTGCATCTGCGGATTGAGCGAGGCAAATGGGTCCTGAAACACCATCTGCATGTCGCGCCGGGCGTCTCGCAACTCGGACTGAGAGAGCGCCATGACGTCTTTGCCGTCCAGGAAGATACTGCCTTCCAAAGGCTCGACCAGCCGCAGGATCGAGCGGCCGGCGGTGGATTTACCGCAACCGGACTCTCCGACAAGGCTCAGGGTCTGGCCCTTGTTGACGCTGAACGACACATCCTCGACCGCATGCACATTGGCAACGGTGCGGCGGAAAAACCCGCCTTTCACCTCAAAACGGGTGGTCAGGTGCTTCACGTCCAACAGCACTTCTTCCGAACCGGTGATCGGCGGCACCTCGGATCCATCGCGTCCCAGAAGCCGCATCGGGCGCGGCAGGTCGGTGCCTGTCATCTCACCCAGCTTGGGCACCGCAGCCAGCAAAGCCTGGGTATAGGGATGCTGCGGGTTTTCAAAGATTTCCTCGACAGTGCCTTCCTCAACCTTGTTGCCGCGGAACATCACCACCACGCGGTCAGCCATCTGGGCCACAACCGCCATGTCGTGGGTGATGAACATCACCGCGGTGCCGGTTTCACGCTTGAGGCGGTCCATCAATGCGAGGATTTCAGCCTGAATGGTCACGTCCAACGCCGTGGTCGGCTCGTCTGCGATCAGCAGGCGCGGCTCGCAAGCCAGCGCCATCGCAATGACCACGCGCTGTCGCATACCGCCTGACAATTCGTGCGGATACTGCTTGAGACGCCGTTCGGGCTCGGGGATTCGCACCTGGCGCATCAACTCCAGCGCACGCTCTTCCGCCTGCGCCTTGTTCATGCCTTTGTGCAGTCGAAGGCCCTCGGTTAGCTGGCGCCCCACCGTGAACACCGGATTAAGAGCCGTCATAGGCTCCTGAAAGATCATCCCGATTTCATTTCCGCGGATCGTGCGCATGAGGTCCTGATCCGTCTCGGATAGGTCGATCTGCCCTGCATCCTTGCGGTCAAACAAAAGCCGCCCACCCGCAATGTCGCCGCCGCCGAACTCGATCAGACGCATCAACGACAGAGACGAGACCGATTTGCCGGACCCGGATTCGCCCACGACACAGACCGTTTCACCGGGATTGATCTCGAACGAGACATCTTCAACCCCGACGACCGTTCCGGACTTTGTCTGAAACTCAACGCGAAGGTTTTCGATCTTGGCAATGCTGCCGTCAGGCATGGGCGTCGTCCTTATCTGTCACTGCGCAAACGCTAACCGCAGTTGCAGCAGAGTCAAACGATGTCTCTACGTCGCGCCAGCAATCCGGTCTTGAAGGCTTGCATTTTGTTCAAAAGCTGTTTCGATGCGCAGCTAGGGGGAAAACGCCTGTGTTTTGCTGAAAATTGGCCGGTTCGTCTTTCAAAAACGGTAACGCGCCTGCAAGCTGTGGTCAGCCCCGATAACGAGAACGACATAGGCAAACTGTGTCCAACAAGGAGAGAAGAATGAAACTGAAATCCCTACTCTTGGGTGCTGCGGCCTCTGTCGCACTTGCGCCGGCGGCAATCGCCGAACGTGGCGCGGATGGCGAGGTCAAGATTATCTATTGGCAGGCACCCTCGATCCTGAACCCGTTCCTTTCGGGCGGCACCAAGGATGTCGAGTCGGCATCCATGATCATTGAACCGCTGGCGCGCTATAATGAAAAAGGCGAGCTTGTCCCGTGGCTGGTTGATGAAGTGCCAACCGTTGCCAATGGTGGCGTAAGCGAAGACCTGACCTCGATCACATGGAAGATCACACCCGGCCTGACATGGTCGGATGGCACGCCGTTCACCTCGGCTGACGTTGCGTTTACCCACGAATACTGCACCCACCCCGAAGGTGGCTGTGCGCAGCAAACCAAATTCAACGGTGTGTCCAGCGTTGAGACGCCCGACGACCTGACGGTCGTCGTCACGTTCGAAGGCCCGACCCCGAACCCGTACGGCCCCTTTGTCGGCGGCGAAAGCCCGATCCTTCAGAAGGCCCAGTTCGAAAGCTGCCTTGGCGCTGCGGCGTCCACCTGTACCGAACAGAACTTCAACCCGATTGGCACCGGCCCGTTTGTTGTTGATGAATTCAAGCCAAACGACGTGATCACCATGTCGGCGAACCCCAACTACCGCGACCCGGCCAAGCCAGCCTTTGCTTCTGTGACCTTCAAAGGTGGCGGCGATGCGCGTGCGGCAGGTCAGGCCGTGATGGAAACCGGCGAGTTTGACTATGCATGGAACCTGCAGCTTGCGCCCGATGTGATTGCACAGATGGAAGAAGGCGGCAAAGGTGTCGCGGTCGCTGGCTTTGGTCCGCTGCTTGAACGCATCATGATCAACCAGACCAACCCTGACCCAAGCCTGCCCGAAGGCGAACGGTCGACCGCGATGCATCCGCATCCGTTCCTGAAGGAACCGGCGGTTTACAAAGCCATGTCGATGGCGATTGACCGTCCGCTTCTGGTGGAGATCGGCTACGGTCAGGCCGGTAAGGTTGGCTGCTCCTGGGTGCCTGCTCCGGAGTCATTCGCATCGACCTTCGAAGGCTGCGAGACACAGGACATCGAAGGCGCGAAGGCGCTGCTGGATGAAGCTGGCATCGTAGACAGCGATGGCGACGGCGTGCGTGAGCACAACGGTGTGCCGCTGTCGATCCTGTACCAGACTTCGACCAACGCTGTGCGTCAGGACTTCCAGGCGCTCATCAAAGAGTGGTGGTCGATGATCGGCATTGAAACCGAGCTTCGTAACGTGGACGCGTCGGTGTTCTTTGGCGGTGACGCGGGCTCGCCCGACACCTTTCAGAAGTTCTATGCCGACGTTGAAATGTATGCCAACACCTTCAACGGCACCGACCCGCAGGCCTATCTCGGCAACGGTCTGTGCGGCAACGCCCCGCGCCCCGAGACACAGTGGCAGGGTGAAAACATCAGCCGCTTCTGCATGGAAGAGTTTGATGCTCTGCATGCAGAGCTGACAAAGACAGCCGACATGGCTGAGCGTCAGCGCATCGGTCGCGAACTGAGCGCCATGATGGTGGACAATGGCGGCATGATCCCGCTGGTGCACCGTGGCCGTCTGTCGGCACATGCCAATAGCCTTGGCGGTGTCGTGCTGAACGTTTGGGACAGTGAGCTTTGGAACGTTGCGGACTGGCACCGCATCAAGTCCAACTGATCACCCGTCCGATGATCGCAGGGTGGGCTTGATGCCCATCCTGCTTTTCGCCCCTCAAAAAGACTAATGACCCGAGGCGCCACACGATGCTGACCTTCGCCGTCCGACGACTTGTTCTTGCCGTTCCGACGCTTCTGTTCATCAGTTTTGTCATATTCATGCTGCTCCAGCTCGCCCCCGGCGATCCAATGGCGCAGGTCCCTCTGACCGTCCCTGCCGAGGTCAAGGAAAAGATGCGGCAGGCGCTTGGCGTCGGGGAACCGGCACTGGTCCAGTACTGGAAATGGCTGGTACAGGTCTTCTGGATCGAACCAAAGGTTTTCATCGACTACCTGACCAACTCCAGCAGCCTGCTGGGCTGGCTGCCCGACACACAGCTCTATCAGAGCGAGCTTCGCGTGATTTCGTGGCAGACCCGCAGCCCGGTGATGGACATCGTGATCCAGCGCATCCCGCAGACGCTTTGGGTTGTGGGGATGGCCTATGTCGTAGGGATCCTGATTGCCCTGCCCATTGGTATCTACTCCGCGTATCGGCAGTATTCGATTTTCGACCAGTCGGGCACGTTTATCACGATGATCGGTTTCTCAATCCCGCCCTTCTTCACCGGGCCGCTGTTGATCGTGATTTTCTCGGTCCAGCTTGGTTGGTTCCCTTCAATCTATGATACCACACATGTCGTGAACGACTGGGCGAGCCTGAAATTCCAGCTTCAGCAAATGATCCTGCCAGTGATGGTGCTGGCGCTGCAAACCACCGCGCAGATCAGCCGCTACATGCGCGCCTCAATGCTCGACAACCTCAATCAGGACTACGTACGCACCGCTCGCGCCAAGGGTCTGAGCGAGGCCGTTGTGGTCACGGTGCACGTACTGCGCAACTCGATGATCCCTGTCATCACCGTGATCGCCCTCAACGTACCGTCGATCTTCGGCGGCGCGATCATCACCGAAAACGTGTTCAAGGTGAACGGCATTGGGCAGTTGCTTATCACTGCACTCTTCGCCAACGACCTACCGATGGTGATGACGCTGACCTTCATCTTTGCCGTGCTGATCGTTCTCTTTAACCTGATTGCCGATATCCTCTACGGCCTTCTCGACCCGAGGATCCGCTATGACTGAGCCCGTTCAAGCCACGCCGACCCCGATCGAAGCCTTGGCCGACAAAGGCCCGCTGGAGCCGCCGCGCAGCCAGTGGAAAGACGTCTGGGACCAGTTCCGCAAACACAAGGGAGCAATGTTCGGCGGCGGGTTCCTGCTGTTCATCACCCTCGCCGTTCTGCTGGGGCCGTATCTCTGGCAGGTCGATGCGCAAAAGCTCGACATCCGCAACAAAGACCTGCGCCCGATCTGGACCGCGCTTTGGGACAGCGGTGCAAAGGTTGCATTGAGCCGCCCCTTCGGCACCGATCAGTTGGGCCGTGACCAGCTCGCACAGATCATCCAGGGCGGACGTACGTCGATGGCGGTCGGCTGGGCCGCAATGGTGCTGAGCCTGATCATCGGCACCGCTGTCGGCGTGATGGCCGGCTTCGTGAAAAAGGCCGACGGGCTGCTGATGCGCCTGACCGACCTCTTCCTGTCGCTGCCGATCCTGCC
>JAUIIR010000095.1 GCA_030431485.1 Alphaproteobacteria bacterium
TCCGCCACCTACACTTGCCGAAACAGATGATGAGCCCTCGCGGGGCCCTTTTTTCTTTTTGTTTCAAAGGGGTTTAGCTGCGGCGACCGCCCTTCGGAGACTGGCAAAACGGTCAAAATCGGTCTCTGAACCGCATTTGTCTCTAATCGACCGCCCTAGGCCTCCAGAAGGACGCTTTCAAAATAGTGTTCAATTACAGGTGCTTGACGATTTCGGGCGAGCGCCCTTTTCGAAAGTGCAACCGATAGCACAATGCCTTGCGAATCCGGAGGACGGGCACAGGGCGGTCGATGTGGGCGGAAAGCAGGCTTTCGCTGCATTCTGCGCCATAGTCTGCTATGCGGACTCTCCGGTCATTCATCTTCCGCCCTTTGCTGACGCAGCATCCCTTCGCATGTGCGGCGCCAAATTTACTGCGATGCAGCGAGTGTCGTCACAACGGACATTCAAACTGCCGTAGACGACCCCGATCAAAACGATCTGACAACAGCGCACCTAGTCCTTCAGACCTCGACTTATTCCTGTTTTGATGCGCGCTGGCCCGCAATCTCCGCAGCCACCAGTTGCTTGTAAAGCTTGCGAATACGCTGTGTCATTGGTCCCGCCCCGTGGTGCGCGCCAATGAGCTTGCCGTCGATCTCCGCAACCGGCGTCTGCGCGCCGAAGGTGCCCGTCAAAAAGGCTTCATCTGCCCCATAAGTCTCATAAAGCGAATAATTCTTTTCAAAGACCGGGATGTCATTGGCACGGCACAGGTCAATCACCTTTTGGCGGGTGACACCGTTCATGCAGTAGTCTCCGGTTGAGGTCCAAACCTCACCCCGGCGCACGATGAAAAAGTTGCACGCGTTTGTCGTGTTCACAAAGCCATGCGGGTCCAACATCAGCGCCTCGTCAGCACCGGCTTGTTCGGCCTGAAGGCAGGCGATCACGCAGTTCAGTTTGGAATGACTGTTGTATTTGGCGTCCTGGCTCATGGGCAGGCCGCGCACCTGGGGCACGGTTGCCAGACGGATGCCTTTGGTTTGAACATCTTCGGAGGGTTGGGAGTGTTCGATGATCGCCACTATGGTTGGGCCAAAGCGGCTGAGCCCCGGGTGCTGAAACGGCTTCGCTTTGCGTCCGCGGGTGATCATCAGCCGACAATGTGCGTCCGAGACCATGCCATTGGCGGCGGCGGTCGTGTTCAGGATATCGAGAATATCCGCAGGGCCCATCCCGATATCGATCGACACCGATTTCAGCGCGTTGAACAAACGGTCCATGTGTTCGTGAAAGAACGCCCATGTGCCGTCATAAAGGCGCATGCCTTCCCACATGCCGTCGCCTAGCATAAAGCCGCTGTCATAGACCGAGACCTTGGCCTCGTCTTTGTGCACCAGCTCTCCGTTGACCCAGATCAGGATGTCGTCGTTGCGGGCGTCCGCCTCGGCATCGTGGGTGCTGTGGCTGGTTGAAGTTGCCAGGTTCATTCTATGCCCGTTCCCAAACGCTCAAGCAGGGCCATCGCAATCATCAGGTCGAGATGCGCACCGCCGCCATTTTTGAACAAGGTAATGTCACTTGGGTCGCGTGTCATTGGGGTTCCTGCGACAAGATCGTAAAGGTCCCCCTTGATGTCATTTGGGCCGATGACACCCGTTTGCAGAGGGATGCGCAGCTCGCCAATGTGATCCATCGTCGAGGCACGGCTGTCTACGAACAGCCGCGACTTGCGCAAAAGCGTATCGTCCCCCTCACGCATATCAGCGCGGTAGGCGCCGATCAGATCCACATGGGTTCCAGGCGACACCCAATCGCCAAAAATCAGAGGGTCCTTGGCCATCGTGGCGCTTGTGACGATATCCGCCTCTGCAACAGCGGCGTGAAGGTCCGTGACCACCTGAATAGGGATATCGCGTGCTGCAAACTCTGACGCCATGGCCTCGGCGCTTTCCGGGGATCGGTTCCAGAGGCTGATCTGCTCCAGCCCGGGAAAGAGGGCACGGTAGGCATCAACCAGCATGCGCCCCACAGACCCCGCGCCCACAACCAACAGCGCACGACTGTCAGGTCGCGCCAATAGTTGCGCGCCCAGAATGGAATCTGCTGCCGTCTTCAGGTTGGTCAGAACGTCGCTGTCCACGATGGCCAGCGGGGCCCCGTTATCTGGGGCGAAAACGGTCATCGCCCCCTGCACGGTTGGCAGGCCCCTGTCTTTGTTGGCCGAGGTCACGGTGACGCTCTTGACGCCGAACCCAAGGCCCGAGATCCACGCTGCCCGGGACAAGAGCGTTGATCCGTCTTGGCCTAGGAACACATCTTCGATCTGCGCCTTTGGAAAGAGGTGTGCCGCCCTTATTGCGCCGACGTAGTAGGGCCAGTCGATCTCGCCCGACAGATCAGCCTGTCGTACATGGCGAATGGGCGGCGTCATGACTGAACCGAGCTGAAGAAGTCACGTGCGATTTGGGACTTGGCCGCGGTGAAAATCGTCTCAGGTGGTGCGACCTCAATGATCTGCCCCTCGGCCATGAAAACCACGCGGTCCGCGACGGCCTTGGCAAAGCCCATCTCGTGGGTGACGCAGACAATCGTCATGTCTTCGCGGGCCAAATCGCGCATCACATCCAGCACCTCGGCGATCATTTCCGGATCAAGCGCCGATGTCGGCTCGTCAAAGAGCATCACCTCCGGATCGAGGCAAAGGGAGCGGGCCAGCGCCACGCGCTGTTTTTGCCCGCCCGAGATCTGGTCGGGGAATTTTTCCGCATGCATGTCGATCTTCATTCTGGCCAATTGCTGACGGGCCTTTTCGGTGGCTTCCTCTCGGCCCCGCCCAAGACTGCGAACCTGCGGTAGCACACAGTTTTCCAAAATGGTCATATGCGGGAAAAGGTTGAAATGTTGAAAAACCATGCCCACGCGCTTTCGGATCGCGGACAGCTGGGCAAGGTCATCCCCTACTTCGTATTCCAGAACGTTGAGCTGCCCTTCGGAAAAGGCCTCCAGCCCGTTCATGCACCGGATCAGGGTGGATTTGCCTGATCCGGACGGGCCACAGACAACCACCGTTTCGCCGGCCTCGATGCTCAGGTTAATGTCTCGCAAGGCGTGATAGGCGCCGTAGTGTTTTTGCAAACCCTGCGCGACGATTGCAGCCTCAGCCATGACCGACCCTCATACGTTTTTCCAGCCATGCGCCATAGCGCGACAAGCCAAAGACAAAGACGAAATAGACAAGTCCTAGGAAGACGTAGATTTCCACGAATTGCGCGCCCCATTCATCGGTGCCGATGACCGCTCTGCCCGAAGCCATGATCTCGAAAAAACCGATGACTGTTACGATGGAGGTTTCCTTAAAGGTGATCACCGCTTGGTTGATCGTGGAGGGCAGGGTGTTGCGGAACGCTTGAGGCATCAGAATGTCCAAGATGACAGACCAATAGGGCATGCCGAGCGACAACGCTGCTTCTTCTTGGCCTTCGGACAGAGATTGCAGGCCGGCGCGGATGATCTCGGCCTGGTAGGCAGCAAAGAAGACGGCGAAGGCTACGATCACGCGCGCAAGTTTCGAACTCTGCAACCAATCGGGCACCAGGATCGGGATCACCACGGCCGCAGAAAAGAGGATTGCCAACAACGGCAACGATCGGACCACGTCAATAAAGACACCCATGCCTTTGGCAATCACCGGAAAGGAGGACCGTCGCGCCAGGGCGAATACTACCGCCAAGGGCATCCCAATCAGGAACACGCTGGCGAAGATGAACAACGTTAGCGACAGACCGCCCCATTGTTCGGTGGTCACAAGTGTCAGCTCCGCAAACCCTCCGCGCATCAGCGCAACGAAAACCGAGAACCCGGCAAGCCACAGAACTGGCAACCGGCGCACGGACCAGAATTTTGGCACACAGGACAAGACAATCGTCAGCGCAAGTGCCAGGCAAGCGATACTCGAGCGCCATTGTTCTTCGTAGGGATAGAGGCCAAAGAAGATCAGCCGCCAGCGATCTTCGATCACCGCCCAACAGGCACCGGCTCCGTGCCCGCACAAGTCACGGTCTTCGACCCGCCAAACGGCGTCGAGAACCATCCAACCGGCTACCGATGACAGTACCCAAACGACAAAGGCACCAAAAGCCAGCGTAAAGAGGGTGTTGGAAACCGAGCCAAAAAAGCTCTTCCAAATCCACTCGCCCCATGTGTTTTGGGGCGGCGGCAAGTGTTCGCTGGGGGTGACTACGTCGGTCATGTCAGCTCCGTCCCTTGATTTTGAGGCGCTGGTTTATGGCGTTCATGCCCGTCCCGAGCGCGTAGTTCAGGATCAAAAAGCCGCCCATCAACAGCGCAATCAGTTCAAGCGTTTGGCCGCTTTGGTTGATCGACGTAGAGATCACCGCGAAGAAGTCGCTAAAGCCGATGACAAGGCCAAGCGTGGTGGCCTTCATCAGCCAGATGTATTGGTTTGAAAGCGCCGGCAGCATTGCGCGAAACGCCAATGGAATGCGGATCAGACGGTTGATCTGCCAGGGCGACAGTCCGAGCGAGGCGCCCGCCTCCAGCTTGCCTGTGTCGACCGACAAAAGGCCGCCGCGGATGATTTCACCGACATAGGCCGCCCCAAAGAACGATAGGCCGATCAGAAGGCCTAAAAACTCAGGCGGAATGGTTACACCGCCGACAAACCGCAAACCTGCCAGCTCGGGCACCGAAATCAGCGGCGTATCTGGCGCACGTCCGGTCAGCCACACCACCACTGCCAACACGACGAATGCCCCAATCGCGCCAAGCTTGGCGCGTGCGGTGAGTTGCAATCGGGACGCAAAGACAAAGGCGCCGATCAGCGCCAAAAAGCCCAAGGCCAGGATTATCGCATCCAGGCCCGACAAAACCGGAGCCGGCAAAACAAAGCCGCGGTTGGAAAAGAACGCCACCTCGCCCACCGAATAGGCCCCGCGCGGACGGGGCAGATGGGTCAAAACCGCGTACCAAAACACCACCTGAAGGATTGCGGGCACGTTGCGAAAGATCTCGACATAAGCTGTGCCAGTGAGGCGGGCGAGAAGGTTGTTTGAGATCCGCATAAAGGCAATGCAGAGGCCCAGGATCGTCGCAAAGACCAAGGTCAGACCGCCGACCAAAAGGGTATTCAACAACCCTGCCAACAGTACCTCGGAATAGGTGGACCGTGGGGTTGTCTCGATCACCGAAAAGGCCAGGGGCCAGCCAGTTGACCGCTCCAAAAAGCCAAAGCCGCTGGCGATGCCCTGGGCCTCGATATTACGCGCACCGGTGAACACCAGCGAAGCAATGATCGCAACAAATATGGCCACAAAGCCGCCTTGGATTGCCATCGATTGGATGCGTTTGGATCGCAAGAGTGCGCTCATGATCCGGCCGTCCTGTTGCAAGGGAGAGGGGGCCGCCGCGCGCCCCTGCACGCGGCGGCTGTGAGCTTAATCGAGCACCAGCGGGTAGAGGAGGCCGCCATTGTTCCACAGATTGTTCAAGCCACGGGGCAGTTGGTACCGCGAGCCTTCTCCCACTGTGCGATCATAAATCTCGCCGTAGTTGCCGACGGTCCTGATCACGTTGTAGGCCCAATCGTCGCTCAGCCCGAGGCGCTCGCCGACACCCGGGGAAACGCCCAACAGACGTTCAATGGACGGCGAGGGAGGATTGGCGCGAATCTCGTCAACGTTGGCCTGGGTGATGCCTTCTTGTTCGGCCATCAAAAGGGCCGAGACCATCCAGTTGATCACATCGAGAAGAGCATCATCGCCTTCGCGGACCACGATGCCCTCAGGTTCCAGTTGAATCACGTCACCGATGATCGTCAACGCCTCAGGGTCCGGGGCATTTACCCGCGTCGAGGCGAGGAAGGGGCCAAAGCCTGCGATCGCATCGCACCGGCCAGCGTAAAGCGCCGAACGCAACTCTTCAGCGCTTTCAAATGACAGCGGTTCATAATCGATGCTGTTTGCTTCCATGTAGTCGGCCAGAACGCGTTCCACCGTGGTGCCCGCGTTCACGCAAAAGACGCCGCCTTCAAGATCGGCAATAGAGGAGGCGCCCAGCTCGGTCTGGGACATGACATAGAATGGGCCGATGAAATAGGGTCGGGAATATTGGAGGCCAAGTTCAGTGTCGCGGCTTTGGGTCCAGCCGGTTACTTTAATGATGACATCAATGTCACCTGACTGGATCGCTGGAAAACGCTGGGCCCAGCTTATCGGCACAATTTGCAGCGCGTCTGGCGATCCCAGAATTGCTGTGGCGAGCGCCCTGCAAAATTCAATGTCAAAGCCCTGCCAAGCGCCCTCGTCATCGACCTCGGCAAACCCAAGGTAGCTGCCGTTGTGGCCGGTGCACAGCAGGCTGCCGCGTTCCTGGATTGTGGTGAGTGTGTCCCCGGACTGCGCCGCTGCGGGCAGTGCCGCGCCAAGCGATAGACCAGCGACTGCGGCCAGAGCCGCAAGTTTCGACTTCATCATGTCGTGTCTCCTTGTTGAGTGATCTCATCGTCCCCTAGCGGGATCTTTGAACAGGTTGTCTGTGTTTGCTCGAAATGGTGTGTCAGCTGCTCTTCTGGCAGTTCCAGGCCCAACCCTGGTGTATCTGGAAGGTTCGTGTGTTCCGTGCCTGGTTTTGGGCCGAGTGCAAGGTCGTCGAAAAAAACCGTGTGAACTGTGTGGTGCTCGACATGGACGATACGCGCGTCGGCGGCCGCAAGATGGCAGGCTGCGGCCAAGGCCACGGCGGTCGAGGATACCTCAAGCGACAGCCGGATCGGCGTGTCAGCGATTGCCGCGCTCAGCGCGCGCACGCGTGAGATACCGCCGCAGGCAACGGGCGCTGTTTGAAGAAAGACAACGGCCTCTTGATCGATCATGAATTTATGGATTTCTGGACGGTGTTCGGCCTCTACAGCCATCACGGGAACGCCGTTTCGGACAAGCCAGGCCATACCTGCCAGATCCTGGGCATCGATAGGCGACTGAAAGGCTTCGATCCGCTCGGCAGGCAGCGCCTCAAAAACCCGGAGCGCCTCTGCCGGGGCATAGCTATAAACCGCGTCGACGATCACCGAACATGTCGCAGGCAGGGCGTCCAACACGGCGCGCACTCGCGCTATGTCTTCGTCGACCGCAAGCGCCCCAATCTTCATTTTGACGGCGCGATAGCCTTTGTCGGCCATACCGCGCATCTCAGCCACCAAAGCTGCGGTGTCTTTGCCCTTACCGTAAAGGCCCCCACTGCCGTAGAGCGGGACAGAGCCAGAAGCCGAAGGTGACAGATGTCGAAAAAGCGGACGCTTGGCAGCTTGAGCCAAGGCGTCATGGGTGGCAATGTCCATCCCGGAAAGTGCGCTGCTGAGAATACCATGCCTGCCCGTAAGCGTGGCCCGCTCTAGGAGGCGGGCTGCAATCCCCTCAACCTCATCGAGGTGCGCTCCCAGAAAGGCTGCTACAACTTCTGTTCTCAGAAACTGAACCAAAGCATCGGGAGCGTTGTCGAAACACCAGCATTCGCCGATACCAGAATGGCCGCAGTCAGTGGAAATCTTGACAAAAACGGCGTGCTTGGTGGTCCATCGGATTGCTGGATTCCAAATCTCTCCCCCCAAGTTATTGGCGTGGCTAGAAACGGATATGGAGGCAATACTGGGCACTACCGATCCGGGGTGCGCTCAGGGGCTTCGATCTGAAAATTGGGGTCTGGCATGTGGCGCAATGCGCGCAAAAACCGCTCTTCGAACTGAAGCGTGTGTTCATGCGCGATCTTGTCAGCTTCCTCGACATCGCGGGCGCGAATTGCGTCGAGAAAATCGAGGTGCTGATCCTCGAGGAGCCCGCGCCCAGAGGTTGCCATGAGGTATTCGATATGGATGTGCAGATAACGACGCGCTTCTGAGAGAAGCTCGCCATATTGGCGCGTAACATAATCATTGCGCCCCGCCTCTGCGACGGCGAGGTGAAAGTCATGGTTTGCCTCAAGAACGCGAACTGAATCCGGGCTTCTGACCGCCTCATTATACTCCGTTGCGAGCATCTCAAGACGGACAAGGTCCGCGCTCGAACGGTGGCGCGCTGCGAGCCGCGTTGCAAAACGCTGTTGCAAGTCGAGCGCGGCCATGAATTGCGGAAACCCGATCAGATCAACGGGGGCCACAATCGCACCTCGGTTTGGAAGAGCGACGACCAAACGCTCTGCGCTCAATCGATTGATGGCCTCCCTCACTGGAGATCGGGACACCCCAAACATCTCTGAGATCTGCGTCTCGTCGATCGGTTCGCCTGGCCTGAGATCAAGGGTGAGAATTCGCCGCCGCAACCCCTCGCATACCTCTTTGGCAGACGACCCTTTGCGATATTTTACGACGTTGGATGGTGTTTTTGGCGAATCTTGCATGCAACAAAAATACACAGATTAAGCTTGCGTGCAAAGTGTATAAATATTTTTTTTTTGCCGCACAGGTGCGGGCTTAACCAACAGGGAAAGCGCTGCGCGCAGGTCGGAGCTTCGGGGCAGCCAAAGCAAACTCAGAATCTAAAGTGAGCGGGTTAGGTCAGCTACGCTGATGGCCACGAGTTCGGCATTCGATCGAGGCAGGCTCTACAACTAGGTCAGTGAAAACCAATAGTTGATAGGCTAAGGAGTATGCTCCGCACATTGACTGAGAGGCATACTAAAACCTCCTCAAAAATTTAGCCTAAGGGATTGAACCTTATACATAAAACAGCGCTTGGACGTCTATTAGCATCCGCCCCAAATGCCTGTCTTTCGCAGCGGGAAGCGAAACACACAAGCTGTTACATCGACTTTTTGCAGTTTCGGCGAACGGCAGAAAAGCCCCCGACTTGTGAATTGCACTGGTAACCTTCGCTGCGCCGTTCGTGAATGGCTGCTAAACCGGCAGCCCCGCAGCGATTTAGACCGAGCACTTGCAGCGATTTTCGTGCCGTGAGCGCGCGCAGCGAAAAAAGAAGACTTCCGCTGTGGGCTCGAAGTTACCGTTCGCTGCACGATGCTCCAAGGTCCGCTCCGGGCCGTTTGCGTTAATTCGGTTCCCCAAACGCCACGCCGGCCTGATTCGCCCAAGGTAATCCCGCGCACTCTGACAGCTGCATTATGGTCACGGCAGATACCTCCCGCCGAAATACCAGTCGTTTCAAGACCTCCGGCGCGAGATATGCCAACCGCAGCTGCCTGCTGACATGGCGCTCTGCGAGGTTTACGGCGATTGCGAGGTCGCGCACTGTGCTGAACTCTCCGGCTTCCATCCGACGCCGCCAGGCCCATGCGCGGCCGATGGCACGCAGGATATGCGGATCTTGGGTGTTATCCTCGCTGGGCAAGTAATCGGCGGGCGGCAAGATCTTGGGCCGCCCGTTTTTCTTCCGCACCTTGAGGGGGACGAACACTTGGATGGTGTCGGGCCCGGCCATTATTCCGCAGCCTCAAGCTGGCGTGGGGTCATCATCTCCCGCATGACACCGGCTATCCCGTCGGTCCGCAAGTCGATCACGAGGCCTTCAGCTGTCACTGTAACGCGCCGGACGAGCAACTGAATGATGCGGGCCTGCTCGCCCGGAAAGAGCTGATCCCAAAGCTTGGGAAACTGCTGGAGCGCCTCGATGGCCTCTGCCTCGAGGATATCCTCGCGGTCCAGTGCAGCAATGACCTGTGCCGTGGTCTCCGGTGTGCGCAGGACACGGCGGATTTCCGTGATGACGGCTGCCTCAGCGGTGTCGGCCGGCAAGCGCCTCGGGATGCCATCCTCGGGTGTCTCCCGGTTCTTCAGAAGATCCATAGACACGTAGTATCGATACCGGCGGGCGCCTTTCTTGGTACTGGAGGGCGTCATTGCTGCGCCCGTTGCGGTGAAGAGCAATCCTTTGAGCAGCGCAGGTGTTTGCGTCCGGCTGTTGTTGGCCCGTTTTCGGGGGCTCTCGCCCATGATGTCATGGACCTGCTCCCAAAGCCGCGCGTCGATAATGGCCTCGTGCTCACCGGGATAGGTGGCGCCCTTGTGCACGGCTTCACCGCGATAGACGCGGTTGTTTAGCAGGCGATAGAGGTAACCCTTGTCGATCAGTGTGCCCTGCTTGTTTCGGAACCCATCGCTGCGCAACTCGCGTGCCAGAACGGTCGCGGATCCAACCTCCACAAATCTTTCAAACACCATGCGGACCTTGGCGGCTTCCTCGTTGTTCACCACCAATTTGCGGCCGATGACGTCGTAGCCGAGGGGCACGTATCCGCCCATCCACATGCCCTTCATACGCGAAGCCTTCACCTTGTCGCGGATGCGCTCTGCGGTGACTTCACGCTCGAACTGGGCGAAGCTGAGTAAGATGTTCAGCGTCAACCTCCCCATTGAGGTCGTGGTGTTGAAGGACTGCGTCACCGAGACAAAGGTGACGCCGTTCCGGTCGAAGACCTCAACCAGTCTGGAAAAATCCATCAGTGAGCGGCTGAGGCGGTCGATCTTGTAAACAACGACCACATCAATCAGCCCATCTTCAATGTCGGCGAGAAGCTGCTGCAGTCCCGGCCGCTCCAGAGTGCCGCCCGAGATGCCGCCGTCGTCATACTGGTCGCGGACCAGCGCCCAGCCCTCGGACTTCTGGCTGGCGATGTAGGCCTCGCAGGCCTCCCGCTGGGCGTGGAGGCTGTTGAACTCCTGATCGAGCCCTTCTTCACTCGATTTGCGGGTGTAGATGGCACAGCGCAGGCGGCGGGTGGGTTTTATGGTCACGTCCTTCATGCCTCACCTCGCTTCCGCTCGCGCAGCCCAAAAAAGCGATAGCCGTTCCAGCGTGTGCCGGTGATGGCGCGGGCAACAGCCGAGAGCGATTTGTAGCGCTGCCCGCCCCAATCGAAGCCGTCCTTCAGCACGGTCACGGTGTGGGCGACGCCATCCCATTCGCGCAGCAACTTCGTACCCGCCACCGGATTGCGGGGGTCGGCGATCTGATGCTTGCGCCGAGAGTGCCCTTCGACCTCGTCGGCCAGAAGATCCAGCATGCGACGGGTGTCCCGGTCTGGGCCGCCGTAGGTCAGTTCCTGAAGCCGATAGGCGATCCGCAGTTCGAGAAACGCCCGGCTGTTGTTCGGCGCCGAGGTGCCGATGAGCTTTTCCCATTCGGCTTTCAGCTCCTTGACGGACATCGCCTTCAGGGCGGCCAGGCGCGACAGCACCGTCTGGTCCAGGCTTGGATCATGCCCCGGCTGCGCAGGCGTTATCTTATTGTGATGCTTCATGAATTCCTCCGATGCGGATGCGTTTTGCACGACGACCACCGCTCTTTCGGGGCGAGAAGTCCACGAAACTGTCTCCGTTCTTGGCAGATAAACCGCTGGACTTCGTGGCGTTCAGCCGGATGACGCCCGCGGCCAGGATGCGGCCGATCTCGGCAAGGCGCGCCTCGGATGACATGCGCTCAGGACATAGGGGATTGGGCCCCGAAATCGGGGGTTCACGTTCATCAAGCATGGGAGCGCCTTTCGGGTTAGTGAACCTTTTTGGGCTTCGCCAGAGATCATAATCAAGATAAATCAGAGGGTTGCGGGGAACCTGCGTGCGATAACGTAGTCGATGGTGTTTGGAGGCAAGGAGTTAACTCATCTCGATGCTTTCCCAGTTTGCCTTTAGGGGTGGAGCTTTTTATCCTGAGCGTAAGGGCAACCGATAAGAAGAGGCTCGAGCACGTGAGACAATTGTTTTCATCATTTCTTGTCATGGCTCTGTTTGTGGCTTCCGTTCCGGGCTCGGCAGTCCTCGCCAAAGGCATTTCGTACAAAGGCGAGACTATTGATGGGGAACGAGAGGGACTTTGGGAAACCTATAGCGCTGAGGGAAGATTGATTTCCCAAGGTTACTTTTCCAAGGGCCTGAGACATGGGCGATGGACAACGTATGATCTTGAAAATCTTCCCACATCCGTCGGCGTTTATTTTGAGGGCAAACAGACGGGTCGGTGGTCATTTTTCGAGCATGGCGTTCTGAAATCCCGCGGAAATTATAAAGATGATAATCGCCATGGTGTCTGGGAGACATTCGACGCTGACGGTCGATTGCAGTTTCGCCTCGAGTACAAGGACGGAACGCAGGACGGCGTTCACGAGAAATTCTTCCCAAGCGGCGCATTGGAATATTCCCATCCCCGAGAGGGCGGCGTTCCAAACGGCGTTTGGGTGGATTTCTATGAACACGGCGTAATTTTCAGCATAGGGTACAAACGAAATTTTCGAAAAATCGGTGTGTGGCAGTACTTTTACCCCTCGGGCCAAATCATGAAGCGAGGGGTCTACGATGAATTCGATGAAACTGACGATTGGGAATATTTCGGACCCGATGGAGCCCCCGACACTTTAAAGCCACCGAAAAAGAATAAAGATATCTGACAGATAAGCTGCCCTGTTGTAATTTGGGGTAAGCCTGAGGGGTCAAATCTCCCGTGCAAACCAACGAATGCGCCCGACGATGACGATTTCATCTGCCGTGCGCTCGTACTCCGGATAATGCTTGTTGTCCGAAATCACCCGCACCGCGGGCGGATCGCTGTTTGGGACATGCTGTAAGCGCTTCGCCACTAAGCCCATGCCATCATCGAGAACGAAGATGCCCGGTGGGTTTGGGGCTTTACGGTCCATGTCCACAAGTACGGTGTCACCATCAAAGAGCGTGGGTTCCATGCTGTCGCCCTCGACCTTCATGATGCGCAATTGGGAGGGCGCAGCTTTCAAGCCGTGTTTGATCCAGGACTTTCGAAAGTGGTAAGCACGGCCCGGTGTTTCATACTCTTCAAGTGCCACGGAACCGCCGCCCATTGAGGGCCGCACGGGAGCTTGCGCGATCGGCACAAAGGTTTCGTCAGGGTTCTCCAAGAATGGGGATGGCCCCTCGACGTCACCGATACCGTGGATCAGCCAATCCACTTCGACCTTGAGAACGCGCGCGACCTCCATCAAGCGATCTAATCCGGGCCGAGATGAGCGGCCTCGCAGGATGTCGTACACGAAGGAGCGATTGACCCCAGCCATCTCCGCAACATGCGCGGGGCTGAGCCCAAGTTGGTCCGCGCGCGCCTGCAGTCGGTCGGCCAAACTATGATGCGAGGTCATCTTATCCCCATCCGGTTGTGGATATAATAGGATAAGACATGATTGCTATGGGATCGTCAAGGCGATAGAACAATAATGGAACATACGGGGTGAGAGTCGGAGGCGGCCATGCGGATTGAGAAGGAGTATTATTCGCTGCCAGAGATCCTTCGGCGCTGGTCGATTGAGGAAGACGATCTGATCTACCTCGCAGAAAACAACCAAGTCCGTCTGTCCATTCGGGTCTTCAATCAACTTCTGGAATTTGGCGATTATGACGCTGACATTGATGGGGCGCGGTTTCGGGTGCCCTATGAGGAGCGGGTGTTCAGTGGCCTTCTCGATCTGCACGCCTGCGATGTCTTTCACCTCTTCCGTTGCGGGGAGGCTCATCTGAATGAGTTCCGCCATGATCGGTGCGGTTACGCGGCGCTTCCAGAAACACATGCTCCCCAATATGTTGTTATTGGCGATCTTTTGATGCGGCGCCATGAGCGCGATCGCTATGAAATCAAAGCAGGATTTCACAGAGGCGATGGGCAAGCTCCAGAGCAAGGGTTCATCTACACCGTCGGCTATCGCGAAGTGCGCAGCCGCGGTTTTTGTTTCCAGCTCGGCGCCATCCAGGCCGACGTCGTGCGTGTGCTCCATGCTGCGGCCGAAGCGGGTCAGCCTTGGCAGAACGGAAAGGCCCTTCTGACGGCTGCAGGATCACGCAGCCTGAAAATGGTCGATGTCTTCAAGTCAAAGCCCGAGTGGCGCGAGTTGATTCAGTCTGACGGTCGCGGGAACTACCGTTTGCGCTTCGATTAAGAACGACGCACCCGCGCGCGCCGTGGGATAGGTGTGGGATCTGCTGGGGGATGGGTGCCGGATGCCCATCCCCCAGTGCGTTTCAGGGGCTTTGAAATTTCTCAGTGTCTTGATCCGGCACTGCATCCCACTGCGATCCCGACGACATCCCACACCGGCGTTTTGCATTGTCTCCTGGTAACCAAGACAGGAGACAAGGATGCAGTCAAAACTCTGCCTCACGCAAAAGGAACTGGCCCGACGCTGGGCGATCTCGCATCGCACACTGGAACGGTGGCGCTGGACCGGCGAAGGCCCCGATTATCTCAAACTCGGCGGGCGGGTCATCTACCGGCTCGAGGACATCATGGCCTTTGAAGCTGCGGCTCTGCGCCGAGGCGATGCCTCCCAAAGCGCACAGGTGTCGTGATGGCGTCGCAGATCCGCGATGACATTGGCTTTTATGCTTGGGTCTCGCTCGCAGATGCGGGTGCAAGTGTCAGCTATCACCGTGGGTTCTTGGCCGTGGATACCGGCTCGCTCATGTCGCGCCTGACACCCTCTCAGCAGGCCACGCTGCGCAGCATCGCGGATGCCGCCTGGCGCGCCTCCGAGCAAAAGCTGGTGCACCTCGTCCAGGAACGCCTTGGCCCAGATCTCTTCGAATACCGCGCCATCGCCCGCCCGAGATCGCCCTCAACCCCCATCCCCGAACGGCTGATCGCAGCCCACTGATCCCTTTTGAAAGGAGCCCCTATGGCTTTCCCCGAAAACATCCCGAGCGTGGATGACATGCTCAATATGCCGGTCACAGAACTGGCTCTCATGCCGCCAAACCTTCTGGCAGCCGTCCAAGCAGAAATCGATGCCGCCACCGACCGTATGAAGGTGGTGACAGAGCGGTTCGCGCTTGCCCTTGAAGTCCGATACGCGGCACGTGCCTCTGAGTGCCGCCGCGAAGAGGGCAAGGACACAGGCACCACCCGCTTCGAGGATGACGGCGTCACCGTGATCGCCGAACTGCCCAAACGTATCGACTGGGATCAAGCCAAGCTCGCCCAAATCGCCGAGAACATCGCCTCGGCTGGCGAAGACCCGGCCGAGTTCATCGATACGAAGCTGTCGGTCTCCGAACGCAAATACGTTGCCCTGCCGGAAAGCTGGCGCAAGGGGTTCGAGCCCGCGCGCACGGTGCGCACCGGCAAGCCGAAGTTCCGTTTCGTTTTGAACGGAGGTGCGTCGTGACGGCACTTCTTCCCATCCCCCAGGGCGATCCGAGCCTTCCCGGTTTGATTGATCGTGCCGCAACCATGCTTTCGAATGCGAAGACCTCGGCGGAAGTTCTCGAAGCCCGTGAGGCCGCAGGGCTTGCCTACGATGTCGCAAAGCGTGCCGCGCGCCTCAGTCGGGCCAAGTCCGCGCACGATGATCTGATTGCGGCGGCCCATCGCGCCCA
>JAUIIR010000096.1 GCA_030431485.1 Alphaproteobacteria bacterium
TGACTTTTAATCAGTGGGTCGCAGGTTCGAATCCTGCACGGCTCACCACTGATCTCTCAGAAATAGTGATGTAACGCAGGATCATCCGCACGGCGGGAACCTGCCTGTTTTTCCTTGGAACCCTTGCAGGACCGATTTCGTTCTCTACGTAATTGCGAGTGATTTGCATTTTCAAAATGATGCAGACATACTCAACACGGAGGTTCGAAGGCATGAGACGGAGTTTAAAAACCCTGGTATCGGTCAGCCTGCTTGCTGCCTGCACAAGCGGCGCGGCAGCGGACGAAAAGATGAAAGTGGTCACCACCTTCACTGTTCTTGCCGATATGGCGGCGAATGTGGCCGGGGACGCGGCTGAGGTGGTGTCGATCACCAAGCCGGGGGCCGAGATCCACGGCTATGAACCAACTCCGCAAGACATTGTGCGGGCCTATGATGCAGACCTGATTCTCTGGAATGGGCTCAACCTTGAGCTTTGGTTCGAACAATTCGTCTCCAATCTCGACGACGTTCCCTCGGTGACCCTCAGCGAAGGCATTGATCCGATCTCGATCTCATCGGGCAGCTATGAAGGCAAACCCAATCCGCATGCGTGGATGGGTCTGGATAACGCGCTGATCTATGTCGACAATATCTCCAAAGCGTTCTCCGACGCTGATCCGGACAATGCTGTGCTCTATGCGGCCAACGCAGAGCGTTACAAGGACGAACTGCGTGCGACGATTGAACCGCTGCGCGACTCCGTGACGTCCATCCCCGAGGATCAACGCTGGCTGGTGACCTGCGAAGGCGCGTTCAGCTATCTGGCCCGCGACATGGGGCTGAAGGAGCTTTACCTCTGGCCTATGAACGCGGATCAGGTGGGCACGCCTCAGCAGGTCCGGGCGGTGATTGACGGCGTGCGCGAGAACGAGATCCCTGTGGTTTTCTGCGAAAGCACCGTGAACACCGCACCGGCGGAACAGGTCGCCCGTGAAACCGGTGTCACCTATGGCGGCGTGCTCTATGTCGATTCGCTGAGTGAGGCCGACGGCCCGGTGCCGACTTATCTTGACCTGCTGACCGTCACGACCCGCACCGTGGCCGAAGGATTGACCACCGCCGTCACCAACTGAGGTGACGCCGCACTGAACACAAATGCCCGTAGTCGAAAGACTGCGGGCGCACCCATGTCAGGCCAAAGGCCTTTAAAACCAAGGACACGCCATGCTCGATGAGCAGAGTCAGATGACCAACATATCGCGCAGTCAAACCCGGGACGGGCTATCGGCAGAGGCTGTGACCGTCACTTACCGCAATGGCCACACCGCGCTGTGGAATGCCAGTTTCGAGATCCCGCGCGGCACCGTGACCGCGCTGGTTGGCATCAACGGCGCAGGCAAGTCGACGCTCTTCAAGGCGATCATGGGGTTCGTTCCAGCGGCCAAAGGCGAGATTCGTATCCTCGGCATGACCGTGAAAGAGGCGCTTTCGAAAAACCTTGTCGCCTATGTTCCGCAGTCCGAAGAGGTGGACTGGGCCTTCCCCGTGCTTGTCGAAGATGTCGTGATGATGGGGCGCTACGGCAAGATGGGCTTCCTGCGCCGCCCGAAAGCTGCCGATCATCAAGCGGTTGATGACGCGCTGGCCCGTGTCAACATGACCGATTTCCGCCACCGCCAGATCGGAGAGCTGTCCGGAGGTCAGCGCAAGCGCGTGTTTCTTGCCCGCGCCTTGGCGCAGGACGGGCAGGTGATCCTGCTCGACGAGCCATTCACCGGGGTGGATGTGAAAACTGAAGACCAGATCATCGCCCTTCTGCGCGAACTCCGCGACGAAGGCAGGGTGATGCTGGTCTCGACCCACAACCTCGGTTCGGTGCCGGAATTCTGTGACCGCACCGTGTTGGTCAAAGGCACCGTGCTCAGCTACGGCCCAACCGAGACCACCTTCACCCGCGAGAACCTCGAAAAAGCCTTCGGTGGCGTGCTGCGCCACTTCACGCTGGGCGGCGATGCGCTGCATGATGATGAAGACGCCCGCGCGATCACTATCTTCACCGATGATGAGCGCCCGCTGGTACAATACGGCGACAAGACCCAGATCACCGAGACTAAACCGTGATGGACGTTCTTCTTGAACCCTTTGTCTACAATTACATGGTCAATGCCATGTGGGTCTCGGCTCTGGTCGGCGCGGTCTGTGCTTTTCTGTCGGCATACCTGATGCTCAAGGGCTGGTCCCTGATCGGTGACGCGCTGTCTCATTCGGTCGTACCCGGGGTGGCAGGAGCCTATATGCTAGGCCTGCCTTTTGCACTGGGCGCGTTCATTGCGGGCGGGCTGGCGGCTGGGTCGATGCTGTTCCTGTCAGAACGCTCGGGCCTCAAGCCTGACGTGATCATCGGGCTGATTTTCACGTCCTTCTTTGGTCTGGGCCTCTTCATGGTGTCTGTTAATCCGATCTCGGTCTCGGTGCAGACCATCACGATGGGCAACATCCTCGCCATCACGCCTGAGGACACGGCTCAACTGGCCATCATCGGCTTTGTGTCCCTTGCGGTGCTGCTGCTTAAATGGAAAGACCTCATGGTCACCTTCTTCGACGAAAATCACGCCCGCACCATTGGCTTGCGTCCGCAACTGCTCAAGGCGGTGTTTTTCGTTCTGCTCTCGGCCAGCGTTGTGGCCGCGATGCAGACCGTGGGCGCGTTTCTGGTGATCGCAATGGTGGTGACGCCGGGGGCCACCGCCTACCTGATCTGCGACCGCTTCCCTCGCCTGATCGTGACCTCGGTGCTGATCGGGTCGGTGACCAGCTTCACCGGGGCCTATATCAGCTACTTCATCGACGGTGCGACGGGTGGCATCATCGTCTGCCTGCAAACGCTGATCTTCCTCGTGGCCTTTGTCTTTGCTCCACGGCACGGCCTGCTTGCCGCGCGCCGCAAGGCCGAAGCGGCGCTGCGCGATGGGCCTAAAGACAGTCTGGTGCAGGCTGATCCTGCAAAAGGCGGTGCATGATGGACGTGGAAGCGCTGCTTTTGCCGTTCCGCTTTGCATTTATGCAAAACGCCTTCCTCATGTCGATGATGGTGGCAGTCCCCACCGCGCTGCTCTCGTGTTTTCTGGTGCTCAAAGGCTGGGCGCTCATGGGCGATGCGGTCAGCCATGCTGTCCTGCCGGGGATCGTGCTGGCCTATATCTTCGGCATCCCGCTGATTGTCGGAGCCTTCGCCGCCGGGATGTCCTGTGCGCTTGCGACGGGCTATTTATCCACCAACAGCCGGGTCAAAGAGGATACGGTGATGGGTGTGGTCTTCTCGGGCATGTTCGGCCTAGGGATCGTGCTCTATGTCTCGATCGAGACCAGTGCCCATCTAGATCACATCCTGTTCGGCAACATGCTCGGGGTCGAGCCGCACGAGCTCTGGACCGCAGGCGTGATCTCGGCACTGGTCGCCGTGGTGTTGGTGCTCAAGTGGAAAGACTGGCTGCTGCACAGCTTCGATCCCGCGCAGGCGCAGGCGTCCGGCCTTTGGGTCAACGCGCTGCATTACGGGATGCTGACGGCGCTGTCGCTGACCATCGTGGCCACGCTTTCGGCGGCTGGCCTGATACTAGCCATCGGGTTGCTGATCGCACCGGGCGCAATTGCGTTCCTGTTGGTGCGACAGTTCAAAACGATGCTCTGGGTCGCGGTCGGCGTGAACATGGCGGCGATGCTGCTGGGCACCTATCTGAGCTTCTTCCTCGACAGCGCACCGGCGCCGACGATCATTCTGATCCTGTCGTCGCTGTTCATCCTGGCCTTCATCCGCCGCCAGATTCTGACCCGCCGCGCCTCCCGGCTGCGCGTCAGCGAGGTGCCGGAGTGAAGCGGCCTGACGGCGGGGCCTCAACCTCGGTACCCGCCTGACGGCGCACCCATTCGAGCAACAGGCCAAAAGGACGGCTGAGCAGAACCATAAATAGGATTGCAGCGCCCACGGCGGCTTGGATTTCCGAAGCACGTGCTCCGGCGACAATGAGCGTTGCAACATATACAGGCACTTGGAATGTCAGAAAAGCGATGATGTCCACGAGAACCGTGGTGAGTTTTTGCTTTGGGTTTGTTCTAACAAAAACCCAATCGCGCCAAACGCCGTAGGGACGTCCTGTCAACACCATCACGGGTATCGTCAGCAGACGCGCAACCACCACCTGATGCAGCTCCATCCCGGCGATGAAAAGCTCTGTCATCCCGGCGACAAGGGTGAAAAAGGTGACAGTAACCACGGTATCGACAACAAAAGCCTTCATGCGGTTCCCGTATCGCAATGCAGACGGAGCTGTCGAGATACTCAATCGCTCAGGTCATCACGTTCGGCGCTGTCCGTCCCGTACGCTCGGTCAACCCGCTGATGAGCGCAGTGGCTTCAGCGATGTCCCTTAGCGCTGCCTGTGTCTCTATATTCAGATCGCAGTCGGGCGCTTCATATCGCTCCAGATAAATTCGCAGCGTCGCACCCTCCGTGCCGGTGCCCGACAAGCGTAGCACGGCGCGCCCGCCACCCTCGAAATTGATCCGAAGCCCTTGATTGTGGCTCACCGATCCATCGACCGGATCGTGGTAGGAAAAGCTGTCTGCCATCTTCACAGTACAGGCACCGAATGTCCGGCCCGCCAGATCATCCAGCTTGGCCGTCAGGTCGGTCATCAACCCATTCGCGGCCTCCGCATCCACGGCCTCGTAATCGTGGCGCGAATAGTAGTTGCGACCATAGGTCTGCCAGTGGTCCTGAAGGATGTCCTTCACCGACATCTTCCGCACCGCCAGAATGTTTAACCACAACAGCACCGCCCAAAGCCCGTCTTTCTCGCGCACATGGTCGCTGCCCGTGCCTGCGCTCTCCTCACCGCAAAGCGTCACACGTCCTGCGTCCAGCAGGTTTCCGAAGAACTTCCATCCCGTCGGCGTCTCGAAACACTCCACCGCCAAGGCCTCAGCCACCCGGTCACAAGCTCCGCTGGTCGGCATGGACCGCGCAACACCCGCGATGCCGCGCTCATAGCCCGGGGCCAGATGCGCGTTGGCGGCCAGCACGGCCAAACTGTCAGAAGGGGTCACATAGATGCCTTTGCCAAGGATCATGTTCCGGTCGCCATCCCCGTCCGAGGCGGCAGCAAAGTCCGGTCCATCCTCGGACATCACAAGATCGACCAGGGGCTTGGCCCAGATCGGGTTCGGGTCTGGATGACCCTTGCCGAAATCCACCGAAGGCACACCGTTCAGAACCGTGCCAGAAGGCGCACCCAGAGTGTCCTCCAGAATGGCCTTGGCATACGGCCCCGTCACCGCGTGCATCGCGTCGAACTTCATGGTGAAGCCGCTGGCGAACAGATTACGCAGCGCGCCGAAATCAAACAGCTCTTCCATCAGAAGCGCATAATCCTCGACCGGATCGACGATCTCCACCGCCATATCGCCCAAAGCCACTGTCCCGATCTTGCCGAGGTCGATATCGCCCGTGTCCAGCGTCTTGTAGCTGCTGATGGTCTTCGTCTGCTCGAAGATCGCGTCGGTGATCGCCTCGGGGGCGGGGCCGCCGTTCGAGATGTTGTACTTGAGGCCAAAATCCTCGTCGATGCCGCCTGGGTTATGGCTGGCCGACAGGATCAGCCCGCCATCTGCCCCGCGTTGCCGGATCAGGTTCGACGCCGCCGGGGTGGATAAAAGACCACCCTGACCAACAATCGCCAGCGCCGCGCCATTGGCCGAGGCCATGCGCAGGATCGTCTGGATCGCCTCGGCGTTGAAGTAACGCCCATCCCCGCCGATCACCAGCGTCTTGCCCTCGACCCCGCCGATCGCGTTGAAGATCGACTGCACGAAACATTCCACGTAACTGGGCTGCATATAAACGCGGGTCTTCTTGCGCAGGCCCGAGGTACCGGGTTTCTGGCCCTCGAACGGGGTGCAGGTCTGGGTCAGGATCGTCATGCGGGTACCTCCTTGGAGTGGTCCGTGTCGTCGTATTGTGCGGGGCCGCCGCGCGCCTCGCGCATCACACCGGAAATATGGCGCAATGCGGTGGACTGTTCCATTGCCTCGACAGGCACGCTCAACCGGCGCCGCCAGTTCGGGTGCTCGTTGATCGTGCCGGGCAGGTTCTGTGCCTCAAGCTCTCCGAACACATCGTCCATCTGCACCGACACCAATGCCGCCGGAGACTGCGCCAAACCGCGATGGATCGTGTCGGCGATCTCGCCAATCGTTGCGGTGCTGTGGATCGCGCAGACATCCCGCAGGCTCCCGCGTTGCTTGGCCCGGTGGCTGTGTCGCGTTGCGCGGTCGCCAGAGGACAGCCAACCGACCCTCTGCCACCACTCAATATCCGTACCATGCCAGAACCCGCTCAGTGTCGGCGTGTCATGGGTGCCGAAGCAGGCAAGGCTGTAGGGCGGCAGGGTGTCCGCAGTCAGGATCTCTCCCAGATGTTTCGCCTCGAACTGCCAGACCGCATAGCTGTACAGCCCCGCGTCATTCATCGCCTTACGGAACCCGTCGGGCACCAGCCCAAGGTCTTCGCCCACCACCAGACAGCCCGCGCGATGTGCTTCGATGGTGATGACGGCCAGAAGCGAATCAAGCGGTTGCGTAATATACCCGCCCGGACTGCCATCATCGGGCAGCCAGAAGCTGCGCAGCAGGCCCAACGCATGATCGATCCGCAACACGCCGCATTTCGTCATAAGCCGCTGCAGCATCGACCGCAGCGGTGCGTACCGCGCGCGCGCCAAAGGACCTGGCGCGTGGGCTGCGAGCGCCCAGGATTGGCCTTCAGGGCTCAGGTGATCGGGTGGGGCGCCGATGGTGACGCCCTTGGCAATCGTGTCCGCGTTCATCCAGACCTCGGCCCCATCCGGCCGTGGGCCGACTGCAAGATCAAGGTACAGCCCAAGCGCCATACCCGCCCCTGTTGCCTGAGCCTGCGCGGCGTCGATCTGCGTGTCAGCCAAGTATTGCAGCCACAGATGGAACTCTGCCCGTTTCCCGACCGCTTTGCGTGCCGCAGGACCGGGCATTTGCAATGCCGCAGGCCATGTGCGGAAATCATGCCCGTGGATCTCGCTGATCGCCTCAAATTCCGCAAAACGGCGGGTCTCGTCAGAGCAGGTCTTGCACCATGTGGCAAAGGCGGCTTTGTCACGCGTCTTGAACTGCGCTTCCAACGCGGCGCGATGGCGTTCACGGAATTCGGCATAGTCGATCAGGTGGGCTTCGGGTGACGGCCCCAATCCACCATCAACCGCAATATGGTCGATGTTGAACATGCCGCGATGCGAGGGCGAGTAGGGGCTGATGATATCCTCCATCGCCCAGCCCAGCGCGTGCAGCGGGTTGACCCCAAGGAACTGCGCCCCTGCGTGTCCGAAGATGGCCGCAACGGCCCCCAGATCGGCGTAGCTCCCCAGCCCGCCATTTGCCGTGGACCGCAGACCGTACAGCGCCCCGGTTGTGCCCCAGCATCTGTCTGCGCGCGACTGTGTCGCCAGTTCCGGCGCGCGATGAGGGCGGACCATGACAAATGTGTTGCGCTCAGGGGTACCATTCAGATGCAGGGTGTAATACCCAACCCCAAGGCGCGGCAGGTCGATGGCTCCGGGTGTGCGCCCTTCGGCCACCACAGACCCGGTCTCATCCATCAACGCCCAATCACAGTCGCGGGTGACAGGCACATGGATCGGGTCGCCCGCAAAAGCGATGATCTCCTCAGGTCCGCTTCGCGCCGTCTGAGCCGTCAGGGCCTCGGCCACCGAAGCGGGATTGTCCACGTCCGTCCCCAGCGCCCTGAGCAATGCGCGTAGCGTGTCCGGGCTGGCTTCGTGCCTCACACCGTGCAGGTCATAAAAATCAAGGTAGACGCCCTGCGCCTGCGACAAGGCCCGCAAATTGTCGTCGGCGCTGCTCATTGCGCAGACCCGCGCTTGAGAACAAAAGCACTCACCGACTGCGCGGGAACACGAATGCGTTCCCCGACAATCGGGGTGGGGGATTGCGCCGCGTCCGAGGTGTCGATCTCGCGCACCCATAGGTCCGGTGCAGTGGCAGGCAACACCAGATCGAGGTCATCCTCCGTCCGGTTGAACGCGAGGAACATCTCGTCGCTCAGAGCCTTGCCGGTCACGCTTTCCGCATTACCCCGCAGGTGCAGGCAAAGTGCTGCCAGAGCGGCATCGCCCCAGTTGAGCGGTTTGCCGTCGAATCCGCGCCATTCGACATCCTTGCGCCGGTCGGTCTCGCGCGTGGCGCCATGCAGGAAATCCATTTGCCGCAGAACCGGATTGTCCCGCCGTACCCGCGACAGGTCTGCGGTGAACGCGATCTGCTCGGGGTCAAGCGAAGCCCAGTCGATCCACGTGGTTTCGTTGTCCTGACAATAGGCATTGTTGTTGCCGTTCTGTGAATGCCCGCCTTCGTCGCCTGCCAACAGCATCGGTGTGCCTTGTGACAGGAGTACGGTTGCCAGCATATTGCGCTGCCGCCGCGCGCGCTGGGCGCGGATCGTTGAATCGTCTGTCGGGCCTTCAACGCTGAAGTTCTCGCTGAAATTGGCTTTGTGCCCGTCACGATTGCCTTCGCCGTTGGCCGCGTTGTGGCGTTTCTCGTAGCGCGTGGTGTCGCCCAGCGTGAACCCGTCATGCGAAGCGGCATAGTTGATCGACGACCACACCCGGCGTCCGCGCTTGTCGAACACATGCGCCGTGCCAAGCAGGGCCGATCCCAACTCCTGCGCGCCATGTGCGTCCCCGCGCCAGAACTTGCGCACCGTATCGCGATACCGGTCGTTCCATTCCGCGAACTTGGCCGGGAAGCCGCCCAGCTGATAGCCATCAGGGCCGATGTCCCACGGTTCGGCGATCATCTTCACCCCGGCCAGCACCGGGTCCTGCCGCAGCGCGGTCATGAACCGACCCGTCCGGTCAAATCCATCCGCCTCGCGGCAGAGCGTTGTGGCCAGATCGAAACGGAAGCCGTCGATCCCCATCGCCTGCACCCAGAACCGCAGACTGTCGAGTATCAGCCGCGTGACGAAAGGATGTGTTACGTTCAGCGTGTTCCCGCAGCCTGTATCGTTGACGTAATAGCGCGGCGCATCGTCCTGAAGCCGGTAGTAAGACGCATTGTCCAAACCTCGGAACGACAGGGTCGGGCCCAGTTGATCGCCCTCGGCGGAGTGGTTGTAGACCACGTCAAGGATGACCTCGATCCCGGCGGCATGGAACCGGTCCACCATCGCGCGGAACCCGCGTACGCCGGTGGGTCCAAAATAGCGTGGCTCGGGGGCGAAAAAGCCCACCGTATTGTACCCCCAGTAATTGATCAGCCCGCGCCCGGACAGCGCGCCTTCGGACTTGATCGCCTGTACCGGCAGCAATTCCACCGCCGTCACCCCCAGCTTGGTCAGATGATCCAGCATCGCGGGCGTCGCCAACCCGTCATAGGTGCCGCGCAGCGCCTCAGGCACAGCCGGATGACGCATGGTCAGACCTTTGACATGACCTTCATAGATCAGCGTGTCGTGCCAGCCTTTGGACAGCGGTTGCGCATCCAGTGGGAACAGCGCCGGGTCTGACACCACCGATTTCGCCACAAAGGGTGCACTGTCGCGGCTGTCAAAGGACAGATCTCCCTCGGGCGCGGCGTGCTGGTAGCCGAATGTCGCCGTGTGATCCGTGAACGCCCCATAAAACTCGCGCGTATAAGGGTCGATCAGCAGCTTGTTGCGGTTGAACCGATGCCCGTCGTCCGGCGCGTATGGGCCTGACGCGCGATAGCCGTAAAGCGCACCGGGCTGCACACCCGGCAAGTACCCATGCCAGACCGCGCCGGTGCGCTCTGGCAGCGGCAGGCGCATCTCCTCGCGCGAGCCGTCAGGCGAAAACAGACACAGTGCAACTTGTTCGGCATGTTCCGAAAACACTGCAAAGTTGGTGCCGCCCCCGTCAAAATGCGCACCCAACCACGACGGAGATCCGGGTTCAAGCGTTGCGGAAACGGTGGCGTGATAGGTCATCCGACAAGGTCTGCGTAAAGGTCACGATAGGCTTGGGCCGAGCTGTCCCAGCTCACCGGATGGCGCATGGCTGCGCGCTGCATCGATTGCCACAGCTTCGGATCGTCATAAGCGTCTACCACACGGTCGATTACTGCCGCCAAACTTGTGGCGCTTACGTCGTGGAACACAAAACCGGTGGCCGCCTTTGCAACGATCGCGGCGACATTTGCGTCAATCACCGTATCCGCAAGTCCTCCTGTTCGCGCCACAACCGGCAATGTGCCATAATGCAGACCGTAGAGCTGGGTCAGGCCGCAGGGCTCGAACCGCGACGGGATTAGGATGGCGTCGCTGCCCGCCTGGAACAGATGCGACAGCGCCTCGTCATAGCCGATATGGGTGGCGACCTGACCGGGATGCGCCATCGCAGCATCGCGGAAGCCCTGTTCAAGCTCGGGCTGCCCTGTTCCCAAAATCGCCAATTGCGCTCCGCGTTGCACCAGATGCGGCACAGCGTCGAGCAGCGCGTCCAGACCCTTTTGATTGGTCAGGCGACTCACGACACAAAAAAGCGGCCCGTCGCTCCGTACGTCCAAGCCAAGGCGTTCGCTCAGGGCCACGCGGTTTGCGGCCTTGCGTTTGAGCGTCTTGGCATCATAGGTCTGTGGCAGAGCGGTGTCCGTGGCCGGGTTCCAGGCCTCGGTGTCGATCCCGTTCAACAGGCCACTCAGCGCGCCGGATCGGGCTTGCAGAACACCGTCCAGCCCCATGCCGAACTCGGGCGTCAGGATCTCGCGCGCATAGGTCGGGCTGACCGTGGTGATCCGGTCCGAGAACATCAACGCGCCCTTGAGGAAACTCAGATCGCCATGAAACTCCAGACCTTCGGGATGAAACCAATCAGTCTTGAGGTGCAGCTGTCCCAGAACCTGCGGTCCAAACCGGCCTTGAAAGGCGATGTTGTGGATGGTGATCACGGATCGCGGCGTGTCGCGTCCGGCCATGCGCAGATAGACCGGTGTCAGCGCCGCCTGCCAGTCATGGGCATGAACCACATCCGGCTGATAGCCCTCGATTGCCCCCATCGCGATGCGTGCGCCCGCCATCGACAGGGCGCCAAACCGCAGGTGGTTGTCGGACCAGTCCCGCCCGTTTTCATCGACATAAAGACCACCGGGCCGATCAAAGAGCTGAGGTGCATCCAGCAAGAGAAGCGTAATCCCGTGTACGGTTACTCTGACGATACGCCCCGGTCCCCCCGGCAGGTCGTCGAAGCGCGCAACCTCTTCGCCTTGGGGCAGATGCGGGAAGAGCGGCGGATAGGCGGGCAATACCACCTGAGCATCCACATCGACCCGCGCCAGCGCCCCGGGCAGCGCACCAACCACGTCCGCCAGTCCTCCCGTTTTGACGAAAGGCGCACATTCCGAGGCGACCATCAGGACTTTCATGTCACTTTCCCAGCTTGTCGATCATCGCTTGCGTGATGAGGCAGATGCCATTCTCAGTCCGGCGGAACTTCTTTGCGTCCTCCTTGGGGTCTTCTCCGACGATCAGACCCGGTGGGATTTTCACACCCCTGTCAAGGATCACGTTCTTGAGGTAGGCACGGCGTCCGACCTCGGCATAGGGCAGGGCGACGACGCCTTCGAGCTGTGAATAGGAGTGTGTCTTGACCCCGGTGAACAGCAGGCAGCGATAGAGTGACGAGCCCGAGATGATGCACCCGCCAGACACCATCGACGAGACCGCTTGACCACGGCGACCTTCTTCGTTGTGAATGAACTTCGCGGGTGGAGTCAGCTCCGAATAGGTCCAGATCGGCCAGTCGGTCGCGTAGATATCGAGCTTTGGTTCGAAATCCGTGAGGTCGATATTGGCTTGCCAATAGGCATCAATGGTCCCCACGTCGCGCCAATAGGGCTCGGTCTCAAGCCCCGACATCACGCAGGAGCGGCTGAACGGATGCGCCCGCGCGCCGCCTTCTGCAACGATGCCCGGAATGATGTCCTTACCGAAATCATTGTCCGATTTTGGATTGAGCGCGTCTTTTTCGAGGATCTCGTACAGATATTCGGCCTCGAAGACGTAGATGCCCATGCTGGCCAACGACTTGGTTTCGTCGCCCGGCATGGCGGGCGGATCGGCGGGTTTTTCGACGAAATCAAGGATCTTGTCGTTGTTATCGACACGCATGACACCAAAGCCCTTGGCCTCTTCGCGCGGTACGGCGATGCAGCCGACGGTGACTTTGGCGCCAGAGCAGACATGCTCTTCGATCATGAAAGAGTAGTCCTGCTTGTAAATATGGTCCCCGGCCAGAACGAGCACGTATTTCGGGCCATAGCCGCGAATGATCGCGATGTTCTGGGTCACGGCATCCGCGGTGCCCTTGTACCAGTTGTCCTCGTTGATCTGCTGCGAGGCGGGCAGGATGTCCAGAGATTCATTGCGCTCGGCGCGGAAGAAACTCCAGCCGCGCTGCATGTGCCGGATCAGACTGTGCGCCTTGTATTGGGTAGCAACGCCGATACGCCGGATTCCGGAATTCACGGCATTGGACAGAGCAAAGTCGATGATCCGTGTCTTACCGCCGAAATAGACGGCGGGTTTGGCGCGGATGTCGGTCATTTCCTTCAGGCGGCTTCCCCGCCCGCCGGCCAGAATGAACGCCATAGACTGCTGCGCCAGGCTGAAACGGTCTTCCTTCATGAGTTCTCCCCCTTAAACGTCATTCTTTCAAACCTCCTCAAGTTGAAAGAAGACTGTGGCCAATGGTGGCACGGTGATTTCGATTATGAATGGGCAGCCGTGCATGGACAGATCCTGCGTCTCAGCGCCGTTGGGCGTACCTGTATCTGTTCCGCCATAGATCGCGGCATCTGTGTTCAGCTTTTCGGCCCAGTGCCCCTTATGTGGAACACCGATGCGGTAATTGGTGCGCGGCACCGGTGTGAAGTTCGACACCACCAGAACCGGCGCGCTGCCGTCTTTGCCGTAGCGGACCCAGGAAAACACCGACTCCGCAGCGTTGCCGCCATCGATCCAGCGGAACCCGTCTTCGCTGCTGTCCTTCTCGTAAAGCGCAGGTGTGTCGCGGTAGAGCGTGTTCAGATCGCGCACGAGGTTTTGCATCCCTTTGTGCGGCGCATAGTCCAGCAGATGCCAGTCGAGGCTTGTTTCGTTGTTCCACTCTCCACCCTGGGCGAACTCACCGCCCATGAACAAAAGCTTCTTGCCGGGATGGCCCCACATGAACCCATAATAGGCCCGCAGGTTGGCAAAGCGCTGCCAGTCATCCCCCGGCATCTTGCCCAGAAGCGAGCCCTTGCCGTGCACCACCTCGTCATGGCTGAGAGGCAGGATGAAATTCTCCGAGAACGCGTAATGCAGTCCGAAGGTCATCTTGTCGTGGTGGTACTTTCGGTTGATCGGGTCTTCGGCCATGTAGCGCAAGGTGTCGTTCATCCACCCCATGTTCCACTTGAACCCAAACCCCAGACCACCAGTGCTGGTCGGCGCGCTGACCCCCGGAAAGGCCGTGCTTTCCTCGGCAGCAGTCAGGATGCTGTCATCGGCGGCATAGACCGTTTCGTTCATGCGCTGCATGAAGGCGATGGCTTCAAGGTTCTCGCGCCCGCCGTCCTTGTTCGGCACCCATTCGCCCTCTTTGCGCGAATAATCGCGGTAGAGCATTGAGGCCACGGCATCCACGCGAAGCCCGTCGATGTGATATTCCTCGAACCAGAATTTCGCATTGGCGATCAGGAAGTTCTGCACCTCCGTCCGGCCATAGTTGTAGACTAGCGTGTTCCAGTCGGGGTGAAACCCTTCCTTTGGGTCCGCATGTTCATACAGTGCCGACCCATCAAACCGCCCAAGGCCGTGCTGGTCGGTCGGGAAATGCCCCGGCACCCAGTCGATGATCAGGCCAAGCCCCGCCTTGTGACAGGCATCGACAAAGGCGCGAAACTCCTGCGGCGTGCCAAAGCGCGAGGTGGGCGCGAAGAGGCCCACCGGCTGATAGCCCCACGATCCGCCGAACGGGTATTCGGATACAGGCGTCAGTTCAATATGGGTGAAGCCCATGTCGCGCGCGTAATCTACCAGCATCGACGCGTGTTCGAGATAAGTCAGCGACCGATTGCCGTCTTCCGGGACGCGCCGCCAGCCTTCCAGATGCACCTCGTAGATCGAAATCGGCTGGTCGATCTTCTGCTTTGCCCCGCGCTTGGACAGCCATCCGGCATCGGACCATTCATAGCCGCGCAGATCACGCACGACCGACGCCGTGGCCGGCGGCAGTTCGGCGCCAAAGCCAACCGGGTCGGCCTTGAGGGGCAGCAAGTTGCCCGCGCCATCAAGGATCTCGTATTTGTAAACGGTGCCATCGCCCAGACCGGGCAGGAAAATCTCGTGCACGCCCGTCGCACCCCGGCGGCGCATCACGTGGCGGCGGCCGTCCCATCCATTGAAGTCACCCACAACGGACACCCGCATAGCGTTCGGCGCCCATACGGCGAAATGCGTGCCGTCTACGCCTTCATTTGTGCAGACATGCGCACCAAGTGCATCCCAAAGCTGGTTATGTGTGCCTTCGCCCAGAAGATACTCATCCATCTCGCCCAGCTTGGGGCCAAAGGCGTACGGGTCCTGCTCCTCCCAGACATCGCTGCCGCGTGTCATGCGCAGGCGGTACGCAAAGCGCTTTTTCCGGCGCGGGATCACGCCCGCAAATAGACCATCGGTAACCCGCTCAAGCGCCACAAGCGCGCGTCCCGTTTTGGCGTCGATCACCTCGACCCTGTCGGCCTCGGGGCGCATAGCGCGGATCACAAGTTTGCCATCCACCTCGTGCAGACCCAGCACCGCAAACGGGTCGCGATGCCGCCCCCCCGCAATCGCCTGGGCCGTGGCGTTGTCGATCAGCG
>JAUIIR010000097.1 GCA_030431485.1 Alphaproteobacteria bacterium
CCGGTGTGCGCGGTCCTTCAAACCGGTGCGGCAGAACAGGAAGCGCCGATCCGCCCGGGACCACTTCGTCCGGGGCGGCGATCTCAATCCAATCCGTACCCGCAGGCAAATGTGCCGGATCGCCGATCAGGAAAAACGGCACCTCACCGCGCAGGGCCTCCCAGGCCATCACAGCCAGCTCGGGGCCAATCCCGGCCGGTTCCCCGATGGTCAGGGCAATCGGCGCTGCGCTCATTGGGTGACGATGCGGGCGTCTGCGCGCAGTTGCGACAGGTAGCTTTCGGCAAGCGAATTGAGCCGCTGATTGCGCAGCCCAAGCGCGAATTGATCGCGGTCCAGATCTTCACTGATTTCGCCGGTGCGCCCGCACAGCATCAGGAACATCAGCGTCTGACCGTTCGACCGCGTCAGCGCCGTCGACACTTCGCCGGGATCAAGCTTGGAGAGCTCGAACGCGATATCGGTCGGGATCTCTGCCGGCGGAAGGGCCTGTCGGTCGAGCATCTCTTCCGGTTGCCCCTTGGCCACCCCGTAAAGGTCATCGCAACGGTCAACCTGGCTTGCCAGAACGCGCGCCTGTGCAAGTGTCGCCTCAGAGCGGCCACCCGGAATGTAATACGCTGCATATTCGATGGCAGAGTAGGTGGGGGGCGTGTAGCCAACCTCTTCGATTCCGCGCAGCTGGAAAAGCGCAACCGCGTTGGTGATCGGGATCGGATCGGTCACTTCGCCCGGAGCAAGACCCAGCACCAGCGGCCGCAGCACCGGCGGAAGGTCTTCAAGGTTCTGCCACGGCAAACGACCTCCGGCCTGACGGGTGGCTGTGGCTGAAAACTGCCGCGCCGCCTGCGAGAACGCCGCCTCCGAGGTGGTCTGGCTGATCCGCTCGGCCCGTTCACGCACTGCTTCGGCCTGCTGCGGCGGGGCTGGCATGATTATTTCCGACAAAAGCACCCGTACGGATGAGCCGCCCGATGCGCCAAGCGCCCGGTCAATCTCGGCTTCGGACAGGTTGACCCGACCGCCAAACCGCGCCTGCACCAGCAGTCGCCAGCTCAGGCCTGCCCGCACAAAGTCGCGGAAGGTCTGCGCAGCGACGCCATTGCCTTCAAGCGCCTGAATGAACTCTTCCCGGCTCAGATTGGCGCGTCCGGCAAATTCGGTCATGCCGTCCAGCACCTCTTCCTCTGAGGGCACGATCCCGGCAGCGTTTGCGGCCTGAATGCGCAGGCGGTCGTCGATCAACTGTTCCCGGGCCAGTTCCGCGACATTTCCCGGTGCGCGCAGCACGGTCAGCATACGCTGGCGCTGCTCCAGTTCGTAGGCGGTCACGACGCTTTCATTGATCTTGATGACCGGGGCAAAAAGGTTCTGCGCATCTGCGGGGCGCGGTCCAAGGGCCAGCGCCACACCAAGGGCCAGTGCGCTCAGTTTGCGAATGGATGTGCTCAATAGCTGCATGAACGGCGGTACTCCTTGCCGCTGCCGCCTGTGCTGAAGCCAGTCAGCGCGACGGTCAGGCCGAAATCGGTAGATGGTTCAAGGTTAGTGGAAGAGGCAAAGCTGCGCGAGACCGAAAAGTCCACCGCGACACATTCGTTGCGGTATTCTGCACCGACCCCTGCTTTGAGGAATTGCCCTTCCGCAATGTCGTAGCGGGTGCTGCCCGTGGCAGTCCAGTTGCGGTCGATATTATAGCGCCCGTTGAGCCGCCATTGAGACTGCGCGTCGTCGCGGTCTTCCTTCGGGTCGGTCGTCAACAGGATGTAGGACGCGCCAAGAGCATAGCGGTTTTGCGTGAGATTGGCGCGCATTTCTGCTTTGGTGAAGCGGGTCATTTCGCTGTCATACAACCCGCGCGCCAAAAGCTGAATGCCGGTGCGGTGTGAAAACTGACCCGCAATCAACCAATCGGACGCAGCGCTGTCCTGACCCGAGGAACGGGAAAAGGCGGTGTCTACCTCTTCTCGCCAGACGCGGCCCAGCGTCAAAGCCGCGCGCCAGCCCCCAGGGTCTTCGCGCATCCAGCGCAGGCCCGCAGCACCGATCAAACCCCGCTCGCGGCGATCCGGGGCGGGAAACCGCGACAGGCTCAGCAAATTGCCCTCGTCGAACTCGACGCGTGTGCTTTCGTCATTCGGGACGCCGGACCGTTGGCCTCCGACCCAGCCAATCTGCGCCAGCGGCTCAACCATGACGCGACCGCCATTTGCGGTCTGTTTGACCCAAGGCCAGCGCAGTTCCACCGATGCCGCAGGCGTGACTTCGGTATAGTCGCCCTCGGCCCCTGCATCCTGTTCGACAAAAAAGTGGTCGACCCAAAGCTGCGCTACCGCACCTGCACGGATGCCGCCGGGCAAGGTCCAGCGATCGCGCCAGCTCAGATCGAGATTGGCTCGCGCAACGTCGCGGCCATCAACCACGCTGTCGGCATCGCTGCTATCTATATCGGTGTCGGAATAGCGGTAGTGCCCATGCAGTTGGAATCCCAAGCGAATTTCGCCACCAAGCGGTTTGGGAAAAAAACGCCGATTGTAGCGCAGATCACCAATGATTGTCGGTTGAGTGGCGTTGTTTTCGCCATCTGTCAGGCTCTCGTAATGGATCAGCCCCAGCGAAAAGAATGTGTCTCTTTGTGTGCGTGACAGGGTCAGAGCGCTGTCCAGACGGTCTTTTTTGAATTCACTGTTGTAGTCGTTCAGATACGCGTCGTCACTCACCGCCTCGATGTCGAAAGACAGTCGAAAGCCGCGCGGAAGACGGAACGCGCCCTCGGCAAAGAACAGACCGCGCGCCACGCCACTGTCGAGGCTGTCCCGGCTGATCGCGCCATTGACGGTGATGTCGCCCGTACGAAATGCCTGCCTGTAGCGCAGCTCAAGTGTTCGTGTGACCGGCGAGACATAGGGTGTCAGGGTTAGATCGGCATGATCCCCGAGCGGGATGAAGTAAGGGAGTTTGATGCCAAAGCCCAAAAGGCTCGACGTTTTAAGTTCTGGGATCAGGAACCCCCGTGCCCTTTCAAGGGTCGGGTCCGGCAGGCGCATGCGTGGGATGTAGAACACCGGCACACCCAGCACCCGCAATTGCGCATTGTCGAAATAAATCTGGCGTTCATTGGCGTCGTGTACGACCCGTGTGGCGCGGATGGCCCAAAGCGGCGGGCGGTTGCTGCCGCAGACCTGGCACGAGGTCGCCGCCACCTGGCTCATGGCCGTATAGCGCCCCTGAACCCGTGCCGCGCGGGCTGAGGCAATCTGCAACTGTTCATCCAGCACAAAACGGGCGCTTTCCAGAAGGCCGTTTTCGAAGCCCTGATCCAGCTCTGCCTGTGTCGCCGTCAGAACGTCGCCATTGGGTTGGATAATCCGAATCGGTCCCTGAATCTGCAGACTGTCCGAGGCGCGGTCGTAGATGATTGACGACGCGGTAAGCCATGTCCCGTCGTGCAGCGCTTCCACGTTGCCTGTCGCGACAAGCGTGTCGCCTCCCTGTTCGACCAGAACCTGATCGGCCAGCAGGATCACATCGCCAGACTGTGCCCGCGCACTGACCGCCGCGAACGTCAAAGCCATCACTCCGGCGATTAGCACCCGAAGCATCAGCCGTCCTCCCGATGCAGGATCAGACCAAGCGCTAAAAGCACCGACGCCAAGGGCGGTATCCACGCCGCGGCCAGCGGGTTCAGCTGGCCGTTTTCACCCAAAATCTGCGCGAAGTTCCGCACGTAGTACAATGAAAAACCAAGCAGAACCGCCGACAGAACCGCGATCCCCGTTCCACCCATCCGACTGTGGCGCATGGTGAAGGCGGCACCGATCAGCACCATCGAAATCAGGAACACCGGCCGCGCCAGTTCCATCTGCAACCACACCGCATGACGTCGCGCCGAAAAGCCCGCATCCTCAAGATCGGTGATAAAACCCTGCAACTCCCAGACCGAGATGGCCGAGGGCCGCCCAAACCGGTCGCGGATGCTGTCCTCGGTCAGAGTGGACGAAACAATCAGCCTGTCGTGCAGCACCGAATTGGTTTCCGGGTTCACACCCGCCACCAGAGGCCATACCTTGGCTGTCCGCAATTCCCATGCGCCATCGACAAGTTCGGCCTCTTCGGCTTCGATCCGCCGGACGGGCCCGCCGCCTTCGGCATAGGCCACGAACATCACGTCAAACAATACTGTCCCGTTGGGATTGGCCCGTGCCGCCCGGATCACCGTCTGCCCGCGCGGGTCCGACTGGCGCAGCCACAAGCCCTCAGCCCCGATGGAGAGTGCCGACGTTCCGCCATTGCGATAGGTCTCCCGCAGATCTGAATAGGCTTTCGACGTCGCCGCAACGATCGGGTTGCCCATTGCCACCGCCAGCCCACCGATCACCGCCGCCACCACAATCGGGCCCACAAGTGCCGTCAGTCCGGACCGCCCCGCCGCGCGCGCAACCACCAGTTCCGACGACCGTGCCAGCGCCACAAAAAGCGCGATGGAGGACAGGATCATCACAAGCGGCAGGATTTGATACATCCCCTCGGGGGTGTTCAGCAGCGTAAGCTGCATGACTTCGGCAAAGCTCACCGAATTGTCGAGACGGCGGATCTGTTCCACCAGATCAAGAAGCACCTGAAACAGAAAGAAAATCCCAAAGATCGCCAGAAAGGTCCACAAGAACCGGCGCGCAAAGTACAGATGCAGCGTCATGCTGACACCTCGTTCAACGCAGCGCCACGCGGTTGCCGGAACGGCCGCGCGGCGAGATGCAGCACCCCACCGGCCAGCGCGAGACCGACGACCGAGGGCAGATACACCAAAGGCCAGAGGGCCGCGTTATTGCGAGTGGGGTCTGTCACGGCACTTTCCACCAGCTTGATGATCACCAGGAGGAAAATCGCCACCACAATCTGTCGCCCCACACCAAAGCGGCTGAAGCTTCCGGTCAATAAAGTCGAAAAGCCGATCAAGGCAGCCACGAGCCCCAGCAGCGCCTGCTGGAAGCGGCCATGCAGTTCTTCGTTGATCCGCGCCAGGGGCACATTGACCAGAGCGGCCATTTCGTCGGGTCGGACGATCATATCCCATGTCGGCAGATGCCGTGGCCGCAGGTTGAGATTCTGGTTCTGCACGATCAGAGTGCTGATATCATACGTGAAATCCTGAAAAATCGTGGTTGAGAGCGCACGCGTCTCGGTGTTCAGCGTCTGCGCCAGCCCACTCACCATCACAAGCCTTGGGCCTTCCTCGGCCTGAACCACATATGCGCTCTCAGCGGTGTAGGTCACCTCGCGGTCTTCGCGCCGCCGGTCCGACAGGTACACGTCCCGCAATTCGCCTTCGGGGGTAATTTCACGGATGAAGAAAGTCACGCCGGGGCCGGGATGAAGGAAGGTCCCCTCGCGCAGCAGCCGGGCGCTGACCGAGCCGGAAATCTCGACCTCGCGCTGCTTCAACTGCGCCATAGAGGCCGGGACAAGGAAATGTGTCAGCGCCGACATCATCAGCGCCACGATCAGACCGAACAACACAACCGGGCGGGACAACCGCCACGGGCTGTATCCGGTCGCCTGCACCACGGTCAGCTCGGAATCGCCCTTCAGCCGGTTGGTGACATAAACAGCCGCAGCAAATGCCGCCATTGGCAAGACCAGGGCGATCACACTGGGCAGGCTTAGCGCAGTGAATTCAAGAAAGACACCCGCCGAATGACCGTCGGCGATAAGCCGGTCAAACAGCACCACGGCACGGTTCACCCAGTAGACCGCGACCAGCACAAGTGAGAAGAACCCAAAGAGGACCATGAGTTGCGACAGCATATATCTGTCGAATCTTGGCACAGCGGACCCCTTCACACGACATAGAGTGGGCCGGGATGGCCCAATACTCTAGGGTTTGCGGGAAAACCCGGCTCTGGTCAACCGGGCGCACCGGCGCTACGCCTATAGCCAAACCAACTGATGGAGCAGAAAATGGCGGAACTCCGCGCACTATCCTTCGCGCCGGTCGATCTCGACACGCTGGCAACAGTCGAAGGCCGCATCGCGGTCTTTGTCACCCCCGATCTCAAGCTCAGCGCCGGGGCACGACGGCTCAACCGTCTGACCAAGGGCGCGCTGGCCCGCGCCACTGGGTCTGAGGCCTGGGACAAGCTCGGCGAAGGCAAGTCGATGTCTCTTGCGTGGCCGGTCGGCGTTCAGGCCGAGGCGGTCGATCTGGTAAAGCTGCCGCGCCGTCCTGCGCCGGAATTGGCACGCAAGGCGGGTGCTGTGCTGGCTGTTGAGGCCGGGGCATCGGCCATGACCGTGCTGGTCGAAGGCACCACTCGTGTCGAAGAGATTGCTTTGGGCGTGGCCCTGCGTGGCTATGGGTTTGATGATCACAAGACCAAGAAATCAGACCCGCTTGGCGCAGCTACCTTCATGTGCGCCAAGCCGGACGAGGCCGAGGTCGTTGCCGCGCCGCGCCTTGCGGTCGCCGAAGGTGTGCTTTTCACCCGCGATCTGGTCAACGAGCCTGCAAATGTGCTCACCACCACCGAATTCGCCACGCGGCTCGAAGGCCTGCGGGATCTGGGTGTCGAGGTTGAGGTGCTCGAAGAAAAGGCGCTGGAAAAGCTTGGCATGGGAGCGCTGCTCTGTGTCGGGCAGGGGTCCGACAGCCCGTCCAAAGTTGTGATCATGCGTTGGAAAGGCGGGGCCAAAGGAGATGCGCCGCTGGCACTGGTCGGCAAAGGTGTGGTTTTTGATACTGGTGGCATCTCGCTCAAACCTGCCGCTGGCATGGAAGATATGACGATGGACATGGGCGGTGCAGGCGTTGTCTCGGGCGTGATGCGCGCGGTGGCCAAACGCAAGGCCAAGGCCAATGTCGTAGGACTCGTTGGCCTTGTCGAAAATATGCCTTCCGGCAATGCGGTGCGCCCGGGCGATGTTGTGACCTCGATGAAGGGCGACACCATCGAAGTGATCAACACCGATGCCGAGGGACGTCTGGTGTTGTGTGATGTCATGTGGCATGCGCAGGAAGCCGAAAAGCCCGCAGCTATGGTTGACCTCGCGACGCTGACGGGGGCGTGTATCATCGCGCTCGGGCACGAGAATGCGGCCGTCTATTCCAATGACGAACCCTTTGCCGGCGCTTTCCTGAAAGCTGCCGAGGCCGAAAACGAAGGCGCATGGCGGATGCCTTTGGGGCAGGCCTATGATGACATGCTGAAATCGCCTGTGGCCGATATGAAGAACGTTGGCGGTCGCCCAGCAGGGTCGATCACCGCCGCGCAGTTCCTCAAGCGTTTTGTCAAAGACGATATGCCGTGGATTCACCTCGATATTGCGGGTGTGGCCCACGTGAAATCCGATCTGGACCTGTCGCCCAAAGGGGCCACCGGGTGGGGCGTGCGCGCATTGGACCGGCTGATCGCCGACAAGTTCGAGGCGCAGGACTGATCCCGTGGGCGCGGCCTATTTCTACCACCTGACGCAAAAGCCGCTTGAGGCCACCTTGCCCATGCTCTTGGGCAAGGCGCTTGGTGCAGGCTGGCGCGTTGCGGTGCGGGGGACGGATTCCGCGCGGATGGATTGGCTCGACCAGAAATTGTGGTTGGGATCCGAGGAGGGGTTCCTGCCACACGGGCTGGCCGGGGGGCCTCATGATGCGGCGCAGCCTGTGTTGCTGACGGTGGCGCATGAGGCGGCAAACAATCCGCAATGCCTCATGACCGTCGACGGGGCCGAGGTGGCGCCCGAAGAGGTGCAGCGTCTGGAACGGGTTTGCATCCTTTTTGACGGCAATGACACCGCAGCTGTCGATGTCGCCCGTGGGCAATGGCGCAGCCTGACTGGCGCGGGATGTTCGGCGCAGTATTGGTCCGAGGAATCAGGGCGCTGGGAAAAGAAAGCCGAGGCCTGATTTTTGCCTGTTAACAAAAGGTTAAACGATCAGGGTTTTGACCCAATGTTTCGCGCGCGAAACATTGGGTCCGCTCCGGACCTATTCGCCGTCCCCCATTGTGAGGCCCGCCGCTTTGTCCTACGCTTTGCGCCAAACCTGACCTTGAGGGAGGAGAGCAGGCGATGAGCAAGAGCTTCGACATGATCGTGATCGGTGCAGGCCCCGGCGGCTATGTCGCCGCCATCCGGGGCGCGCAGCTTGGGCAAAATGTTGCGATTGTCGAACGCGAACATCTGGGTGGCATCTGCCTCAACTGGGGCTGCATCCCGACCAAGGCGATGCTGCGCACATCCGAGGTGTTCCACCTCATGCACCGCGCCAAGGAGTTCGGACTCAAGGCCGACGGCATCGGCTATGATCTGGACGCGGTCGTCAAGCGCTCGCGCGGGATTGCCAAGCAGCTCAATTCTGGGGTGGGGCATCTGCTCAAGAAGAACAAGGTCACCGTCGTGATGGGCGAGGCCACGATTCCGGCCAAAGGCAAGGTGCAGGTCAAGACTGACAAGGGCACAGAAGACCTGAGCGCGAGGAACATCGTCATCGCCACAGGAGCCCGCGCCCGCGAACTGCCGGGGCTTGAAGCGGATGGTGATTTGGTCTGGACCTACAAACACGCGCTGGTGCCAAACCGCATGCCGAAAAAACTCTTGGTAATCGGATCGGGTGCCATCGGCATCGAATTCGCCAGCTTTTACAACACACTGGGTGCCGATACGACCGTGGTGGAAGTGATGGACCGCATCCTGCCCGTCGAGGATGCCGAGATCAGCGGTTTCGCAAAGAAACAGTTCGAGAAGCAGGGCATGACCATCCGCGAAAAGGCGATGGTCAAGCAGCTTGATCGCGGCAAGGGTAAAGTCACCGCGCATATCGAGGTTGGCGGAAAGGTGACGAAAGAGGAATTCGATACCGTCATCTCCGCCGTTGGCATCGTCGGCAACACCGAGGGTCTGGGGCTGGAGGCATTGGGGGTGAAGGTCGACCGTACCCACGTGGTGACCGACCCGCACTGCCGCACGGGTGTGGACGGCGTCTATGCCATCGGTGACATCGCGGGTGCGCCGTGGCTGGCGCATAAGGCCAGCCATGAAGGTGTGATGGTGGCCGAACTGATCGCAGGTGGGCATCCGCACGCGGTGGAACCGGACAGCATCGCGGGCTGCACCTATTGCCAGCCGCAGGTGGCCAGTGTCGGTTTGACCGAAGCACAGGCGAAGGAAAAGGGCTTTGACGTGAAGGTCGGGCGGTTCCCGTTCATCGGCAATGGAAAGGCGATTGCGCTTGGAGAACCTGAAGGCCTGATCAAGACGGTGTTCGATGCAAAAACCGGAGCGCTGTTGGGGGCGCATATGGTGGGCGCCGAAGTGACCGAATTGATCCAGGGCTATGTGGTGGGACGGCAATTGGAGACCACTGAGGAAGACCTGATGCAGACGGTGTTCCCGCATCCGACTCTGTCGGAGATGATGCACGAGGCGGTGCTGGACGCCTGGGGTCGGGCCATCCATTTCTGAGGTTTCGCGTTTTCACGGCCTTCTACCGGGCGTCATTCAGCAAACACGTCGTCTGGGCTGGTAACCAGCCTAGAGTCAGGCCGTCGGCTCGTGCGGGGGTTGCATCTGCTTATAAACAGAGAGTGTACCACGCGTTAGCGCGCGCATTAGGCGGAAGCAAAATTGACCGATCCCGGTGAAAAACATAACGACCCCGATAAGGATCAGGATCAACCCCAGAGCTGGGATAGCTATGGACGTCCAATCGCCGTTTAGGGACGGTGTAAGTAGCGCGTTAAACGCACCTATGACCGAGCCGACACTTGCAAGCAGGACACCAATAACTGTTCTAAGAACACTTCTGAGCACGGCAAATTTCCTTTGGTCCAACCTGATCGCTGAACGATTGAAGGCGATGAAATCGGCGAAACATTGTTGGATTGTGGGACAAACGTAGGACGCGGCGGCGTGAGTGGTTCCTTCGAACATCTGACCGCAAGTAAGATTTTTTGCCTGTCGTGATCTGAGCAATCTGATGCCGAATTGATGCCATATCTTCATGTTCTAAATCTTTAGCGGACCGAAACGGTCTGAAATTCGTTTCTGAAGTGTGAGTACAAGATGCGGTTCTTGAAGTATCTACTCGTCGCCGTCGTGGCTTTGTCATGGGGGGCCGGACAAAGCGGAGCAGCTCCCGCCTTTGACTGCGTCGACGGTCAGGGCAAACTCAAACAGTTGGTTTGCGAAACACCGGAGCTTGCGGCGCTCGACATCGAATTCGAACGAGTTTTTCAAGCGGCCTCGGCAGCCGGAGAACTTGAATCGCAGGGGGTCTCTTGGTGGAAGGCTCGTCCGCGCAGCTTTTTGCAAGACCGTGGATCGCCCTGTCTAACGGCTGCAATTGGACCAGTCGAATGTCTGTTCAACGCTTATACTCACCGAACGTTTCATGTTCTGGTTGGCAGTTCAGCAGCCAAGGACGCGGTGGCGCTGGCCCATAAGCCGATCAACATCAGTTGCCCTGATTTCGACTCGCCGATTGTCGCGGTCATTTTTGACCTGCCGGTTCCGATCATCGTTCTCGACTGGACACATTCGCGATCAATTCAGCGCGGCGTACGCACCGCAACAGGTGGGTCGTTTGAGGCCTGAATGGGAAGTGCTTTGATCGTGGATGGAGAGGGTTGGTCGGGTAAGGACGGTATCAAGATCGACGGGAACAGCGCGCGTGTCGTTTTGGCTGGGCAGCCTGAAATGACGTGTCTGGTTGACTGATAGTTAGACCACACGAGGTCAGACGTGCTGCCCGCCGTTCACCTCGATCTCGGTGCCCGTGACATAGCCGCTCTGACCCGAGCACAGGAAATAGATCACGTCCGCCACTTCGGCGGGCTGGCCCAGCCTGCGCATTGGCAGCTTCTCGACGATCTTGTCTGCGCCTTCGCTAAGGATGCTGGTTTCAACCTCTCCCGGAGCAATCGCATTCACCCGAACCCCCAATGGACCGAAATCATGGGCCATTTCCCGCGTTAACGCGGCGAGCGCTGCTTTCGATGTCGCATAGGCCGCGCCCGCAAAAGGGTGAACCCGCGACCCTGCGATCGACGTCACATTGACAATTGCGCCCTGAGCCTTGGCCAATTCGTCTTTCAACCCGCGGCCCAGAACCACTGACGCAAAGAAATTGACATGAAACACCTTCCCCCAGGCGCGCAGATCGGTGTCGAGCGTGCTCAGCCGCTCTCCCTCCGGTCCTTTGGGAGAGATCCCCGCATTGTTGACCAGCGCATCGAGCCTGCCGCCATCCAGTCGCTCTTTGACGGTGCGGACCGCCTCCATCGTCTGTTGCGGATCGCTCAGATCGACCTGGATGTGGTTGCGCTCGCCGCCGGGCCAAGGGCAGTTGGGCGAAAACGCCTGCCGCGAACAGCTGATCACGCGCCAGCCTTCGGCGGCGAATTTCTTGACGGTGGCGTGGCCGATGCCGCGGCTGGCGCCGGTCAGCAGAAGGGTGCGTGGGTGATCTGTCTCTGACATGGAAACACCCTAGGCTGAGTCGGTCTCCGGCGCGAGATGCAAACGTGTCAGGACGGACCTGCAAAAAACGCAGCAACTTTCGGCCGCAGCCATGCCCAGATCTTTGGCGCGCCGTGATTGATCTTTGGGCCGATACGGGCCTCGAACATGTCTTGAGTGACGTTGTAGTCAATCCAAGACCCACCGCCGGACGCCAAGTTTTGCATCGGCGGCTGCATGCGGTCTATGGATTTGGCAAATTGTGCTTCTGGTGTTTCGTTGGCTTCGAACTCGTCCCAGAGCGCCCGGAACGCTTTTGCCTGATCGTCTGGCAGCAGGCCGAACACCCGGTCTGCGGCGGCCTGCTCCTGTTGCGCGAGAGCGTCCGCGTCGTGGGTGCCGAACACCGGCGCATCGCCGGCATCAATCTCAACGAGATCGTGCAGCAACAGCATCTTGATCACCTTTTCCGTGTCCAAGGGTGTTTCGGCATGTTCTGCGAGAACCAGAGCATAAAGCGCGATGTGCCAGGAGTGTTCGGCGCTGTTTTCAAAACGGCTTGCGTCGCAAAGGGTTGTGGCACGGTTGACGGATTTCAACTGGTCGATTTCGGTCAGAAACGCCATTTGCTGGTCAAGTCGGGTCATGTACGATCTCGTTGCGCGCTGACGAGGTTCGGGTTGGCAAAGACGGGCCGTCTCAACCCGGTTTCTGGATAGACCCTTCAATGCGGCCTTTGATGAAGGCGCGGGCCTTGCGTTCGGCGAGGCGCACCCGGATCGCTGTCAGGAACGCCTCTTCCAGAGTGGTGGAGGCCGCGCCAAGCTCGGCGGCGACCTCCATGAAAAAGCGGTCATCATCAAGATGTTTCATCGCCTTGAGCGTGTCGTCTGCCAGCTTCTCGGCGAGGTCCTCAACCATCGACATGGTGCGTCACCCTTAGCGGCTGTTCTCGGTCAGGCGGCGCTTCACATAGGTGGTCACGTTTTCAATCATCGTGTCCATATGCGGTTCCTTGAAGAAATGGTCCGCGCCTTCGATCTCGGTATGGGTGACGGTGATACCCTTCTGCTCTGACAGTTTGTTCACAAGCGAGGTCGTGTCGGCGGGCGGGGCCACGCGGTCGCCTGTTCCGTTGATGATCAGACCAGAGGACGGGCAGGGGGCAAGGAACGAAAAGTCATACATGTTGGCGGGCGGGCTGACCGAGATGAAGCCGGTGATCTCGGGGCGGCGCATCAAGAGCTGCATGCCAATCCAGGCGCCAAAGCTGAAACCTGCTACCCAGCAATGCTTGGAGTTGTTGTTCATCGACTGTAGATAGTCGAGGGCCGAGGCCGCATCACTCAATTCGCCGATGCCCTGATCATATTCGCCCTGGCTGCGCCCGACGCCGCGGAAGTTGAAGCGCAGCACGGTGAAGCCCATGTTGTAGAAGGCGTAATGCAGGTTGTAGACAACCTTGTTGTTCATCGTGCCACCAAACTGCGGGTGCGGGTGCAGGATGATCGCAATCGGCGCGTCGCTTTCTTTCTGCGGATGATAGCGGCCTTCGAGGCGGCCTTCGGGTCCGGGAAAAATCACCTCGGGCATAGGCGGTGGTGGCTCCTGACTGGGCACTGGTGCAGCGGTCCGTAAATCTTGACAGCTTCACTCAGGCTTCTTAGAATGGTTCTAAATCGGGATTTCTCCCGACACGGTTATCCGCACATAGGCAATTGACCCTGCAAGGTCAATTGTGTCGCAAGGGCGTTTGTTTGTTTGGGAGGCGGCCATGAAACTGAGCACGAAAGGCCGGTACGCGATGGTGGCTCTTGCGGATATCGCACTGCAGCCGGACGGCACCCTCGTGACGTTGGGGGATATCGCCCAGCGTCAGGACATTTCTTTGCCGTATCTCGAGCAGTTGTTTGTGAAGCTGCGTCGCGCCGGTTTGGTGGTCTCGGTGCGGGGGCCCGGTGGCGGGTATCGTCTGGCCCGTCCGGCGAGTGAGATCCGGGTGGTCGATGTGCTTGCTGCGGTCGACGAGACAGTGGACGCGATGCACAAAGGTGCGGGCGCGTCGGGGGGACTGTCCGGCAGCCGTGCGCAATCCATGACCAACCGGTTGTGGGAGGGGTTGTCGGCGCATGTGTATGTGTTCCTGCACCAGACGCGCCTGTCGGATGTGGTGGGCAATTCGCTGGCGCCCTGTCCGGCGGTCCCGAACCTGTTTGCTGTGGTGGATGACTGATGGTGTTGCTTTGGCGGCCCCGATCCAGATCTCAGGGGGCGCTGCCCCCTCTTGGCCTGCGGCCAATTCACCCCCGAAGTATTTTTGAACCAGAGAAGCCTGGAGGGCGTTGAGTGGCGCGCGTCTATCTGGATTACAATGCAACTGCGCCGCTGCGCGCCGAGGCGCGGGCCGCGATGATCGCGGCGATGGACGTGGCGGGGAATCCATCATCCGTGCACGCCGAGGGCCGTGCAGCCAAAGGGCTCATCGAGCGGGCGCGGGCGCAGGTTGCAACGGCTTTTGGTGCCGATGGTGCGGACGTTGTCTTTGTCTCCGGGGCCACTGAAGCCGCGGCGCTGGCCTGTGCCGGGCGCGGGTTGCTGGGTGCGGATGTGGAGCATGACGCAGTACGGGCGTGGATTGATCCTGTCCTGCCGGTCGATGCGCAGGGACAGGTCAAGGTGACCGAGCCGGAGCGGTCCGCGGTGCAACTGGCAAATTCCGAGACCGGAGTGGTGCAGGACTTGCCTCAGGGCCTGGCGGTGGTGGACGCAACGCAAGCCTTCGGCAAGCTGCCTTTCGCGTTCAGCTGGTTGGGCTGTCAGATGGCGCTTGTTTCAGCGCATAAGCTGGGTGGTCCCAAGGGGATCGGCGCTTTGGTGATGCAGCGTGGGACGGATCTGGCCGCGCAGATTCGCGGCGGTGGTCAGGAGATGGGGCGGCGCTCTGGCACGGAGAATGTGATTGGAATTGCTGGTTTCGGGGCGGCGGCAGAGGCTGCGGCGCGGGATCTGGATGACGGTGTCTGGAACCGGGTGGAAAAACTTAGAAACATTCTAGATTCGGCTATTGAGGCCAGCGCTAAAGAGACTATTTTTGTCGGGAAAGGCGCGCGGCGTCTGCCGAATACAACCTGCTTTGCAACGCCCGGCTGGAAGGGTGAGACGCAGGTGATGCAGATGGATCTGGCAGG
>JAUIIR010000098.1 GCA_030431485.1 Alphaproteobacteria bacterium
CATTGTGGCGCAGCGCAAAAGGCCGTGTCCCGGGGCGGTGGAACTCTTCCTTGCCCGCATCTCGGTCAACACCCTTGGCGACACCGACCATCGGCACATCCTCGACGCCGTATTCCTCCATGATCTCGCGCACCGCAGACACCTGCCCAGCCCCGCCGTCAATCAACAGAAGGTCGGGCCACAGCCCTTTGTCACGGTCCGGATCATCCTTCAGCAACCGCTTGAAACGCCGTGTCAGCACCTCTTTCATCATGCCGAAATCATCACCCGGGGTTAGATCATCACCCTTGATGTTGAACTTGCGGTACTGGCTTTTCAGAAACCCTTCCGATCCAGCCACGATCATCGCGCCAACCGCGTTGGTCCCCTGAATATGGCTGTTGTCGTAGACCTCGATCCGCTCGGGTGGTGCGTCCAGTTCAAAAGCCTCTGCCAGCCCGCGCAGCAGTTTTGCCTGCGTCGCCGTTTCCGCCATCCGCCGAGCCAGGCTCTCGCGTGCATTGCGCAAAGCCCCGTCGACGAGTTCCGATTTTTCTCCCCGACGCGGCACAGCAATCTCGACCTTGCGACCCAACTTGTCCGACAATGCTTCGGTCATCAGATCTTCGTTTTCGATCGGGTTTGACAACAGGATCAGGCGCGGCGGTTCCTTTGTGTCGTAGAACTGGCCCAGAAACGCCTCCAGCACCTCGGCCTCTTCCACGTCCGGGCCGACACGCGGATAAAAATCCCGATTGCCCCAGTTCTGGTTCGCCCGGATGAAAAACACCTGCACACAGGCTTGCCCCTTTTCCAGGTGCAGCGCGATCACATCTGCCTCGGTAACGCCACGCGGGTTGATACCCTGGGCCGTCTGCACCTGCGTCAGCGCGCGGATTCGGTCGCGCAAGGCGGCAGCGCGTTCGAACTCCATCGCCTCCGACGCCTCTGCCATTTCCCGCGCCAATGTTTCCTGAACATGGGTGGACTTACCCGACAGAAATCGCTCGGCGTCTTTGACACTGGCCGCGTAGTCGTCCTGGCTGATCTTGCCAACACAGGGGCCGGAGCACCGCTTGATCTGATACTGCAGACAGGGACGCGTGCGACTGTCGAACATGGCGTCCGAGCAGTTGCGCAGCAAGAAGGCACGCTGCAATTGATTAAGCGTCCGGTTCACCGCGCCCGCACTCGCAAACGGACCGTAATACGCGCCTTTGTCTTTCTCGGCGCCCCGATGTTTGTGGATCATTGGATAGGCGTGATCCGTAACGTGGATGTTCGGGAACGACTTGTCATCCCGCAGCAGCACATTGTAGCGCGGTTTGAGCTGTTTGATCAGGTTCTGCTCAAGCAGAAGCGCCTCGGTTTCCGTCCGAGTGGTCAGAAACATCATCGAGGCGGTTTCGGAAATCATCCGGGCAATGCGGCCCGAATGACCCGTGGGACGCGCATAGTTCGACACTCGCGCGCGCAAGTTTCGCGCCTTGCCGACATAGAGTACCCGCGCCTGCGCATCGAGCATCCGGTACACGCCGGGACTCGAGTCCAAAGTCTTCAGGTAACCTTGAATGCAGGCGTAGCCTGTGACCGTCGCGCTGTCAGAGTCTTTGGTCATGTAAGATGTTCCTGACACCTTTCCGTTCAACGTCGATTCTCGCAAAGTCGCTGCCTGATTGGAACCTCTGGTGCAACCGTTAAGACATCCACGGTTTCTGTGGATAAGTTTGCGGAAAAGTTTTGGGCGTCAGGGATTTTTCCTTGTTTTACGGCGACTTCTCAGGGATGCTCAATTTTTGGGCATATTTACAAGTCATTGAAAAGTATGGGTATTTTCTTTCGCGCTTATCAAGCTACTGAAAACATTAACAGTTTGGTAACGCTTTCGTAACGTCAACATGACCGGTGCAAAACTTGTTTTTGGGGCGCTTCATTCGACCCCTATAACATCCGGTGTCTTCCATCCAAGATGCTGTCCGCCGTCAATGCAAAGCAATTGTCCGGTTACCCCCGGCGCGTCCAGAAAATACCCCAAAGCAGCAGTGATATCGGATGGGTTCGCGCCCCTTTCCAGGATAGTTGCAGCCCGCTGTTTCGCAAAATGCGACTCGCTCTGGCGACCGCCTTTCAACGTCGGTCCTGGTCCAATCGCATTGACGCGGCAGGTCGGCGCAAGGGCCTGCGCCGCGGTCTGGGTAAACGCCCACAGCCCCATCTTCGCGATCGTGTAAGTCATGAACTCTGGCGTGAGCTTTCGCACCCGCTGGTCAATCATGTTCACCACCAAACCACTCGCCACAGGTTCATTTTGATCGTCACGTTCCGACATCGGAAGTTGCGCTGCGAAACGTTGTGTCAGCACAAAAGGCGCCCTCAGGTTGCTGTCCAAATGCCGATCCCAGCTCTCACGGGTTGCACTTTGGATATTGTCGTATTCAAAGATCGACGCGTTGTTGATCAGCACTGTGAGCGGTCCACCAATGCCATCGCTGGCCGCGCCCACCAGCGCTTGGGTCGCGTCTTCATCAAGCAGGTCAGCCTGAACAGTGCAGGCCTGCTGGCCCTTGGCACGCACCATACCAGCAACTTCTTCCGCTTCGTCTTCAGAACTGGCGTAATGCACCGCGATATCATATCCGCGATCCGCGAGGTAAAGCGCCATTGCGCGGCCAAGCCGTTTCCCGGCGCCTGTGATCAATGCTCTGCTCATTGCTCTGCCTCGTGCTTACATGATGACAAGCGCAATGTAGCCCAGATAGAGCGCCGACAAGACCACGCCCCAGATACGGGTCAGATCTTTGGCAAGGAAGACAAGCGGGAAAATCAGAAGCGACGCACCGAGCATGACCCAGAGATCGAAGCGCAGGAATTCCGGGTCGACAGGAATGGGCGCGATCAACGAGGCCACGCCGATGATGGCGAGCAAGTTGAACATGTTGGACCCGATCACATTGCCCAAGGCCACATCCGCCTGCCGCCGCAGCGCTGCCATGACCGTTGTCGCAAGTTCGGGCAATGAGGTGCCCAGCGCAACAAGTGTGAGACCGATCACCGTGTCGCTGACACCAAAAAGCGTCGCGATCTCGACCGAGCTGTCGACAAGAAGATCAGCACCGATGGGAAGGCCCACGAGACCCAGTGCGAGATAGAGCAGGATCTTCCACCAAGGCATGTTGGGATCTGCGCCCTCGGGCTCTTCTTCGTCCTCAACCTCCTGACCTGCGCGTCTGTGCGCAAGCGCCTCACGCATCGAGTCACCCAAAATCGCGGCAAGGACGACAAGCAGGACGATGCCCGCGATCCAGTCGAACACGCCGCGAAACGCCAGTCCAATGAACAGGACCGATGCTGCAAGCATGATCACATAGCTTTTGCGCGTGTTGCATTCGCTCGTGTGCATCACTGCCAGCAAGGCAGGCACACCAAGCACCAATAGGATGTTGGCGGTGTTTGATCCCACGACGTTGCCCAGTGCAATCCCCGGCACGTTGTCCATCGCCGCCTTGATCGAAATGAGCAATTCCGGCGCCGAGGTCCCGAAGGCAACAACCGTGAGACTGACGATCAGCGCCGGGATGCCGATGCGCAGCGAAAGGTTTACGGCCCCTTTGACAAGCGCATCGCCTGCAAGCAGCAGGATCACCAGCCCAACAAACACTCCACCCCAGATTGCCACCATCTCAGCCCGCCTTCCGCGAACAGGGGCATGGCCCCTTGCCGATACGATAGCGGCCACATTTGCGACATTTGGTATTGGCCAGCCGCTTGGAGCCGGGGAACCGCAACTTGCCGAACATGGCAAGCACAGCCATGAAGACGAGGAAAAAGATAACGATCTTCGAAATCACGTCAGAGCCCGTAGCGCGCGAACTCAGCGCGTTCTTCGATGGCGGTCAGTGCATCCGACGTGAGTTGCGCACCGAAACGGGAAAGAAACGGACGGCGTTGCTCGTAGCGGCGGAACTTCACCTTGTCACCAAACCGGTCTTTCATCGTGGGCACCAGATGGCCCACGGCATCGGCAAGCCCCACATCAACCGCTGCCTGCCCGACCCAAATCTCTCCGGTGAAGAGATCGGGATTATCGGCAAGTTTCTCACCTCGGCTGGTTTTGATCTGATTGATGAACGTGTCGTGCAACTGGCCCAGCAACGTGTTGAGCCGCGCGACATCCTCTTCGGTTTCCGGCCGGAACGGGTCGAGCATGGATTTCGACTTACCGGCTGTGTGAACACGCCGTTCAATCCCTTGCCTCTGAAGAAATACATGTGCACCGAAACCCGCTGAGATGACACCAATAGACCCAAGGATAGAGCTTTGGTCCGCGAAAATTTCATCTGCGGCGCTGGCGATCCAGTATCCGCCGGAGGCGGCGACATCTTCGACAAAGGCGTAAACAGGAACCTCGGTTTCCTCGGCAAGCCGCCGAATCCGTGCTCCGATCAGCGAGCTTTGCACCGGCGACCCGCCGGGAGAATTGATCTCTAGTGCAACGGCATCCGGTTTGCCTTTGCGAAACGCTTTTTCCAGGAGCGGTCTCAGGCTGACATCACTCAACGTTCCGCGACCGCCTGCTGCGATTGTGCCTTGCATCCGAACCACGGCAACGGTCGGCTCGGATTTTACAAATGGAATAAAGCGTTTCATGCAGGGCCATTTAGAATGCAGGTGCGGGGCATACAAGGCATCGCACAAAATATGGCAGGGCTGTGGGACATGAGACGCAGCGAAAAAGGATGCATTTCTGACCTATTGTTTCGCGCGCGAAACATTGGGGCCGGATCGGACCTATTAACCGTTTGTTAATCTTCCCAAAATACATAGCGGCAGGGACTTGGGCGCGGATTTTTCTGATGCACCGCCTGCATGGACGCGTCAACGCGTCCTGGCTTTCAGTCGACTAAAGGCCTAGCCTGTTGGCCGGTCAGTAAAAACTTTGTGGATCGATATCTATCGCCATCCGCAGCTCACCCTTGAGCCTGAATGGAGCAACCCATTCTGCAAGCGCTGGCTGCAGTGCGGTGCCTTTGGGCGCTTTAACCAAGAGGCGCACACGATGCCGTCCGCGTACCCGCGCAATCGGAGCCGGGGCCGGGCCAAAAACCTGCGCACCGACGCGACGGAGCGGCCCATCGTTGCGGGCCAGCGCATTGCCGAGGTCGAACACTTCCTGGACATCCGTCGAAGACAGGATGATGCCCGCCAGTCGACCATAGGGCGGCACGCCTGCCGCACGGCGCTCGCCTGCCTCGGCGGACCAGAAGTCTTGTTCGTCACCGGACAGGATCGCCCGGATCACCGGATGTTCTGGCTGATAGGTCTGCATTAGGGCCTGCCCCGGCTTTTCTGCGCGGCCGGCCCGACCTGCCACCTGTCGCATCAGCTGGAACGTGCGTTCGGCTGCGCGCAAGTCCGATCCTTGCAGGCCCAAATCGGCGTCAATCACGCCAACCAGAGTAAGCAAGGGGAAGTTATGGCCCTTGGCCACAAGCTGTGTTCCGATGATCAGGTCGGCGCCCCCCTCTGCGATGGTCTCGATCTCGGCTTTGAGCGCGCGAGCGGAGCCGAACATGTCGGACGACAGCACCGCAAGCCGGGCATCGGGGAAGAGCGCCTGCGCCTCTTCGGCAAGTCGTTCGACGCCCGGTCCGACAGCAGCCAGTTTGTCTTCAGCCTCACAAGAGGGGCACGTCGTGGGCATCGGTTTCGTCTCGCCACATTGGTGGCAGACAAGACGTTTCAGAAAGCGGTGTTCCACCATCCGTGCATCGCAGTGATCGCAGCCGATCTGGTGCCCGCACGCGCGACAGATGGTGACAGGTGCATAGCCGCGCCGGTTGATGAAGAGAAGCGCCTGTTCCCTGTTGTCGAGCCGCTGCTGAACAGCGCGTTGCAAAGTTGGCGAGATCCAGCTGGAGGCCGGGAGCTGTTCATTGCGCATGTCGATCGCGCGCATCTCGGGCAGGATGGCGGCCCCGAACCGGGAGGTCAGTTCGAGCTTTTTGTATTTGCCTGCGTCGGCATTGGCCCAGCTTTCCAGGCTGGGCGTCGCGGAGGCGAGGATCACCTGCGCCCCGCAGATCGACGCGCGCAAAACGGCCATATCGCGGGCGTTGTAGAGGACGCCATCCTCTTGTTTGTATGAGGTGTCGTGCTCTTCATCGACAACGATCAGGCCCAGATCGCGGAACGGCAGGAACAGCGCGGACCTTGCGCCCACAACCAACTGCGCCCCACCCTGCGCGGTCATTTTCCAAACGCGACGGCGTTCGGTCATGGTGACGCCGGAATGCCACTCGGCCGGTTTGGCGCCGAAGCGCGCATCCACGCGTGTGAGGAATTCGGCGGTGAGGGCGATTTCCGGCAACAGCACGAGCGCCTGACGGCCTTGAGCCAGACATTCGGCCACCGCCTCGAGATAAACCTCGGTCTTGCCCGATCCTGTGACACCTTTGAGCAAGGTTGTGCCATAGCTGCGCGTCGCCATATCCGCGCGGAGCGCCGCAGCAGCAGTTGTCTGATCAGCGGTCAGGTCCTTGCCCGCATAGTTGGGATCGAGGATAGGAAACGGCGTATCGCGGGGTGTGTCCTCTTCGCGCACAGCGCCAAGCTTGGTGAGCCCCTTGACGACCGAGGTGGTGACGCCCGCCGTCTCGGCCAACTCCTTCAAGGTTAAAGACAGCCCGCCAATGTCGCGCAGAACATCCATAACGCGGGAACGGGCGTCCGTCATCCGATCAGGGATGCTGTCACCAATTCGGTAGATTTTGCGCATCGAGGGCGGGTCCCCCAATCCCGGCGCCCGAGTGGCCAGCCGAAGCATCGCGGACATTGGCGTGAGAGTGTAATCTCCGGCGCGGGTGAGGAATGTCATCAGCTCTTCGCGCATGGGCGCCGCGTCGAGCACGCGGATCACCGAGCGGATCTTGGACAGATCATAGTCGCCGCGCCCCGCTCCCCAGACAACGCCAAGCACCTTGCGCGGGCCAAGGGGTACCTCGACAAACGCGCCGAGATGGCACCCGCCTTCGGGTGCACGGTAGTCCAGCACCCGGTCCAATGGCTGGGTGGTCAACACACCAATCAGCGTGCCTTCATCAAAGTAGCTGGATGTTAGCGCCATCAGTTCAGGGTTTCAGTCTGCATTGTCTTGGGGTAAAGCGCACGGTAGCAAAGGCCAACCCATCACAGGAGCGACAGCCATGAAATTCTTTGTCGACACAGCTGAAATCGACGCCATCGCGGAACTCAACGATCTGGGTATGGTCGATGGTGTGACCACGAACCCCTCCCTGATCAAGAAGTCCGGTCGCGATATCCTCGAAGTGACCAAGGAAATCTGTGATTTGGTGTCCGGTCCGGTCTCTGCCGAAGTTGTCGCTCTTAAGGCAGACGACATGATCGCAGAGGGCCGCAAGCTTGCGGAGATCGCCGAGAATATAGCCGTCAAGGTGCCCCTGACCTGGGACGGCCTCAAGGCATGCAAAACGCTGACGGATGAGGGCAAGATGGTGAATGTCACGCTGTGCTTCTCGGCCAATCAGGCGCTTTTGGCCGCGAAAGCCGGCGCGACGTTCATCTCGCCCTTCATCGGACGCCTGGACGATCTGAACTTGGATGGGCTGGACCTGATCGCAGATATTCGTGAGATCTACGACAATTACGGCTTTGAGACCAACATCCTTGCCGCGTCGATCCGCACCGCCAACCATATGAGCGAATGCGCCAAGATCGGTGCTGACGTGGCCACCGCTCCTCCGGGTGTGATCAAGGCCATGGCGAACCACGTACTGACCGACAAGGGTCTCGACCAATTCGTCAAAGACGCTCAGGCCGCCAACATCAAGATCGTCTGAACCGTTCGAAGCCGCGTCGACGCGGCTTGCAACGCCTTTCGACGGGCGTTCCTGCGCTTCTGCCACAGTTTCCCGGGATGCCCGCACGTGTTCGAAAAAATGCGGGCATCTTTGCGTTTGGGCTGATAGGGTCCAGCAAAATACAATAATTCGAGGACGGCATGAGCAGCCCCCGTATCGACGACGATTTGCGCGAAACCATCATGACGCGCCCCGATGTGATTCTCGAAGATCAGGACCTGATGCGGGCCCTGATCGCTGCGAACGAGCGCGCGATGGGCGGCAATATCGTGGACCTGCGTGGCATTGCGATGGACCGTCTCGAAGCGCGGCTGGATCGGCTTGAAGACACCCACCGGTCTGTGATTGCGGCCGCCTATGAGAATCTCGCTGGCACCAATCAGGTACATCGCGCCATTCTCAGACTGCTGGATCCGGTTGAGTTTGAACCCTTCCTGCGGGACCTGGGCGGCGATGTGGCAGAGATCCTGCGTGTCGATGTGATCAAGCTGGTTCTGGAGTCGGTGCAGAACGACGACGACCCGGCGATCAAGCGGTTGGGGTCGGTGCTGTCGGTCGCCGCTCCGGGATTTATCGACGATTACTTGACCGCAGGGCGCAATACATCGGCGCGTCAGGTCACGTTGCGGCAGATCGAAACGGGGCAGCCCGAAATTTATGGCGACAAAGCGGATTGGATCCGGTCCGAGGCCTGTCTGAAACTGGATTTTGGCCCAGGGCGTCTGCCCGGTCTGCTGGTCATGGGTGCCGAGGACCCGCACCAGTTCACACCGCAGCAGGGCACGGACCTTTTGACCTTCTTCACCGGTGTGTTCGAGCGCCAGATGCGGCGCTGGTTGTCATGAGCCTGATGATCTCTCCGGCAGCGCGGGACGCTCTGGAGGGGTGGCTCGCTTCGAGCCGAGCGCTGAATGGGACGGCCGAAAATACGCTGACCGCCTATCGCGGTGACGTGGTGGATTTCATTGCGTTTCTGACCGAATACAAAGGCGAGGCACAGGGGCTGGCCCCCTTGGCGCGGATCACGGTGCCGGACATGCGGGCGTGGATGGCGCAAACGCGCAGCGGTGGGGCCAGCGCACGGTCGCTGGCGCGCAAATTGTCTGCCGTGAAATCATTTTATCGCTGGCTGGCTGAGCGCGAGGGATTTGAACCGACAGCGGTGCTTTCGACCCGCGCTCCGAAGTTTCAGAAGAAGCTGCCGCGTCCGCTTAATGAAGACGCAGCGCGGGCGATGATTGACACGGTTGGTCAGCAATCGCCAAAGGACTGGGTTTCGGCACGTGATATGGCGGTTGTGACGCTGCTCTATGGCTGCGGATTGCGCATTTCCGAGGCGCTTGGCCTGACGGGTCGTGATCTGCCTTTGGGCGACGCGATGCGGATCATTGGCAAGGGCGGCAAGGAACGCGTTGTGCCGGTTCTTCCCATCGCGCGGGAGGCGGTTGACCGGTACGTGCGGCTCTGTCCGTTTGACATTGAACCGGGCTCGCCCGTGTTTCGCGGCGCGCGAGGCGGGGCGCTCAACGCGCGACTGGTCCAGAAGGTGATCGAGCAGGCGCGGCTTCAGCTTGGCCTGCCCGCGACAGCCACCCCGCATGCGATGCGGCACAGCTTTGCAACGCATCTTCTGTCCGCTGGCGGCGACCTTAGGGCGATACAGGAATTACTAGGTCATTCATCCTTGTCTACGACGCAGGCCTACACATCAGTGGACACGGTCCACCTGATGAAGGTTTACGAAGCGACGCATCCAAAAGCGGGCTGATTGTCACCGGTACAATTTTCGACGGGATTTTTGCACTCGCTTGTGCCAGCACTTCAGTGTTTCAGCCCTCGAGAGCCGTCCTATGCATCCAAACCCGAGTTTTCGCAGTCAAGAGCATTCAAAAGACATCGCCTTGGTCCGCGACCGGGGCTTTGGCACGCTCGTTTTGAACGGCGACCCGGTGCCAATGGTAGCGCATGTGCCGGTTCTGCTGTCCGAGGACGGAAGTGAGGTGCTGATCCATCTGGTACGGTCGAATCCGATTGCGCGGGCGCTGAGCGCGCCGCTGCCTGCACGGATCGTTGTTACTGGGCCGGATGCGTATATTTCGCCCGATTGGTATGGCATTGAAGATCAGGTGCCGACTTGGAACTACGTGGCTGTCCAGCTGACCGGTGTCCTGGAAATTTTACCACATGGTAAAATGCGTGAGGTGCTAGACACCCAATCTGCGTTTTACGAAAACCGGTTGGCCGAAAAAACGCCTTGGACAACGGACAAAATGACCCCGGAGGTGTTGGAGCGCATGATGCGCATGATTGTTCCGTGCCGGATGGCGGTAGAGGACATAGCGGCTACGTGGAAGCTGGGACAGAACAAGGAAGACACTGTTAGAGCGCGCGCCGCGGCGCATGTCACGGCAGGAATGGGCAGAGATCTGGAGGCGCTTGCTGCGCTGATGGCGGAACCGCCGGATCTGTGAGGACGCTTTTCCGTCGACGGAAAAGAGGCGATGCGTAGACGCATCACGATGTGTGGCTTGGCAATCGGTGTGCAACGCGATTAGCTGACGTGACTCAGTTTCAGGGAGCAGTCTGATGCAACTCTTACAATCCGGGCCCTCTCCTTTCGTGCGCAAGGTTCTCGTGACCCTGCACGAAACGGGACAATATGATGATATCGAGCACATCAACGTGGCGTCGACGCCGCTTGCACCGGACTCCAAGCTGATTGCAGCAAACCCCGTGGGCAAGATCCCAGCGCTGCTTCGGTCTGACGGCCCGACAATCTACGACAGCCGTGTGATTTGCCGGTTTCTGGATGCGCGCGCCAATGCTGGGCTTTATCCCGAGCATCGCATCTGGGACACGCTTACGCTCGAAGCGACGGCGGATGGAATCCTAGATGCGGCCGTGCTGATGGTTTACGAAACGAGGTTCCGTCCGGAAGAAAAGGTCATGATGGAATGGGTCGAGGGCCAGTGGAGCAAAGTCTCGCGCGCGCTGGATGCGCTCAACACCAGATGGATGAGCCATCTGAACGGGCGAATGGATATGGGGCACATCGCGGTGGCATGCGCTTTGGGCTATCTTGATTTGCGTCACGACGCGCGGTCCTGGCGCACCGGTCGAGACGGGCTTGCGGCATGGTTCGACAGCTTTGCGAAGCGCGACAGCATGGTAGCAACCCAGCCCGAGGCGTGATCCGCGACGCCAAGTCATGTCAGCAAAGCTTGCACGGCGTTGATAGCCGGTTTACCGACGCGCAACGTTTTGAAAGGATATTGCCGCGATGCGGATGACCGACACATTCATCAAGCCAATGCACCCCGAGGGTCGCAAATTCGTCGCGATCTTTGCTCTGGTCACTCTGGTTCTGTTTGCCGTCGAAGACGTGCTGGGCTGGATTGGCGTTGGCCTGACCGTCTGGTGCTATTACTTTTTCCGCGACCCCGAGCGGGTCACGCCGGATGCACCGGGATTGGTGATCAGTCCGGCGGATGGCGTCGTGTCGCTCATTGAACCGGCAGTGCCACCGCGCGAGCTTGGACTCCCGGAAGAGCCGCTGACGCGGGTCAGCGTGTTCATGTCAGTGTTCAATTGCCACGTGAACCGTGCCCCTGTGGCGGGAAAAGTGGAAAAGATCGCTTATAAAGCCGGCAAATTTCTGAATGCGTCGCTCGATAAGGCGAGCGAAGACAATGAACGCAATTCGCTGGTGATCCGGATGGACGATGACCGCATTCTGACCGTGACGCAGATCGCCGGTCTCGTGGCACGTCGGATCGTGAGTTTTACACAGGAAGGTGCCGTTCTCGACCGCGGCGAGCGGTTCGGTCTCATCCGCTTTGGATCGCGTCTGGACATTTATCTTCCCGACGGCGTCGCGCCATCGGTGAAAATAGGCCAGACCATGATTGCAGGTGAAACCGTGATTGCGGACCTCTCTAAATGAGCACCCCGCGCAACGGCGAAAAACTGACTCTAGTTCAGCTTCTGCCTAACATGCTGACCGTCACCGCGATATGTGCGGGACTGACGGCAATTCGCTTTGGGCTTCAGGGCAATTACGAGCTGGCGGTGCAATTGATCCTGCTTGCCGCGATACTGGATGGTCTGGACGGCCGCCTTGCCCGCGCCCTGGGCAGTGACAGTAAGATGGGTGCTGAACTCGATTCGCTTGCTGACTTTCTGAATTTCGGTGTCGCGCCAGGCCTGTTGCTTTATGTCTGGGCGCTGGATGACACGCGGCAATTGGGTTGGCTGGCGGTATTGGTTTATGCAGTCTGTGCAGTCACGCGGCTAGCGCGGTTCAACGTTGCGCGAAAAGCGGAGAACGGATCTGCAGAGAACGCCTACTTTATTGGGATTCCGTCACCTGCGGGGGCCATTCTGGTCATGCTGCCAATGTATGCGTCTTTTGCGTTCGACAGCGATCAGATCATACCGGATGTCTTGCTGGCGCTTTATATCGCCATCATTGGGATGCTCATGATCGGGCGGTTCCCCGTCTGGTCGTTCAAGACGACGCGGATCAGTCAACGCCGGGTTAAGATGTTTCTTGTCGGCTTTGCTGCAATTGGCGCAGCAGTTGCGATCTACACCTGGATCGCGCTGGTCGTGCTGAGCCTGATCTATATCGGCGCAGTGGTCTGGATGCTGCCATCATCGCGCCGCGCCTTGGCGCAAACCAAGTCGGATGGCGATGGCGACGATAAGACGGATTAGAACTTCAGCGTCAGACCGACGTTCAGCGCATTTGTCTTGATGTCGGTTTCAAGCGACCCGCCTTCGGGCAGATCAACTGAATTGCTGGAATAGGTGAACTGATATTCACCGAACACTGCGAACCGATCATTCAGATCATAGCTGACACCTGCGGTGAGGCGTGCGGCCGGGCCTGTCATCTGGAGTTCATAAGTATCGATGCCAGTTGTTGTGTCCACATCGACGTGTGGCACTGCAATGCCGATGCCGCCTCCGACATATGGGGTCACCGCCCCTTGTGCCCACAGGCCAGGCCAGCGCTGGTAAGCATTGACGGTCAGGATGTTCAGCCCATCCGTAAATTCAAGATCGGAAAACCCGATTGCCTCTTTTTCGTCGTCCGGCGCGTAGACTTTGGCGTGGGTAAATTCGAGCCCGAAGCCGAGCTTTTCGTTTTTCCACCATGTACCGCGCACACCATAATAAGGCGGCATTTCAAAAGACCGGCCTTCCCAGCCGATCAGCGCATCGATATCGGCGCCGGTGCCAGGATAGTCGCCGTAGAGACGGCTGTGTGGCGACGTCTGCCAGCCTGAGTAGACGGACAGCTCCATCTCGGCCAACGCCGGTGCAGCGATGAGAGACGTACTGAGTGCTAGTATACCTGACAGAATCGTTTTCTGCATGGTGAACCATCCGTTTCCGTATTTTGCGCGTGCGTAACACGCTGTAACTGCAAGGTCAGTGCCATTTACCGCGACACTTCGGCGCTTATTCCTAACCTAGGTGTTCTGGAGGTGGACGGCTAGGGGGTAGCCCGCTAAATAGCGCCTCGGAACGCCGCCCCCCGGGGCGGCCCAACCCGTATTGTGGCCAAACGATCGGCCGTTAAATGGAGATATCCTCGTGTCCAACGCAGAACACCACGAAGGCACCCGGAGGGACTTCCTGTACTACGCGACAGCTGGCGC
>JAUIIR010000099.1 GCA_030431485.1 Alphaproteobacteria bacterium
ACGAGTTCAAGGAACTTGGCAATTCCATCGGCATGGGCGCGATGGGCTTTGTCGGCAAGAACATGGTGATCGATTGCAATATCGAGGTGGGTTACTGCCACACCGGCGGGATGCCGATGTCAGTGCACGCCTTCTGCCTGTCCTCGCGCCGGGCCGTCGCGCGTATTTACCCCGATGGTCGGGTTGAGCACCGCACCGACCCCGATTGGTTCACCCCCTACCAGCGGCGCGAGACTGTTGAATGGGAACCGATGCAAGAGGCGGCGGAATGAATGCCGACGGCCCTCTTACATGCGTTCGCATCCTTGACCTGACCCATGTGCTTGCGGGGCCATACGCGACCGGGCAATTGGCGCTCATGGGGGCAGATGTGATCCGGGTCGAGCGCCCGGACAGCGACGATTTCGTGCGGCGGCACGGTGGTACGCAAGAAATGAAGGAGGCGGGGCTGGGGGCGTCGTACCTGAGCCAGAACAGCGGCAAGCGGTCCATCGTTCTTGATCTGAAAGACTCTGATCAACGCGCGCAGTTTCTGGACCTAGCCAGGACGGTTGATGTGATGGTCGAAAACTTCCGTCCCGGCGTGGTAGACCGGCTGGGCGTCGGGTTCGATGACATTCGGCAGGTCCGTCCCGACATCATCTATGCGAGCCTCAACGGGTATGGTGCCGACGGGCCATTGTCCGACCGTCCGGCCTATGACCAAATCCTGCAAGGCATCAGCGGATTGATGGCAATGACCGGTGAGCCGGGCAGCGGGCCGATGCGGGTGGGCTTACCTATCGTGGACTATGTCGCCGGTCAGGCCTTGGTTGCGGCGTTGCTTGGCGCCCTCTTGCAAAAGGCGCGCAAACCGGGCGAAGCGCAGCGCCTGTCCGTGTCGATGCTCGATGCAATGACAACGTTCATGGGCGCCTACGCGATCCATCATGAAACAACTGGTCAGTTGCGCGGGCTGGAAGGCAATCGCGCGTTCGCGGATACCCCGTTTTCCGGACGGTTCGACACCGCCGACGGATCGCTGGTCATCACCGCCAACACGCCCGCACAGGCCAAGCGTCTTTGTGCGGCGGTGGGTCGGCCCGACCTGGCAGAGGACACCGACGACGCGCGCATCGCAGATGGACTGAGAGCGGTCTTTGTATCTGAGGATGCGCAGACTTGGGAAGACCGGCTGTCGGCGGCCAATGTGCCTGCCGCCAAATTGCGCAGTCTGGCCGAAGCGTTGGACCATCCGCAAATGCAGACCAGCCGTGCTTGGCTGCCGTTGGAGGTGCCGCAGCTTGGCATGACGGTCCGGGCCCCCAGCCTGCCGTTTGATGCGCCTTGGGTTCCGGGCCACCTTGAACCAGCGCCAACGCTTGGTCAGCACACGGCTGACATTGTTGCCAATTCGCTTGAAAAGGTCACGTCATGAAACCGCGCGAGATACGCCTTTCCACCACACCCACACCCGAGGCGATTGCCGAGCTGCGGCTGGGCGACATCGTTTATCTGGATGGGCTGATGTACACCGCCCGTGAGGGCGTCTACATGCGCGCGCTGGAGGAAAAGGCCAATATTCCCATGGAGTTGCCGTCCGAAAGTGCTGCGAATTTCCATTGCTCTCCGGCGGCGCGGATCAATCCCGATGGAAGCTTTGACATGGGGGCTGTGACGGCCACCGCATCCTTCCGGTTTGCCAAATGGTTGCCGGAATGGATGGAGAAGACCGGCGCAAAGCTGATCATCGGCAAGGGCGGCATGTCTTCAAAGGATTACAAATCCTACTTTGTGCCGAATGGCGCGGTGTATCTCTCGACCGTGGGCTATGGCACCGGCGCGCTGCTGGGGCGTGGCGTGGAGAATGTCGAAGCGGTGCATTGGAACGATGAGCTTGGACTTGCACAGGCCATGTGGGTGATCAAATGCAACAAGATGGGGCCGTTTATTGTGGCCTCTGACATGAATGGCGATTGCCTGTTCGAACGGGAGAATGCCAAGATCACGCAGAATATCGAGCGGGTGTACGAAGGCACGAAACCCGCCGTGCTCAAGCGCTACGGCGAAAGCGACGACAGGTCGGACGAGGTGATATGACGCAAAACCCATTTGCGCCGGGGGCAAAACGCCCAGAGGTGACGGAAGGCGTCTTCTCGCCCGAAGAAGTCGCGCTTGCGAACCGCAATTCAGGCGCATTGCTTGAAACTCTGGGGTTGGAGATCACGCCCACGGGCACGCATTACCTGCTTAACCATTTCGATGTGCCGGTGATTTCAGAGGCTGCGCATGTACTGACATTCGAAGGTGCGTTCGATGCGCCCTATGCGCTGAGCATGGACGAGATCCGCGCGCTGCCCGAAAAGACCATGCCTGTCACTCTGGAATGTGCGGGCAACGGACGCGCCGGGGTCAGCCCTCGCTGTTTCTCGATGCCCTGGATGTACGAGGCAGTGGGCACGTCGGAATGGACGGGGACGCCGCTTGCACCGCTGCTGGAGCGGGCGAACCCGAAGAGCGGGGTGCAGGATTTCGCGTTCCTCGGCGCAGATTTCGGTTTCGACAAAGGCCAGCCGCATTTCTTTGGCCGCAGCCTGACGCCGGAACAGATTGCCGATCTTGAGGTAATGTTGGTCTGGGGCATGAACGGTCAGCCGCTTCTGCCGCAGCATGGTGCGCCTTTGCGGATCATCGTTCCAGGCTGGTACGGCATGGCGTCGGTCAAATGGCTGACGACGATCGAGGCGCTGACAGAGCGGTATCAGGGCTTTCAGCAGGTGCAGACCTACCGCCTCCGCAAGGACGAGAATGACGCCGGCACGCCCGTCACCACGATCCGGGTCAAATCGCTGATGAGACCGCCGGGCGTACCTGATTGGGTGACGCGGCAGCGTTGGCTGCAGGCGGGGTCTGTGACGCTGGAAGGGCGCGCGTGGTCCGGTGGTGGCGTTCCGATCTCGCGGGTGGAGGTGCTGTTGGGCGACACATGGCAGGATGCCGAGTTGACCGGACGCCCTGACACCTATGCCTGGACCGGTTGGCGCATCGACTGGAAGGCAAAGCAGGGTGTCTACGATCTGGCCTGCCGCGCGACGGATGCGAACGGTAATACCCAGCCTTTGGACGCCCCGTTCGACATGGCTGGCTTTGCTAACAATTCCGTCCACCGAGTGCGGGTGCATGTGGCCGAGGCTGGCACATGACGCGCGGCGCAGATGTTGTGATGCAGACCCTAGCGGCGCATGGGGTCAAAGACATCTTCGCGCTTTCGGGCAACCAGATCATGCCGCTCTTCGATGCGAGCCTTGATGCAGGCATTCGGCTTTATCATACCCGGCACGAGGCCGCGGCCGTCTATATGGCCGAAGGCTATGCGCAAGTCTCGCGCGGGTTGGGCGTGTCGCTGGTCACCGCCGGGGCAGGGCTTGGGAATGCTATAGGGCCGCTCCTGACTGCGCGGGCGTCGGACACTCCGGTGTTGCTTCTTAGTGGGGACAGTCCGGTGGCAAAGGACGGGCAGGGCGCGTTTCAGGAGATGGATCAGGTCTCGTTGACACAGTCCCTGACCAAGTGGTCGGTTCGGGTGACGCGAGCGGCCGATCTGGCCGCGGTGATCGACAAGGCTGTGCGCGTTGCGCAGCAGGGCCGGCCTGGTCCGGTGCATGTGTCACTGCCAGCCGATATCCTGTTGGCCGAGGCCGAGATGACTGGACCCGCTGCGCCCGAAGCGGGTGCAGTCGCGAATGTGGCAGGGCTGCGTGACTGGCTGGATGATGCGCAGCGCCCGATTGTCCTGCTTGGTCCCGCACTGAACAGCACGCGGCAACCCGGTCTTGCCGACAGATTGGAGACGTCCACCGGTGTGCCGGTGGTTGTGATGGAAAGCCCGCGGGGGCTGAATGACCCATCATTGGGAGCGATTGCGCAGGTCTTTGCCGAGGCGGATCGGGTCCTGCTTCTGGGCAAGCCGCTGGATTTCACGCTGGCCTTCGGAGCGGCTGCGCCAAAAGCTGGGTGGGCGATTGTGCATTCTGACCCAGCCGAAGTGTCTCGCGCACGCAACAATTGCGCTGAAAGACTGACCCGCAGTTTGGAGGCTGACCCGATCGACGTCGCGCGGGGTTTGACCGTTGGATCTCCGCCAGAACGGTCCGATGGCTGGCTGGCGAAAGTCCATGACGCCCGCGCGCAGCGGGTTGAGGATTGTTCCGATTCCATTCTGAATTCCAACGGCCTATGTGCTGCGGTTGATGCAATTCTTAAAGACGTGCGTGCTCCGATCGTTGTCTGCGATGGCGGCGAGTTTGGCCAATGGGCGCAGGCCGGCGTGTCAGCAGCGCGACGCGTGATCAACGGCGTTTCGGGCGCGATTGGCGGTGGGCTGTGCTATGCGATGGCAGCGCGAGCTGCGGACCCTGAGGCGACCGTGGTCGCTATGATGGGGGACGGTACGGCGGGGTTTCACTTGGCCGAGTTCGAGACCGCCGTCCGGGAAAACTTGCCGTTTGTGGCGGTGATCGGAAACGACATGCGGTGGAACGCGGAACACCAGATCCAGATGCGTGAATTCGGTGTCGAGCGTCTGACCGGCTGTGACCTTAGTGGTGCGCGCTATGATGAGGTGGCCACGGCTTTGGGGGGACATGGTGAATACGTCACCGACGCTGAAGATCTGCCGGACGCGCTGCGCCGCGCCATAGCGTCAGGCAAGCCATCTTGCGTCAATGTGATGATCGACGGCTTGGCGGCGCCCGTATTGCGCTAACGGGTCAGAGCCCGTGCACGGCCATGACGGCCAGAACAGCCGGGCGTTGCAACATCGCATCGTGATGCGCTGCGAGCTTGGGGAACTGTGACAGGTCGGCTCCTGCCTTGGCCATCCAGCGAGGTACAAAAAAGAGGTAAGGGTCGCACAGGCTGAACTGGTCCCCCAGAGCCCAGCGGCCTTTCAAATGGCGGTCTTCGATGATCTGCGCGCAGTCGTTCAGATTGGTGACGACTTTGGTTTTCATGGCGTCTTGCGCGTCGGTGCTGTCAGCCCAGCGGGCGCCGCGTTGTAGATGGGCGAAGGCCACATGCACCGTTCCGCACAGATACGCGCAGAGCGTGTTCGCCTCGGCGCGGGCGAATGGGCTGTCCGGGAGCATCTCTGCCCGAGGATGGGTTTCCGCAATATAGGTGAGGATCGCCGGGTTTTCGGTGATCACACCCTCAGGTGTCATCAGCGCGGGTACCCGCGCCTTGGGATTGATCTCGAGATATTCGGGTTCGCGGTGCGCGCCTTTGGCGATCGGAACTTCGTGAACCGCATATTGCGCGCCGACCTCTTCCAACAGGATATGCGGGGCGAGGGCGGATGACCCCTTGGCATAATAAAGTGTCAGCACGTGCGTTCTCCGATCAGACGATGAGTTTAAAGTAGAGCGCGGATCAGGATGCCCAGTCCCAAGAGCAATGAGAGGCCGATCAGCAGTCTGCGGAATACGTTGTCCGAGATGCGGCGGAACACGGCAATGCCGATTTGTGCAGCCAGGAGCGATGTTGGCAGAGCGATGAGAAACGCGGTGATCGTGGGCGTGTCATAGGCCCCGCGCCACCACAGCATCACCGTTGTCGTGAACAGAACGCTGACATTGAAAGGTTGCAGTACCGCGCGGGTTTCGGCCTTTGGCCAGGGGCGCATCGAGCACCAGATCACCGGTAGTGCTCCTGAAAGGGACGCCATCCCGCCCAAGACACCACCTGTCAGCCCAATCAAGGAATCCAGCACCGGTGTCCGGCGTTCGAATTTTGGCAGGTTTGCGCGGAAGCTGAAGAAGCCGCCATAAATGATAAGCAATCCGCCGATGATCAGCTTGAGCGTGTCCGCATCGATAAACGTCAACAGAGAAATGCCCACCGGCACGCCCAGAAGACCGGGGACAATGAACCGCATCAGGCGCGGCACGTTCCGGGTCAGTGCCTCGCGCACGACCCAGAGGCCCTGAATCCCAGTGGTGACTGACACCAGCGACACGACCGCAACGGCGCTCACCGGGTTCAGTGCCACAAGGAAGAAACCGAGCGCGAAAAGAGCGGTCCCAGTTCCCGCAAGCCCGTTGACAAAGCCGCCGGCAAACGCGCCAAGCGTGATGAAGAGAATAGCGTCGAAGGTCACGAAAGTTCTGATCCTGAAGCGGTTTTTTCGGGGGCGTTTTCCGCAACAGCCCGGAGCATGGCGGCGTGAAGTTCCTCGATCACGCGTAGCTTTGGATGCTCTTTGCGATACGCCAATCCCAATATCCGGGAAGGGGCGCGTGGCCCGAGGGGCACGGTTTTGAGCTGAAGCGCATAGGCGCTTTGCACACAGGCGCGTGGTACTATCGAGACGCCAAGATTTGCGTGAACCATGCTCGAAATCGCTTCGAGGTTCTCCAGTTCCATCGCTTCGGTGACGCGAATACCGCGTTCCTGCAACCATGCTTCGATCAGTGTTCCAACCACCGCGTCACGGTTGAAACGAATGAAGGGCTGGGTTTCGAGGATGCCGACTGGATCTGTTTCGGTCACTTCGGACCCCGTGATGAGGTGCAACGGTTCTTCGGCGATTTCGAGAAACACCAGACCCAACGGCATCAGCGCCGGTTTGGTCAGCAGCGCAACATCGTATGTCCCACGATCCAAGCCTGATAGTAGTGTTGCTGTCAGAGCAGGCGTGATCCGCACGCGCAGGTCCGGGAAGTGGGCGCGCAGGATTGACATGGATTGCGGCGCAAGGCCAATCAAAGTTGTTGGAACTGCGCCAAGAACAATCTCGCCGCGCAACCCATCATCGCCCAGCACCGATGGGACAAGGTTGTCATAGTCCATCACCAGTTTGCGTGCCCGCGCCACAACGGCCCGCCCAAGCGGAGTCAATTCCGGCGTGCGATGGCTGCGATCAAACAAAGCGATGTCCAGATCAGCCTCAAGCGTGCGCATCTGCTGGCTTACAGCAGCATGGGTGATGAACACCGCATCCGCCGCCGCGCTGAAGGTTTTGTGGTCCGCCACAGCGACCAGCGTTTTAAGCAATCTGATGGACATTTGATGTTTGTGTCGATTTTTCTTACAGAACTTGTAATTTTTTATTTCTTCGTCAAAGCTCTACTTAAGGTTAACGTGAGTCAAGAGCCCGCAACAGGGCCAAGGATTAAAAAGGGAGGAGACTATGAAACTAAGGACACTTGGTTCTGTATTGGCGCTTGGGGTGGGTCTGATCGCGGGTCCGGCGCTGGCGGAGTATCCTGAACGCCCGATCAACATGATCATCCCCTACGGCGCTGGCGGCGCAACCGATATCTCGGCGCGTACCATTGCCGAGCCGCTCGGTACAGCTGTCGGCGAGGCGCTTGTGATGGCAAACGTCACTGGGGCAGGCGGCGCAACCGGATCGGTTGCTGTCCAGAACGCCAAGCCGGATGGCTACACGATGCTTTTTGCCCGTGTCGGTTCGCATTCGGTGAACCCGGCGATGAAGGCGACACTGCCTTACACGCTGGATGATTTTCGCTTTGTGACAGTCTACGAGATCAACCCGGTGGCCTGCGCCGTGCGCCCAGACAGCGGTATTGAGTCGATGGATGACCTTGTTGCGAAGGTTGCCGAAGGTGGCGTCAGCTACAGCTCGTCCGGTGTTGGCTCTTTGCTGCACCTTGCTGGCGCGATGGTGCTCAAGGAGTTTGGTGTTGAAAATCCGCTCACACAGGCGACGCACATTCCGCAGCAGGGGGGTGGCGCAGCCGCGACGGCGGTTCTGAATGGAACTGCCACCTTCATCTGCACCAACTCATCCGCTCTGGCGAGCTTTGTGTCAAACGGTCAGCTGAAGCCGCTGATGGTCACAACCGCAGAGCCGGTTGTTGGCTTTGACGCTCCGACAGCGAATGATCTGGGCAAGCCAGCCTTGAACCAACTGGTGGGCTGGACCGGGATTGCTGGCCCGGATGGGCTGCCGGATGATGTGGCAACAAAGTGGGGCGAATGGATGGCTGCGGCCACTGAGGACGAAACCTTCCGCTCCACGATGGAAGCCCGCGGTTCGGTCATCGAGCTGATGGACCCGGAAGCGGCGAACGCCTTTATTCTTGAGCAGTACAACACGTTCAGAGCCCTTGTGGATGAACTGGGTATGCGGATCGAAGGCTAAATTGCCCTGATCCGAAACAGATATGCGCCGGGGCCGATTGGTCCCGGCGTTTCCACCTGCGGAGCCTCGCACACCATGTCAGAGAAGTCATTGCATCTGCGACTTGGGATTTTCATGTCCCTTTTTGCGCTGTTCCTCGTGCTCTTTGCGATCCCGACATTTGTTTTTGCACCATCGAATGTTGGCAATATCATCCTGTCGCCGCTGTTTTGGCCTTATGTTCTGGCAGGTCTGGCCGGAGTGATTGGGTTGGGGCTGTTGGCCTCTGCGTTCAAGCCCGGAGCGGATGTTCCGTATGAAGACGAAGAGGACACACCGCATCCCGAGGGGTCTACGCCGTGGCTGCGATTGGCCGCGCTTGGGGCCATCATGGTGCTGGTGATGTTTGGACTGCCACGTCTGGGTATGGTGTGGACGGCAATGCTGGCCTTCGCGGCCTGTGCATTTCTGTTCCGCACACGTCACCCGATTGCAGCCCTTGTCTGTGCAGTTGTCGTACCGCTCCTGCTGTATGCCTTTTTCGCGCACGTCGCCGGTGTGGCGATCCCGCAAGGCAATTTCGTGAGGTTGCCATGAGCCTGATGGACTCCCTTGCCGCCGGGCTTTCGCTGGTCGGCAATATCGAAGCGTTTTTCATGCTGTTCTGCGGACTGGTCATTGGTGTGATCGGCGGAGCCATTCCCGGCCTGTCTGCAACAATGGCGGTCGCGTTGACCTTGCCCTTCACGTTCTCGATGGCGCCCATCAATGGCATTCTGTTGCTGCTGGGGGTCTACAAAGGTGGTATCTTCGGTGGTTCAATCCCGGCGATCCTGATCAAGACACCGGGCACGCCAGCTTCATCGGCGACAATCCTTGACGGTCACCCAATGGCCGAACGGGGCGAAGCGGGTCGCGCGCTTGGAATGGCGCTTTATGCGTCCTGTACCGCTGATGCGGTCTCGAACTTAGCTTTGATCCTGTTTGCAGGCTGGCTGGCCTCGTTCGCGCTGAATTTCGGGCCGCCGGAATTCTTTGCGCTGATCCTCTTTTCGCTGACCATCATTGCCGGTGTCTCTGGTGAAAGCCTGCTGCGCGGTGCGCTGTCCGCCTTGGCCGGGTTGCTGCTTGCGACCGTGGGGCTTGACCTTGTTTACGGTACCAACCGCTTTACATTTGGCGACCCGAACATGATGGGCGGGCTGAACTTCATTGCCGTGCTGATCGGTCTTTTCGCAATCCCAGAAATCATTGCGATGGCGTGGAACCCGGTGGCGCATCTGGGTCGCACACGCGCTCTGGGCAAAACCAAATGCACGCTTGCAGACTATCTGGGCAGCTTCAAAAGCATCATCCGGGGCAGCATGATCGGGGTGTTCCTTGGCTCCATCCCCGGTATTGGCGCTGCGCCGTCGGCATTCCTGAGCTATTCCGAAGCGCGTCGTACCTCGAAGAACAAAGCGAATTTCGGCAAAGGCGAAATCGAAGGTGTGGCTGCGTCCGAGGCGGGAAATAATGGGGTGGCAGGGGCGACCCTGATCCCGCTCCTGGCGCTGGGTGTTCCGGGCGACGTGATCACCGCCATCATCATTGGTGCGTTCATGGTACATGGCCTTCAGCCGGGCCCGATGATGTTCATCCTGAACGTGGACATCATTTATGGCCTCTTCATCGGCCTGATCGTCAGTTCGGTGTTTCTGCTCGTGGTTGGGTCGGTCGCGATCCGGGGCTTCAAATTCGTCGCGGATGTGCCCAAGCGCATCCTGATGCCCGCTGTGCTGGTGCTCTGCATCTACGGCGTGTTTGCCGTGAACAACAACATCTTCGATGTGGGTGTGATGTTCGTTATGGGCTGGGTCGGCTATATCATGATGCGCAACCGCATCCCTGCCGCGCCGTTCCTGATCGCGTTCATCCTTGGCCCGTTGCTTGAGGACAATTTCCGCCAGTCGATGCTGATGTCGGGCAGCGATCCGCTGATCCTGTTCCGGGGGCCGATCACATGGTTCTTCTGGCTGCTGACGGCGATCACGGTGTTTGCGATCACCCGAAGCACGCTGCGCAAACGGGTGCCGCTCAGTTAAGGTCTTCGAGGAGCCGGCCGTGGCGGCGCGTCTCCTCGATCACCTGACCAAAGCTTGTCAGGCCACGCGCCTCTAGCATTGGCAGCATCTTCACCAGAACCTCTGCCGTTGCGCGTGCATCGCCAAGCGCGGTGTGCCGAAGCACTTGCGGGATCGTGACGTTCAATCGCGCGCACAATGCGTCCAGCGTGTGCGTCTCGCTGGCGCCGAACAGAACGGCGGACAACAGCACGGTATCAAGAATCGGATGATCCCATGTCACGCCGGTATCCTTGGCGTGGCGGTGGAGAAACGCCATGTCGAAAGGCGCGTTATGTGCCACGATCACGGCCTCGCGCGAAAAGTCGTGGAACCGTTTGCCGACAGTGCGAATGTCTGGCTGCCCCCGCACCATTGCGTCTGTGACTTTGTGCACCTTGGTTGACGCGGGTGGGATGGGACGACCGGGATCGACCAACTGGTTGATCTGCTCGCCCTCGACGATGCGCCCGTTCAGAACCCGCACCGCGCCAAGCTGTACGACGTCATCCTTATGCGGCAAGAGCCCGGTTGTTTCTGTGTCGAACACGGAAAAACACAAGGACCTCAGCGGTTGATCCAGAATATCCATCTCCGCTGCGCCACGCTGTTGGTCAAGGAGATCGAAATCATAGACCAACGGACGCGCCGCATCCGGTGAGATCTCAAGTGTCTGGCTGTCGATCACCATCAGATAGCCACCGCCCTCCATCGGCTTCAGCTTGGTGTCAAAGCTTTGTGCGCCATCGGGGGAGTGCGCGGTAAAGGCAACGTCCATCCCAGTGCGGCCCAGCTTGTTGACGGCTGCGCCTAGGGATTTGGCATCGAAATATTCAGATATCTGCGCGTTCAAACGTGGCACACCAAGCTGGGCAAGAACCTCAGCAGCCTGTCCGTCATAGAGCACGATCTGACCGTTCGGATTGACCAGGATTGTCGCCACCGGGATTTCGGTCAGAAGCGCGGTCAGACGGGCTTTTTCGGCCGTCAGTCGGGCGGTCTCATGCGCGATAGCCTGCGCAGTGCTGAGTGCCGTGTCGTTCAACTGCCGGGTGACCGCTGACGCGGCCGGAGCCAGATCACCCAGATAGCGCGCGGCATTGGTGTCCAGGTCTCCCTCGACCCCTGCATGCGCGCGGCTGCGCATTTGGGAGGCAAGGCGCTCAATGGGTTTGGCAACGTTTTCGTCGAACAAAAGCCAGATGCCCACGGTCAGCCCAAGGATCAGAAACGCCGCCAGGATTGCTGCAAAGGTAAAGCCGTTGGCAGTTGTGGTTTCAATTGCGCGGGCATAGCCAAACCAAAGCGCCAAGCCCACCGATGCAAGACCGCCCAATCCGAGAAGGCAGAAGAACAGAAAGATACGCAGACGCAGACTGAGTTTTGCAAGCACGGCGTTATCCTCTGTCGCAGACAACGCTGACAATCGGATCCTCCGCTCCGGCATCGCGCCAGACAGGATCACCGCCGTCGCCAAAGGCCGGATCGGCGCGTTGGCCGGTGCTACAATTCACCATCAACTCCACAGATTGCACCGTTCCCCAGCGCCGAAAGAAATAGACATCCGCCATGAACAACGCGGCGTCTTCCGTGTTCGCGCGAACGTTTACGGTATCAAGCGCAATAAAACGGTCGGTATACGGCGCCAGATAGGTCCACGGACGATAAAACGCGGTGTTCTCGACCGTCTGTACCACTTCAACCCCGTCGGGCAGGGCGCCGGACGTTCTTGAGAACCAACTGTATTCGCTGCTGATTGTTGTTCCGAGCATCGCCGCACCCGCGGTGACTGGAACCATCCATTTCGGGATGCGTCCTCCAGCCATCCGCGAGATCAGCATCATCACTCCGGCCCCGGCAATGCCTGCCACGATCACCGCGATCAATTCCAGAAACATGTCTCGTCCTCCCAAACGATGCGCGTTAGCTCAGCATCCCGCGCCCGTGCCCAACCGCAGATTGCAGCGACTTTATCACCACGAAAGCATCCCTGAGATGACTTCGCTCAAAGTCCGACAGGTCCGTCGGGCTTAGAAAATTGTCCGGCATGATGCCAGAGCGGACCTGTGCGGCCTGATGCTCCAAACGTGTTTCCGCAATCAGGTCATACGCGTCGCGCAGATCCTGGCCACCAGAGGCACTCAGCACCCCGGCGGCAATCGCCGCTTCAAGCCGCGCTGCGGTGTTCACCACAGTCAGCTTGCCCTGAAGAGCATAGACGCGGCCGAGGTCCACAACTGGCACCACTCCGTTATGTTTGAGGTCGATCTGGTTCTTGTGCTCACCTGACCGGATGGTGGCGAACCCGCGCAAAAGGCCCAGAGGCGGCGTGTGCTTGAGCGAGTTCGACACCATATGCGCGACAAAGATCGAATTGGCAGATGCTCTTTTCAAAGTCTCTGCCTGAAGGTCCTCGAACAGTCGGGTCGTGCCTCCGATGGGGCGCAGGTCGAACATCACGCTGGCCAGCATCTGTGCTTCTGGCGACGGAGTCTTGATCCAGCCCGCAAAATGGTCGCGCCAGACGCGCACCGGCTGCCGCCATCGTGGGTTTGTCGCCATCATCTCGCCGGGGCAATAGACGTACCCGCAGGTGTTCAGCCCATCGCACACAAACTGCGCCAAGGCCTCGAAATAGCGCATGTCATCTTCTGTCACGCTGTCGTCAAGAAAAAGGCAATTGTCCTGATCGCTGACGCCGGTCTGTTCCTGCCGCCCCTGTGATCCGCAGGCCAGCCAGAGGTAGGGCACCGGGGCCGGACCCAGCTTGGCTTCGGCCAGTGCCAGCAAACGGCGCGTTGCGGTGTCTGCGACATCGGTGATCAACCGGGTGATGACCTCGTGCCGGTTGCCGCCTGCGACCAGCTGCGCGAGCAATTGCGGGATGCGTTTGGTGACCTGCGCCATCTCTTCAGCGCTGTCGGAATGAGCGATCTCTGAGACAAGCTCTGCCGAGCTGACAGCCTGAAACCGGGTCAGGTCGGTCTGTGTGACGATGCCCACGAGTTTGCCCGCGTGACACACAGGGATATGCCCGA
>JAUIIR010000100.1 GCA_030431485.1 Alphaproteobacteria bacterium
TTGAGCAAAGACATAGTCGTGGTGGATTGCGGGTACTTGTCCAGTACTGCCTCGTAGCAGCGCACGCGGGTAAAGTGATCCACGTCACCCGGCTTGGTCATCCCGACTACAGGATGGATCAACAGGTTGGCTTGCGCTTCCTTTGCGGCACGGAATGTAAGCTCCTGGTGCGCGCGGTGCAGCGGGTTGCGGGTCTGGAACGCAACCACCTTACGCCAGCCGAGCTTGCGGAAATAGGCGCGGAGTTCGTTCGGCGTGTCTCGGCGGGCGCGGAAATCATAATGCACGGGTTGCTGGATGCCGGTCACCGGACCACCCAGATAAACTCTGCCAGCTGTATTGTGCAGGTAGTTGACTGCCGGGTGGGCGTCGTCATCGGCCCCGAAAACCATTTCGGCCTCGCGCGCCTTGTTCGGCACCCAACGGTCCGTCACGGTCATAGTGGCAAGGATCACCCCTTCCTGATCGCGCAGTGCAATATCTTGTCCGAGCTCAAGGCGTTCAGCGAAGGCCTCCGAAACATCGAGGGTGATCGGCATGGGCCAAAGCGTTCCGTCTACAAGCCGCATTTTTTCGACGACGCTGTTGTAGTCCTCTTCGCTCAGAAACCCTTTGAGTGGGTTGAAGCCGCCATTCATCAATAGCTCTAAGTCGCAGATTTGGCGGGGTGTCAGGTCATGGCTGACGAGCTCGGCCGCCTCTTGTTTCAGCTTCTGGGCGCTGTCGTAAGAAACATATAGTTCTGGGATCGGGGCAAGGTTTTGCGGGTACATTATTCTGCTCACTGTCCAATTTGGGCGCTGGTTACGCCCGCAGAAGGACAGAAGTCCAGTGACAACGCCGCATAGCACTGCAATTCGGGAAGATGTGCGGAATTTGCGCCAGTTTTGAAGATGGTTTACTCAAATCCACAAAAGTCGAAGGAAGTGGGCCGGCTGCACGCAGCCGGCCCCGATAACCGACTTATTCAGCTGCCGGCGCCTCGGCACCATAACCCAACGGCTCGGACACGTCCTTACCCGCATCGTCGCCCTGTTCGGCCAGAAAACGCTCTGCCTCCAGCGCGGCCATGCATCCCATCCCGGCTGACGTCACCGCTTGGCGGTATTTGTGGTCAGTCAGATCGCCCGCAGCAAAGACACCGGGAATTGAGGTTTCTGTGCTGTCGGGTTTGGTCACCACATACCCACCCATATGGGTCTCAAGTACGTCTTTCACCAGTTCATTGGCCGGAGCATGGCCGATGGCGATGAACACGCCTTTGCAGGGGATTTCGGTGATTTCGCCGGTCTCGACATGCTTAATTCGCACGCCTTCGACGCCCTTCGGCATATCGGTTCCAAACACCTCATCCAATTGGTGATGCCAAAGCGTTTCGATTTTGGGATTCTTGAAAAGCCGGTCCTGAAGGATTTTTTCCGCCCGCAATTCGTCCCGCCGGTGGATCAGCGTCACCTTCGAGGCAAAGTTCGTCAGGAACAGCGCTTCTTCGACCGCTGTATTTCCGCCGCCAATGACAACAATTTCCTGCCCACGATAGAAGAAGCCGTCGCAGGTCGCGCAGGCCGACACGCCGAATCCCTTGAATGCATCTTCGGATGGCAATCCAAGCCACTTTGCCCGCGCTCCGGTTGCAAGGACGAGCGCGTCGGCAGTGTAAACCGTCCCGCTGTCCGATTGCGCTGTGAAGGGGCGCTTTGACAGGTCAAGCGAAGTGATCAGGTCGCCGATGATCTCTGTGCCCATCGCACGGGCGTGCGCCTCCATGCGGACCATCAAGTCTGGCCCCTGTACTTCGGTATCTCCTGGCCAGTTTTCGACCTCGGTCGTTGTGGTCAATTGCCCACCCGGTTCCATACCTTGAACGAGAATAGGCTCCAGCATGGCTCGGCTTGCATAAACACCAGCGGTGTATCCAGCCGGGCCGGAGCCAATGATCAGAACCTTTGTGTGGCGTGTGTCGGACATGGGGGCAGCCTCGCGTCAGAGCAGTCATTCATTCTTGTATCACCCGGATATATGCGTCCATCGCCGTCTTCGCAATTCAATGCGTGCGACCAATCATGATCACCGCTTCTCGTGTGGTTTGTTTAAGATTATTGCGCATCGTTGAAACAATATTGCGCGCAGATTGTTGGTGGTATAATAATGCCGAAAAAAGCGGGGAATGCTTCGAATGCCGTCACACCGGTTGGACCCAATTGATCGCAAGATATTGGCAGAGCTTCAAGCAGATGGCCGGATGACAAATGTCGAGCTTGCCAGACGCGTGGGAATTTCAGCGCCACCCTGTCTGCGCCGCGTGCGAACTCTTGAAGAGCAGGGCTTTATTCGCGGCTATCATGCCGAAGTGGATCCTAGAGAGCTTGGGTTCGAGGTGCAAGTCTTCGCAATGGTCGGTCTTCAGAGTCAGGCAGAAGCGGACCTGCGTGCCTTCGAGGACCGTTGCCGCAGCTGGCCGCTTGTGCGCGAGTGCCATATGCTGAATGGCGAAGTGGATTTTATTCTGAAATGCGTCGCACCGGATCTTAGCACATTCCAAAGCTTTCTCACGGGCGATCTGTTGACATCGCCCAATGTTGGAAGTGTCAAAACATCCCTTGTCATTCGTGGTGCAAAAGACGAGCCCGGCGTGCCGTTCGACGTGCTTGAAGCGCGGTTAGGCGACGCGGACTGATCGTCGCAATAAACGAAGAACTGATCCGATCAGGCGACCCGCAATGTTTCGATGATGCTGCGGGTCGTTCGTGGGAACGCGAGGTCTCCGAATCCCTCAAGATCATCGAGATGCATGAACATCGATTGCAAAACGCTGCGGACCGATGTGCCAACATCGGCTGCTGAAACCCGACCGGGATGATAGCTTTCCAGCTCGTGACCATTGGCGCGAATGATGCCGTGGCGCTGCAAAGCAAAATGATACAACTGAACGGGACCGGGCGGCGTAATGCGCAGCACCCGGTCGCCGTCAATATAGTCGTTCGCAAGAGCCAACACGGCCTCGCAGTTCAGAAGATCAGTAAAGCGATCCTGCCGGATCACCAGCCGGGCGGCAGGACCTAAAAGCAAATCGCTTTGGTCCATGCCCAATCCCGGAAAACGGAGCAAGTGTGTGAGAGAGGAGGACTCCCCGCCAAAATCAGGCAGGTAGGGAGTGCTGCCGATCCAGACCACAGGCTGGGGGCCGCGATGAGTTTCCACCAGATCCCCAGGGATCAGATCTTCGACCGCGATGGGGCCCATGACGGTGGAAATCAGGGTGCCGCGAGCGAACGCAGCGGCACAGGCTTCGAACGTCGACGAAGCGGGAACAGTGAACGTGGACTCGGAAACAGACTGATCTGAGAGACGGGCGGCAGCCTCGATGGTGCGGGTGAGAGGGGTGTCGCGTCGAGGCTGCCCGTCGAACGTGGCAACTTTATCGTGAGAAACTGCGTAGGCGTTGAAATCTGTTGTCGCAGGGCGATCGGTCGAGGTCTGAGCCATGTGATACCTTTTACTTCAGGTCACATCCGTGTCGGCCCCCACCAACAACACCAGAAGGACGGTGCAATCTCAGTAAGCTGAACGTGTCTCAAAAATGTTTGATTCGTCAAAAAACATAAAAAATTGGCCGCGAAACCGCGGCCAATTTTCAAAATCAGTGGGTATTGTCTAATTCGGTCGAACAACCTTGCCACAATTTGAGACCATTGTCGCACATTCGGCCACTTAAGAGCAGTCTTCAGGCGCGTTGTTGAACGGCGTCATTGGCCGCTTCTGCATTGATGCGGTCAAACATGGCCTTGCGCGCTGCGCCGCGCTGGAAGGGCAGGACCGGCAGATCCTCTTTCGAGGTTGCGACAACAGAGGCGATGAATTTTGATGTACGCGACATGTGACTGCTCCGGTGGTCTTTCGTTCATTGTTGACGACAATAAGCCCGCGCAATTGGGCGCGTTTGTGACCAAACGTGGACAATCCCGGTGTATTCCTGTGATTGATTGGGGCGGAGCGCCAATCTGAAGTTTCTGTTGTTAAAGCCGGATCACCGAGATCAGACGCCCGTAGTCGGCCTCTTGTGCATGGGTCGAGCGGCGATAGGAATAAAAGCGATCTGGGTCAGAATAGGTGCAGTGCCGTGTCCATTCTGCATCAACGCCGGCATTCCGCAATTTATGCAATCCAAAGCCCGGCAGATCGAAATGAAACTTGTCCTCTGACCCGTTTACAAAAAACCGCGCAAATTGCGGATCTTCAGCCAAAAACATGTCAAGGAACTCCGGACCGACTTCATAGGCACGCTGACTGATGCTGGGGCCTATGACCGCCTGGATTGCGTCTCGCTCGGCTCCAAGATCGACCATTGCATCAATTGTGGCTTCAAGCACGCCGTCCAACGCTCCGCGCCAACCGGCATGTGCTGCGCCGATCACTCCGGCGCGGTGGTCTGCAAACAGAACAGGCTGGCAATCTGCCGTCAGAACGCCAAGCGCGACACCGGGCGTCTTGGTGACGATCGCGTCGGCCTGTGGTTTCGGCGTGCCGATTGGGCCGTCCACAATCGCAACCTTGGCGGAATGGACCTGATGCACACTGACAAGATTCTCGCCCGACACTTCCATTGCGTGAGCAACGCGCGCACGGTTGATCGCGACAACGTCAGATTGGTCCGAGGAACCCGAACCGCAATTCAACCCTGCGAACACTCCTGAGGACGCCCCACCACGTCGTGTGAAGAACCCATGCCGGAGCGGGCCGAGGCTGTCTGCCGTAATGATTTCCAGCGTCATGGATCCAGTCCGGGCGGTGGCGACTCGGTGCCGGGATAGAGGCCCAGCACTTTGAACAGGGAACCCATTTCATCGGGATGGGTCAACCGCCGATGTGCCGTGACATGCGCCTCAAGCGCCTCCCCGCTATGACTCTTTGCCAAGCTCTGTGCGCGGGCTGTGATCCCCAGTCGTTCAAGGAACACGCCTTGCTTGGTGAACTGGCTGACAGCGCATCCGGCAAGCAGCGCGGCGCGTGCCAATGCTTCGAAATCCACATGCGCCGTCAAATCGGCACGCCCGGGTTCTGCGAATGGATCAACTGGTCGGTGGCCCCGGACGGCTTGAAAGGTATCGCCGTCAGAATGCCAGCCGCCATAGTCGACAATCAGCGCCATTCCGCCGTGGTCAGCGATCCGACGGGCCAAGGCATCAACCACTGCTGTTCCATGCGCACAGGTCTCCACCAAGGCGCCGGGCTGGGTATCCTCCAAACGCGCGTTCAATGCGTCAATGGGCGCCGGGTCACTCAGTCCGCGCTGGAGCACGCCATCGTCAGTGACCCCCACCATGATTTCACGCCATCCCTTTGCGTCCCGTTGGAATTGCCGGATCGGCAAAGCGTCGAAGAATTCGTTGGCGATCACAAAGACAGGACAGTCGGTCGGAAGCGTCTCCACGCCGTCGTGCCATGTTGGTCTATGCTCTGGTAGGGCTTTGGCTTGCAACTCGCGCATGCGAGGGGAGGCCTCAACCAGATGGAGGTCGGCTCCAATGTGAAATCCCGGCACTTGCCGCGTCGCGCGCATCACATCCGCGATAAGAGTTCCGCGCCCCGGACCAAGTTCAACCAGTGCAAATTTGTCTGGTGAACCCTGATCCATCCAGCATTGCGCAAGGCACAGGCCAACCAGTTCCCCGAACATCTGGCTGATCTCGGGTGCGGTTGTGAAATCACCGTCCACACCCAATGCGTCCTGCGTTGTGTAGTATCCGTACTTCGGGTGAAGCAGGCAGACCGACATGTATTCTGCCAGTGTGATCGGCCCGGTGGTCTTGATCTGCTTCGCAAGGATTTTAGAAAGAGGGCTCATGCGCGCTTGGCCGTCATGAAAAGATATGCCCCGATGGCAATCATTGGGGCTGACAGAAGTTGCCCCATTGTCAAACCGAACCCGCCGATGTGCCATGCAAGACCAAGGGGATTACCCTCAGAGATAAACTGCGCGTCTGGCTGACGGACAAATTCGACCAGAAAACGTGCGGCCCCGTAGCCGCCGATGAACAAACCCGTGATCTGCCCGGGCGCCTTGAGTGCGCCCCGTCTGAAGGCCAGCCAAAGAAGCACGGCGCCCAGAACTAAGCCTTCGAGTATTGCTTCGTAAAGCTGTGACGGATGCCGAGCGCAAATCTCGCCTACCGCCTGACCACAGGCCTGTGCAGCACTGCCGGGAAATTGCACGCCCCAAGGCAGGTCAGTCGGACGGCCCCAAAGCTCTGCATTGATGAAATTCGAAATACGTCCAAGCAACAGACCCGGCGGTGTTGCAAGCGCCATCATGTCAGCCGTCGGGCGCAAAGGCAGTCCGGCTCGCAGGCTGAAAATGAAGGCAGCCGCAATCACACCGATCAAACCACCGTGAAACGACATCCCTCCTTGCCAAACTGCGATGATCTGCAAGGGATTTTGAAAGTAGTATGCAGGCTGATAGAACAGAACAAAGCCAAGACGTCCGCCCAGAATGACCCCAAGGATCACCCAGGTCAGCAATTCCTCAACCTGTTCCGGGCGCATCGGAGGCGTGTCGGCCCGCCAGAGTGCAGGACGTTTCACAGCCGCGACCGCGATCCGCCACCCGATCAGGATGCCCGCGATATAGGCAAGCGCATACCAGCGCAGCGCAAACTCCATCCCGAAAATCGAGATCGAAAACAACTCGGGCGAAACATTCGGAAAAGGCAAGCCAGTCGACATGAGCGCAGATGTTCATTGGTCTGCGGCGAAGTCAACCTTGTGCCGCACGGGGGTGAAGCCCATATAGAGTGCAAGCAAACGCCGGAGAAAACTATGCAAACCCGCAACAAGGTATTCGAAGATTTGTCGCAGTTGATGACCAACGCGATGGGTGTGGCTCAGGGCGCCAAGGACGAAGCCGAGACCGCGATGAAGTCCATGATCGACCGTTGGCTGGCGGATCGCGATTTTGTCACGCGTGAAGAGTTCGATGCTGTTCGTGCAATGGCCATGAAAGCGCGCGAAGAGAATGAGACGCTGAAAGCCCGCTTGGATGCTCTGGAAGCAGACAAAAAGTAACTATCATGGTTGAGGCCGAACAAGTGCTTCGGCTTCGATCTCGACTTTGTAGTCACCGATCAGCTGGCCGATCTCAAACAGTGTATTGGCCGGTTTGAAGTCCGCGAATATGCGCCCATGTGCCTTGGACACCGCTAGCACATCGTTGGAGTCGCTCAGGTAGACCCGAGTCCGCACCACATCTTCCATCGACGCTCCAAGCGCGGTCAGTGCCGCACCGATTTTGTCCAGAATGAAGGTCGTCTGAGCACCTGCATCCTTCGGCGCGACAATACGGTCCAAACCCGCAGTCGCAGTCGTGCCGGATACGAAAATCCGATCCCCGATCCGATGCGCTCGGCAATAGCCCGCGATAGCTTCCCATTCGCTGCCTGACAGAACACGACGCTCACCGGCGCGACCCGGCACATCTTCAACCGTGACGGCAAGCGGCATGGTGTCGAGGTGGTGGCTCAGATCTCCGCTTGCTGTCAGGAAAGGCGGCTTGCGGTATTCATCGCCACAATCGCCGGGCAGGGGGATGGTCCCGGCAAAGGCTGTGTTCAGCCTGGCATGATCCTCTGCGTCCAGCGCGAACTGGAACAACTTGAGGTTATCCTCCATATGTTGCGCTTCGCCCAAACGCGCGCCAATAATCACCCCCGCGACTGCCTCATTCTCAAGCACCCATCGCGTTGCGACATTGGCGATGGAAACGCCGTGCTTGGTCGCCACATCCCCCGCTGCCTGCAACACCGCCTGATACGCGTCCCATCCCCCGGCATAGTCGATAAAGCGCTTGTACTTCATCTTGCTCCAGTCGGTTATCTCCGCCGGTTCCGGTTTGCCCAGCCAACGCTCCGACAGGAACCCACCTTGAAGCGTGCCATAGCATAAAAGCTTCACGTCCCACGCGGCACAGACCTCTGACAATGGCCCTGTCGCGCGGCGATCCAGAAGCGAACAGGGCACCTGGTTGCTGACAATCGGGATACCGTCCGCCAAAGCCAGATGCAGATGCGCTGCATCGAAATTGGTCAGCCCGATCTCCCCGATCAGACCCTCCTCGCGCAGCTTTGCCATCTCATGCAGTGCGTCGAGCCAGGCTGGATGCTCGAAACTCCACCAGTGAAATTGCAGCAGATCGACCCGTTCCACGCCCAGCCGGTTCAGCCGTTCCTGCACCCCGGCACGCACCACCTCGCCCGTCATCGGGCCAGGCACCGGGCACCACTTGGTGCCGACCGTCGCCGTGACGCCACGCTTCAACAGCGCCCCGGTGATAATCTCAGCCGTCCCGTAATGATCCGCCATGTCGAAACTGTCGAATCCGGAATTCGCATAGGCTGCCAGATGATCTGCACCCACCTCCGGGTCGATGATATTGCCGTCTTTCTCGATGTCGGCCACCTGCCACAGCCCCACCAGCGCGCGGCGGATCGTGAGGCGGTCACTCAACGCAATGGTCTCAGGCTGGGTCACAAGCAGTCCTTTCGGCAGTCGCTCCATGAGTTGCCGCCGCGAACCCGTTTGACAACCCCGAAAGATCCTCGCAACCATACGAACAACAACAGGGAACAACCGCGCGAAACCGCGCATTCGGGGAACGATGAGCGCGGCGCAGGACGCGGACGACTTCTGGCTTTACGATTTGCGCGTCGAAACCGTCGTGGGAGATCGCACATCCGTCTGCCGTCACATCGAAGGCGAAAGCTTCCGCGTCGAAGGCGAATTACTTGTATTCGGCGACCAGCAGAAAGTGTCGATGTATGCGCTTGCGGCACTCTTGCCTCTGCTTCCCGCCAAGCAACGCCCGACCTCGCCCAACGACTGGATGTCCACCGATGCCGAGATCGCATGCCCAGACCCGAATTGCGGCGGGCGGTTCCGGGTGACACGCATTGGCAAGCGGAGTTTCCGGCATTCCGAAACCACTGGCCTGCCGGAGCAGCGCGGCGCACCCTATTGGAAAGATGAAGCATGAGCGTTGAAACCATCGACCTGCGCCCCGGCCATACCATCGCCCGTGTCATTCGCGGCGGCTGGCAATTGGCAGGCGATCACGGCCCGGTGGACCGCGCGCAGGCGATCCGCGACATGGAAGCCTTTGTCGATGCCGGTCTCTTCACCTTTGACTGTGCCGACATCTACACCGGCGTCGAAGAAATGATTGGCGATTTCATCGCTGACCTGCGCGCCCGGCGCGGCGCATCGGTGGCGGATCGAGTCTGTGTTCATACCAAACTGGTGCCCGACCTGACCCGTCTTGCCGATCTGCGGCCCGAAGAAGTGACGGCCATCGTCGACCGCTCCCTCCAACGTCTGAAGATCGACCAACTTGATCTGGTCCAGTTCTTCTGGTGGGACCTCAGTATCGGCAACGCAGTCGAAGCGCTCGATGTGCTGAAAGACCTGCGCAAAGAGGGCAAGATCAAGAACCTGGGCATTACCAACTGGGATCGGCAGGCGATGCAGCCTTTCGTCGACGCGGGCTTCGATATCGCCTCGGCGCAGGTGCAGTATTCAGTCCTCGACCGTCGCCCGGCGAACGGGTTGGCAGACTGGGCTGCGGCCAACGATCTGCAACTGATCTGCTACGGTACACTGGCCGGAGGGTTCATCACCGAGAAATGGCTGGGCGAACCCGACCCCGGGTTTCAGTTCGAAAACCGCAGTCTGATCAAATACCGCCTCATTATCGACGAATTCGGGCCTTGGGATCGATTCCAGGACTTACTGAAGGCGCTAAAAGCTGTCGGCAATAAGCATGGCGTTTCCCTCTCTGCTGTCGCCACGCGCTGGGTGCTGGACCAACCGCAGGTCGCCGCAGGGATCGTCGGTGCGCGTTATGCGCGACACCTTCCGCAGACGCTCCAGACCTTCGCCTTCGCGCTGGATGCCGACGACCATGCCACACTGAACGCCGTTCTGGATCAGGCGGATGGTCCCAAGGGCGATGTCTATTCGCTCGAACGCGATCGGACCGGACGGCATGGCCGGATCATGAAATACAATCTGAACAACAACCCGAACGACGCAGTGCATGGCGCAAATGGCTGACCCGATCCTCAGCATCAGCAACGTCAGCAAGACTTTTGGCGAATTTCGCGCCGTCAACGACGTGTCGCTCGATATCCGGGCGGGTACGATCACCGGCCTGATCGGACCCAATGGTGCAGGCAAGACGACGCTCTTCAACGTGCTGACCGGGATGCTGAAATCGACCAGCGGCACCGTCCATCTCGAAGGTCAAGACGTGACCGGGTTTTCACCCGATGCCTTGTTCAGCCTCGGACTTGGCCGCACCTTTCAAATCCCGCGCCCCTTTGCCCGGATGAGCGTATTGGAAAATGTCATGCTCGCCCCGATGGCGCAGGTGGGCGAGCAGCTTTGGGGGCCGTTTTTCGGTGCTGCCAAGGTGCGTGATCAGGAGACGGCGATCCGCAAACGTGCGATGGAAGTGCTCGACTTCGTCACCCTTGCTCCCTTGGCCGATCAGGCGGCGGGGCAGATCTCGGGTGGTCAGATGAAGCTTCTTGAACTCGCCCGCATCCTGATGGGCGATCCCAAGCTGATCCTGCTGGACGAACCCGCCGCCGGTGTGAACCCGAGCCTGACGCGGACGCTGATCGAAAAGATCGAGGAACTGAACCGGGGCGGCAAAACCTTTGTCATCATCGAACATGACATGGATTTCGTCATGCAGCATTGCGACCCGGTGATCGCCTTGGCCGAAGGGCGTAAGGTGTTCGAAGGCACGGCCGAAGAGGCTCAGAACAACCCCGTTCTTCTGGACGCCTATCTCGGGGCGCAGGTCGAATGACAGCCCTTGTCGCCCGGAATGTCGTTGCGGGCTACGTGCCCGACCTGCCGATCCTCAAGGGCGTGTCTCTGACCGCCGAGACCGCCAAAGTGACGGTCATCATCGGTCCCAACGGTGCGGGCAAATCCACTCTGATCAAGGCGATTGCCGGGCTGGTCCCGGTCTCGGGCGGCATGGTGCACCTTAACGGGGCCGAGATCACCAACCCGCGCCCCGATCGCATGGGCGCGCTGGGCGTGGCTTATGTTCCGCAATCCGACAATATCTTCCGCTCACTCACGATCCGCCAGAACCTCGACCTTGTCCTGCGCAACGCCGGGAAAGAGGCCGCAGCGCGGCGCGAGGCGCTGTTCGCCCGTTTCCCTGCTTTGGCTGACAAGCAAACCGAAAAGGCAGGCGCGCTGTCTGGCGGGCAGCGCCAATTCCTTGCCGTCGCAATGGCGCTCGCCATCGACCCCAAGGTGATCCTGATGGACGAACCCTCTGCCGGGCTTTCCCCCAAAGCGGCGCAAGAGGTGTTGGAATACGCCAAGTCTCTGACCGAACAGGGCGTCACGATCTTACTCGTCGAACAGAACGTCAAACAGGCGCTGCGGCTGGCGGATCACTGCTACATCCTTGCCGATGGCCGCAACCAGGTCGACGGCGCGGCACAGGATCTGCTGAACGACCCCGTCGTGGGCCAAATCTATCTCGGCGGCAAACGGGTGACGCACGCATGATCCAGAACGTTGTGGACGGAGTGCTGGTCGGCTCGATCCTGTCGCTGGGCGCGATTGGCCTGACCATGGCGATGCACATGCTGCGCTTCGCCAATTTCTCGCATGCAGAACTGCTCTCCATCGGTGCATACGCCGCCCTCGTGTTCGACGGTCTCTTCGGTGTGATCCACCCCGCGCTGGCCGAGGCGATCCCGCCGCTCAGTCTCACGTGGTCACTGACCCTGGCGCTCCTTCTGTCAATGGCGCTGACTGGGCTGTCGGCGGTTGTCATAGACAAGCTTGTGTTCAAACGCGTCCGCGCCAAGGGTGGCGAGCTGTCGATGGTCTTTGCCTCCTTCGGCGTCGCCATGATCATCCGCAACATCCTTGGCCTGATCTTCGGGCTGAACCCCAAGCTCTATTCGCAGGACATCGTCTTTGCCATCGTCGTCAGCCGGGATCCGTTCCTGTTGATCAAACCCGATCAGGTTTTCACGCTGGTGGCGGCGCTGCTGATCATGTTCATCCTGCATCTCGTCCTGTCGCGCACCACCTTTGGCTATTCCTTGCGTGCCGTGGCTGAGAATCCGACTTTGGCGCAGGTCTCTGGCATCAATCTCAGCCGCATGATCGTTCTGATCTGGCTGATCGGCGGCGGGCTGGCGGCAGCGGCAGGCGTGTTCTACGGCCTGACCAACCAGATCAGCCCGGTTCTGGGCCGCGATCTTGTTCTCCCGATCTTTGCCGCCACCATCGTCGGTGGCATTGGCAGCATCTACGGCGCGGTGCTGGGCGGTTTCATCGTTGGTCTCGCCTCCAACCTCGCGCTCGTGATCTTGCCGTCGGGTTATAGTCCAGCGGTGCCGTTCCTCATCATCCTCGCAGTGCTCATCCTGCGGCCGCATGGCTTATTTGGGGAAGAGCGCACATGATAGGTGTCATCTCCTACCTCGTCTTCTTCGCCACCGTCGCCTCGATCCTGTCCATCGCGGTGCTGGGCCTCAACCTGCAATGGGGCAACACGGGTCTCTTCAACGGTGGTGTCGTCGCGTTTTTCGGGGCAGGGGCTTATGGCACGCTGATCCTTGGCGGGACTCCGCAGGCTGGGCAGTTGGGCGGGTTCGGTCTTCCATACCTTCTGGCCTTGTTGGGGGGCATGATTTGCGCCGGGATTGTCGCCTGGATTGTCGGACTTCTGACGATCCGGCTCAGGCATGATTACCTTGCCATCGCGACCTTTGGCGTCGCTGTCGCGTTCGAAACCGTGATGCGCAATACCGACGCTTTGGGCGGGGCGCAGGGCATCCGCGGGTTCGAGCGCCCCTTGCGCGAAACACTTGGCAACGGGTTCACATATAATCTCGCGTTCTTCGTTTTCGTGCTGATCCTGCTGATCGCAACCTACATCTTCCTCGAACGGCTGATCCAATCCCCGTTCGGGCGGCTGCTGCGCGCCATCCGCGAAGACGAGACCGCGGCGCAGTCGCTGGGCAAATCCCCGTCGCGCATCCGCCTCACGTCCTTTGTGGCCGGTTCGGTGATCATGGGTCTTGCCGGTGGACTCTATGCCACGTTTTATGCCTTCATCAGCCCA
>JAUIIR010000101.1 GCA_030431485.1 Alphaproteobacteria bacterium
TCATTGTAAGCCGACCAGTTCGTGGTTTTGTACTTTGTGGGGTGCCAACTACTCATGCCCCCCAGCTATCATGCTGGATTCATACAGTGAATCCCCGAAGCGATTTGTGCAACAAAGCCCTTTCGCCGCCAACCCGCATTTTGACGAGAACTTCAGGAACATAGGCGAGTCGAACTTTTCCCTTTACCAAATAACGAAGCATCGCGTCGTAATCCGCCGCGATCCGAAAACTAGTATCATACATTCCCCATTGCTCAAACACCTCTCGCCGCAAGTACAGTGTGGGATGCGGCGGCATCCATCCGCGGCGCAGTTTCTGAGGAGTGTATTCTCCTGAGCGCCATTTACGAATGATCTTGCCCGTGTCGAATTGGGCAACGTAATCCAGATCACCATAGACGCCATCGACATTGGGGTCCGACATGGCCTCTGCCACCCGCGAAACTACGCGATCGTCTGCGAATAAATCGTCAGAGTGCATCAATCCGATGATATCCCCCGTCGCACGCGCAAGACCTTTGTTGATACCGTCATAGATGCCACCATCCGGCGCCGTTTCGAGATTGACCGCGTCCCCGGCTAGGCTCTGCACCACATCCAGCGTCCCATCCTTAGACGCGCCATCTTGGATGACATGTTCAATGTGTGCGTAGTCCTGCGCCATGACACTTGTCATCGCATCAGAAATCGTGGCTTCGCGGTTGAAGACAGCTGTAACAATAGAAACCTTTTTCAAAACGCCCCCTCCCCTCAATTGGGGAATAGATCTATCCGTCCAGTGCGACATCTTTAAAACAAAGTCAAACATAGAGCATAAGTTTGCATGGTTCTGTTGCAAACTTTGTCACAAGACGCAGTTACCCCTCCATTGGACACAGTTATGCTGCGGCTTTGAAATGCTCTCCGATCAGCGTCATTGCCTCGGATATGACACATGGCCCGACACCGAAGGCGCGTTCGATCATGCGTTTTTCGCCAATCGGGTCGCGGGTCAAGTTGAAGGCGCGGCCCTGGCCTTTTCGCAGGGCGCGCATCACCTCGAAACCCTTGATTGTGGCGTAGGCCGTCCTCATCGTCTTGAAACCCCGGACCGGCTTGATCAACTGCTTGAGCTTGCCGTGATCGGCCTCGATCACATTATTCAGATACTTGACCTGGCGGTGTTCCACGTCCTGCGTAAGCCTCCGGGGGCGGCCGTCTGATCTTGGGTTCGCTCCGATGGTAAGTCCGACCTTATGTCCGACTTTATCAACCGCCCTCAAATCGAAGTTCTGTCTGCTGCCGATGGTGAACGCCGCCGGTATTTGTAGCGACCTGCAAACATAATGGGCTCAACCTGCAATCATCCTGATTTTCGGCCCGAATTGTTTGCATCTATCGCAGGGGGCAAACCCGGATTATCTGCGAATGAACCCACATTATTTGCGACCAGCCTGCAATCATCAGGTTCGGCTCACAATAAGTGCGAACAGGGTTTTCTCCGTGTTTTCAAGCGTCTGCCATCTCATCGAATTGCCCAGGCACTGAACGTAGATTGTTGGACGCGATTTCAAGACGATATTACTTAGCGATTGTGGTGACGTGGAGGGCCGTGCACTGTTGTCTGGAAATCCCTCGTTTCCTGAACTGACCAAGGGCGGCTCACCCCCCTGCCCTTGGTGATCTAGGCGGCGAATGCTGGCGGAGAGCCCTTCTTGCTCACAATTGCCTGGCGGCAGTAGTATCAATGATACGAAGAATTTGGCGTGAGTGATGGGCAAGGATTTCCACATCAGGCTGGCGCAGGCTGCGGATGAGATTGCTGTTCGAGAATGTGCCGAACGTGCTTATGAACGCTACGTGGCGGCGATGGGTAAAAAGCCCGCCCCGATGGTTGCCGATTTTGCCTCGTTGATCGCTTCAGGAGTTGTGCATGTCGCCGTTGAGCGGGATGCCGAAGTACTCGGATTTATCGTTTTTTATCATATGCGTGAACACGTTCTTCTGGAAAATGTTGCGGTGCGTCCAGACGCAGAGGGGCAAGGTATTGGCAAGCGCCTGATAGCTTATTGCGAGGCAGAAGCAAAACGATCCAACGCAAAGTCGATCAAACTCTACACGAATGAGAAAATGACCGAAAATCTGTCTATCTACCCCCATCTTGGCTATCGAGAGACTGAACGAAAGACAGAAGACGGTTTCAATCGCGTGTTCTTCGAAAAGCCCATCTGAAGAACGGCAGCAAAGTCCGCGTCTTTCCAGTTCATGACCCGCGCAGCGAACGGCGGTTGCTGCGATTGCATTCGCCTGTCTGCACAGACCGTGTTCTCCAACTGGCCAACCGTTCGCACGTAATCTGGGTTCAGCCGGATGATTGCAAGCCCGTCGCAATTAGCGTGGGCTCATTCGCAAATAATGTGGGTTTGGCACCCCGGATAGAGGCAAATAATTCGGGCCGAAAATCGCGATGATTGCAGGTCGAGCCAATTATGTTTGCAGGTCACAACAGGTATTGGTCGGATGATGATAAACTGCGCATTGTCAAGGAAAGCTTCGTCGGCCACCGCCAAGCGGCAGCCACAGCGCGGCGGCATGGCATTTGCCGATCACTGCTGGCAACCTGGCGGGGCAGTATCGCAAGGGTGAGCTTGGGTCTTCTCGCCCGGTATCGTTCGCGCCGGTGACCATGACGAAAGCGCCCGCGTCGCAGACCAATTTAGCTGATCCCTGTCTGCCCCTGATCGATCAGTTGGAATTGCAGCTTGAGGAGTTGGAGACGGCGGCAACCGAAGATGTCCTGACCGCCGGCGAGGCGGCTGAAAAGGCCAGCACGGTGCGCGCCTTGACCTCGCTGTGGCCTACGCCGGATGCTTACCGTCCTGCGGACATTTACCCTCTTTCTTCAACTCGCGGATCGCCTGAGTGTAGCATCCGGCCTTGTCGGTGTTGATCTTGGACGGTTTCTCCCAATCTTTACAGGCACGAATGGCCTTGCCCAGAAAGCGTTTCGCGGCTTTGGCATTGCGGGTTGAAGACAGGTAGAAATCGACGGTGTTCCCCAATTTATCGACCGCTCGGTACAGATACGTCCACTTGCCGCGCACCTTGATATAGGTCTCGTCGACCCGCCAGCTATCAGACATCGGCCGCCGCCACTGCCAGCGCATCCGCCGCTCCATTTCGGGGGCGTAGCGTTGTACCCAGCGGTAAATGGTCGAATGATCGACACGCACACCGCGCTCCGCCATCATGGTTTCCAGATCACGATAGCTGAGGCCATACCGGCAGTACCAGCGAACAGCCCAAAGCACGACTTCGCCCTAGAAGCCCGAATCATCTGGCGCACTGTCAGTGTGATCCTGAACCGCGCCGGAGCCTGACGGCGCATCAGGACAGCGGAGCCTGTGGCGCAGCATACTGCGCCACAGCATACCAGACCTTGGGGTCTTTTTCTGACTGGATCTTCGTGAACTGATATCCCGTCTCATGCCACAGGCGCAGCACGCCGCTCAGGTTGTCGAGCACATAGTCCTGCCCTTGAAAACGTGCCACCAACACCGCATGGCCGACCCCGTCTTGTGTCAACGCAGTCGCAATGCGCAACTGCCGCGAGGACCAACCGCGCTCCAGCAACTCCTTGCGCTTCAGCAGCGCATAGTCCTCGCAATCCCCCTGACCATCGGCAAGCGTCCAGTCGTCCCCCTCATCGGTGCGCGGTGTAATCCTGAGGTTGATGTCCAGATTGACCCGCTGCAGCTCCTTCAGCCCCATCCTCCGGTTGTTCCCCCGCGCTTGGCGCGGCACACATTCTTCTGGGAATACGACGCAGAACCGGGCATGCGCAAAGGGTGGCAAGGTCTGTCGGGACACCGGTATGACCGCAATCGTCGGCACCGCACGCCCCCCCGGCGGCCCCTGCACGGCAAAGGAGACAGACGGCGCGCCCAGCACCGCGAATGTAGTGAACATGACCCCCATGAGGGCATGTACCCAGCGGTACACGCCTGTGACCTTCGAATGTTGCATGACCCGACTCCCACGACATGATCTCGTTGGGAGTCAGGCCTACCCGTGCAATCGCGAGTGGCTGGGAGCAGGATATGGCCAGAAAGGGGCTCTTATTTACTACTTTTCAAGAATTTTAGAAAAAAGGCCCGGACCTGCAAAAGGCGGGCCGCCTAGGCCCCTCCCTTTTGCCACGGGCTTGCCCTGTCTACCGTTCAAAGCGAGACCGGCATACCGCCGGGATCACGACTGCGTAGAGCTACATAAAGCCAACAACCTTGTTTTGCTCAAAATAGTAACGATCCCGAGCAGGCTTGATATCCAAAGCAATGCCAAACGGATGCGCCTGAAGCGCTAGTGCGGGCCAGCCCTCATCATCACGCACCGGGAAGTACATCGCAATAATTTCATCGTCAGCGGTCAACATGCTTGGAATATCGTTCCAACGCAGAAGCGGCGCGTCCGTGATCTGCCCCTTGGCATTCTGGGCAACCTGACCTGCCAGCGTTTGTTGCCATGCTTGGATTTCATCATCCGTCTCAAGTAACACGAAATCCGGTCTGGGATCAGGCGACAATGATGGGTCTTTCACTCGAAAGGCATAGATCGTTGGCAACGCCTCTTTCGGAGCTTCATCCGGAGCTTGATACAACATGGTGTCGTAAACGTCCGTGTACGTGGGAAGCGGTTGCGTTTGCTTCTCTTGCTTTTTGAAGAGGCCAAACATTAGGAGGCCGTACCAACTGGGCTGGCCTTCAGGCCCTTTGGCTGGTCGCGCCCTTTCCCTTCGAATGATGCGGGAACAGCATCAATTCCGATATCCCAAAGGGCCGCAAGCAGGCCACCTTTGGCAACCATGTCAGCTGCCTCTTGGCCGTAGGCAGCGACGAAATCACCAGTGGTCGCGAACACTTGTGGACTATAGTCCGCAATGCGCTGCGCCATTGATTTCACGGCAGGCTGGTCCTTGTGGTAGCGATCTTCAAACACTGTGTGGTTCCTTTCAGTTTTTAACGTTCTCTGTCGCGACCGCGACCCTGCCCGCGCTCGGACACAGTATCACGCCCCCGCCCGAGAATGTCATCCCGCCGCCCTTGGTCACGACCCTCGCCGTCGCAGGCGGCAATGTCCCGTTCTACCGCCGCTGCATCACGTTCCTGCCCGATCTCGCGCACCCGACCAAGGATGGCGTCCCGACGATCTCGGTCTGGATCGTCAGGCGCAACCCTCTCCCGCCCGACATCCGGTGCTTGCACCTCGGGTCGATCAACATCGCGCCCCAACACCGCCGCCCGGCGCGCGTCCATATCGCCCCGCTCGGCCCCAGCCTGCGGCCTCTCAACCTCGCCCATAACCCTCTCCTTGATCCGTGACATCGCCGCCTCGGCGCGGCCCCAAAGCTGATCCAGCCGCTCGCGCGCGGTGGCGATGAAGGCGCGCCCCCGCTCCATCAGCTCAAGCCGTAATTCCAGCTGCCGCCAGCCCAGCTCCAGGCGCTGTGCATTGCGCGCCTGCGCCCCACGGAAAGCCTCGCCGCGCTCCGTGACGATCCCACGCTTTTCCTGAGCATTGGCCGATGGGCCGATTTTCGGCTCTGGCTCTCGGCTGAGTTCGATCACCTTCTTCTCGCGCTCAAGCGCCAGCTCTTCCTGTCCGCCCCCGCGCGCCCACTCAACCTGTTGCTCAGCCTCGGCGCGCTGAACATCGAGCGACCGGTGGTCGATCCGCTCCGACCGCCCTGCCCGCTCAAGGGCCGTGTTTGCGTCCCGCGCCCAGGCTTCGCGCCAGCCCATCAGCAGGTCCAGCGCATTCCAGCTGCGGTCCTTCTTCCCGAACCCCTCGCCGGTCAGCTCGCGCATGGTGAGCATGACATGTGCATGGGGCTGACCGTGGCCATCACGGGCCTTGCCCTCGTGAATGGCCACATCCGCGATCATGCCGCGATCGACAAATTCGCGCTGAACAAAACCACGCAACAGTTCCAGGCGCTCCCCGCGATCGAGCTCGCGGGGAAGAGCCACTTCGATCTCGCGGGCAAGCTGGGCATCGCGCCGCTTCTCGACCGCCTCGACCGCATTCCAGAGCTGGTCGCGATCGCGCATCCAGTCGGGGGCGTTCTCGGGGGCCATGATCTCTGAATGCACGACCCCGCCCTTGCGGCTGTAGTCATGCTCCAATCCCTGCCGCTCATCCCGCAGCCGCCCAGCCGTCCGGTAGGCGGCCGCTGCGACAGATGAACGGCCCCCTGCCCTGCTGATCACTTTTGCACTGAGATGGTAGATCGCCACGCTTGGGACGCCTCTCTTCAAAACAGGGTCCAGCGCCTGGTTGCGCTGGTCGGGCGCGCGAGGGTGAAACCCTCGTTCTGGTGGCATCGCCGCCTTGGGGGGGAAGCCGTCCGGCGCGGGGGTTTACCCCCATGAGGACGCGCACGTTGTTGAAGACAACGTATAAGCGCGCATTTAAATCTTTTCAACCTATCAATCCGCCACTACATTCGCCCCGATTATTCCCGAGGTTTCCCTATGTCCCAAAGCCGCCATCCTGACGCCCGGATCAAAGAACTAGCCGAGAAGAAAGCTCAGCTCGACGCCCAGATTGCAGCGCTCGATGCCAAGCGGCGTCTGTCTGAGAAGAAAGACGAAGACCGCCTCAAATGGCTCCTGGGCACTTTGGTCTTCGACCGTTTGAGCGCCGAACCTGCTCTTCAGAGCATCGTGCGGCGCGACCTGCCAGACCGCCTGACCCAGCGGGACCGCGACCGGGGGCTCTGGCAGATTCTGTTTCCTGACGCGCAAGAGGACCGGTCATGAGTTTTGTTTTGGAAGCCCGCCACTGGGTGATCATGATCGGCGCTGTGATCCTGGCCGCTGCCGCCCTGATCCTCGCTCCGCAAGCGGTCGCGATCTACCCGGTGACCACCTATGCCTTCCCGATCATCGCCTTGGCCACCATCCTCGATACCCTCGGGACCACCGCAGAGCGTCACAGGACACCGCTGAAGCTCCTCGCATGGGTCTGCCTGTGCGCTGCCGCCCTCACAGCCCTGACGCCCCTCAGAGCGCCGCTCAATGACATACTGGCGACTGTCCAGGCATGGACGGGCGCTGGCTGGCCCCTTCCCCGTGCCATTTGGGAAGGACTCAAGGGGCTGGTGCGGTATTCTGATCCGCAGAAACAGGCCATGGCGATCTCCTTCGCGCTTGGGGCCTTCGGAGTGGCTGTCGCTGTCAGCACCCCGCTGGTGGCGATCTTCAATCCGCGCATTGGCCGCAACCGCAAATCCCGCACTGGCCCGTGGCAAGCGGGATGGATGGACCCGCGTGACGTGGCCCAGCTGAAGCGCAACAAGACCGGCCTGCCCCTCGCCCTGCACAAGGGCAAGCTCCTGCGCTACGTCAAAAACGATGCGAAGGGCTGGCGCGGCGGGCATCACCTCGTCGTCTCCGGCACACGGGGCGGCAAGGGCGTCAGCGCCGTGATCCCGGCGATCCTCGATCACCAGGGGCCGGTCGTCGTCCTGGACATCAAGGGCGAGAATTTCGCCGTCACGCGCCGCCACCGCGAAGAACTCGGGCGCAAGGTGGCCGTCCTCAACCCCTTCGGCCTCGTCGAAGACGGACAGGATCAGTTCAACCCGCTCGACTACATCCGGCCCCATGAGCTGGCGCGCGACGTGGCCCTGGTTGCAGACGGTCTGGTCAAACCGGAACAAGGCGACGGCGCGCATTTCTCTGAAATGGCCCGCCAGCTGGTCGCGGCGGCGATCGAAGTGATCGTGGCCCAGGAAGAACCCAACCGGCGCAATCTGATCGCCGTCGCCGATCTGCTTCTGTCAGCAAACCTCGACGGCACGCTTGAGGCCTGGGCTGAAAATGCCGACCTTGTCGGCCACCGCCCTGCCCAGACTGCCGCCACGATCCTGCGCGCAGGTGACAGAGAACGAGGGTCGATTCAAACAGCGGTCTCGAAAGCTTTTGAGTGGATGCAGTCCGACAACATGCGCCACTTCCTGGCCGGGTCCAGCTTCCGCATGGATGATCTTCTCGATGATCGGGTCGATCTCTTCATCGCGGTGCCGCTCGACCAGGTGGACAAGCAAGCGATCTTTATGCGCCTGTTCATCAACCTTGTCCTGGGCACGGTTGTGCGTCAGGACGGGCGGCGCAAGGTCAAGGCTCCGATCCTGTTGGTTCTCGATGAATTCGTGCGTATGGGCCGCATGGAGCAGATCATGAACATTGCCAACGTCGCCGCCGGGGCCGGTGTCGAAGCGCTGTTCGTCACCCAAGACACGGGTCAGGTCGAAAAAGCCTATGGGCAGAACGATGCACGTTCGATCTTCGGCTCCTGCATCACCAAGCGTGTCTTCAACCTCAACGACATCGAAACCGCTGAATGGGCTGCGCGCCACCTCGGGGAAAGCACTGTCTATTCTCAGCAAATTCGAGAGGGTAAGGCACTGAACGAGGGCAGGGATTTTTCCTATTCGGAGCAGCGACAGAAGCTCATGACCGCTGAGCAGATCACTGGCATGAAGGCGGATGATCTGCTGCTGCTGGTAGGCAACCGCAACCCGCTCAAGGCAAAGCAGAATGTGTATTTCAAGAACAAGACCTACCGTGGAAGGTTCGATCAGAACCCGCTGAATTGAAAGTTGGGCGTTGGAATTTTGTTAAAGGCTTCGCGTTTTGAGGGAGTTAAATAGAGTTATAATAGAGTTACACCTTGGAAAATGGCCAATAACACCTTGAAACAAATAATGTTTTCTAGAAGGGCGGTGTGTGAAATGACGAAGTTTGGTGTGTGAAATGACGAAGTTTGGTGTGTGAAATGACGAAGTTTGGTGTGTGAAATGACGATATCTTAGAAAAGTTATCCACAGGCTGTTGGTGTGTGAAATGACGACTCTTGACGATCGGTGTGTGAAATGACGATAGTGAGCCATGGTGTGTGAAATGACGAATCGTGAGCTGTGCAGAGGGTGTGTGAAATGACGAATGCACGCTCCCCGCTCCTGCCGGACCGGCATCCGCAAAAAGACCTGTTCGTTTGCGACATTGTGGACGCGGTGCCGAAGGGCGACATGGCCTCGATGGAACATCCAGTGTTTACCCTCTCGACCAAGCCGGACATGAAGCCGCGACGCTACCAGAATGGTGATAATTCGATTGAGGTTTCACCGTCACGCTACGGGCTGGCCACAGTCCATGACCGTGACGTGCTGATCTACTGTATCAGTCAGTGCATGGCGGCACTCAATGAAGGCTGCAAAGTCAACCGGTCGATGCGGTTCAAGGCTCATGATTTGCTGGTGGCGACGAACCGTCAGACCTCGGGCCAAGGCTACCAGCTCTTGAAGGATGCGCTGCGGCGTCTGCAAGGCACGCAGATCGAGACGAATATCCGCCAAGGTGGCAAGGAATATTTTAAGGTCTTCGGCCTGATCGAGTCCGCGGAAATCGTTCGGGAGACACGTGACGGTCGGATGCAGGATGTCGAGATCACACTGTCGGATTGGGTGTTTGATGCCATCGAGAACAATCATGTTCTGACATTGAACAAGCAGTATTTTTTCCTCCGAAAACCGCTTGAACGGCGGCTCTATGAACTGGCCCGTAAGCATTGCGGCGCACAACCCAAGTGGAAGTGTGGGCTCGAACTCTTGCGCGACAAGTGCGGGTCAGGCTCAACCACGAAAGAATTCAGGCGATTGATTTCGAAGATCATCGAGGATGACGCGGTGCACGACCATCTCCCCGACTACACCATGAGCATCGAAAGCGATAATGTTGTCTTTCGCCCCAAAGGGGCTGAGGCAGTGGTCGCCCCCTCCTTCCTGGCGTTGCGGTTCAGAAAACCAGACACACATGATGAGGCGCGGCGTCTTGCGCCCGGGTGGGACGTCTACGTGCTGGAAAACGAGTGGCGGTCATGGGTGCATGACAAGGCTATCGACGTGAAGGATGCCGATAAGCACTTTCTGGCCTTCTGCAATAAGCGAGGCGCATACCAGAATTAAAACGCACAAATGTGGGTTTGTGGCTTTACGCTTTCCCACGAATGTGGTGAGGTGGACTCATGATAATATCTTTCCTGAACCAAAAAGGCGGCGTCGGCAAAACCACCCTATCGGTGAACGTGGCGGGCTGTCTGGCACGCCAAGGCCACCGGGTGCTTCTGATCGACGCTGACAAGCAAGGCTCGGCCACAACATGGGCAAGCCTGCGCGAAGATGCGCCCTTCCAGGTTGTCAGCATGGCACGGGCCAACATGGCGCGGGACGCGCTAAAGCTTGCCCAAGACTATACTCACACCATCATCGACGGCCCGCCGCACGCGGAGGAGATTGCCCGATCTTGTATCGTTGCATCGGACTTTGTGGCGTTGCCTATCGAACCGTCCGGTCTCTCGACGTGGGCATCTGACCTGACAGTGCGTCAAGTCAAAGAAGCGCAGGAATTCAAGCCTTCCCTCAAATGTGGGTTTGTGGTTTCCCGCAAAATAGGGAAAACTGTCATAGGGCGAGATATTCGCAACATGGCTGCCGAGGCGGGTTTGCCAATCCTAGCAAGTGAGATCGAGCAACGGGTGGCCTTCGCTGAAGGTATGACCATGGGGCAAACGATTTTCGAGTGGGCTGGCGATAGCAATGCGGCCCGCGAGATCAACCAACTAACGAAAGAGATTGAGCGGTATGTCGAAGAAGACATTTTCGGCGGCTCCGAAGCCGAAGCAGCAGCCAACGGATGACCAAATCCTCGCGTTTGAACGTGGCGGGGCAGGGCATGACACAACACGGGCAGACAAGCCGGTCGCGAAGACCATGCCGGATGAGCCGACCAAGCGCCTGAGCCTGGATCTTCCGGCGAGCCTGCACACGCGATTCAAAACGGCGTGCAGTGCGACGGATCGGAAAATGGTAGGTGAACTCCAAGCCTTCATTGAACAGCGCACGCAAGAATTGGAAGAGGATGCGGGCATAACCCGCAAATGAACAAAAGCACAAATGTGGGTTTGTGGGAAATATTGTGCAGGCGGGATTTGTGGCTTAAAAACAAAGGGGAGGGCGGCGGCGCAAGAAACGTCACCGCATGATGAGAATGCATGCAGAGCTGAGAACGAGAGACGCCCTTGGGCCATTCGGCCCGGTCGAAGAAAAGAACGCACCAGACGTGTTGTACACGGCGGGTGATACCGCGCTTTTGACCGAAGGCTCGCGCGTGGCGATTGTCGGCTCAAGAAAAGCCACCCCGGACGGCATCAAACGAGCACAGGCTGTTACTCGTGCCTTGGTGCAGCAGGGTATCATTGTCGTCAGCGGCCTAGCCGAAGGCATCGACACAGTGGCGCATAGAACTGCGATAGAAGAGGGCGGGCGCACTATAGCGGTGCTCGGCACGTCCTTATCCAAGTCGTACCCGGCCACGAATGCCAGTTTACTTGAAGAGATCAAGCGTGATCACCTAGCGATTTCCCAGTTTCCCGAAGGTTATCCAGGCAAGAGCGAGAATTTCCCGCGCCGCAACCGGACGATGGCGCTCATCTGCGATGCTACCATCGTGATCGAAGCAAGCGAGAAGAGCGGGACCCGCCACCAGGGATGGGAAGCTATCCGGCTTGGCCGCGATCTCTACCTGCTTGAGAACGTCGCAACCAATCCGAACCTAACTTGGCCGAAGCAGCTCATCGAGTACGGAGCACAAATCCTACGCCGTGAAGACCTGCCCGATATCTTGCTCGATATTCCGAACTACACTGCTGGGGGCGTTCGTGCCTTCGAGCTATGAGTATGGCACCTTCGCCAACTATTCCCCACGCGGTAGCTCGGAGCTGTCTGTAACCTCCCGAAAAGCCTGTGGCGCGATCAAGGCTGGCCGGGTTAATGTCATCGCCTCGGCCGTTCCGCACCTGCAAGCCTCGAAGGCAGACGCTCTGCGGCCTTTTCTCGGGCCTGATGTCACCTTGGTGCCGGTACCGCGTTCGGCGCCACTCCCCGATGGGGCGCTTTGGCCTGCCAAGGTGATCTGCGACGTGTTGCACGAGCACGGGTTCGGCCAAGATGTACAAACCTATCTGAAAAGAATGAGGGCGATACCGCGTTCGTCAAATTCACCGGCGGCGGAAAGACCACTTGTCCCTATTCACCTGGAAAGCATCGAGGCGGAGAGACCGTTCTTCGTGCCGAACAAGATCACCATCGTGGATGATGTTCTGACCATGGGACGGACAAGCTTTGCTTGCGCGGAACTCCTTCGGGCTGTCTGCCCGGGCGCAGAAATTCGTATTTTTGCGATGATCCGGACGCAAGGCTTGCAAGAAGACATTGAGGGGTCTGATGCCGGAGGGGGCAGAATCCTACGCTAAGGCTTAGCTTTTGGGGAATTTCGCTGCAGCGTCCTGTAGACGGTCGGTCTTGAGACAGAGAAGAGCTCAGCTAGATCGCTGATGGA
>JAUIIR010000009.1 GCA_030431485.1 Alphaproteobacteria bacterium
CTCCGTGACCTGCGCCACCGCGTCGATCTTGAACTCATCTGAGTAACGAATTTGCCCTGACATTTGCATCGTCCTTTGCTTCCAAAATTACCAAGCAAAGCGTCAACAAATCTAGGGGCACCTCACGCCGGAGGCTTCAACACTGCTCCGCGAGGAGATGGTCGGACTGCTCCAGCGCCATCACTGGACGCCACACAGTCGCTTCCTTGACCACGAGCCAGCGGTTCCGCGCAATGTCGACGCACGCCAGCTCTATCGCACCAAGGGAAAGCCTCGCTACATCTTCGCCAACCGCACCGATGATCGGTTCAACTCGGATAGCAGCATCGACACCCCGGCGATCAGGCAGCGCATTCTGACCGACAAACCCGGGGAAGATCTCTACCTGAACTCGACCGTGTGGAAGGGGGCCGAGCACTCGCCTTACCAGGTCAGCATCCAACACAAGATCGCCAATCGCCGGAACCCGGAGAAGAATACGAAAGATATTCTCCCCGAAACTCAGCGTCGCGCACGCATCGAGGTCACAATAACCGGGAGCGATACCCTGAACGAGCGCGACCTCACAACCCTTGACGATCTTGGGTCGGTCTCATTCCGGAAGCTGACCAAACCCTTCTTGTCTTTCAAGATCGCCGAGATCGAGCCTCTGCAACACCTCCTGGACGATGCTCAGGCACAGATGCGAACACGCGGCGTCTACGGTATAGAGCTGAGGAACCGTGCGCGTGCGCTGGAGAAGCGCAACGAGCAAAAGCGTGCCGGTCAGCAACTGGAACGGAACAATGACCGGGAAGGCCATGGGCTGCAGAGCTGGCGAGAGATGAACGACGTGGCAGGCAAGGCGCTGGACGAACTTCAACGCCGCTGGAAGGGCTTCTCCTGGGCTTAGGCGCGGCGCGTGCTGAGCGAACCCGGGGCTTGGAGGAACCTGCTGGGCACGTCCTTCCCCAGCAACGTGGACTTGCTTCTGCATGTATTTCTTCTGCATGCAAGAGGAGTTGGGAATAGGTAAGTGTAAGGTGATGGGTGAGAAATAAAGATAGAAGGGGTAACCCCAGTTATTAGGGCATCGCTCATACCGAGCGACCCCGCCAGGCCGCGGAAAGCCTAAAAGTAAGCATTTACTGAACATTTCTTCACCGTGATTGCATTCACAAGCGGCTACCTCTAGCGTTTCCATCCGATAAATTGACGTCAAACCGGCGGCCTTAGGAGTCAATCAATTTTGGGCTGGCCCGGCGCGGCGATTGTTGCCGGAGAGGGAGACAGAACGGCTTGGTCAAGCTGGCTTGCGTCCAGACCGCCTTTTGACCCAGGAGACAGCACCGAAGACAGAGCGCGCCCTCGGCGTTCTCCGGGGCCTCTATCGCGCAGTCAGGTGATGAAGAATCCGATCCAGATCGCCGAGTGACGAGATCACAAAGCAGACCAGATCTGCATGCCCCAGCTCACGCATCGGCTTCAACGCTGAATGGCGACCATAGACAGGCTTGCCGTCAGCCCCCTTCTTGGCGAACAACACTGATGCCGGAGAGCGTCGGAAGACGATCCCGAGTTCATCGAGGTAATCAGACACTCTCTTCTCCGCCAACCACAGATTGGCCGGGCTATCCGGCCCCTTCTCGAACATTATCTCGGCCATGCTGCCGTCACTGCAGCGCAGAAGATACCGCGCCGCGAGTTTGCCCTGGTGGCCGCTGGGGTGCTGCATCGCCACTTCGTCTAGGCGCATCAGGCATTTCAGCTTCAACTCATCTCGTCCCATCACATTGGATCCGGCTAGATCAGCGATGGTGGAAAGGTATGACGTTGTTACCGCGCATGCCCAAGTCTACTCGCAAAGACTTTCTACCAAAGCGCCAAATGATGCTTCTTCGTCACTCTCAAGTGCAAGGTCATACTTCAGAACCACCTGCGCGAAACGGGTTACGTATTGACATCGAAACCGAGCGTTAGGCGGCAACCAACTCGTTGGCCCTTGGCTACTCTTCTCGGTGTTCACGCTGCTTTCGACGACGAAGAGGTTCGATCGGTCGTTGGCAAATTGGTGCTTTTTCTCATCGCTCCAGGAGTGGGCACCATGATCCCACGCCCATTTCAGCGGAACCAGGTGATCAATATCAACATCACTGGCTGATGTGAATGTGCGTCCTGTGTAGCTGTCGGTCCAGCGTCCGCGAACAACACGACAGCTATCCCGCGACCACTGAATTGGGCCAACGGAAAGCTCTGAGAGCATTTCATGACGCGTCGACTTGCAATCGCCGTCCTGATCAGCCCAGCCCCCAAAAGATGAACGGTCATAGGAAGCGGCAACAGCGTCTGTTTCGATTTCGTCCAAGAGTGCTTCGCGATTAGGCGTCGCACTGAAAACAACTCGCCGGGAAGCGGTTCTGTCTTCCTGACCATCTCGCATGACAGGGCGAACTGACGAATATCCAACAGCTATCATATGCTTCCGCGCCCACTCCAATGTTTCGGGCGTCTTTACGAAGTCCAAACAGACACGCGAGACGGCCTGGGAGCGCCTCTGACTGAGATCAAGGTTGCCAAGGTAGGCCTGTCGCGCGGAGGATCCTGAGCGCCATTCTGACGAAGCATGCCCCTCGATCTTGACCTCTAAGATCTCGACCCCGGAGTTCTTCAATACCGTTAGCCAGGGCTCGCACGCGTCGGCCAAAAACTTGGCCAATACAGGCGTGATACTGGCCTTGCCTTGCTCAAATAGAACATTGTCTGGAAGGATTATTGCACCAGTGTCGTCTATGCGACCGCCAACCTTTGAGACAATGCTGCCGAGCTCGCGTTGCAGAGCGCCAACAAGAGCTGCTTCCTGGGCTTCCACATTTCGAATCTTCTGCGAAATGCCCTCAAGGGTCTGGCCGGCTTGTTCCAAGGCCGCGAGCGTCCGCGCTGTTGCGAGCAATTCTTCCAGAGTTCGGCCTTCCTCACGCATGGCGTCAATGGCGGTCGCTGCCGCCACGAGCTCCTCGAAAGAATGGCCAGATGAATCCAGGGATTCAACGATCTGAGCAGTCGCGAGGAGTTCGTCCACGCTAAGACCAGAAGCCTCCACTTGCGATGCTATTTTGGATTTTGCGATCAAGTCCGCGACCTCTCGGCCGGACTCTACAAGCTCTTCAAGCAGAGCCATTTCCTTCAGAACTTCCTGAGCTTTTTTGTTTTCCACCAGGTCGGCGAGATCGCGTTGCATGTCCTCTGGTAGCTGGGACGCAGCATCCATTAATCGCAGCACTTCATCCTGATCTATGAAACGCCATTTCTCCTTTGGATTCTCAACAGAAGCGGGGGTAGCAAAATCGACTCCTTGCTCCTTGAGGACGATAAAGGCTTCAAGGGAACCATCCCTGGAGGCTCCAAGCACTGTTTGACGCTGATCGTATGGCAACTCCCTGAAAGCACGAACCTCAGGAGTGTTTTCCTTCTCTTTCTCCCATTGCCAAAATGCAAAAAGCAATAACAGAGCGAAGGCAATCAGGATGAACGCTTCAGCCATAGTCAGCCCCATGATCGCACCACGGCGATAACTACGGTCTGTATGGCTCACATCAGACATCACTGAGCCCCACCAGAACGCGTTCGCCAGGGTCCTTTCATCCGGATCTTCGATGGTGGGTTCGCGTCATCAGTCGCGCCCTCATCATAAGTCGCATCCTGCACTGGAACCACGACACTGGCCCTTTTCTCAAGGGCATCCAAGGCCGGTATGAGGCGTTTTTCGATGGCGTCTGCTGCGCTTCGCATCGCTCGGGAGCTTGCCTTCATTTCCTCTTTTTGGGCTTTCAGAAGCTTTTCGGATTCTTCCAGCTCCGCGGACACTCGCTTTCTGCGAGCTTGAATGTCCTCGTAGGTCTCAGCCTCCTGTTCGCGCAGGCGATTTTTGATTTCCTGCATTTCCTGCAGAGCCTGCTCCATGCGCTCCTGGTGAGTTTTCTGGCTCTCTATCAAGGCCGCAGAGATGTCCTTAATCGCTTGTTGTGCAGCTCCAGAGAACGCTTCTTTCATGTGAGCCGACAAGAAATCCGCGTTCGCCTTCAAGCTTTCGAGGTGATCATCCACGAACTTCTCCGTCTCAGTCCTGATCCTTTCGTCCCGTTCTGAGGCCAACTGAACCGATTCCGCAGAATAGGCCTTCATCTGCGAAAGAATGCCAGACATGTTCTTTCTAAACTCGCCGAACGCCCTGTTGATATCAGCACGCACCTCCCGGTCCTTGGCAACGAAGTCAGGGCGCAACTGCATCATCAATACGCGGAGGAACACTCCGAAGATTGTTGAAGACAAGGCAACGCCGAAGCCGGAGATCACTTCCGGAATGTCGACCGGCCGCCCACCATTTAACGAGGGATCCGCCATCTGATAGAGGGTGTATGAAAGGCTCGCCAGGGTGAATAGAAAGCCCAAGTAGTAGCAGTTATCACCAATGGTTTCTGGCTCGATCTTGATGCGCCCACCAGCCCAGGCAGCGACCGCATATAGCACGAGGATGAGAGCCGCATAGCCCGCCGACACAAAGGGATGGGCACCAAGTGACTTCAGGAGCACGCCGCCGCCGACACCGAACAGGAAAGCCACAATAAAGGCCGCTCGGTCCAGTGTGTCTCTAGGAGCAACATCATGGGTGCGTCGGGGCGTCGCCATCACAGGTCCCCCAATGAACTGACGCCAGGCGGTCGACTGCCTTGTCGGTCGAAGTAGCGGGTCCAAAAACCTTCTACAATTTCGTTGGACGGAATGTTGCCACCAGCTCTGGGGATTCTAATGATCTCAACGACCGCATTGGACAAGTTGCCAGCCAGGCGCCCTTCTCCGTTTCGGGATGCAAAATAGTCCCAACCCTGTTGACGGTAGAAGCTCAAGTTGTCGCTGTGCTGAAGCATGTCGGAAACAATGATGATTTTACGCTGCCCTCTTACCGAAGTGAAACCTGGCGTGTTTGCGATCAAGGATTGCAGTGCCTCCATTATCGGCGACTGGTTCTCAACCTCACCCGAGAGTGTGGACTCGATCTTGGCACTGATCGGCTCCAGGAACTCGCGTTGGTATTGAGCGGATATGAGTGTTGGGTTTTCATAGAGTGCGTTGGCTTCCTCGCCAGTCGCGGGTTTGCACTTGGCAAACAACGCTCCCCAGCGATCGGGAAATTCGCTGACAATCCCCAACGCAATCATCGTATCCGTGTCCGATGCCGCGATCTCATTGTTTACAATTGTCCGCAGCCTTGCTTGCTGGGTCGGGCTCAGAGGGTCTGTGAGGTCGAGCAATATTGTTGTCACATCGACAGGTCCACCTGCATGACAAAGTGTGTTCTGGTCTATTTTGTTGCTCGAAAGCAGTGTTTGTGAACCCACGAGCACTGCTACTATGATCATTGCGCACAGGCCGACCACACCCCACCAGATCAATCCACTTGAGCTCTTGCGAGACCGCCGACCGCTTCGACCTGAAATGCGCCTTCGCTTGGCGCTGCTGCGTCTCCTGGCCATCTAGCTGCCCTCTTTCTGGTCGACATCGTCAGTGGGCTGCTCCGGCTTTGTCTTCAGCGACGCGACAGGCGCATGTTTCTTGACGCGCTCCACGTAGTTCCCCTCCAGTTCATCGATCTCATAGTGATCCTGAACCGCATGATGAAAGACATCGAAAATCTCTTTTACTGATGCTTCAACCATATTCGAGACGTCGCGGGCTTGCTCCTCAGCTCGTGCTCGCCTGTCATCATCAGCCACAGGCGAAGCGAATTCTTCAAATGCAAATTCTTCCTGAAAATAAGCCGGGGGCTCATCTTCGCGCGCGGCCTTGTTGGCATCTCTATACACGGACAGCAGATAGTTGGCGGCGATGTTGCACTGGGCCAAGAACGGCGACAGGTTTGAATTCAGCGCTTTTTGCCCATACAGGGCATCGACAGAGTCCCGAACTTGACGCTCGACCTCATCCCGCGCCTCGTGGAGGGCTTCGACGGCCTCGTCTCGATGTTGAGCCAAAGTTTCAATCGATTCCTCTATATGATCAATGTATTCGTCCCGAGCTTCAATAACGTCACGCGCGACCTTTGAATAACCCGGGTGGGGATCCGAAGAATGATAACCCTTCAAAAGGGAAACAATAGAAATGAAGAAGCCCAAAAGGAAGAGAACATACGATTCCATTGTGTTCAAAGAGATCGGATTGCTGACTAAGGTCTGGATGGCAATCTCTCCAGCTTCGCGCCATTCCAATGTCGTCTCAACCGCGTCCCTGAAATGGGCCACCGCAGCATTGTATCCGATCGCGAACAACACCCATGCAATCGCAAACAAGAGCCCGAATAGCTTCTTTATTAAGTTTCGGAATCCCTTCACATTAACATAACGCACTCCCATCCCCATTATCGTGCTCATGGAAACGTTGCCGAAGGAAACCAGGAAAGCCGCAATCAGGCCACCAAGAATGCCCAACGGGTTGTTCTGAGAAAAAAGATAAGCGTTGCCAGCCGACTCCAACAAGATCATGACCAACGCAAGGCCGATGATGTTCCCCCACCCGGTGGCTGGCTTGGCCGGCCTGAGGTCTAGCTGATTGATTTCACGAAACCGGGTGCGCCAGCGATATGCTTCTTGAACACGTTCGCGCGGGGTCACCATCAATGCACGCCACTTGGTAACCTCCTCGGCAAATCGAGCCTTGGCGTCGTTGGCCTCGGTCTCCACAAGCATCCTCGCCGAGACGGCATTGTTGAGCCTCTCAGAGTAAACGCGCCTGTTCGTTTCGAAATTCTCCAGCCCCTTTCGACGAAGTTCTTCCACCCGAGAAACGGCTTTCAACTCGACATGGTCTAGCTGTTTGGATGCGGTCTCCGGTTGCCCTTCCAGCCCCCTTTGCCGACCGACGGCTTCCAGATCCAACTCCTTGACCAAGCGCTCCTTATTAATGTTCGGAAACACGGCAGACGAGCTGATGAACTCGTCAGAGCGGAAGATCTCGCTCAGCTTATTGATCATGTTGTTCTCCATGATTCCCGAATGGCGGGAGTTTTCGACCACCCTAGCCAACTAGCTGCTGGCGCGAAAGGCGCTGTCTCGAATAGAATTTCCCGTTCACATTGGACACTTACGAAGCCGTCGACAATTGTCGAGTTGACTATTTGAACTTGTTTTCGAAGGGATTGTCGGAGCTCTTCGCTATTATGATAATGGGAGCTTCCAATCGCCGAGACATCCCGGCGCCAGAATGCATCCCCTTCATGCCCATGTGATTTTCCTAGGACTTCGCTCTTCCCACGATCATGCACGATGGCTCCCGCCGGAACGCTGAGCCATTCCTCATTAGGATTTTGCGACGCAAAAAGCCGTATCGCCCCGAGCGGGATCAGAGGAGCATAACTATCCACAGGAACAACACGGATGCTTGCGGTCTGGCGCATACCCAACCTCCTCTGGACGATCCGGCACACCTCGACGTTCACGCCCGTCGATCGCGCTGCCGATCAGCCCCTCGTGCCCACCACTTGTGCATGACATGTCTAAGGCTGGTCGGTGTCGCTCATTGCACAGTCCCTGCACTCATTCAGACGCTCTAAGACGCGTTCTGAGCACCCCTGAGCATTGTCCGCGTTCGGCTTCATACCAAGTGCTTCTCTCCAGGCTTCAGGCCGCCAGTGCGCGTTTTTTGGCCCTCGCTACGACACGCTGATGCGCCATGCCCTTGATTTCTTGGCTTCGCGCTTCTTGGACGTTTACATTTTGAAGGAAAAAAGTGGTTTTGGAGCTGGATCCGTCAACTTTGCGTAAACTTTAGGTAAACCCTTGAGCCCGAAAATGTGGGTCATTTGACCGAATTTGATCTTCGACGGTTTCCAACCGTTTTTCTCATGTAAACCTCTGTCAACCCTGTCCAAACGTCTTGTAGGGATCCGGCGAGGCGCTGTGATCGAGCCATTCCTCACCGGAGATTGGCTACATTCTTTTGTTACTTGGCCCGACGTTCGCAAATCCCGATCATGAGCCGAACAAAACGCAGGGTCGGCTCAGGGGCATCTCCTGAAACGTGTGCGCGCAGGAAATCCATCCAGGCTCGTTCAGCGGCAGTCATGTTGCGCTCCGTGTTGCTCTCATTGTCACGCATTACGCCTACCTCCCGAAGATCGCCTTGATCGCCGCCTGAGACCTGGTGGTCAGCCTGGGATCAGTGTTGTTCGAGGCCTCGCGGATCGCCTGAAGCCAGCCAACCTCGTTCGCCGTGACCGGCTCACCGAACACCTCCACAACGGCCTCAGCCGCCGTCTGGCCGATCGCCTGCTCCAGGGCGAGCCGCATCACGTAAGCGGGGTCCGCTTCCAGCGCGTGAGCCAGGGCAGGAACACGATCTAGAGCCACCTTGGAACTCCCCTGCTTAATCATTGTGATCATGTTCTGGTTCACATAACCGGCCTGCGCCGCGATCTCAGCCTGGCTTTTGGTCGGCTTCAGTTCCAGAACCCGGCGTTCCACGTATTTCGCCATCCGGGTGTCCACATGCGGTTTCTTGGTCATCGCTATCCTCTCAGAATTGAAGCAGCAAGCGCTGCATGTCTTCGATATAGCGACGGCATGTATGGGGATTTGTGGCGGGAAGATATTCAATAACAATACCTTACTAGGAGCGCCGGGAAGAGTATCCCTCGATTTCTTATTGCACTGCCTTCGGTTGCATGCGTAGCTAGCGAAATGCCTGATACTGATCCAATTTTGAATGAAACTGATATTTTTGCTCGGTTGGAGTTCATGACGTGGCGCGATGAGCAACTGGAGGCAATTAGTCAGCAAATCGAGCGCAACTTTCCAGAACTGACTAGTCGGATCGATGAACAGATAAACAACGCAGGCACGTTGGATCTTGCCTGGTCTCAGGTGCAGCTTGGCAAGAAAATTTCCGAGCTTTGCGCGGAATGGTCGAAAGAGCAGGCTGAACAAGCCGTGGAGAAAACTGAGAGTGCTCTTGCTGACCTTTGGATCAAGTTGGAACCGGAATTTTCTATCGATCCAGGGCTTAGGGATAGGTTCTTAAGTGCGGCGCCCGCTCTAGCGAGCGTCGGTTTAGCAGCCACGTCGATTTTTGCAGTTCCTTCTGTGGTCACCTACGCAACCATTTCTACGGTGATCTTGGGTTTCTCATTTGGAACGCCCTACATCAGTCTACCACTCCTTGGTCTAGGCGCTGGGGCACTTGGAGTCTCGGCGTTTGTCAGCCGAAGCCTTTACGACCGAGCAATCAACAGTTGGCGAGCGGCTTTGCGCCGACGTGCCCATAAACGCGCAGAAGAAGCAGTGTTCGGCTTGGGAGCCCCGGCATCTCAACGGACAATATTGGATGACATTCAGGCGCTGGCCATTCAGGCAACTGCAAACAGCATGGAGGTCAGGTCTTGAGTGTTTTACTTTATGAAATTCCTGGAAAACTCGTTGGCCAGGTGCATTCTCGAAGTGCAGAAGTGATAGGCGCCGTCATAAAAGACAAGGCGACTGGTCAAATCTTGGGACACGTCCAACCAACAAGCGTTTTGGAGACATTTATGGGGTCCGCTATTCAGGGCGCCAGTTCAACCATATCACAAGGTTTCAACCCGCTCGGACTGGTAGCAGCTGTCCAAAACGAACAAATCAAATCTCAATTGCGAGACCTGAATTCGGCTTTTGGCGTCATGCAGACCTTGCAAGTGAGCACTTTGGCAGTATCTGGTCTGGGCCTTGGAGTGTCCGTTGTTGGTTTTGCTGTCATGCTCAAGCGCCTTAATGCAATTGAAAGGCACATTGGGAAGTTGAGTGACAAGATCGACCAGGTCACCGCAGATCGTAGGAGCGATAACTTAGAGACTATCTTTGCAGATATCGCTACGGATCTGGATACGATCGAAACGCTTCAGGCTCGCAAGGACGCGCAAAGGGTCGCAGAAGCCGCACAGGTATCGCTAAGTCGCTCGTCCGCACGCATCAAACCGCATTTCGAACGTGTCGCAAAAAATTAAGACAACCTCACCATCGAAGATCTGGAATTACTTTGGTCTTTGGCATCGGCAATGCGCCTCTGCCATGATGCGAGCATCAAGGCCCTTTTTCACATCGATGAACTTGGCGTTGCGGCAGAGTTATCACGAAAGCAAGCTGATCGTTTTGCCCAACTCAGTCACCCAATGGCACCAGATCGCCTTGCACGGCTGATCGCCAGGGCTGCTGGTGATTTTGAGGAGATGAGAACGGTTCGCACCTCTGCGTTGGGAAAAGCTCAAGCTTTAACCGCCAGCCTACGAGAAAGCGCCATTCAGTGGGCCAGCAACAGGTCTCTTGCACAGACGCTTCAGCAGCGGGGGGCGTCTGGCCGGCGATATCTGGAGGAAGCTGAACAGGAAACGGAGAGCCCGCTTCTCCTTTTACCTGGGTGAGGCCGAAATAGCTCGTTTTGTAGCATTCGTCCCAAAATGACGCGTTTCTACGGGACCACTCGGACCACTCGGACCACTCGGACCACTCGGACCACTCGGACCACTCGGACCACTCGGACCACTCGGACCACTCGGACCACTCGGACCACTCGGACCAGCGCAAGTCCGGGTGGGCACCCCTGTCAACAGCGGTCTATCCGGTCCGAGCGGTCTAAGTCGTATCAAACACACATACAATAATCGGCCGATCTTGCACCTGGTCGTGTTCGTCAGGCGGAAGCGGGACCAACGAGTGCCGCGGCACGAACCGCGTAGACGTTCGGGCGCCCAGGCACCGCGCGACCCAGCTTGAACTGTAGCCCGTCGCCCTTCTGCGTCTTGAGATGACCAGCGGTTTTGTGGATGCGCGCAACTTCGACCGCGTCGTCGTTTTGATGGATCCGGCGCCAGCACTCAGGAGTGATGTAGATCCAGCCCTCATCCTGCCAGCCGTCGAGAGGCTCTCCATGTCCGGCGCCGATCACAGCAAAGCGCTCCAGGTTCTTCGATACGTATGTCCGGGTTCGCTCAACAGCCTGGTTGATCTCGGCGCTGGTCACCCCATCGCGTGTATCGAACCAGCCCTGGAACAGCTCGAACGCGGCCGCCTTTGCCGCGCCACCCTGCCAGCCGGTGAGGCCGAATTTCGTCGCCGTCTCGCCCGCAAGTGCAGCAATAGCGAACCGCCCCATAACACGCTGGACCTGACCGTCGGACGGCAGATCGGCGTGTTTGCCCCACGCACAGCAGAGACCATCAACGAAGCGGTGGAAGGCATCCCGCTCGTTCAGGTTCCTAATGAGCTTCTCGACAAAGGCCGGGCCCGCCACTCCGTAGTTCTCCTGTCCAGCCTGTTTCATCCGCTCCGCGAAGGCCCGGGCATTGGGCTCTCCGTGCAGACAATCGAAGGCACCATCCCTCCGGACGTCGGCCGCGATGTCGATGAGCCGGATGCTCTGTCCCGCATACATGTTGCGGCCGCCACTCGCCATGTGCTCCTCCAAAGAGAGTTCACCGCTCGACAGCACGGGCACCGTCCAGCGCAGCGTCCGCTGAATTCTTCCGCTGGAACTCGAACGCATCTTTCCGCGCCCATTGCCCAACATGTATACGATCTCGCCTGCAACGCGCGGCTCCACCTGGTGGAGTTCATCAAGCACTAGCAGGCTGTCGTTGCAGGCTGCGGCGATCCCTTCGATCCCGTTGTCGGTGCCGCGCCAACTCTGCATGAAGGACGACGCCCCCCAGACCGAGGCCGCAACTCCCAAGAGGGTGGACTTGCCGCGTGAGGAGACGCCGCGCAGGTGGAAGCCTCCGCCATCGCGACCCAACACCGACAGAAGCGGCCCGGTGAACGCATGAGACAGCGCCAAGATCATCAGCGGGTTGCCGGCGCAGGGCTCTGCCACGGCCCGACGCCAGCTCTCCAGGCTGCCCTTTGCATGCATCGCGGCAGCGACATCATCCGAGACTGCATCAGTTACCACCAGCCCCTCGCCAAGCACGCGACCATTCCCCAGAGTGAAGGCACTGAAGCTCTTGTCAGCCCATCCCAGCCGATCCGAGCGCAAATACCGCGCCTTCGGTCTCCAGGACGCGACCAATTCAGCCACGCTTTGCGCTGCCTTCTCCACCTGCGCCAACTCCAACCCACGATCAAACAAGGGACTCAGTGCCGCTGCGGATTTTTTCGAAACGTCCCGCGCCTCAAGCACCACCTCATTCCAATTCCCATCCGGATCCTCGACAGCCAGGACACGCCCCCAACCGCCGCCTTTCGGCCAGCGGCACATTCCCTTCACGATCAGAGGCGAACAGATCCGCACCGGCACAAGGTCGTCATCTTCGCCGGGCTGTAGCTGGTAAATGCCATCAGTGTGCAGTGAGAAGCCGCTCGGCATACCGTCCTGTGATGGCTCCACGGCGGCGCGCCTCGCCACACTTGTCGGATGGTCGACGGTCATCGGAAACGAAACAATGTTCTCAATGTCAGAACCGGAACGTGCGGACAGGTGTGAATCAGTCATTTGGGCCTTCTGGAGCAAAAGAGGAACATTCGGTGCGGCAATTGCCGCGCTGAATTCTTTAGTGTTGCGAACACACTGCGTGGACGCGGAGCTGATTGGGAAAAGAAGGCGGCTATCAACCCGCCATCAAGCCATCCGGTTCAAACGCCAGTTCGTAGACCAGACCGCAAGTGAGCCGACTTTCCCACGCTTCAATGTCGGCCAGGCGCCAGCGGGTGGTTGTCCCGCCCAGCTTCACAGGCGCAGGGAAATCTCCTTTACGCTTCCAACGCCAAATCGAGTCTTTGGACACGCCGAAACGCTGTGCGACCTGATCAACAGAAAGGTAGAGGGTATTCGCGGCGGCAATCACAGTTGATGTTCTCCTGTTCAGACACGCCAAGAGAGCCTGCTGCGGACAGTCCTACTGATCCGGCAGGGCAAACTCGGGTGCTCGTTGATGTATGGTTTTCTTATAGCAGATCGAGCTTCGCTTTTCCTGAGAATTCGAGAGAATTCTGAGCGAATTCGACACGCTCCCTATTTGCGGAAGCGTGCAGTGCATGAATGCGCGTGAATAACATGCATGTAGGGCAGGTTGATTGGTAAGAACTGGCACCAGGGGCCCGACAATCAGGAGGATGACTCTACAGCAGTCGGGCTCATTCCGTTGCATCCAATGGCAGTTCCATTGGTGGCAACGATGGTGGCAAGATAGATCGAACGCCAGAAAATCTTTTAAAAAACAATTACTTAGAGCGATTTATGGCGGAGACGAAGGGATTCGAACCCTCGAGACGGTTTCCCGCCTACTCCCTTAGCAGGGGAGCGCCTTCGACCACTCGGCCACGTCTCCGCCGACGTATCTATGGTTTCAGGCAAGGAGGAACAAGCACTTTTTCCCGAATTGTCTGAATTCTGCGAAAGCTACCGAATTCACAGGAAAATCACCGGTGCTGGCATGCCAGCACCGAAAGGTCTTTGTCGCGGATGGTCGCTTCATCTGGCCGCAAATGTCAGGCAATCAGGCAACTGAATTCGACTTTTTCAGATGTTCAAACTCTTCCACATGATCGGCCTACATGGGGAGCACCCGCAGCGTCCGATGAAGATACTGGCTGGCTCCGCCCCAAAGGCAGGCCAGAATGTCTGCCGGGCGCCCCGAGTTTTTGACACTTCTGACGGCCCCAAGCACGCGTCCAGAAGCCCCGGCAAGGCTGCCAATTCAAGCTGCTCAATCTCGTCCAGCCGATCGGTATCACGCCTGCGCGCAGCCAGTTTCTGACCCTAAAGAACAGCCTGAGCGACGGCTTGCAGTATATCCCGAGACACCATCACCGGACCCGCGGCGCGGCGCGATGCCAAACCAGATCGCAAACCCGATTGTTACAACACGCTTGCGGTTGCCATCAGGTGTTGAAAAGGAAATGCATGACGTCGCCGTCCTGCACGATATATCCCTTGCCTTCCGCGCGCATCTTGCCGGCCTCTTTCGCCGGTTGCTCGCCGCCCAACGCAACGTAGTCGTCATAGGCAATGGTCTCGGCGCGAATGAATCCCTTTTCAAAGTCGCCGTGGATCACGCCCGCCGCCTTGGGGGCACTGGTGCCCTGCGCGATCGTCCAGGCGCGCGCCTCTTTGGGGCCTACGGTGAAGTAGGTTTCAAGGTGCAAAAGCGCGTAGCCTGCGCGGATCAGACGGTCGAGACCGGCCTCTTCCAACCCCATCTCGCCCAGGAACATCTCGGCCTCGTCGGCTTCGAGCTGGCTGATTTCCTCTTCGATCTGGGCCGAGATGATGACGTGCGAATTGCCCTGCTCGGCGGCCATCTCGGCAACGCGGGCCGAGTGTTCGTTGCCCTCGGCCGCGTCGCCCTCGCTGACGTTGCAGACATAGAGCACCGGCTTGGTGGTCAGAAGCTGCAACATCTTCCAGGCTTTGGCGTCTTCGGCATCCACCTCGACGACGCGGGCGGGCTTGCCGTCTTCCAGCGCAGCCTTGGCGGCCTGCATCAGGCGCTCTTGCTGGACCGCCTCCTTGTCGCCGCCTCGCACTTTGCGGACGATGTTCTGTAGGCGCTTCTCGATGCTTTCGAGATCGGCCAGCATCAACTCGGTTTCGATGGTTTCGGCGTCGGCCACGGGGTCAACGCGACCTTCGACGTGGGTCACATCGCCGTCTTCAAAACAGCGCAGCACATGCGCGATGGCGTCGACCTCGCGGATGTTGGCCAGGAACTGGTTGCCAAGGCCCTCGCCTTTGGACGCCCCCTTCACCAGCCCTGCGATGTCGACAAAAGTCATGCGGGTCGGGATGATCTGCTTGGACTTCGCGATCGCTGCCAGCGTGTCGAGGCGTTCGTCAGGCACCGCCACGTCGCCAACATTGGGCTCGATCGTGCAGAACGGAAAGTTTGCCGCCTGCGCCGCCGCCGTGCGCGTCAGCGCGTTGAAAAGTGTCGACTTGCCCACGTTCGGCAGCCCGACGATGCCCATCTTGAAACCCATGATCCGAACCCTCGTGTGACGTATCGCGCCTTCCCTAGTGCCGCGTCGGACCAAGTGCAAGCACGAGGCGCGTCAGGCCGGTGCGTCCAGCGGCTTGAGCAGGTCAAAGACCTGCTGGCGCATCCAGCGCGCCATGGGGTTCTGGTCGGACCGCTTGTGCCAGATCGCGATGATCAGCGCAGGTGTGATCGGAAAGGGAGGAGCAAAGACCTTCAACCCGAACCCCTGCGCCACGTGATGCGCCAACTGCATGGGCACCAGGGCAATCAGGTCGCTTTCACTGACCGCGCGACACACGCCCGAGAACACCGGCAGCGTCATCGCCACGCGCCGTTCGCGCCCGACCCGGGCCAGCGCGGCATCGCCCATCGCCGACAGCTTGCCTTCGGGCGAAAACAGCACATGGCCCAGCGCGCAGAACAGATCCATCTGCATCTCGGCGCCATTCGGAACCTCGGTCAGGCTGGGGTTCCCTGCCCGACCGATCACCGAAAATGGCGAGTGGAACAGCGGTTCGCGGTTGATCCAGTCCGGCAGATCGGTGTCGGGGATCAGCGCAATGTCGGCGTCATAGCGTTCGAGGCTGGCCACATAGTCCTGCGGCACCAGATCCACCAATTGCGCCCGGATCCGCGGTGCTGTACGCGCAAGGTGGTCGCCCAGCCGCGGCATCAGCATGTCGGCCATGAAGTCCGAGGCCGCGATCTTGAAGTTGCCGTCCGCCACGCCCGGTTCAAACGTCCGCCCCCGCGCCAAAAGCGCCTCGAGCCGGTTCAGCTCTTCGCGCAGCCCGTCCCGGACCCCCGCGGCATAGTCGGTGGGCACCAACCGGTTGCCGCGCCGGACAAACAGCTCGTCCCCCAGCGCGCTGCGCAGCCGGTTCAACGCGTTCGAGACCGCCGATTGACTAAGCCCCAGACGGTCGCCCGCCTTGGTGGTCGAGCCCTCGACCAGCACGGCGTCAAGCACCCGCAACAGGTTCAGATCCAGTGTCGCGAAATTCACGGTGCAAATACCCTGAATTATGAACTTTCATTCGATTGATACCGCAACTTCGGTCAGACTGTCATCCAACGAAAGCGCTTTCGTTCACATCCACGGAGGAGATTGAACGAAATGAACGACCTGGCCTGTGATCCCGATGCCATCCAGTGGAATGGCACTCTTTACAAGACCATCCTTGCCCCCGAGGACAGCGGCGGCGCAATGTCCATCGTGGACAGCCTGTCGCCGGTGAACAGCGGTCCGCCGCGCCACGTGCATCACAACGAGGACGAGATCTTTGTCATGCTCAGCGGCACCTGCAAGGTCTGGGTCGAAGGGGTCGAGACCATCGTCCACCCCGGCGAAAGCCTTTTTGTCCCGCGCGGCCGCGAACACACCTTCAAGGTGATCGGCGACGTGCCCTCGCGCCATCTGGTCATCCTGACGCCCGGCGGGTTCGAGGGGTTCTTTACCGAGATGGCCCAGGGCCAGTACCAGATCCCCGCCGACATGCCGGCCATCCAGGCCTCGGCCAGCCGCCACAACCTCAGCTTTACCGGCCCCCCATTGGAGTGACCCATGACCAAACCGATTGTCTACCACATTCCCGTCTGCCCCTTTTCGCAGCGGCTCGAAATTCTACTGGCCCTGCGGGGCCAGATGGACGCGGTCGAGTTCCGCGTCGTCGACATCACCAAGCCGCGTGATCCCGAGCTGCTGGCCAAGACGCGCGGAACCACGGCCTTGCCGGTGCTGGAAACCGCCGATGGCCAGATCCTCAAGGAAAGCCTGGTGATCCTGCGCTACCTGGACGAGGTCATGGAGGGCGACAGCCTTCGACGGGACGATCCCTATGAACATGCGGTCGAATCGATGCTGATCGCGCGCGAAGGGCCGTTCACGATGACCGGCTACATCTATGTGATGAACCAGGACCCCGCCCAGCGCGACACCCACCGCGACAAGCTGCTGGGACTTTACAAGGACATCAACGGCTTCCTGATGGAACACAACCCGGATGGCACCTTCCTGTTCGATGATTTCGGACTGGCCGAGGCCGTCTTCACCCCGATGTTCAAACGCTTCTGGTTCCTGGACTATTACGAAGGCTTTGCCCTGCCCGAGGGGCCCGAGTTCGATCGCGTGCGCCGCTGGCATGCAGCCTGCATGGCCCACCCCGCCACCGAGCAGGTCACCGAAGAAGAGATCGTCAAGCTGTACTACGACTATGCCCTTGGTGCCGGAAACGGCGCATTGGTGGCAGGGCGAACCGTGTCGAGTTTTGCCTTCGAACCCGAATGGCAATCCCGCCCCTGGCCGCCGCGTGACAAATACGCGGGAACGGCCTCGGACCGCGATCTGGGGCTCGTTGCCTGACGTCGCCTGCGTCTTGACCATTGCACTTTGCGCGTCGATGCGACATCACCCCATGAAACATTGGGGACAGATATGACTCGCATCGACGCCAAATTCGCCGAACTTCGCGCCGCAGGCAAAAAAGCCTTTGTCTCATACGTCATGGCCGGGGACCCGGACTTTGACAGCTCGCTTGAGGTGGTCAAGGGCCTGCCCGCCGCCGGTGTCGACATCATCGAGCTGGGTCTGCCGTTTACCGACCCGATGGCCGACGGCCCGACCATTCAGCTGGCCGGTCAGCGCGCGCTCGAGGCGGGCATGACGCTGGACCGCACGCTGGACGTTGTACGCGCCTTTCGCGAAGATGACGACACCACGCCGATTGTGCTGATGGGGTACTACAACCCCATCTATTCGCGCGGCGTCGACACCTTTCTGGCTCAGGCCAAAGAGGCCGGGATCGATGGTCTGATCGTGGTCGACCTGCCACCCGAAGAAGACGAAGAGCTGTGCATCCCCGCCCAGGCGGCCGGTCTGAACTTCATCCGACTGGCCACGCCCACGACGGACGACAAGCGCCTGCCCAAGGTGCTGCAGAACACCAGCGGCTTTGTCTACTACGTCTCGATCACCGGCATCACCGGGGCCGCCGCCGCGCAAACGACCGAGGTCGCTCCCGAGGTCGCCCGCATCAAGGCCAAAACCGACCTGCCGGTCATCGTCGGCTTCGGCATCCGCACGCCTGAAAACGCCGAGGCCATCGCCTCGGTCGCCGATGGCTGCGTTGTGGGCTCGGCCATCGTCAGCGAACTTGCCGCAGGCAAATCCACCGACGAAATCCTGAGCTTTGTCAAAGGTCTGGCCGACGGCGCGCACCGCGCCTGATCAGGCCAGCAACCGGTCCAATGCCCGTGCACAGATGAAGTCGTTTGCCGTCAGGCCACCGGCCTCGTGGCTGGTATAGGTCACCTCGCAATAGCCCCAGCCGAAGCGCACATCGGCATGGTGGCCCATCTTGTTCGAATGCCAGGCCACAAGGTTGGCCAGCTCGACCGGCTTGGCAAAGCCCCCGAAGTCGAACCGTTTGCTCAGATGATCCTCGGCCATCTGCCATCCGTCCAGGATGGCAAACCGCGCCTCGCGTTGTTCGGGTGACAAGAGCCCCTCGCCCAGGGTGCAGGGCTCACAGACCTCTTGTGTCATCACGATGCCTCTTTCAGCGGGGGATAGAGCGGATCAAACAGACCCAACGCCTTTGCTTGTCGCACATCTGCCGCCAGGTCCCGCTCGGCGGCGCGGAACAGGTCGTCGTAGTCCTCGATCACAAAATACAGCGGTTGGTGGATGTCGATCCGATACGGCGTGCGCAGGATGTCGATCACGTCGAAGGGGCGCAATTCGCGGTGCGGCCCGTTCACCGCATGCGGCAGCTCGGTCCTGGACGAGGCCAACCCCGATCCCAGCGCCTTGAGCGCGCCGTTTTCGCGGGTCAGACCGAATTCGATGGTGAACCAATACAGGCGAATCAGCCAAGCATAGTCCGTTTTGTCCACCGTCAGCCCTGCCTTGCCGATGGCCTGCGAAAAGGCGGCAAAACGTGGATCGGTCAGCAGCGGCGTGTGGCCAAAGACCTCGTGAAAGATGTCGGGCTCTTCGATGTAGTCAAAATCCTCGCGCGAGCGGATGAAGGACGCAGCTGGGAAGGTGCGGTCGGCCAGCATCCCGAAGAACTGCTTGAACCCGATCAGGGCCGGAACGGGCTGCACTTTCCATCCCGTGGCCCGCGTCAACACCTGCGAGATGTCGGGGCATTGCGGCACGCGGTCCGTGGGCAGGTTCAGCAGGGCCAGCCCGTCCAGATAGGGTTTGGCCATATGGCGTTGCACAGCCGCGTCCTGCGCGGCACGCAGGTCGCGCCAGACGGCGTCTTCGTCAGGGGTATAGGCGATAAACCCCGCAGCGTCGGGGGTTTTGGCTTGGTACTTGGTGCTCTTGGGCATGTCGTGTCTCCTCACGACAAGCTTTGCCCGCGTGCACGGGCATTTCTGTGCAAATTCATGTTCAGACGTGCTATGGGAGGGGTGAATTCACCAAAATTTGCCGGAATTGAGAAAAGATTTGCCCTCACTTGAAGAAAAAGACCGCGACATCCTGCGGATCCTGCAAAGAGACGGAAAAATCAGCCTTCAAGCGCTGGCCGAACGCGTGAACCTGTCGACCTCGCCCTGCTGGCGGCGCGTCAAGCGGCTGGATGAGGCAGGCTACATCGACCGATACGCCGCCATCCTGAACCCGCGCGCGCTGGGATTGATGGCGCAGGCCTATCTGCATGTCTCGTTGGTCGATCACGCCGAAGAGACGATCAAGGCCTTTGACCGGTTTGTGCAGACCGAAGCGCAGGTGATCGAATGCTGCTCGGTCACCGGATCGGACGACTACCTGATGAAAGTCGTGGCCGAGGGGCCCGAAGAGCTAGAAACCTTCATCATGAAGCGTGTCCTTCGGCTGGGCGTCGTGCGATCCTCGCACACCAACTTTGTCCTGCGGCGCACCAAATCGAACGGGGCCCTGCCGGTGTGACATCGGGTCCGCGCAAAAAGGGTTGCCTTTAACCCACCCAATTGGCAAGAAACCCTTACCAATTCCAGAGGTTTGCCATGCCCGCCATCACAAATGTCGACGATCTGAAGCGCATCTACCGGCGCCGCGCGCCAAAGATGTTCTACGACTATGCCGAATCCGGCAGCTGGACCGAACAGACCTTTCGGGAAAACACCTCGGATTTCGACAAGCTCTATCTGCGCCAGCGGGTGGCGGTCGACATGTCGGGGCGTTCGACCAAGTCGCAGATGATCGGGCAGGACGTCTCGATGCCCGTCGCACTGGCCCCGGTGGGTTTGACCGGCATGCAATCGGCGGATGGCGAGATCAAGGCCGCCCGCGCCGCCGAGAAATTCGGCGTGCCCTACACCCTGTCGACCATGTCGATCTGTTCCATCGAGGACGTGGCCGAAAACACCACCAAGCCCTTCTGGTTGCAGGTCTATACGCTCAAGGACGACGACTTCATGCAGCGGCTTTTTGACCGCGCGAAGGCGGCAAAATGCTCGGCGGCGGTTATAACCGTTGACCTGCAGCTGATGGGGCAGCGCCACAAGGACATCAAGAACGGGCTGTCGGCCCCGCCCAAACTGACCCTGGCCTCGGTCGCCAACATGGCAACCAAGGTGCAGTGGGGGTTGGGCATGCTGGGCACCAAGCGGCGGTTCTTTGGCAACATCGTCGGCCACGCCAAGGGCGTGTCTGACCCCTCGTCCCTGACCACCTGGACGGCCGAGGCTTTTGACCAGGCGCTGGATTGGGACCGCATCCGCGAGTTCCGCAAGATGTGGGACGGCCCTCTGATCATCAAGGGCATCATGGACCCCCGCGACGCGGTCGAGGCCTGCAATGTGGGTGCCGATGCGATCGTTGTCTCGAACCACGGCGGGCGGCAGCTGGACGGTGCGTTGAGTTCGATCCGGGCGCTTCCCGCGATCCTGGACGCCGTCGGCGACAAGATCGAGGTGCACCTCGACAGCGGCATCCGGTCCGGTCAGGACGTGCTCAAGGCGCTGGCGATGGGGGCCAAGAGCACCTACATCGGGCGCGCGTATATCTACGGATTGGGTGCGATGGGCGAAGCAGGCGTGACCAAGACGCTTGAGATGATCCACAAGGAACTGGATGTCAGCATGGGGCTTTGTGGCCGGCGCAACGTCGCGGATCTGGACCGCGACATCCTGATGATCCCCAAGGGGTTCGAGGGCGACTGGGTCTAACCCTGTCGCACCTCCCACCGGCGCATCATCGGCACCAGCACAAGCGGGATCAGGACCAGAGCCGCGACCATCAGGCCAAAGGACAGCCGCAGGCTGTTCCATTCCGAGACAAAGCCCATGACCGGCGGTCCGATAAAGAACCCGGCATAGCCCAAAAGCGTGACCCGAGAGATCACGATCTCGCGCATGTCATCGTTGACCACCTGCCCGGCCCAGGCGAGCGCGGTAGGCGCAATGACAGAGACGCCAAGGCCAAACAGACCAAAGCCCAGATAGGTGAGCCCGTGGCCGGTGGAAACCGCCGCCACGGTCATGCCCACTGCCGAGAAACAGGCAGCCCCCAGGATCAACTGGACATGCCGGAACCTCTGCGCCAGCGCCTGGCCAGACAAACGGCCGACCGCCATCGTCAGCCCAAGGACCGCCGGCCCTAGGGCCCCCAACGCCGGGCGCACATCGAATTGCCGTTCCAGGAACAGCGCTGACCACCCCTCGGTCGCCTGTTCGCTCATGAAGGCGATCAGCGTCACCAGCCCCGCGCCGAACACGACCATCAGCGGCAACGCGCCCTTGCCTTGTGCCTGCACCGCCTCTGACGAAGCGCCAACCGAGTTCGGAACCGAAAACAGGGACAACCCGGCAACAACGGCGCAGATCACCACAAACACAGGGAAAGGGCCAATGCCGGCATCGCGCGCCAACCCGGCGGAAATCGCGGCCACGGCATAGGCCAATGAAAACAGACCGTGGTTGAGGTTCATCAAGGGGCGGCGGGACGAAGCCTCCAGATGGGACACGCGCGCGTTCATGACCACGTCCAACAGCCCCGCCGTCGCGCCGGTGCAAACCATCGCCACGGCAAAGCCCAAACCGTTCCAGGCCAGCCCCGGCAGCAACCAGGCCGCCGCCATCCCCAGGATGCAGATCATCACGCCGTGGCGTCCCAGCATCCGGCTGATCGTCGGGGCCATCCACATCGCGACCAGTGCACCGAGGGTGCCGATCAGGATCATTGTACCAAACCTGCCATCAGACAGGCCGACATTCGCCTTCAACGCCGGCACCAGAGCCGCAAAGGCGCCAAAGCACAGACCCATGCCAACAAAGCCCATCAAAGGCGCGCGGGTGGTTCTAAGATCAGAAACAACAGACATCTTGCCGCTGTCGCACGGTCTTGGTCAAAGCGCCAGCGATTCCGTCTTGCCATCCGGTGCAATCCCGTCTATCGCGCAGGCTTCACGCGGGGTGACAGCCTTGGAGGCACCCTGCCCTATTGATGGAGATACACAATGGCTGGAGAGATCCCTGATCTTGTCTGCCAGGAACGTGCGGGGACAGGCAAGGGCGCCGCTCGCGCTGCGCGTCGCGCAGAAATGGTTCCTGGCATCGTTTTTGGTGGCGACGTTGACCCGCTGCCGATTCAGATCGAATTCAAGGTGCTGCTGAAGAAACTGAAAGCAGGCCGATTCAAGTCGACCCTGTTCAACCTCAAGGTTGACGGTCACGACGACGTCCGCGTCATCTGCCGCGACGTGCAGCGTGACGTGGTCAAGGACCTGCCGACGCACTTCGACCTGATGCGCCTGCGCCGCACCACCAAAGTCAACCTGTTCATCCCGGTCGAGTTCCTGAACGAAGAAACCGCACCGGGCCTGAAAAAAGGCGGTGTTCTGACCGTGGTCCGCCCCGAGGTGGAACTGGTTGTGACTGCAGGTGACATCCCAGAAAAGATCACCGTCGACCTGGCCGAGGCCAACATCGGCGACGTGATCAACATCTCGGACGTGGCTCTGCCCGCCGGCGCAAAGCCGACGATCGACCGCGACTTCGTGATCGCCAACATCTCGGCCCCGTCGGGTCTGAAGTCTTCGGAAAACGAAGAGGGCGACGAAGCCGAAGCAGAGGCCGCAGCAGAGGAATAATCCTCGCTTTGCACAGCATTTCGAAAGGGGCCCGCCGGGCCCCTTTTTGTGTCAGCGTGGCAAATGGCTTGCCGTGCCCGCCCCCCTGCCGCTATCAGTCCCGCGACGAAACAGGAGCGCGCCCCGTGCAGATTTTTGTGGGCCTCGGGAACCCGGGCAAGCAGTATTCGATGAACCGCCACAACATCGGCTTCATGGCCCTGGACGCCATTGCCGATGCACATGGGTTCGGCCCCTGGAAGTCAAAGTTCCAGGGCCTGATCTCCGAAGGTCGTCTTGGCGGCGACAAGGTGCTGCTGCTGAAGCCCGAGACCTTCATGAACCGCTCTGGTCAATCGGTCGGAGAAGCGATGCGGTTCTACAAAAGTGACCCTCAGGACGTCACCGTCTTTCACGACGAGCTGGACCTTGCGCCCGGCAAGTTGAAGGTCAAGACAGGTGGCGGGCACGCCGGGCACAACGGGCTGCGCTCGATCCACGGTCACATCGGCGAGGCCTATCGCCGGGTGCGCATGGGCATCGGTCATCCGGGCCGCAAAGAGCTGGTTGCGGGCTACGTGCTGCACGACTTTGCGCGTGCCGATCAGGACTGGCTGGACCCGCTGCTTCAGGGTATCTCGGACGGTGCGGCTGAGCTCGCCGCCGGGGACTCGGGCCGCTTCATGAACGCTGTTGCCCTGCGCGTTTCCCCACCGCGATCCTCTGGCGGACAGAAGTCCAAAAAGGCACCGGCACCACAGGACAGCGCCCCGAAGCCGGCGGTCGAGGAACAGCCCGACACACGCAGCGCTTTGCAGAAATTGGCGGACCGATTTCGGTAAATTCAAAAAAATCAAAAGGTTGTCCGACCTTCGCCGAACGCCTGATTTTTGGCGTGAAATCGGTCAAAATCAGGGGCAATTTCAGAGCCAGCCATCCCTTTTAGAGTGGGCTGTAGACAAGACGAAAAATCCCTTCTTATCAGGCGGTTAACCCAAAATATTGGCACATTACCGATTGGTCACCACATGAGCCCCGGTTGCCCCGACGTTCTTGATTGTGCGCCATGTCCCGTGGACCTGACCCTGAGGATAAACCTTGGGATGAATTCAATTCCCCCCGACTGTTCAATGTTTTAGTATGCGCTCCTGAGAAACATAACGAACGACCGCGAGGCCCGAAAAGATGGACAAAGATCCAAGTGTGAACGTATTGGGCGGACCGTTGGAACCCTGCTCGATGGACCCTGTCACCGGCTTTTTCCGCGACGGTCATTGCAACACCTGCCAGGCGGACACCGGCAGCCATACGGTCTGTGCCGTCATGACCGCGGAATTCCTGGCCTATTCCAAATACGTAGGCAACGACCTGAGCACGCCGCGCCCCGAGTTCAATTTCGCAGGACTGGTACCGGGCGATCGCTGGTGCCTGTGCGCCTCTCGTTTCCTGCAGGCGCATGACGAAGGCTGCGCGCCCCTGGTCGATCTGACCTCGACCCACGAGCGCGCATTATCCACAGTGCCGATTCACGTGCTGCGCCAAAACGCCTTGCCGGAACAAAACAAATAGGGCGCCCGAAGGCGCCCCATTTGCCATTTCATCCACATTGGCTTTTGAAAACCCTGCCTATCCACAAGGTTATTCACAATTCGCCTTGTGGCGGGTCATTCACCCATATCCACACCCAATGCGCGGGCGACGGTGAAGATGTCCTTGTCGCCGCGGCCGCACATGTTCATGCAGATGATGTGATCAGACGGCAGCTCAGGCGCGATCTTCATCACATGCGCCAGCGCATGGCTGGGCTCCAACGCCGGGATAATGCCTTCAAGTTCACAGCACAGCTGGAACGCACCCAGCGCCTCTTTGTCGGTGATCGCCACGTATTGCGCGCGGCCGATCTCGTGCAGCCAGGCGTGCTCGGGGCCGATGCCGGGATAGTCGAGCCCCGCCGAGATCGAGAAGCCCTCGAGGATCTGCCCGTCCTCGTCCTGCAGCAGATAGGTCCGGTTGCCGTGCAGCACCCCCGGGCGCCCGCCGGTCAGCGAGGCGCAGTGCTCCATCTTGTCGTTCACACCCTTGCCGCCGGCCTCGACCCCGATGATGTTCACGTCGGTGTCGTCGAGGAAGGGAAAGAACAGACCCATCGCGTTCGAGCCGCCGCCGATGGCGGCGATGATCGTGTCGGGCAGGCGGCCCTCGGCTTGCATCATCTGCTCTTTGGCTTCCTTGCCGATGATCGCCTGGAAGTCGCGGACCATGGCCGGATAGGGGTGCGGGCCGGCGACCGTGCCGATGCAGTAAAACGTGTCGCGCACGTTGGTGACCCAATCGCGCAGCGCGTCGTTCATCGCGTCCTTCAGCGTGCCGCGGCCGCTGGTCACGGGCACCACCTCGGCGCCCAGAAGCTTCATGCGAAAGACGTTGGGGGCCTGGCGCTCGACGTCATGGGCGCCCATGTAGACGACGCATTTCAACCCGAACTTGGCGCAGACGGTGGCGGTGGCGACACCGTGCTGCCCGGCGCCGGTTTCGGCGATGATCCGGGTCTTGCCCATGCGGCGGGCCAGGATGATCTGGCCCAGCACGTTGTTGATCTTGTGCGCGCCGGTGTGGTTCAACTCGTCGCGCTTCATATAGATCCTGGCGCCGCCCAGATGCTCGCTCAGCCGCTCGGCGTGATAAAGCGGCGAGGGCCGGCCGACATAGTGCTTCCACAGGAAGTCCATCTCGGCCCAGAAGCTGTCATCGGTCTTGGCGCGCTCGTATTGGTCTTCGAGTTCCAGGATCAGCGGCATCAGCGTCTCGGACACAAACCGCCCGCCAAAATCCCCAAAGCGCCCCTTCTCGTCAGGGCCCGTCATGAAGCTGTTGAATAGATCGTTCATCGCGCACCTCTCTGGCATCGTTCACCGGTCTGTATTGGACGCACTTAGGGTTTTCCAGAGCAAATCAACGCGGACCATTGGCGCGGGCCCGGGTCGGGGTTATATCAGCCAGATGTTTGGAGAGTTCCTGAAGCGGCTGACCGCGCCGCAGCCCGCCCCCCTTGATGACACAGACGCGCGTCTGGCGCTGACCGCGCTTTTGGTGCGCGTGGCCCGGTCTGACGGCGCATTCGACCAGGCCGAGCAATCCCGCATCGACCGGATCACCGCTGCGCGCTATGGCCTGTCGCCGTTTGAGGCGACCAAGCTGCGCGGCGAGGCCGAGGCGCTGGAGGCCGAGGCCCCCGACACCGTCCGCTTCACCCGCGCGATCAAGGACGCGGTGCCGTTCGAAGAGCGCATCGCGGTGATCGAGGCGCTGTGGCAGGTGGTCTTGGCCGATGGCGTGCGCGAGGCCGAAGAGGATGCGCTGCTTAGACTTGTGGCGAACTTGCTGGGCATTAATGACCGCGACAGCGCCCTTGCGCGTCAGCGCGTCGAAAGCGCCGGGTGATCGCCGCCCTGCCCATGTACGACCGCCCCGAGACCGCCGGGGCCTATGATGCATTCTGGGAAGAGATCCGCGCCGCTTTGGGGTTTGGACCACAGGCCTTGACGCGCGATGTCGACGTCTGGTCCATCTGGACAAGCCCTGACCTGTTGCTGGCGCAGACCTGTGGTCTGCCCTTTCGCGCGCGGTTGCACGCCCAGGTCACCTATGTAGCGACGCCGGATTTTGATCTGACGGGCTGTGCGGCGGGGCACTACAATTCGGTGATCATAGCACGTCAGGATGATGCGCGAGATCTTGCGGACCTGTTGTCGGCCCGCGTCATCGCCAACGAACGGCTCAGCCAATCGGGCCACGCAGCGCTGCGCCATCACGCCACCGAAAAGGGCCTGACCGTTGCTGAGATCAGCTGGAGCGGCTCACATCGCAGCTCATTGATCGCGGTGGCCGAGGGACGCGCCGATCTGGCAGCCATCGACGCCAAGACCTGGCTGGACGCAACGCGGTTTGACCCTGAAACGCGGGCCCTTCGGATCGTTGCCCGCACCAGCCCCACGCCTGCCCTGCCGCTGATCACCGCGCAGCCAGACGCGGTTCCGGACCTTCGGGCCGCTCTGGCACAGGCGCTGGACGCCCTGCCCGCACCCCATCGGGACGTGATCGGGATCACCGGTTTTCCGGTGATCCCGACCAAGGATTATCTGGCCGTGCCCACACCCGCCGCCTGCTTGGAAAGTGACCTAACCTAACGGCAATGACATCAGGTTCAGCGAAACCGCGCAGATTCCGCATTGCCAAGCCCGGATGTTTTGCCTCATTCTGGCGCGCAGTTGAGAACGATGTTCCGGATACCCCGTGCCTGACACACCACCCGTTATCGAGATCCGCGGCCTGCACAAGCGCTATGGCGAGCTTGAAGTGCTCAAGGGCGTCGACATCACCGCACACCGCGGCAACGTCGTATCGCTGATCGGCTCATCCGGGTCCGGCAAATCCACGCTGTTGCGCTGTGCCAATCTGCTGGAAGACAGCCAGCAGGGCGAAATCCTGTTCAAGGGCGAGCCGGTGAACTGGCGCGGCGAGGGCCTGGATCGCCGTCCAGCGGACCCCAAGCAGGTGCTGCGCATCCGCACAAACCTGAGCATGGTGTTCCAGCAGTTCAACCTGTGGTCCCATCTGACGATTCTGCAAAATGTCATGGAGGCCCCGGTCACCGTGCTGGGCCGCGACAAGGCCGAGGTCGAGGACAAGGCGCGCGGCTATCTGGCCAAGGTGGGCATCGGCGACAAATGTGACGCCTATCCCGCGCAGCTGTCGGGCGGCCAGCAACAGCGCGCCGCGATCGCGCGCGGGCTCTGCATGGAGCCCGAAGCCCTGCTCTTTGACGAACCGACCTCGGCGCTGGACCCCGAGCTGGAACAGGAAGTGGTCAAGGTGATCAAGGACCTGGCCGCCGAGGGGCGGACGATGCTGATCGTGACCCATGACATGAAGATGGCCCATGACGTGAGCGATCACGTGGTGTTCCTGCATCAGGGCCTGATCGAAGAAGAAGACGCGCCCGAAGCACTCTTTGGCGCACCGAAATCAGAGCGGCTGCGGGGCTTTCTGTCCTCGACAATGGCTGTCTAAACACCAAGGGAGACTATCGATATGAAAAAATTGCTTCTGGGCAGTGCCGTTCTGGCAATTGCAGCGGGCACTGCCTTTGCGGGCAGCCATTCGGTTGTGCGCATGGGGACCGAGGGCGCCTACCCTCCGTTCAACTTCATCAACGATGCCGGTGAGGTTGACGGGTTCGAACGCGAGCTGGGTGACGAGCTGTGCGCGCGGGCCGAGCTGACCTGCGAGTGGGTGACCAACGAGTGGGATTCGATCATCCCGAACCTGGTCTCGGGAAACTACGACACGATCATCGCGGGTATGTCGATCACGGCAGAGCGGGATGAGGTCATCGACTTCACCCAGAACTACACCCAGCCCGATCCTTCGTCCTATGTGGTTCTGGCAGGCAACGAAGGTCTGGACGTGACCACAGCCGTGATCGCGGCGCAGACCAACACCATCCAGGCCTCTTTCATTGCGGAAATGGGCGCGACCCTGGTCGAATTCGCCTCGCCGGACGAAACCATCGCAGCCGTGAAAAGCGGCGAAGCCGATGCGGTTCTGGCCGATGACAGCTTCCTCGCGGCCGCGATTGCCGAAGACGGCGATCTGGCAATGCTGGAGCGGCAAGAGCTGATTGGCGGCGGCGTCGGCATGGGCGTGCGCGAAAGCGACGGCGAGCTGAAAGCCAAGTTCGATGCGGCGATCCAGTCGATGAAAGACGACGGCACGCTGAACGCGCTGATCGAGAAATGGGAAGTCGGCGCGACTTTCTAAGGTCTGCCGATTGTGTATCTGAAACGGCCTCGCGTCTGCGGGGCCGTTTTCTATTTCAAGGGTGCCAGCACCTCGTAAAGCGTTGAGTGCAAGAGTTGCGGTTCCGCACCGAACCGCACCACGACTGCCTCCAGATCCGGAACAAGGTACAGGATTTGCCCGCCATGCCCCATGAAGTAGGCAAAGGGCGCCTGCACCTCGGCGCCTTCGCGGTCCAGCACATCATGGCGCAGGTGATCGCCATAGACGCCCGCGCGACGTGCGGCCGGGGGCAAGGAAGGCTGAAGCCAATCGCGCCAGAGGTCCTCTGGCAGCAAGGGGGCCTCCGGCGCGCCATTTGTCAGCAGGAACCGCCCGACCGCCAGCCAATCGCTGGCGCGGGCATAGAGGCAACAATAGGCTGAAACGCCCTCGCCATTGGGATAAGCCCGCCAGACTGCTTCGCCCGCACCCGCTGGTGCCCAGATCGTGTCGGACAACAGGCCCTGAAGCGGCATGTCATAAACCCGCTCCAGCACTCGCCCCAAGAGCGCCGTATTGGCGCTTTGGTAGTGGAACCCGCCGGTCCAGTCCGGCTTGATGCGCAACCGCGAGGCCGCCGCGTCGGGACCAAAGGCATGCAGATGGCCCAGCGCGTTCCAGGGGCGATAGCCTTCGTCCCGGTCCGTCTTGGCCGACCGATCCGTCGCCGAAAGCCCCCCGGTCATGGTCAGCAATGCGCCCACGGTCACATCCGGATAGGCGGCCCCCAAGAGCGATCGAACCGAGGTGTCGCGGCTCTCGATCCGCCCCTCGGCGATGGCGCGCAGCACAAGAACACCGACCAGGCCTTTGACCATTGAAAAAGAATTGAACCGCGTCTCGGGGCCTTGACCCGCCCCAAAGGCCGCGCCCGTGATCTGCCCCGCCTGCCAGACGATCATCGCGCGCCCTCCGGCAGCTTCAAACCGATTCTGCGCGGCCTCGGACAAGGCAACAGTGTGCAGAGGCACGGCTTTGCCCTGCCCTGCGACACTCACGAACTGTCCCTTTGCGGGCCAGATCTCGGCCGGAAAGCCTTCGGACAGCAGAACGCGCACCTGCGGCACCCGCCATTCTGCCAAAACCGCGACCGCGCCCACAAAAATCGCCCCAAAAACAAGCGCCCGACGCATGGTGACCCCTAGCAATTTGCGCAACACGCGGCCATCATCGCAAAGCTTGACGACGAAGGGGACCCCGCAATTTTCAGCTTTTGCACAGATCCCGAGGTGCTGGAGACCTTCCAATGGATGGCCTGCTACCTGACCACCGGCAAGCACATGTCGATCTATTGGTCGGTGGGCACGGTGCTGCTGCTTCTGGCGATCACCGCCCCCACGGCGCTGCTGTTCGGGTTCGGCGGCGCTGCCTCTGCGCGGTCGCGCATCGCACCGCTGCGCTGGTTCGGTCAGGCCTATATCGCCATTGTTCGCGGCGTGCCGGACATCGCGTTTTTCCTGTTCTTCGTCATCGCGCTGGATCAGGCGTTCGAGTGGATCCGCCATCAGGTCAAATGCCCCGACTGGGAAGAGCCCGTCCGTCAGGGCAATGACTTTGTCGTCTGCACCATCGCCAAGCTGCCGCTGGGCAACGCGCCGCAATGGGTGCATGAAACCTATGGGTTTTTCCTGGCCGTTCTGACCTTTGCCATCGTCTTTGGCGCCTTTGCCGCCAACGTTCTGTTTGGTGCCATGCGCGCCGTGCCCCGCGCCCAGATGGAAACCGCCGAGGCCTATGGCATGACCCACCGCCAGGCATTCTGGCGCATTCTGGTGCCGCAGATGTGGGTCTATGCGTTGCCCGGCCTTTCGAACCTCTGGATGGTGCTGATCAAGGCCACACCGCTGCTGTTCCTTCTGGGGGTCGAGGACATCGTCTATTGGGCGCGCGAGTTGGGCGGGGCCAAGACCGCGCGGTTCACCGATTACCCGCACCCGGACTGGCGCATGTGGTATTTTCTGGCGCTGCTCATTTTCTATCTGCTCTTCACCCGCGTCTCGGAAATCGCCCTGGACCGGTTGATGAAACGCCTCACCCACGGTCAGGCGACGCTGGGTGGTGAAGCCCAGAGAAAGGCCGCTTGATGTCCTGCTGGGAGACAATCGCAGACTACGGACTTCGCTCGCTGGGCATCGGCCAGCGCCTGTTGCCACGCGAGGATTTCACCCTGTGCCAACAGGTCACCCTGATCGGCTCGGGCATGATCTGGAACATCTACTTCGGCGTTTTGGCCCTGTTGTCGGGCTTCTTCCTCGCCACGGCCGCAGCACTTGGCAAGGCGTCAAACGTCTGGGCGATCCGCAAGACAGCCGAGTGGTTCATCTTTGTCTTTCGGGGCTCGCCGCTTTTTATCCAGTTCTTCTTTGCATACTTCCTGTTCCTCAGCCTGAAATCCGTCTCGCCGATCTTTGACCCCTTCTCGGCCGCCTGGCTGGGCGCTTTGATCGTGCTGTTCCTCAACACCGCCGCCTACTCGGGCGAGATCTTCTATGGCGCGCTGCTGTCGATCCCCAAGGGCGACCTAGAGGCCGCCGACGCCTATGGGCTGACTGGCTGGGCCAAGTTCCGGCGTATCACCTGGCCCACCATGCTGCGGCTGGCCTGGCCCGCGTATACGAACGAAGCGATCTTTCTCTTCCACGCCACCACGCTGGTCTATTTCTCGGGTTTTCCGGCCTGGCAACAGCGGGGCGATGCGCTGTATTATGCAAATTACTTTGCCGACAAGACGTTCAACCCCTTTGTGCCTTACCCAATCCTGGCCGGCTTCTTCATCCTGCTGACACTGGTGGTCGTGGGCCTGTTCGGGCTGGCGAACAAACGCCTCAATCGTCACCTTCCGACCGAACGGCGCGGCAAGATGCGGCTGCGGATGAACCTGATCCGGTAATTTCGCGCAGGCCGCCCTTGCCAAAACCCCTGCGGCCCCGCTATCCATAATTTGATCAAATTCTGAAAGAGGCCCCCATGGCCCCCGATGCGCTGACCGATTATTTGCAGCAGAACCCCGACATCCGGTCGATCCGTGTTGCCGCGGCCGATCTGAACGGCGTGCCACGTGGCAAGCGAATCCCGGTTGGGAACGCGGGCAAGGCGACCTCTGGCGGGCTGCGGTTTCCGAAATCGGTTCTGAACCTCGACATCTTTGGCCAGGACATCGAAGACAGCCCCCTGGTCTTTGAAACCGGCGATCAGGACGGCTGCCTGCATCCGACCGAACGCGGCTTTGTGCCGATGCCCTGGCTCGAGACGCCCACGGCCCTTCTGCCGATCTGGATGTTTGACGAGGCCGGAACGGCCTTTTCCGGCGATCCCCGCCACGCATTGCGTGCGGTGCTGGACCGCTTTTCGGCCAAGGGCCTGACCCCCGTCGCCGCAATGGAGCTGGAGTTCTTTCTGGTCGACGACAGCGGCGAGGCCCTGCAAATGCCCAAAGCGCCCGGCTCCAAAAAGCGGCATGCCAGCGCCGACACCCTGTCGCTGGCCGCGCTGGACCGGTTCGACAGCTTCTTCAGCGATCTCTATGCGGGCTGCGAGGCGATGGACATCCCCGCCGACGCTGCGATCTCGGAATCCGGCGCAGGCCAGTTCGAGATCAACCTGATGCACCGCGACAATGCCCTGCGCGCCGCGGATGATGCCTGGCTTTTCAAGATGCTGACCAAGGGGTTGGCGCGCAAACACGGGTTTGCGGCGACCTATCTGGCCAAGCCCTACGCCGACGCCGCCGGGTCCGGGCTGCACACGCATTTCTCGATCCTCGACGCCGAGGGGCGCAACATCTTTGACAACGGCGGCGAAAAGGGCACCGAGGCGTTGCGCCACGCCGTCGGCGGCTGTCTGGAGGCGATGGCCGACAGCACGCTGATCTTTGCGCCGCATCAGAATTCCTATGACCGGCTGGTGCCCGAGGCGCATGCCCCGATCGGCATCTGCTGGGCCTATGAGAACCGCACCGCCGCCGTGCGCGTCCCCGGTGGCAGCCCCGCAGCCCGCCGGATCGAACACCGCACCCCTGGCGGTGACACCAACCCCTATCTGACGCTGACCGCACTCTTGGGGGCCGCGCTCGACGGCATCGAACGCCAGACGGAACCGCCCGCGCCGATCACCGGCAACGCCTATGCGCTGGACCTGCCCTCGGTGCACACCGACTGGGCGGCCGCCATCGACGCCTTTGAGCGCAGCGAGAGCATGGCGCGCCTTTTCCCGAGGGACCTGATCCGCAACTATGTGCTGACGAAACGGCAGGAATTGCGACAGATGGCAGAGCTGTCCGCAGAAGAGCGGCTGGCGATTTATCTCGACACCGTATGACGGGTCATGACAAGCAACAGGCAAAGGCAAACAGGTGCAGCATGAAGATCGGGATTTTGCAAACGGGGCTGGTTCCCACGGAACTGGTGGGCAACACCGGCGAATACCACGCTTTCTTTGAGCGCATGCTGGCCGGGCGCGGGTTCACCTTTGCCCATTGGAGCGTGGTCGAGGACGTCTTTCCCGACGGCCCCGAGGACGCCGATGGCTGGCTGATCACCGGCTCGCGCCATGGCGCATACGAGGAGCTGCCCTGGATTGCCAAGCTCGAAGAGCTGATCCGCCAGATCTATGCCCAGGGCCGCCCCTTGATCGGGGTCTGCTTTGGTCATCAGGTCATCGCCACAGCGCTTGGCGGTCGGGTCGAGAAATTCGAGGGTGGCTGGAACGTCGGGCGGCGGACCTACGACATGAACGGGCAGGACGTGACCCTGCACGCCTGGCATCAGGATCAGGTGCTCGAGGCACCAGCTGACGCGCGAACCATCGCCTCGAACGCGACCTGCGAGCATGCCGCGCTGATCTACGGCAACCGTGCCTTCACGGTGCAAGCGCATCCCGAGTACGGCCCGGACTATCTGGATGGGCTGATCCGGTTTCGCGGCAAGGGCATCGTGCCCGACCGACAGCTGTCCGAGGCGCAGGCAGATCTTGGCGCACCTGTCGACAACGCGCTGTTTGCCGACCAATTCACCCAATTTTTCAAGACGGGGCAAATCTCATGAGCGATTGGATCAAGACCCTGCCTGAGGCGGCGCAGACCTACCTGGATCAGAAACGGCTGGACGAGGTGGAATGCATCATCGCCGACCTGCCCGGGATCGCACGTGGCAAGGCCGTGCCCGCAAGCAAATTTGCCCGGCAAAGCTACTTCCACCTGCCCGATTCGATCTTTTTCCAGACCATCACCGGCGACTGGGGCGAGGCCGCGGACGAGGACGAAGGATTTATCGAGCGGGACATGATCCTGAAGCCAGATATGTCCACCGCCACCGCCGCACCCTGGACGGGCGACTGGACGTTGCAGGTGATCCATGACGCCTATGACCGCAATGGCGAGCCGATCCCCTATGCGCCGCGCAACGTGCTTCAGCGTGTTGTCGACCTGTATCGCGCCAAGGGCTGGGAACCCGTGGTGGCGCCCGAGATGGAATTCTTTCTCGTCGCGCGCAACATTGACCCTGCCAAGAGCATCGAGCCGATGATGGGCCGATCCGGCCGCCCCGCCGCCGCGCGTCAGGCCTATAGCATGACAGCCGTCGACGAGTTCGGCCCGGTGATCGACGACATCTATGATTTCGCCGAGGCGCAAGGCTTTGAGATTGACGGCATCACGCAGGAAGGCGGCGCCGGGCAGTTGGAAATCAACCTGCGCCATGGCGACCCCGTCAAGCTGGCGGACGAGGTCTTTTACTTTAAACGCCTGATCCGCGAGGCGGCGCTGCGCCACGATTGTTTTGCCACTTTCATGGCCAAGCCAATCGAAAACGAGCCCGGGTCTGCCATGCACATCCACCACTCGATTCTGGATGTCGAAACCGGTCAGAACCTGTTTTCCGGCCCGCAGGGCGGCGAGACGGATGCCTTCTATCACTTCATTGGCGGGTTGCAGCACCATCTGCCCTCGGCCATCGCCGTGCAGGCGCCCTACGTGAACAGCTATCGCCGTTACGTCAAAGACCACGCCGCACCGATCAACCTTGAGTGGGCGCGCGACAATCGGACCACGGGCATTCGGATCCCGCTCAGCTCGCCAGAGGCACGGCGGGTGGAAAACCGGCTTGCCGGCATGGATTGCAATCCCTATCTGGGCATCGCCGCCTCGCTGGCCTGCGGCTACCTCGGGCTGATCGAGGAACGCCGCCCCTCCAAGCAATTCAAGGGCGACGCCTATGAAGGCGAAGGCGATGTGCCGCCCGTGTTGGGCCAGGCGCTTGAACTGTTTGATGAGGCGACGACCTTGCACGAGGTGCTGGGCGAGGAATTCTGTCGTGTCTACTCGATCGTGAAGCGGGCGGAATACGAGGAATTTCTGCAGGTGATCAGCCCGTGGGAACGGGAACACCTGCTGCTGAACGTCTGAGTGTCGCGACAATGGCCCTCAACCTGCTTTATGCGAACGACCGTCCCGGCGCTTATCCGGACAGTTGGTATGCCGCCACGACCCAGCCTCTGCCCGCTTGTCCGCCCCTCAGGGGTGAGACCCGTGCCGATGTCTGCGTCATAGGCGGCGGCTACACCGGGCTGTCGACGGCCCTGCATCTGGCCGAGGCCGGCTTTGACGTGGTCCTGCTCGAAGCCCAACGGCTGGGCTTTGGCGCGTCGGGTCGCAATGGTGGGCAGTTGGGGTCAGGTCAGCGTGCCGACCAAGAGGCGCTGGAGGCCCGCCATGGGCGCGATACGGCGCGGCACATGTGGGATCTGGGCGAAGACGCCAAGGCGCTGGTGCGGTCGCTGATCGCGCGCCACCAGATCGACTGCCATCTCAAACCCGGCATTGCCTGGGCCGGGTCCTCGCAAGCCGAAGCGAGGGACCTGCACACCTACGCCGAGCATCTGCAAAAGCACTATGACTACGACCAGGTCGAGCCACTGGATGCCGGGGCGTTTCACGCCCTTTGCCCCTCGCCTGACTATTGCGGCGGTCTGCTGGATCGTGGCGCGGGGCATCTGCACCCCTTGCGGTATGCGCTCGGTCTGGCACGTGCCGCGATGGACGCGAGTGTGCGGATACACGAAACCAGCGAGGTTACCCGCATCGATCCGGGCGCGCAGGTTGCGGTCCACTCCAGCCAGGGACAGGTGCGCGCCGACCATGTGGTGCTGGCGGCCAACGGCTATCTGGGCGGGCTTCAGCCCCAGGTCGCGGCGCGGGTCATGCCGATCAACAACTTCATTGTCGCGACCGAACCGCTGGGCGAGCGCACCCAAGAGGTTCTGACGCAGGATGTCGCCGTCGCCGACAGCCGTTTTGTGGTGAACTATTTCAGGCTAAGCCACGACGGAAGGCTGCTGTTCGGCGGAGGCGAAAGCTATGGCTATCGTTTTCCAAGCGACATCCGAGCGACGGTCAGCAAACCTATGCTGCAGATCTTTCCCGGCCTGCGCGATGTGAAACTCGACTACGCCTGGGGCGGCACCCTGGCGATCACCATGGCGCGGATGCCCTATCTGGCGCGGATCGCGCCCAACATCCTTTCCGCTTCGGGGTATTCCGGCCACGGCGTCGGCACGGCCACCCATGCTGGCCAGATGGTGGCGCAGGCCATCCAGGGTCAAAGCGCGGGTTTTGATGCCTTTGCCGTCCTGCCCACACGCCCCTTCCCCGGCGGCACCGCCCTGCGCAGCCCTCTGCTGGCGCTGGCCATGACCTGGTACGCCCTGAGGGACCGGTTGGGCCTGTAAAACAGACCAAAATTGACGTTACGTCAGCGCCCTTTCCTGTCGGGACGGGCCAGATTGTCATTTCCTTTTTTCCGACGCTTGTTTTAGAAAACTGAAAACCACCTTTCAGGAATCGTGAAATGACAACCCTACCCAACATGCACGACGCCGAACCGATCCCCGCCGCCGCGCGCGAGGCGATCGACCGCCTGATGCACTCTGGCGACCTTTTCCGCTACACCGCACCCAAGGACGCGCCGGTAGCCCTGCTTGAGGCGGAATTCGCGCAGATGATGGGCAGCAAGTTTGCCTTGGCCGTCTCCAGCTGCTCGGCAGCACTGTTCCTGTCGTTGAAGGCCCTGGACTTGCCCCGCGATGCGCGCGTGCTGATCCCGGGCTTCACCTTTGCGGCCGTGCCGTCCTCGGTTGTGCATGCGGATTGCGTGCCGGTGCTGTGTGAGGTGGGCGAGAATTATCGCATCGACATGGCGGACTTCGAGGCCAAGCTGGATGACGACATCCAGGCGGTGATCATCAGCCACATGCGCGGCCATACCTCGGACATGGATGCGATCATGGCGCTGTGCGACGCCCGCAACATCCCGGTGATCGAGGATGCAGCCCATTCGCTGGGTACGCTGTGGCACGACAAGAAGATCGGCACGATTGGCAAGATCGGCTGCTTCAGCTTCCAGAGCTACAAGATGATCAATGCGGGCGAAGGCGGCATCCTGATCACCGACGACGCCGATCTGGTGGCCCGCGCGATCATCATGTCCGGCGCATACGAACACAACTGGAAGAAACACCCGGTCCTGCAAGAGGCCTTTGGCACCTGGCAGAACAAGCTGCCGCTTTATAACCTGCGCATGTCGAACCTGAGCGCCGTGGTGATCCGCCCCCAACTGCCGGAGCTGGCCCGCCGTGTGGCGGATGGGCGTCGCAACCACGATCTGGTGGCCGAGGCGCTGAACAGCTCGCCCTGGATCGACGTTCCCGAGAAACTGGCGCCCGAGACCCGCGCGCCAGATTCCCTGCAATTCAACCTTGTGGGCATGGACGACGCCGAGGTCACGGCCTTTGTCGAAGTGGCAGAAGCGGCGGGGGTCAAAGTTCAGGTCTTTGGCCTGAGCAGTGACAACGCGCGGGCGTTCTGGAACTGGCAGTTCATGCCCGAGATGCCCGAACTGCCGCAGACAAGGGCGATGCTGATGCGCGCCTGTGACACCCGCCTGCCCGCCCGCCTGACGGCGGCCGAGTGTGACGCGGTGGCCGGGGTTCTGCTGAATGCGGCGCAGTCGGTGATGAACCCCGCCCGCGCCTACGGGACCTGAGTTATTCCCCCAGCTTGCTGAGCTTCTGCTGAAGTTCGGCAAGCTGCTTCTTGATCTCACCCAGATCTTCGGATGGGGTGTTGTCACCTTCGCCGTCCTGGGTGGGCGGAACGCCGGTCGAGCCCATGCCCCCGGTCATCGCCTTCAGGAACGCCTCTTGCTGCGCCTGCACAGCCTCGAACCCGGGCAGTTTCGCCATGGGGTTCACCTTTTGCATGTTCTCGACCCAGGCCGACTGGCTTTCGCGAAACATCTCGAAGCTTTGCGCCAGGAACTGCGGAACTGTGCTGGTGGCCTGCGTCGTGTAGCTGCGCACCAGGTCGTTCAGCACGTTGATCGGCAGAACGTTTTCGCCGCGGCTTTCGTGTTCGGCTATGATTTGCAACAGATATTGCCGGGTCAGGTCATCGCCCGACTTGAGGTCGACGATCTGAACCTCGCGGCCATCGCGGATGAAACCGGCAATGTCCTCCAGCGTGACGTAATCGCTGGTTTCTGTGTTGTATAGCCTCCGACTCGCGTAGCGTTTGATCAGAAGCGGTGTCTCAGTGTCTGCCACGGGTCCCTCCCAAGATACGGGGCGCTGCACCGCAGCTTATGCCCTTGCAGAAAAAAAGAAAAGCCCGAGCAAGCGCTCGGGCCTTTACGAAATCGGCCGGGCTGAAATTGCCCGGCCTGCAAAACGCGTCTTTGGGAGGGAAGCGCGTCTGCTCGCAATCAGCGATTACTTCGCTGCAGCTGCTTTCTTGGCAGCCGAAGTCACTTCTTCGGTTGCTTTCTTGACAGCGGCAGTTGCGTCTTCGGTCAGGTCCTTGCCTGCTGCCATCATCAGTTCGACGGTGTCCATCTGAACTTTCTTGGCAACTTCAGCGAAGGCGGCCATGTTTTCGGCTGCAACTTCTGCCTGTGCCGAAGCGAAGTCGGTCAGGGCTTTGGCGTAGTCGGCCGGCTCTGCCTTGGCTTTCGACATGTCGGCCAGTTTGGCCAGGGTGTCTTTGGTCCACTTCGACGAGATTTCCGACGACTTCTCGGCGGCTTCCAGAGCGACGCCCGACAGCTTTTCGGCCAGGGTTGCGTTGGTCTTGAACGCGTCTTCCAGAGCGGCGGTGTCAACCGGGAATGCGCCCATAACGTCTTTCATGACGGCGGTGAAATCTTGGGTCTTTGCCATTTTCTTAATCCTTCGGTGCTGCGCGGGCCCACCCCGCGTTTCTCTGCAACTGCGAAGAATATGCTTTCTGCAGCGCAGCATTTCAAGGTTTTTGTCGCTGCACTGCAGAAAAAAATGGGTCGTCCTTTGGAATCAGGTACTTGCCTTGACCCGAACATAGGTGCCCGGCGCATCACACAGTGGCGGATGGTTCGAATCACCGGGTTCGCGCGCCGGAACCTTCTTTCCGGACTTCTTGCGCAGCCAGCTTTCCCAAACCGGCCACCAGCTGCCTTCGTGGAACTCGGCGCCTTCGAACCACTCGTCCGCCGTGCCTTTCAGATCCGCGTTGGTATAGTGCCCGTACTTCTTCTTGCTGGGCGGATTCACGATGCCCGCGATGTGGCCAGACTGCCCAACGATAAAGGTCTTGGACCGGCTGCCCATCTTCTGGACACCGCGATAGACGTCTTTCCAGGCAGCGATGTGATCGGTCTCGGTCGCGATCGAGCACAGCGGCACGGTGACGTCCTTGATCGAAAGCTCTTCGCCCAGCATGGGGAAGGTGCCCTCGATAAATTCGTTCCGCTGGCACAACCCACGCAGGTACTGCATCGTCATCTTGCCGGGCAGCCCCGAGCCATCGCCGTTCCAGTACAGCAGGTCGAACGCCGGGGGCGTCTCACCCATCATGTAGTTGCGGATGGCGGGCTGATAGATCAGGTCGTTCGAGCGCAGGAACGACATGGTGCGCCCCATGATGAAGGACCGCAGGATGCCCTGAGCCGCGACTTCCTCTTCGATGCCGTCGATGAAATCGTTCTGCAGGAAGGGCGTGAATTCGCCCTGTTCCGAGAAATCGGTCAGCGTCGTGAAGAACGTCGCCGACTTCACGGACTTGTCCGCCCGCTTTTTCAAAAGCGCCAGGGTCAGGTTCAGGGTCGTCCCGGCGATGCAATAACCAACGGCGTTCACCTGCTTCTGCTTGGTGATGGCTTTGGCAATCTCGATGGCCTGCAGGAAACCGTCGCCGACATAGTCCTCCATCCCGACGTCCGCGAAACTGGCATCCGGGTTGACCCAGCTGACCACGAACAGCGTATAGCCCTGATCTACGATCCACTTGATCAAGCTGTTCTTTTCCTTGAGGTCAAGAATGTAGAACTTGTTGATCCATGGCGGGAACAGAACGATCGGCACCTCGTGCACCTGTTCCGTCGAGGGGCTGTACTGGATCAGCTCCATCATCTTGTTGCGATAGACAACCTTGCCCGGCGAGGTCGCGATATTGCCGCCAATCTCGAAAGCCTCTTCATCGGCCAAGCGGACCACCAGCTCGCCGTTGTTGGCCTCAAGATCCGCCACCAGGTTCTCGAGCCCTTTGACAAGGGATTCGCCCTCGGTTTCGACGGCTTTCTGCAATGCGTCAGGGTTGGTCTGCAAAAAGTTCGTCGGAGACATCATATCGACGATCTGCTGGCCGAAATAGGTCAAGCGGCGTTTCTCGACCTCGTCGAGATGTTCAATTTCAGAAATAGCCTGCTGAATGGCGTCGGAATTGATCAAATATTGTTGCTTGATGAAATTGAAATAAGGGTGGCTGTCCCACAGCGGATTGGCGAAGCGGCGATCCTTGGGGCCCGTGTCTTCGGGGGGTTGCAGCTTTCCCTTGGCCAGCGCCTGCTGCGCCTCAAGGAAGTGGGACACCGCCTTGCCCCAGTAATGGATCTGCTGTTCAAAGATTTTTGCAGGGTTTTCCAGCATTTCCTGCCAATAGGCCTGTGCTGCCTTGGCATAAAGATCCTGGCTGGGACCATGCAGATTGGGGTTCACCGCATTCTTGTTCGTGACCGCGTTGAGCAAGCGTTCGGTCAATTCTTCGACACGCGTCATGTTCCGGCTCAGCCTCTCCAGGTCTTCACCTGCGTCAACCTCGTTTATTGTCATAAGGAAATTTCCCCCCTATCTTCGCCACCGCAGCATAACGTCGCCACGGTCGGGGGGCAAAGCGACGAATTGGCCCGAATCTCGGGTTCGGCTTAAGGAGACGCAAATGCGCTATATGGCGACGTACGATTTGATGGAGACCATCCGAAACACCAACCAGTGGCTTGGGGCCACGGCCAAGACCATGGCGTCTTATCCGGCCTTTGCCATGGTGCCGAATCCGGCGCTGCAATGGATGGCCGCCTGGGGTGAGGTGACAGAACGCACCTTCGAACGCATGGTGGTCAAACCCGGCTGGGGCATCCGGTCAATGACCTGCGAAGACGGCAAGGACCACGTGGTGGTCAAGCGCCGTGTCGTCGAACGCGCCTTTGGTGATCTTTTGCATTTCGAGGTACAGGGCCGCGCACCGAAACCCCGCAAGGTTCTGCTGGTTGCGCCGATGTCCGGCCACTACGCGACCCTGCTTCGGTCGACCGTGATCTCGCTTCTGCCCGACTGCGAAGTCTATGTCACCGACTGGCACAATGCCCGCGACATCCCGGTGTCCGAAGGCAAGTTCGATGTCGAGGATTACACCCTTTATCTTGTTGAATTCATGAAGTTCCTGGGGCCCGACACCCATGTGATCGCGGTCTGCCAACCGGCGCCGCTGACGCTGGCGGCAACCGCCTACCTGGCGGAACAGGACCCCGACGCGCAGCCCCGCACGCTGACCCTGATCGGCGGCCCGATCGACCCCGATGCGGCCGATACCGACGTGACGGATTTTGGCCGCCGCGTCACCATGGGCCAGCTCGAAGAAACGATGATCCAGCGCGTTGGCTTCAAATACAAGGGCGTGGGTCGCATGGTCTATCCCGGCCTGTTGCAGCTTGCCTCGTTCATGTCGATGAACGCCGATCGTCACTCCAAAGCCTTTACCGACCAGATCGTCCGGGTCTCGCGCGGCGAAGCATCGGACCACGACGCACACAACCGATTCTACGACGAATACCTTGCCGTCATGGACATGCCGGCCGAATTCTATCTGTCCACCGTCGAGCGCATCTTCAAGAAATGCGAGATCGCCAAGAATGCCTTTACCGTCGAAGGTCATCGCGTCGATTGCAGCAAGATCACCAGCGTTGCGATCAAGACCGTCGAAGGCGGCAAAGACGACATCACGGCCCCTGGACAATGCATTGCAGCATTGGACCTGTGCACCGGTCTGCCGGATGAGAAAAAAGCCAGCTATGTCGAACCGAATGCCGGTCACTACGGCATCTTTGCGGGCAGCAGCTGGCGGAACAACATCCGCCCGCTGGTGCTGGAGTTCATTGACGCCAACAGTGATGCTGAACCGGCGAAAGGCGCGACACTCAGCGTTGTTTGATCTGTCCAAGACCTGAATACAGATAGGCCCCGCACTGCGGGGCCTTTTTTGTTAGGCTTTGGCGGCTGCGAAGATCCGGTCAATCATCTCTTGCGTGCCTTTCGAGAACTCCAGCGGGCAATCATACGGCACCCCGTCAAGAACGGAGTTGTTGAACGCCTCGACCTGCAGCACATAATGATTGTCCCCCGGGAACCGGTGTTCGGTCACCGTCGGACCATGACCGTTCTTGCCGTTCTGGTGCACTTCGACGCGTGCCGGACCAAACACCAAAGGGTTGAAAGGCGCTGTCAGGCGAATCACTCCCTCGGTCCCATGAAATGTCATGTCCTGCCAGGGCGCCATGCGCATCGAGACGACGCCGGTGTAGTGGAACGACGGGAACTGCGCGGTGACATGAGACCAGACATCAACGCCGTTTTCCCAGCGAATCTCGGTCGACAGGATCTTTTCGGGTTCTTCGCCGGTCACGAAACGCGTGGCACCGTAGATGTAAACTCCGATGTCGGGGATTGCCCCGCCCCCAGTCGACGCCGTGTTGCGGATGTTGCCCGGATCCCCGCTGTTGTCATAGGAAAACGCCCCCGAGACCCGCTGCAACGCGCCGATTGCGCCGTCTTGCACCAGCCGACGAGCGGTTTTCCATTGGGGGTGCTGCACGATCATGTAAGCCTCGGCGGCCAGAAGACCCGTTTGATCACGCAGCGCAATCACTTGGTCAAATTCCGGCGCCGTCATCGCCAATGGCTTTTCGACCAGCACATGTTTGCCCGCCTTCAGCGCCTTCATGGCCCATTCGACGTGCAGGTGGTTTGGCAGCGGAACATAGACCGCGTCGATCTCGGTGTCGTTCAGAAGCGCGTCATAGTCCGAGTGGACCCGCAAGTTGGGCTGGAATGCCTTGAAGCCTGCAGCTTTTTCCGCGGACGAGGTCGCAAGCGCCGCGAATTCACCGCGTTGCGCCATGTGGATGGCCGGCGCCATCTGATTGCGCGCAAAATTCGCCGCGCCCAATACTCCCCAACGAACATGTCCCGCCATCCTGACCTCCTCAGATGTGTTTCAGGTCTCAGATAGCGCGAACATTATTGATAAAAAAGGGGGCGTCGGGCCATTTGGGCCAAGTCCACTGTGCTCAGTCCTTGGTTTCGTCCCAGGGGAAGGGCCGCGCCTCGCTTGCGCCGGTCAAGTATTTGACCGCATGGCCTGTCCAGACGGACACTGTCTGGCCAAATTCGGCAATGCGGGCGTTCGCCTCGCCATTCAGGGCTCGCCAGAGAATCTGAATGATCGCCATGATCCACAAGGCGGTTTCCGCCAGCGCGAACAGGACAAGCAACACGACTGCGGACAGAATCCGCATCCAGATCGAATCGCCGCCGGTGTCAGTGGTTGGAGTGTGCAAGTCGTTCATCTGTGATCTCCCAACACGAAAAATCCGTGAAGCCTAAATAGGGGATATGCGGTCACGCGTCTTTGACACGGCGCAAATCTGCTGTGTCTCGCGCCGAGGTTCGGCGCGAGATTGGGGTTCAGGCTGTTTGGTGGTCTTGCTCAGGCGCGGGCCAGCATGCCCTGTTCCTTGGCCAGATCCCGCATGCGCTTCTGCAGCTTTTCAAAAGCGCGCACTTCGATCTGGCGAATCCGCTCGCGGCTGACATCATACTGCCCCGAAAGCTCTTCCAGTGTGACCGGCTGTTCCGACAGACGGCGCTGGGTCAGAATGTCCTTTTCACGATCATTCAGCACCTCAAGCGCCTGGGCCAGCAGTTCGCGCCGCGCCTCAAGCTCGTCACGCGCCTCGTAATCGCCGGCCTGGTCGGCATCTTCGTCTTCCAGCCAGTCCTGCCACTGCATCGAGCCTTCGCCGTCACTGCTGACGGTGGCATTGAGCGAGGCATCGCCGCCCGACAGACGCCGGTTCATGCTGATCACTTCGGCCTCGGTCACGCCAAGGTCATTGGCGATCTTCTCGACATGTTCGGGGCGCAAGTCGCCCTCTTCCAGAGCACCAATGCGGTTCTTGGCCTTGCGCAGGTTGAAGAACAGCTTCTTTTGCGCCGAGGTTGTGCCAAGTTTCACAAGGCTCCAGGACCGCAGGATATATTCCTGGATCGAGGCGCGGATCCACCACATGGCATAGGTCGCGAGGCGGAAGCCCTTTTCGGGGTCAAAGCGTTTGACGGCCTGCATCAGGCCCACATTCGCCTCGGAAATCACTTCGGCCTGTGGCAGTCCGTAGCCGCGATAGCCCATGGCGATCTTGGCCGCCAGGCGCAGGTGGCTGGTGACCATCTTGTGGGCCGCCGCACTGTCCTGTTCTTCGACCCAGCGCTTGGCCAGCATGTATTCTTCTTCCGGTTCCAGAAGTGGGAACTTGCGGATTTCCTGCAAATAACGGCTCAGGCCCGCTTCCGGAGAAGGTGCTGGCAAATTTGCGTAGTTACTCATCCCTGTCCCTCCAATGTTTAGGGGCTTAACATCCAGATAGGAAGGCGGCGGACCCCTTTCAAGGGCCGTACACCGTTTTCGCTAACGTTGACTTAATCAGTCCAACCGAAATCGAACAGACACGTTACCGTGCGCTCACGCACATGTGCCGAGCCTGTAACGTTGAATAGTGTGTCGCGCACAATTTCAGGCATCACAACATCGAAATCCATACGGTTTCGCATAGTCGAAATTCAATTTCGGTGGATTTCAATGCAACAGCGCATGGATCAGAAGATCCACATGTTTCTCAGATCCAAGGTTCTTGTCATGCAAACTACTCTGACTGCCACGTCCCCGCTTCGTTTGCCCAAGCCCACCCTACCTCGCATTGCGGGCCTGTTGTATCTTGTCATCATTGTTGCCGGCATCTGGTCCGAGGTCTTTGCTCGCGGCGCGCTCGTTACTACTGACGCCTTCGCCACCGCCGCCAACATCACCGATCAGATGCCGCTGTTTCGGCTCAGCCTGCTGGCGGATGTGGTCATGATCCTCGCCGATATCGCCCTGGCCCTTGTGTTCCTGTCGATCTTTCGGGTGACTGCCCCGGGGCTGGCCATCGCGGCGATGACCTTTCGCCTTGCCCAGGCCGCGACCATCGCGGCCAGCCTGGTTCTTTTGGCCACGGTTCCCTGGCTCTTGCAGAACGGGCGCGCCGAGGACGCCCAACTGATGATCGAGGCGCACGGTCTTGGCTATGACATCGGGCTGATCTTCTTTGCCGTCAACAGCATGATCATGTCCGCGCTGCTGCTGCACAGCCGGGCGCCGGTGATCCTTGCCGTCGGTGTTGCCGCCGCGGGCCTCGTCTACCTGGCAGGCAGCCTGTCGCTGCTGTTGGCGCCCGAACTCAACGCGCTCATGCAACCGGCGTACCTGGTGCCCTTTTTGGCCGAAACCGGCCTATGCCTTTGGTTGCTGGTTCGCGGACGGGTCTGACCGGCTCAAGTGATCAGAGGTCGTTTTCCGGCACGGAAAACGATCCTGAAAACGAATGTTTTCAGTCCCGGAATTCTTGAAGAATTCCGGTTCGCGTCGTTACTGCGCCAACGCCGAAAGCAGGGCTTGCATGTCATCTGGTAAAGGCGAGGTGAAGTGCAAAATCTCGCCGCTGCCCGGATGTTCAAACCCCAACTCGGCGGCATGCAGCGCCTGGCGGTCGAAACCGGCCAAAGCCTCTTGCCCGGCATCGCTCAAGGCCCCCTTGGCCACACGCCGCCGCCCACCATAGACCGGATCGCCGATCAAACCGTGCCCCGCGTGGGCCATATGCACCCGGATCTGATGGGTGCGCCCGGTTTCCAATCGGCATTCCACCAGTGCCACCACAGGCGGCGTGCCAAAAGACTGCAAAAGCGTCGCCCGCGTGACCGCGTGCCGCCCGCCCGAGAAACAGACCGCCTGCTTTTGCCGATCCGTCTTGTGCCGCGCCAGTTGCGTGGTCACCTTGATCGTCGCGCCTTTCTCGACGGAAACCCCGCGCACCCCCCGCAACCGGGGGTCGCCCACATCGGGCACACCCCAGACGACCGCGCGGTAAGACCGCTGCACCGTGTGCGCCGCGAACTGCCCGGACAACCCGTGATGCGCCCGGTCGGTCTTGGCAACGACCAAAAGCCCGCTGGTGTCCTTGTCGATGCGGTGCACGATGCCCGGTCGCTTCTCGCCGCCGACGCCAGAAAGCGCGCCGCCGAAATGATGCAGCAGGGCATTCACCAGCGTACCGCCCGGCGTGCCAGGGGCCGGATGCACGACCATGCCCGCAGGCTTGTCGACAACGATCAGGTCTTCATCCTCGTAAAGCACCACCAGCGGGATATCTTCGGGACCGATGTGGCTTTCTTCGGCCTCGGGCACCTTGACCTCGATCACGTCACCCTCGGCCACTTTGGTCTTGGCATCGCCCAGGACCTCTCCCCCGCGCGAAACCGCGCCTTCGGCGATCAGCCGCGCCAGACGGGTGCGCGACAGCGCCGCGCTCTCTGGCACATCACGCGAAAGCGCCTTATCAAGGCGCGACGGCGGGTTTGGCCCGATGGTCACGTGCAACACGGTGGATGCCATGAACGATACTCCTGAAACCGATCCCGTCGACGAGCCGGCCAATCTGAAATTCCTGCGTCTGCTGGTCACCGTCCTGACGGGAACCATGATTGCTGGGCTTCTAGTGATCCTGACGCTGATTGTCATCCGCTATACCGACCGCCGCACCCCCCTGCCCGAGGTCATCACCCTGCCCGATGGCGCCAAGGCCGCGACCTTTACCTACGGGCCGGACTGGTATGCTGTGGTCACGACGGACGACCGGATCCTGATCTTCAACCGCGAAACCGGCAAACTGGCACAGACCATCCAGATCGACCCCTAGACACTTTGCGCAAGAACCGGGTCGCTGTCGGTCCGGGTCCAAGGCAGTCTGGGGCCTCCACTGGAGGGTGCCATGCTGGATGTCTTGCCTGCACTTTTGCTGTTTCTTTTCCCGCTGGCCTACAGTCCCGGCCCGGGGAACCTGTTCTTTGCCGCCAACTGTGCGCGGTTTGGCTTTGTCGCGACACTGCCCGCGAACCTTGGGTATCACCTCGCCACATGGCTGGTGACCTTTGGCATCGGGCTTAGCGCGCAGGTGGTTCTGACCTCGGGCGCGCTGGCCTTTGAAATCCTGCGCTACGCAGGCACGGCCTATGTCCTGTGGATCGCCATCAGGATGATCCGGTCTGACGTCCTGACGTCAGGCCAGAGGGCCCGAACGGCCGGTCTCTGGGATGGCGCACTGTTGTTGCTGCTGAATCCCAAGGCCTTTGTCATCATCGGCCTGATGTTCACGCAATTCACTCCGCAAAACACCGGTGCCTCACTGGGGTTTGTCATGGGTGTGACCACGGCCTTTATGCTGAACAATCTGGTCGCCTTTGTGATCTGGACGCTCTTTGGCGCGCAGATCGGCAAGCTTTTTCGCTCTGCCCGCGCGGGGCGTGCCCTGAACATCGGTCTGGGCGGCCTTCTCGCGTCGGTTGCCCTGTGGATGGCCTTGTAACGCCGCCTCAGGTGAACTTGCGAAAGAGCTTTGTTTCGTCAAAGGCCGCTTCCAGCGCGTCCGTCCGGTCCTTGACCGTCTCCCACAAGGCCTCTTGCACGGCCGCGATGGCGCATTCCAGCAGCAGCATCAGTGGCAACCCGCTGTCCCAGGCCGAAGGCACGGCAATCCGTCCCGCAAAGGTCAGCGTCGCAATTCGATGGATGGGCGAGCGCCACTGATCGGTGAACAGCACGATCTTCGCTCCTCGCGCGTGACACATCTGCGCCAGCTGCAGGGTCGTGTTTTCGTAGCGTCGCACATCGCAGATCACCACAACGTCGCCCTCTTTCACATCCAGCAGATCATGCGGCCAGGCCCCGCCCGAGGCCACGCGGCGCACCAGGGGCCGGATCATTTGAAGGTGCAGATAGAGATATTGCGCGAGGGTCCCGGTGATCCGCCCGCCAGCAATAAAGATCGTCCGATCCGGATCGCCCAGTAGCGCACAGAACTGGTCAAAATCCTTTGGGCTGATCTCGTCCAGACTGCGTTGCTGGTTCTCGATGGCCTGCCGCCCATAGCGGTTCAGGATGTGTTCATCCGGCAGTTCGGTCTTCCACACGTTCCGCTTGGCAACCGGGTCAAGGATCATCTCCTTCAACTCGCCACGCAGCGCCGTCTGGAATTGCGGAAACCCGTCGAACCCCGCCTTTTGCAGCATTCGCGTCACGGTCGTGGTTGAGACAGAGGCCGCGCTGGCCAGCTCGGTGATGCTGCCCAGACCCACGATCGGATAGTCATCCAGCAGCGTGTTCAGCAGTTGCCGCTCGCTGGGGGTCATCTGGTCACGACATTGCAGCAGTCTGTCAGAAACGGTCATCACTGGTCCGGGTGCGGTTGAGTTGTCAAATTTTGAACAGACCCCACATTCTTGTGGAGATTTTTTCAGGTACAATATTGACAGCTCGCGCGAGCCTGTCAAATATTTTGCCATGAACATGGATGCAGATTCGAAATCAGAGGCAGTGACGGGCGACTTCGGAGAGGTCGTACGCGTCGAGGCATCCTCGTCCACGCCCTCAGTCCTGATTGTCTGCGAACATGCCTCAAACCGAATTCCCCAACATTTGCAATCTCTTGGCGTGACGGACGACGTCGCGCACAGCCACGTCGCCTGGGACCCGGGCGCTTTGGGCGTGGCGCAGGCCCTGCTCAGCCGACTGCCTGGAGTTCTTGTTGCCGGAGGCGTGTCCCGGCTTGTCTACGACTGCAACCGGCCGCCCGAGGCCGCCAGCGCGGTGCCCGAAAAAAGCGAAATCTACCAGATCCCCGGCAATACCGGTCTGAGCGCCAAGGCCCGCGGCGACCGCGTGGCCAAGGTCTATGATCCGTTTTCGGAAACGGTATCCCATCAGATCGCAACCCACGCCGCATCACTGACGGCCATGGTCACCGTCCACAGTTTCACACCCGTCTTCCATGGCGAAGCGCGCTCCGTCGAACTGGGCGTTCTGCACGGAAAAGATGATCTTCTGGCGCTGGACATGCTGGCGAAACAGCCTGCCCCCGCGCCCTACACCATCCGCCTGAACGAGCCCTATTCGGCCAGCGACGGCGTGGCCCATACGCTGGACAAGCACGGGGTCGCCAACGGTTTGCCCAACGTGATGCTGGAAATCCGCAACGACCTGATCCGCCAGGCGGCAGAGCAAGATGCGATGGCCGCTTTCCTTGCCCCTTGGATCGACGCCGCCCTGTCGGATCTGACAGTCGCAAAGGGGGTATCATGACCGCACTGCTGGCCATATCGCGCCGCGTCGACGGGCTGAGCCGTGTGATCGGCTGGGTCGTGATGTACAGCGTCTTCGTGCTGATGGGCATTCTTCTGTGGTCTTCGATTTCCAAGACCTTTTTTCTGCCATCGCTCTGGACGCTGGAAATGGCCCAGTTCTCGATGGTCGCCTACTACATGCTCGGCGGGCCGTATGCCCTGCTGGTCGGTGCAAACGTCCGGATGGACCTGTTCTATGGCGACTGGTCGCTCAGACGCAAAGCCACCATCGACTGCGTGACCGTGCTGTTCCTGATCTTCTACCTCGGCGTGCTGCTTTACGGCGCATTGGGCTCGACCGCCTATTCGCTGGGTTACTGGGGCACCGCGCCCATCGAATACTTCCTGGGCCTGATCACCGGCGCCGAAGAGATCGGCCGGATGGAGCGATCCTCAACCGCGTGGCGCCCCTACATCTGGCCGGTCAAGACCATCATGATCGTCGGCCTCTTCCTGATGCTGCTGCAGGCCTTGTCAGAGCTGATTAAGGACATCGCCCGCGCGTTGGGACATGACATTCCGGAGGCCCAGGCGTGAGTCAGGAACATATCGCCATCTTCATGTTCGCTTCGATGATGCTGATGCTCTTTACCGGGCAACGGGTCTTTGGCGCGATTGGTGCCATTGCGGCCATCGCAGCGCTGGCGCTTTGGGGCACCGGGGGGCAGGATATCCCCTTCTCTGCTGCGATGAAGCTGATGAAGTGGTACCCGCTGCTGACCCTGCCGATGTTCATCTTCATGGGCTACGTGCTGTCGGAAAGCCGGCTGGCCGATGACCTGTACCGCATGTTCCACGTCTGGTTCGGCAATGTGAACGGAGGCCTGGCCATGGGCACCATCGGTCTGATGGTGCTGATCTCGGCCATGAACGGGCTCAGCGTCGCGGGCATGGCCATCGGCGCAACCATTGCCCTGCCGGAACTGCTGCGCCGAGGCTACGACAAGCTGATGGTCACCGGCGTGATCCAGGCCGGATCCTCGCTGGGCATCCTCGTGCCGCCCTCGGTGGTGCTGGTGCTTTATGCGATGATCGCCCGTCAGCCGGTTGGCCAGCTTTGGCTCGCGGGGATCATCCCCGGCCTGATGATGGCCACGATGTTCATCATCTACATCTGGATCCGCTGCCGCATCAGCCCCGGGCTGGGGCCGGTGGCTGACGATCTGGATCAGGTCTCGCCACAAGAGAAACGCCGCCTGCTTTGGGCCGGAGTGCTGCCGCTGGGGATTTTTGCGGCCATGATGGTGCCTTTCGTGAACGGCTGGACCTCTCTTGTGGAAAGCTCGGCCATCGGAGCGCTGACGGCTCTGGCCGCCTCGATCCTGAAACGCCGGATGACCTGGGCGGTCTTCCACACCTGCACACGCCAGACGCTGGCGATTTCCTGCATGTTCATGTGGATCATCCTTGCGGCCCTCGGGTTCGGCGCGGTCTTTGATGGGTTGGGCGCGGTCAAGGCCATCGACAACCTGTTCACCGAGCAACTGGGCCTCAGCCCCTGGATGATCCTGATCCTGATGCAGCTGAGCTTTATCCTGATGGGCACCTTCCTCGATGACACCGCCATGCTGGTCATCGTCGCGCCGCTTTACGTGCCGCTGGTCAAGGTGCTGGGCTTTGATCTGATCTGGTACGGCGTGCTGTACACGATCACCACCCAGATCGCCTATATGACGCCGCCCTTCGGCTATAACCTCTTCCTCATGCGCGCCATGGCCCCGCCCGAGGTCACCCTGCGCGACATCTATCGGTCGATCATCCCCTTTGTCGGCGTGATGGTCGTGGCATTGGCCATCATCATGGCCTTCCCCCAAATCGCGCTTTGGCTGCCGGAGACCGTCTATGGCAAGTGACCCGGCCCGTCGCACTGGCGCAACTTCAAACAGAAGGACTTTGAATTCGAGCGGTTGACCACCAACCATTGACCAAAGCCGGACAGATGATCCGGCACACCAACTGGGAGACGTAATATGACAACAAGACGCAAGTTTCTGACCACCGCCGCCGTCGGCGCGGCCGCCGCACCGCTGGCCACGCCCGCCATCGCGCAAAGCACCATCAAATGGCGCATGCAGACCTATGCCGGCCCCGCGCTGGCAGCCCACGTGATCGATCCGGCCATCGAGATGTTCAACAAGATCGCCGGCGACCGCATGCAGATCGAGCTGTTCTACGCCGACCAGCTGGTCCCCACGGGCGAGCTGTTCCGCGCCATGCAGCGCGGCACCATTGACGCGGTGCAGTCGGACGATGACTCGATGGCCTCCCCCACCGATGTGACCGTCTTTGGCGGCTACTTCCCCTTCGCCTCGCGCTACTCGCTGGATGTGCCGGTGCTGTTCAACCAGTACGGCCTGAACGAGATCTGGGACGAGCAGTACTCGGCCGTCGGCGTCAAGCACATCTCAGCCGGTGCCTGGGACCCCTGCCACTTTGCCACCAAGGATCCGATCCGCAGCCTTGAAGACCTGAAAGGCAAGCGCGTCTTCACCTTCCCGACCGCCGGTCGCTTCCTGTCGCAGTTCGGCGTCGTGCCGGTCACCCTGCCCTGGGAAGACATCGAGGTCGCGGTGCAAACCGGTGAACTCGATGGCATCGCCTGGTCGGGCATCACTGAGGACTACACCGTGGGTTGGGCCGATGTGACCAACTACTTCCTGACCAACAACATCTCGGGTGCCTGGGCCGGGTCGTTCTTCGCCAACATGGAGCGCTGGAACGCGCTGCCCGAAGACCTGCAAACCCTCTTCCGCGTCTGCTGTGACCAATCGCACTATTACCGCCAGTGGTGGTACTGGGGTGGCGAAGCCAACCTGCGTGTCAACGGCACCAAGATGGAGCTGACCTCGATCCCCGACGCCGAATGGGCCAAGGTCGAAGAGGCCGCCGTCGGTTTCTGGGACGAGATCGCCGCCGAGGGTCCGGTTCAGGCCAAAGTGGTCGACATCTTCCGCAAGTACAACGCGGACATGCAGAAAGCCGGCCGTCCCTACCGCTACGGCTGATACATCCCGTAGGGCGGGGTTTACCCCGCCTTACCCCCACGCTCAGAGGCTCGCATGACTTTCGATGACCTGAAAACCGCCATCGCCGCAGGCGAGATCGACACCGTTCTGACCTGCATGATCGACATGCAGGGCCGCCTGATGGGCAAACGCTTCCATGCCGAAGCCTTCCTCGAGATGGCCGAGGGCGAAACCCACTGCTGCAACTACCTGCTGGCCACCGACCTCGAGATGGCCACGCCGGATGGCTACGCCTCGACCTCCTGGTCTGCGGGCTATGGCGATTACATCATGAAGCCGGACCTGACCACGATCCGGCCCGTGCCCTGGCTCGACGGCACCGCGCTGGTGCTCTGTGACGTGCTTGATCACCACACCCACGGCCCCGTGCCCCACAGCCCGCGCGAGGTGCTGAAACGTCAGGTCGCCCGGGCGCAGGCCATGGGCCTGACCCCGGTCATGGCCACCGAACTGGAGTTTTTCCTCTTCCAGGGCACCCATGACGAGATCGCGGCGGGCGGCTATGATCTGAAACCGATCAGCCGCTACAACGAGGATTACCACATCTTCCAGACCTCCAAGGAAGAGCCCGTCATGCGCCCGATCCGCAATCACCTGCGCGCCATGGGTGTGCCGGTCGAGGGCACCAAGGGCGAGGCCGAGGCCGGTCAGGAAGAACTGAACATCAAATACGCCGAGGCGCTGGCCACGGCCGATCACCACATCCTGGCCAAACACGCGGTCAAGGAAATCGCCCACCTTGCAGGCTATGCCGCCAGCTTCCTGCCGAAATGGCACCACGACCGTGTGGGCTCTGCCGCGCACGTGCATATGTCGCTCTGGCGTGACGGGGCAAACGCCTTCTACGACGCCGAGGCGCCCCTGGCGAAGTCCAGACTGATGGACCACTACATGGCCGGCCTGCTGAAATACGCCGCCGACTACACTGTCTTCCTGGCCCCCTACATCAACAGCTACAAGCGCTTCGCCAAGGGCACCTTTGCGCCGACGCAGATCCTGTGGTCCGTCGACAACCGCACCGCCGCCCTGCGGCTTTGCGGGGATGGCACCAAGGGTGTGCGCGTCGAAAGCCGCGTTCCCGGCGCTGACATGAACCCCTATCTGGCCTGCGCCGCCATGCTGGCAGCGGGTCTGAAAGGCATCGAGGAAGAACTCGAACTGCCCGCGCCCTTCCGCGGCGACGCCTACGAGGGCAGCCAGGACGAGATCCCGAACACCCTGCGTGACGCGCGCGAGGCCCTGTTGGCATCGGACATGCTGGCCGAGGCGCTTGGCGCAGATGTCGTCGCCCACTACGCCCGTGCCGCCGAGGTCGAGATCGAGGATTTCAACCGCGTCGTCACCGATTATGAAATCGCGCGGGGGTTCGAAAAGGCGTGATGACCGACGCGCAGGCCATCTTTCAAACGCTCTTTGACGCCTATGTCGACCGCTACCTTGCAGGCGATGCTTTGGCCTGCGCCGAGTTCTACGCCGAGGACGGGCAGATCCACTCGCCCTTCGGCCCACCCGTTGTGGGCCGCGCGGCCATCGCGCAAGAGCATCTGGTCTGGTTCCAGGAAAACGAGGTCAACAAGACCGTCACCATCCTGGAGGCCCGCGCCGCGGGCGACATCGGCTTTGCGCTGGCGGAATACGGTGCCGACGTGCCGCAAGAGGACGGCAGCTTGGCGCGCGAGGAAGGCACCAGCCTGAACAGTTTTGAACGCGGTCCGGATGGCACTTGGCGCATCCGCCACACCAGCCTGAACGCCGCGGCAGAGCAGACCTGAACACCCGGAAAACCCCATGACTCAAACACTCAGATGTATCTCTCCCATCGACGGATCAGTCTTTGCGGAACGCGACACGCTTTCGACTGAAGCCGCAAAAGCCGCAGTTGACCGCGCAAGGACCGCGCAAATCGGCTGGGCTGCACGGCCCTTGCAAGAACGGATCGACCTTGTGCTGGCCGGAGTCGCAGCAGTTGGCGCGATGAATGACCAGATCGTACCGGAACTGGCCCGGATGATGGGCCGCCCTGTCCGCTATGGCGGCGAATTCGGCGGGTTCGAGGAACGCGCCAGCCACATGGCCTCTATCGCGGCGGACAGCCTTGCCGACATCGAAGTTGGTGAAGACGCGACCTTCAAACGCTACATCAAGCGCGTCCCGCATGGCGTGGTCTTTGTCGTCGCCCCCTGGAACTACCCCTACATGACCGCGATCAACACCGTGGCCCCGGCCCTGATCGCGGGCAATACCGTGGTGCTGAAACATGCCACGCAGACCCTGCTGGTGGGCGAGCGCATGGCGCAGGCCTTCCATTGCGCGGGTGTGCCCCAAGATGTCTTTCAGAACGTCTTTCTGACCCATGACACGACCAACGACCTGATCGCCGGCAACGCCTTTGACTTCATCAACTTCACCGGCTCGGTCGGCGGCGGCGCCGCGATGGAACGCGCGGCAGCAGGCACCTTTACCGGCGTCGGCACCGAGCTTGGCGGCAAGGACCCGGGTTACGTCATGGAGGACGCCGACCTTGATGCCGCCGTCGACACGCTGGTCGACGGGGCGATGTTCAACGCGGGCCAGTGCTGCTGCGGGATCGAGCGGATTTACGTGCACGAAAGCCTGTACAAGGACTTCGTCGCCAAGGCGGTCGAGATCGTCAAAGGGTACAAGCTGGGCAATCCGCTGGACCCAGAAACCACGCTGGGCCCTATGGCCAACACCCGCTTCGCCGATGAGGTCCGCGCCCAGATCGCCGAGGCGGTCGCGGATGGCGCCACCGCCCATATCGAGACATTCGCCGAGGACGACGGCGGTGCCTATCTGACGCCGCAAATCCTGACGGATGTCACCCACGACATGCGTGTGATGCGCGACGAAAGCTTTGGCCCTGTGGTGGGCATCATGCCCGTCGCCTCGGATGACGAAGCGATTGCCCTGATGAACGACAGCGAGTTCGGCCTGACCGCCAGTCTGTGGACCCGCGATCTGGACCGCGCCGCACGTGTGGGCGACCGGATCGAAACCGGCACGGTCTTCATGAACCGCGCCGACTATCTGGACCCCGGCCTGTGCTGGACCGGATGCAAGAACACCGGGCGCGGCGGTGGCCTGTCGGTCATCGGCTATCACAACCTGACCCGCCCCAAATCCTATCACCTCAAGAAAGTCACCTCATGAGCCCGACCGCGAATTTTTCCTATCCCACGGCGATCCGCTTTGGCGCGGGTCGCATCAAGGAACTGGCCGAAGCCTGTCAGGCCGCCGGGATCACCCGTCCGCTGCTGGTCACAGACCGGGGCCTGGCCGATCTGCCGATCACCGCGCAGGCGCTGGACGTGTTAGAGGCCGCAGGCATGGGCCGCGCGCTTTTTGCCGATGTGGACCCGAACCCCAACGAAAAGAACCTTGCCGCGGGTGTGGCGGTCTTCAAAGAGGGTGGCCATGACGGAGTTGTCGCCTTTGGAGGCGGCTCTGGACTGGATCTGGGCAAAATGGTTGCCTTCATGGCCGGTCAGACCCGGCCCGTCTGGGATTTCGAGGACATCGGCGACTGGTGGACCCGCGCCGACGCGGATGCCATTGCGCCCAACGTGGCCGTGCCGACAACAGCCGGTACCGGGTCCGAGGTCGGGCGCGCCAGCGTCATCACCAACTCGGAAACCGCCGAGAAAAAGATCATCTTCCACCCCAAGGTCCTGCCCTCGGTGGTCATCTGCGATCCGGAACTCACCGTCGGCATGCCCGCCTTCATCACCGCAGGCACCGGGCTTGATGCCTTTGCGCATTGCGTCGAGGCCTTTTCCAGCCCGCATTATCACCCCATGTCCCAGGGTATCGCGTTGGAAGGCATGCGGTTGGTGATCGAAAACCTGCCACGCGCCTATGACACGCCGAACGATCTGGAGGCGCGGGCGCACATGATGTCAGCGGCAATGATGGGAGCGACGGCCTTTCAAAAGGGGTTGGGCGCGATCCATTCGCTCAGCCATCCGATTGGCGCGATGCATCACACCCACCACGGCACAACCAACGCCGTCTGCATGCCCGCCGTGTTGCAACTGAACGCGCCCGCGATTCGCGGGCGATTCGATCAGGCCGCAGGGTACCTGGGGATCGACGGCGGCTTTGATGGGTTCTGCGCCTTTGTGGACGGCTTCAACGACCGTTTGGGCATCCCCAAACGCCTGTCGGACCTGGGCGTCATCGATCCTGACCTCGATCGTCTGGTGGCTGACGCGCTGCAGGATCCCAGTTGCGGAGGCAACCCGGTCACCCTGACCGAAGCCAACGTGCGCGCCCTGTTCGAAGCCGTTTTATAGCCCGACACCGGGCAACCACGCGCCCCTGAACCACACCGAAACGCCGTCCAATGCAGATTGGGCGGCGTTTTCACATGTAAGATGCCTGTCGGCCCCTCAGGTCGGTCGATGTCTTGAGATGGTACCGCCTCCCCGGTTCGAACGGGGGACCTCTAGATCCACAATCTAGCGCTCTAACCTACTGAGCTAAGGCGGCACTGGCAGGCGGAATAACTTTGGCCGGGACCGAATGCAAGCCCAAATCCGGCGATTACAACGCAACTTCCCAAGTCTGATGAACGACATCGGCGCCAAAGCTTGTCACCTTTTGCGCTTCGGTCATCTGCCATCCGGCGGACGCGTACAGGTGGGTTGCCGCCTTTTGGCTTTCGTGGGTCCAAAGGACCATCCGGCGATAGCCCTTGGACCTTGCATAGGCCATGCAGACCGACAAAAGGTGCTTGCCCAGCCCAAGACCGCGCGCCTCGGAGACCAAGTAGAAAAGCCGTAGCTTGGCGGTTTCGTCATCGACGTGCACGCAAAAGATACTGCCCAAACGCTGACCGTCGCGCTCGGCGATCCAGGCACGTTCGCAGGTCGGATCGCGGTCGCGTTCGAACTCTTTCAGGATCTCGGCCACAAGGGCACCGAACGTATCGTCGAACCCTTCGGTCTGAGCATAATAGGTGGCGTGCTGATGCACGAGCCAGGCCGCGTCTCCCGCGCCGATATCTCTTAGAATGACGTCTCCCATGACCATAGCAAGCCAGAGCGTGGCTTGCATTTCAAGGCCTTGCCCGCTATGGCGCGGGGTCAGGGCCGCGACGTGCCCAAGAGGGTGGCAATGGGCATCAACGACGAACGCGAGATCGAGGCGAATCTGCAGATCGGACCAACCGATCAGGGCATGGTGCGTCTGTTCATCATGGCCGACGGGCTGGAAATCCCCATGGATTTCTCGCCGGACGAAGCTGCCGAGATCGCCGAAGAGCTGAACGCCGCCGCAGCGGCTGCCCGCAAGGTGAAACCGCGCCGCTAGACGTGCTGGTCGATCAGCACCGGGTTCCCATCCGGATCAACTACCGTGAAACTGCCGGGACCTGAGCCATTCTCGTCCACTTCGACCTGTGGTTTGAGCCCGGCAGCCTTCAGGCGTTTCTGAATCTCGCGCACATCCAGAAAATTGGTCATCTGCTGCCCTTCGGCATCCCACCCGGGATTGAAGGTCAGCATGTTGCGCTCGAACATGCCCTGGAACAGGCCGATGGTGCATTGCCCGTTCCGCATGATCATCCAGCCGTCATCGGGGTTGCCCCCCAGCACCGAGAAGCCCAGAACCTGGTAGAAGTCGCGCGATACGGCCAGATCGCTGACGGAAAGACTTATTGAAAAATTGCCTAGTTGCATGAATTGCCCTCACCTTGTCTGGCCAGACTGCCCCTAACATGCAAATTTCGCAAATATTTAGATGATCGCGCTATAGGTTTTGCCCGCGCCCGGGTCTCGCAATGCCTGCAATCTGCGCGCCGCGTGCTGCGCCATCTTGCGGGTCAGCACCGTGCGACGTGCCCCGGCCAGCTTGTCTTCGGGGGCCATGCGCAGGATTTCGGCGTCATAGGCATCGGCGATGATCAACCCGCTGTCTTCGGGCAAGAGGTCGGTCGGAAACTCTTGATCCACCGCCCAGAAATAGCGGTCACACCAGGGCAGATAGCCCTGCCACTTCTCGTCTGTCATGAAATCGGTACGGCTGGACTTGCATTCGATCACCCAGATCTCGCCCTTCGGGCCCAGCGCCAGCACGTCGACGCGCAAACCGCGGTCGGGCACAAATTCCTCGACGCAGGCAAAGCCCAGCGAGGACAGATGGCGCACCACGCCACGGGCCAGAATCTGGCCGGGCTGCATGTCGGTCAGGACGTTCATGTGGAAACTATGAACGAAAGGTGAACAAATGCAAGGGATGATTTGACCGTTGACAGGATACCATTTGGTATCCATATTATGACACCATAAGGTATCCTTTTAGAGGTCACATCATGCCACAGGCCCCTCAATGAGCCCCGCCCTGCAACCGGCCTTTCGCGCTTTGGCCGACCCGACCCGGCGCGAGATTCTGACCAGCCTCAGCCAGCGCGAGATGTCGCTGAACGAGGTCACGGCCCAGTTTTCCATGACCCGTGCCGCCGTGCGCAAACACCTCGAGGTGCTGGTCGAAGGCAATCTGATCCACATCCGGCGACAGGGGCGCGAAACGCTCAGCACCCTGAACCCCGACGGGCTGCGCCCCGTCGTCGACTGGCTCAGCTTCTTTGACCAGTTCTGGGACGAAAAACTCGATGCCTTGAAAACTGCTATAGAGACGGAGACCCCCGATGAATGAAACGACCGCCATCACCGCCGCTGACACCACGATCCGCAAGACCGTCTTTCTGGCGGCCGACAAGCCCAAGGTCTGGGACTTCCTGACCCGGGCCGACAAGCTGGGCCGCTGGTTCCACCCCACGGACGAGGATCTGGCCGAGGGGCAGCCCTATACCCTGCGCAACGCGTTGGACGGCGACCGCATGTGCTGGGGCGAGGTGCAGGTCATGCACCCCCATGACTACATGCGCTGGAGTTTTACCGTCGGCCCGATGGAGGGCCGGATGAGCACGGTCGAATGGCAATTGGACGAGGCCCCGGGCGGCACGCGGCTGACACTGACGCATTCGGGCCTGCCCGTGGGCGGCGAAGGCTACGGTCTTGTTCTGGCGCTCGACAAGGGCTGGCACGGCTTCACAGGCAACCTGCACGATCTTGCCGCCGCAGAAGACGCGGGCGACTACAGCGCGACAATTGTTGTGGACGCCAAACCCGAGGACGCCAAGGCGGCCATCCTGGATCAGATGGACCTGTGGTGGAGCACCCGTGTCGAACGCCGTGACGGCGGCGCAACGATCCGGTTCAACAGCTCGCACGTCACCTATGACTTTGCCGAGGGCGACAGCCCCCTGCATCTGAACTGGACCTGCACCGACGCAAGGATGATCATCGACGGCGTAGACGACGAAACAGAATGGACGGGCACCCGCCTTCTGTGGCGCATTGCGCCCCTGGGCAGCGGCAGCCGGATCACCCTGATCCACGAAGGGCTGAATACCGACCTTGCCTGTCTTGACGTCTGCACCCGCGGATGGGGCCTGTTTTTTGAGACAAGCCTGAAGGCGCACCTCACAGGTGGCACGCCAACGCCAGAAACCAGCAGCTGACCCTTGCAGACCCCCCGTCGCAGCCCTATGTCTGGGCTCGGCGGGTTCTGCCCTTCTCGTGATACGGTTGCATTCCGGTGGCCTTAAGCAATTCCGAGGGAGTTGGCTCTGTCCGGGCCGTGGTCCGGTTACCTGACGCCCACCTGTATATACAGGTCCTCGGGAATGAGATAACCCCACGGTTGGTGTGGTCCCGCCGCTCACCCCCCCTTTTCTCCGGTTTTGCACGCTGCCTGTTCCGGCTATGTCTTGACCTGCAAGGCCAAGCCCAGCGCGGGGGAACACGACATGCAAAGCCGCAAGGACCTGCTGACCTGGATGGACGCGTTGGAAGATTACGCGCGCGACTGGGACAGGACGTTCGAGAACAAGCCGACCTATTTCACCCAGGAATTCTGGTACATGCTGGTCGGCTGCATGCGGGCCCATTGGGCGGGCAAGCCCATGACGGTGGGGCAGCTGGTCATGGCGATGAAATCCGGCTCGACCCGCACCCGCGAAGATCGCATCAAGCGCGCCGTGGACGACGGCTATCTGATGAAAACCAAGTCAGGCGGCGATGGGCGCAGCACGGTTGTCATCCCCACACCTTCGCTCGAAGCGCTGCTCGAGGGCCATCTGGACCGCACGCTCACCATCGCCCGACAGGCTTTCGAGACTTCTGATCCGCAGAAATAGCCGCAGATTTTGCGGCAATACTTGCCCTTTTCCGCCCCCGCCCGCGCATGTTTGCTGTGGGAAAAAGGGAGGCTGCATATGACAATTCCAACAATCACGGACGCGCGCCGCGTGTCCACCGACCGCCTTGACACACGGGTCTTGTTTTCGGGGCCCGAAGACGGCGCGCCGGTCATCTTCGTTCACGGCAACCTGTCCGCCGCCACCTGGTGGGAAGAGTGCATGTTGCGCCTGCCACAGGGCTTTCGCGCCATCGCGCCGGATCTGCGCGGCTATGGCGAAGCCGACCCCGCCGCAAAGGTCGACGCCACGCGGGGCATGCAGGATTTCTCGGACGATCTGGCAGCGCTGTGTTCCGCGCTGGACGTGACCAAGGCCCACTGGGTTGGGCATTCGCTTGGCGGGGCGGTGCTGTGGCAGCTGATGGCGGATCACCCGCACCTTGTTCAGTCGGTGACGCAGGTGTGTCCGGGACCGCCCCAGGGCTTCGGAGGCTGCCGACTGGACGGAACCCCGTGTTTTGCCGACAACGCAGGCGCCGGCGGAGGCGCCGTGAACCCCGATATGATCGCCCTGATGCAGGCGGGCGACCGGGGGGACGCGACGCCAAACCACATGCGCAACATTCTCAACAGTTTTGTCTGGAAGCCGCCCTTCGTGCCCGAGCGGATCGAAGACATCCTGACGTCGGCGCTAGCGCAACATCTGGGCGAACAGGACTACCCCGGCGACATGACCGCCTCTGAGAACTGGCCGGGCATGGCACCGGGCAAATGGGGGGCCATCAATGCGATGGCACCACTCTACCAGTCCGCGCCGCTGGCATTTGTCACCGCATCTTCGGCCCCGATCCTATGGGTGCGCGGCGCAGAGGATCCGGTGGTCTCTGACGCGTCCTTCTTCGAGTTGGGCACGCTGGGGCAAGCCGGGGCCGTGCCCGGTTGGCCCGGCGAAGAGGTCTATCCCCCGCAGCCGATGATCGCTCAGACCGAAGCGGCGCTGAGCCGGTATGAGGCCGAAGGGAACAGGGTTGAGCGCGTGATCATCGAAGACTGCGGTCACAGCCCGTTTCTTGAGAAGCCGGACCAGTTTGACCAAGCCCTGCATCGGTTCCTGACCAGCACCTGAGGGGGCGATGGCCCGAATGGCAGATCACTGTCCCGCGGCCAGACGGCTGACGGGGCGCCACGACCCGGCCAATCAAGCCGAGATTATCGTTTACCCCGCAGGACAGACTGCGGGCCGTGATGGTCGCGCTGAACAGGCACACGCACTGGCAGTTTCGGTCCACCCACCGGTCGGTCGTCGCTGTCTTGCAGCCGCATCACGCTGATCCCGAACTGCACGCCCGCGAAAACGATCCCGTTGAAGACCCACAGCATGAGCACCGCAAGCCAACCGGCTTGCGCATGGCTGACAAGGTGCCAGAGGTTCGCCACATTTGCCCAAAGCAACACTGTAACAAAAGCTGCGGACAGGCCAAAGCCGATCAGAACCTGCGAAATGTACAACCGGACAAGTCTGGGCATGCGGAACCTCTTGTAACGTTTAGGTTAATTCTAGAACAAATTCCAAATTTTGCAAGTGTTGTGTGATCGCCGAGCGCATTCAGCCTTTGGTCTGCCAACCCGTCAGAATTCGCTCAATCGACACAATTCTCCTCACCCTTTCCATGTTTATGCCCCAATTCTGGAGAGATAGTTAACGTGCCCAAAGAGGACACGCGCTATGGCGATGTATGACGCAGTTTTCGAGCACCGCGGACAAAGCTTTGCAAAGCTGGCAAAGACGGGACTTGTGGCGGCCACTGTGGCCTCGCTGGCTTTCGGGACGTGGTATGCGATGAACCGCTCGCACATCCTGGGCACGGCGCCGGCTCTGACGATTGCCGACCTGGTTCGCCCAAGCGCCTCGATGCAACATCTCTTGGCGGCTCATCAACAAGCCGTGGCCCTGGGCGATCTGGCTTCGGCTGACCTTATCGGGGCCCGGATGATGCAGCGGGTCAGCAGCACGCGAAACACGACGCTGGCCGCCTTTGCGATGAATGACCGCGCGCTGGTGCTCAAGGCACTTGGACGCCGGACCGAGGCCGAGGCCTTGTTTCGTGAGGCACTGGCCATAGGCGCGGGCGATCCCGCGCACCACCAGGTTGTTCGGATGCGGAACCTTGCTGCACTTCTGATCGAAGACAAACGGTATGCCGAAGCCGAGCATCTGCTGCTGCAGATTGGCCAGATCGCGCCCGACTGGATGAAGCAAACGCGTTAGAACGCTTCGGGCTTGGCCTCGCGCGCCATGTGATCCAACACGGCATTCACGAATTTGGGTTCGCGCCCCTCGGGATAGAAAGCCCGCGCCACATCCACAAACTCGGTGATGACAACACGCGGGGGCGTGTCGGTTTCGATCAACTCGGCACCAGCCGCACGGAAAAGCGCGCGCAGGGTCGGGTCGATCCGGTCGATCGGCCATTTCGCCACCAGCGCCCGGTCGGTCATCTGGTCAATCCGCGCCTGCCAGCTCACCGCCTGTTCCAGCAGCTTGGCAAAAAGCGAGATATCGCCCTCGGCCATTTCCTCGCCTTCATAGGTCGCGCCAAAGCGGTGATCCAGGAACTCGGTCCGGACCGCGTCAACGGACTGGTTCGAGTGTTCCATCTGAAACAGAGCCTGCACGGCATAAAGCCGCGAGGCCGATTTCATCTTGCGTTTCATGTTGCCCGAAGGCGCGGTGGTGGCCGTCATGCGGAGGGCGTGTCCTTGGTCTGACCTGCGATCTGAATCTCGTCGCGCGCAGGTTGGAACCCAACACCGCTGCGCGGACCGCCCCACTTACGGGCAAGCGCGATCAGATGCAAGGCCGCAGCGGCCGCGCCGCCCCCTTTGTTCTGGCCCGCCACTTCGGCGCGCGCCTGGGCCTGATCCATGTTTTCCACGGTCAGGATGCCGTTGCCGATGGCCAGTCCTTGCAGGCCCAGCAGGGTGATCCCGCGCGAGCTGTCGTTGCAGACGGTTTCGTAATGCGTGGTTTCACCGCGAATGACACAGCCCAGCGCGACAAAGCCGTCATAGTTCGACAACCGCCCCGCCATGCCAATCGCCGTAGGAACTTCCAGAGCGCCGGGCACCTCGATGGTGTCATGCGTTCCACCACAGGCCTCGATCTCGCCCCGGGCGCCTTCGATCAGCTGATCAGCGATCTGGCGATAGTAGGGTGCAACCACGATCAGCAGTTTGACAGGCTTGTCAAAGCTGGGGCGCGGCAGGGTGTAGTGTTCTTCTGAAGCGGCCATTATCCAAGCTCCGAGATCTTGCGTGTTCCGGTAATCTCAAGGCCATAGGCCTCGAGCCCCACCACCTTGGGGGTCGGCGAATTGGTCATGAGCGTCAGCTTGGACAGACCAAGCGAGCTGAGGATCTGTGCGCCCAACCCGTACTGACGCAGGGTCTTGGGGCTGACGCCTTCGCCGACATCCATCTTCATCGAGGTGTCGCGCAGCAGTACAACGACGCCCCTGCCCTCTGCGGCGACGATTTTCATGGCATCGCCAAACTCGGCCGCGCGTCCCTTGGGACCGGTGCCAACCACGTCCAGCATCGGGTCCAGTGCGTGCATCCGCACGAGCACCGGTTCATCACCCGACAGGTCGCCCTTGGTCAGCACGATATGTTCGTCGCCATGGGTTTCGTCGGTGTAAATGCGCATGTCCCATTCGCCGCCGAATTCGCTTTGAATGATCTGCTGATCGCGCACCTTGACCAGGTTGTCGTTGCGGCGGCGATAGGAAATCAGGTCGCTGATCGTACCGATCTTGATGCCGTGCCGCTGGGCAAAGGCGACAAGTTCCGGCAAGCGCGCCATGCTGCCGTCTTCGTTCATGATCTCGCAGATCACGCCCGAAGGGTTCAGCCCTGCCAGGCGGCTGACATCCACCGCGGCCTCGGTATGGCCCGCACGGACCAGCACGCCGCCGGCCTTGGCGCGCAGCGGAAAGACGTGGCCCGGCGACGCGATGTCGGCGGCGCCTTTCGAGGCGTCGATGGCCACAGCCACGGTGCGTGCGCGGTCTGCTGCCGAGATACCGGTGGTCACGCCTTCGCGCGCTTCGATGGACACCGTAAAGGCGGTCTCGTGACGTGACGAGTTGTGCGTCGACATCAGTTCCAGCCCCAGCGCGTCGACCCGGTCTCCGGGCAAGGCAAGGCAGATCAGACCGCGACCGTAAAGCGCCATGAAGTTGATTGCGTCCGGGGTCGCCCATTGGGCAGGGATCACAAGGTCGCCTTCGTTCTCGCGGTCCTCGTGATCAACCAGGATGAACATCCGGCCGTTGCGGGCGTCATCAATGATCTCTTCCACAGTGGAGATCGCATCCTTCCAGTCTTTCTCGACCGGGCCGGGATTTTCGTAGTCTACCATGTCGCCTCCGCGCGTCTTCTGAGGTGCCAGATACGCCAGCCCAAGAGGATTTGCCAGAGGTCCAGTCACAACGGACCGACAGTTTCCTAGTCAAATATGTCGTCGAACACGTCAAAGGCCTCGTCGAAAAGGCGCGCACCAAAGCCTTTGCGCTTTTTCGGCTTCTTCTTTTTCTTGCGACGGTCAAGGGACGCGTGGCCCCAATCCTCGCTCGAGTGTTTGGGCTTCTTGGCCTTTTTGCCAGTCTTGTAGCTGCCCGATGGATGATCGGCGCGAAGCATCTTCATGTCGTGCAAAGGCGCGCCACAGCTCGAGCACACCAGCTCGTGCTGGGTGGTTCCAGACAGGACCAAGGCTGCCTTGGTTCCGCAATAACAACAGGTTGCAACTTTTGTGGGTCCGGCCATGCGCTCTCCTATGCTTTGGCATGGATCTAGGGCTTGAACGGCAAAATTGAAGCCCTAATCGGCCAAACCACCACACTCGGAACGCGGTTGGCCCGTCCTGATCCCCGGCTGACGCCCTTGGCCCTTACGAGTCCGGCCGCGCGGCATAAAGCGCCACAGCCGCCGCGTTCGACACGTTGAGCGAGCCGAATTCGCGCGCGAAGGGGATCTTGACCAAATGGTCGCAGGTCTCTTTGGTCTTTTGGCGCAGCCCCGGCCCCTCGGCCCCCATGACCAGTGCCACTGCGCGGTCACGCTTGCCGTCAAGTGCTTGTTCGACCGTCATCTCGGCCTCGCCATCCAGCCCCAGCACCAGAAAGCCCATGTCACGCAAACGCTCCATGGTGTCGGCCAGATTGCGCTCGCGCAGATAGGGCTGGCGTTCCAACGCTCCGCTGGCAGTCTTGGCCAAGGCCCCCGTCTCGGGCGCAGAGTGATGGGTCGTACCGATCACCGCCGCAGCGCCAAAAACCTCGGCCGAACGCAGAATCGCTCCGACATTGTGCGGGTCCGAAACCCGGTCCAGCAGCACGACGCGCGGCGCGCCTTCGCCTTGCAGAACCACGTCATCAAGGCGCCCCCAATTCAACGGCTTGACCTCGAGCGCTGCGCCCTGGTGCACCGACTGCGGATCCAGAGGCGCGGCGAATTTCCGGGGATCCGACATCTCGGGCGTCATGCCGGATGCGGCGATGGCCTCGGCCAGCTTGTCGGCGGCGTTTCGCGTGACCACCAGGCGCAGCTTTTCGCGCGCCGGGTTCTGCAGCGCATCGCGCACAGCATGCAGACCAAACAGCCAAACCGTAGCCGCCGCAGCCGCCCGTTTAGACTGTTCCTTTTCCACCACCCATTTCGGCTTTTTCGCCACGTTCCGACCCTTTGCTAGTGATCGCGCGTTGATGCGCCGGGTGGCGCGCAACTGCAAGAGATTTTCCTGTTGACGTCCCAAATCACCAACTGTAATCACCCCCTCACGCCGAGCCGCAGCGCGGGTCAGCGTATGGTGTGGGCGACAGGCCGCAAGGTGTGGCAGGGGACTGTAACTCCCTCGCGGAGACGCACGCTTGGTTCGATTCCAAGGTCGCCCACCATCCCGCACTTAAGGGATGAAAAATCCGCTAACACCTTGAAAGGATAGGTAGTTTTTGCGGTTCGATAACCCTCACTCCGGCTATACCTCAGTGGCTCAGCAAAGGCCAGTTTTAGCACCGTTCTCTTGAGGGCGAAGTTGCCATTTTTATAAATATTCCAAGGACTTGCCAGGAATGCCATGGCCGGTTCGATAAATTCTATCTGGCGAGCCTCGCTAGGCACCGCCGACTCGACCCGCTCAGCCAGTCTGATCTTCTCGCGCTCCAGTTCTTCGATACGCTTTTCATACGCCCCGATCACGGACGGGCTAGACGAGTTCATGATACGGTCGAGCAGATTATCGATCTGCTTTTCGGTATCATTTAGTTGTGATTCCAGAGCTTTCCTCGCCCCAAAGGCGTCAGCGCGGCGCTTCTCCCAGATATCAGTGAAGATTGCCTTCGCGAGCTTGAAAAGCTGCGCAGCAGGTTGCAGGCTACTTAGGAGAGCTTCTGCCCCTTCCTCGATATCAGCGCGACGGATAGACTTTCGCTTGGAAGCGCAAGTAGGAGTGTCGCAGAGATAATATGGATAAAGCTGGTTGCGGCCCTTAGACCAACAAGACGTCATCGGCTCTCCGCAGTCGTCACACAGCACGAATCCCCGGAGCGGGAAATCCTGATTGATGTCTTTGCGGGCAGGCGCGTTCAGCGTACCTTTGAGACGCGCCTGGATGCGCTCGTAAGTCGAGAAGCTGATCAGAGCCTCATGGTGGCCTTTGCGTAGAGATACACCCCAGTTCGGAGCTTCCACGCAGCCAGCATAGACTGAGCGCTCCAGCATGTCGCGCACCTTCGTCGGATGGACGTATCCGCTCTTACCGCTTTTCGGGAAGTCCGGCTTCCCCTCAAGGAAGCGCTTTACTTCGGCCTGAGACGTGAAACGCCCATCGGCGAAGCCTTCCAATGCCTCACGGATGATGGAGGCGATTGACTCGATTGGCACAAGTACCTTCCCATGTGCGGCCATGCGCTCATAGCGATAACCGATTGGTGGGTGAAAGACGTAGTAGCCCTTCTCAACGCGGGCGGTCATCTTCTGGATGACCTGACGGCGGTTCTGTTCACGCTCAAGCTGGCCTTGGGCGGCGATCACGGTTTCAACAAACAGCCCCTCGGGCGTGTCCTCGAAGGTAAAGTTCAGACATTCGACCCGCGCCCCGCGCTGCGCGAATTCGCGACGAAGCTTTAGGTGGAATTCGGTGTGGCGAGCAAAGCGCTTCGGATCATCGAAAATAACCACATAATTGTCTTCGTTCTTCGCATCGAGATAGGCCAGCATGGCGCGCATGCCTGGGCGCTTCATGAAGTCCACACCGCCTGTGATGTCATCAGGGAAGACCATCTCAACTTCATAGCCGCGATCCTCAGCGTACTTTCGGCAGCGATGTTCCTGGCTTTCAAGGCCATGGCCCTGTGTTTTTTGTTTCTTGTCCGACACGCGGCAATAGATCAGCGCCTTGGTCTGCGCGTCCGCTTTTGTCCCTTCATGGTTCATGACTCCTCCTTCTCTTCGCGCAGGACTACTCAGCCGCGCACAAGTTAAACTTTTTGCTTAGGGTGACGTCTGGTGAACTTAGCACACCTTGCCCACAAGAGGCAGGGTCATCCTGAGTTTCCTCATTTTTTCCACAGGCTTGGCAATCGAACTCGTATGCAAAGCCAGCATCATAGAACGCATGCCCAATTCTAAACAGCATCTCAATCCATTGGTCTTTCTCTTCGTCAGTGACCATGGGATCGTCGAAAAAGCCACGATAGCGCTCATAATCAATTTCGCAGGTGGATCGACCACTACGATTGACTGCAAGATTAAGAGCGCTTGCCAAATTTGGAACATTTTCAAAAAAGTCTTTACTCATCAAAACACCTGACAATCCACAAATCATACAATTGGACGCACCCGGGCATCCTAAAAAGTTGCCCCTGATGCTCTTCAGACGTGTTGGAAATCTGGTGGCCGAGAGCGCCTTGACACTCTCGGTCCATGATTAAAAAGTAGCCCTTTTGAGCCTTTTTACCTATTTTTACTATAGCATATTCAACGCAGTGTGCGCAAATTTTTACACAGTAGCGCTGCCACTTGGTTGTTCTTTCTTTATGCATGGAGTTTCCCATCATCATTAGTTGATGATGGGAAACTGGCTACTATCGCGCTCGTATTTTGAGGCTAATCGCGAAACGGATCAGCGGTCCGCTGGAAATGAAACAGAAGCGACCAATCATAACATGTCATGATCCGGAAGATAGTATTCCTGACCATGGCGCACGACATGCCAAAGCGGCCTTACACCTTTTAAATTCACATAACGATCTGCAATCTGCTCTTTTGTGCCGAATGAGCCGAGTGGTGCTATCTTCAAGTTGTTAATGAAGGATTTCGCAAATTGTCTGCGCAATTCAGGTGGACCGAAGAATGCGCGGTCTTGCCCATAAATGTACGCTGCACGGTTGACGAAGCTGAATGAGCTCAGAGGGGCAAGCGAACGCCTTGCGAAATACATAGTCAGCGCAGCGTGATCTTCATTCAGAAAGTCGCGAAACTCCACAGCGAAGGGACACTCGGAGCACAAGTCTCTTTCGGGCAAGCCGCCATAACCTTTGTCGCCAGGGCATTCCCACAGACAGCGTATCAAGCTTTCGACACGCCTTCCACCCGTCTCGAAGCAGTCGGTGAGTAGCTCGCGGAAAAAAGCGAAGTCATTTCGCCCGTCGATCAAGCGGTATGTGATACGGCGGTATAGGTTCTTGACGGTGGCTTGGCTCAGCTTGAGGCTCTTAGCGGCGGCTTCCGTCTTCTCGCCACTGAAATAGGCTCGCACGAGCGCGCGGAAGGTCGCCTCGGATAGCTTAGAGCCTATACAGTAGCGGTTTTTCATGGATCATTTCTCGCCCAAAAATTATGACGCAACACACTGATATAGAGTAGATAATTCCTTTGCACATATCCCCGTATTTAAGCCGCGAATCTGAAAGCCTTCGGAAACCTCCCACATCTACCCCAGCACGGGCAAGAGCCCTGCCGGCAGAAAGAGGACCCATGTAGAAAGATGCCAACATCGAAGCACAACGCAAACAAGCCCATGACACCATAGAAAAAGAAAGCTTACCATGACCCCATCCATCAGCACAAAGGAAGACAAGATCATCGTTTTGGCCGATCACCACATCGCCAATCGAAAGCTATACAGAGAGCGCATCTGGCTGCCAGCCCGCGCTATGCACGAAGAGGTCGGCTCCTACGCCGCATGGCGACGCGTACTGGCCGAAATCGAGGACTATGACGGGAGGCTTTACTTCCCAGATCAGCGCCCCTTCCGTCACCCCGAAGTTACGGACATGTTCCCCGATGTCTGCAACCGCTGGATGGCATACGTTCTCGAAGCCGCGCCATGCGGGACGATGCCGAAACGCTATCCGAGACCAGTGACCTATGATCGCTTGCGTTTGATCGAATGCTACTGCCGCCTGCATGGCGCAGCCTTGGACCATGCCGCCTAACCCGATTGCCCGAACCCTCGACAAGCCCCGAAGCGATGCACACGCTTCGGGGCTTTTGTTTTAACCATCACAGCGCCCAGCGGATCAGCCCCCAAAGCCCGTAGAGCATCACGGGCCAGAGGATCGGCAGCGGCCAGCCGAGCCAGATCGGTATTGCGAAAATCGCAAGCCATACAAGGCCGCGCGCCAGTAGTTCTGGCGCGGTGGGAGCGTCGCTCACCAAGCGCATAGGATCATGCTGTCCTCTTGCAAGTGCATCGGAAACGTCAGGCAAATCGACAATGCGCAAGTTCGAGACTTGGCGCACCTGCCAGAGAAGGACCGCGCTCCACACCGCCGTTATGAACAGCGGGATCGGACCCAGTAGCCCGATCATCTGCGCGAAATACGCATGGAAGAGCGGCAGGTTGATCACGCCCCGCAGGACAATGACGAGCGCAGCATAGCCAAAGACGATGTTGGCGCATGTCAGAATGGCAAATTTTCCCATGGCTTACCCCACACTCAAGTAGTCGCCTAGCATCGCGCCAAGCGCGAGACCGGGTGCGCTGAAATCGACACTTCCGGTAATCGGCTGGCCGACGCGGCTCGGATGAATGCTGTAGAGCGGCTTGCCGCGCCTATCGCGGAAGCGCTTCTCCAGGAAGTAGACAGGGCGATAGCCGATCATCGGACGGGCAGCGGCAAGCGCCACCACCTGCACGGATGGATGCAGGCTCATCATCTCGTCTGAGGTGATGAGGCAGCGAGACTGGCTGCCATCACTGCTAGAGCGGAAATTGGGATCACCCAGTATCCGCCCGCGCTCGATGGAGCTGTCCAAGCTGAGCTGGTGCAAGCTGGTCTGGCCGCAAAGCGCAGAGAGATAATCCGCAGTGAAACGGTCATTGGTGCCGAAGCACTGGATGGATGCGCTATTGGCGAGAAAGGATTCCCAGCGCGCTTTGTAAAGCTCTTTAAGCTGGGTGAAGTCCTGTACCACCATGACAAATTGCATGCCAAATCCGGCCATCAGGCCGACCGCTTGCTCAATGATGGACATGCGATCCAGAGTTGCCATTTCTTCCAGTAGGAACATCACTGGCACGGACGGCCTTTGGGGAAGCGCCGTCACGCTCGCGATCAGCGCACCGATTAGCACCCGCAGGAACCGCCGCGCCACCGCAATGCGGCGTGCGGGCAAGATGATATAGATGCTGGTATTTTCGCCAATATCCTTGGGATCGAAGTCCGAACCAGACAGACAATCCGCCAGTCGGCGGCTTTCGAGGAAATGTGTGTTGCGCTGCGCGGTCGAGATCACGCCTGAGAGCTCGCGCTCTTCCTTATTATCGATCCGCCCGCCAGCCGCTCTGACCAGTTCAAAGGGCGAGGCCAGCATTTGATCGATGGTAGCGCGGAAGTCATCGCGGCTGGCATTCAGGGTTTGGCGCACACCCTTGAGGCTTGCCGTGCCGTGTTCGGCGGCATGGAGCAGAAGGCCTGCAATCATGCTGGCCGCTTCGCCCGACCAGTGTGACTCCGCCCCGCCGTCAGGGATGACCAGGCTATCGGCGGCGAGCATGGCATCGTCAAAAGCATCATCGCCGAAGGGCTGGATACGGGCGCATGGATTGAAGGACGAGCTGGTGAGCCCGAGCTTGCTGGCAACCACATCCATCGGGTCGATCAGGATGAGGTTCTGGCCAAGAACATCACGTCTATAGAGCGCCGTGATCAGGGCCAGTTCGCCGTCCTTGATATCGAGACAGATGACGCTGCCAGGATGCTCCAGAAGACGAGGGATCGCGCCCGAGACGCCCTTACCGCCGCGCGTCGGCGCGACGATCAACTCGTGGCGGTCCCCATCATAGGTAACGGGAACAGCGCGGCTCTTTGCATCTCTTGCAGGCAGATATCCAAGCGTGTGACGACCATCAGGGCCGTAGCCCCGTGCGGTGAGGTGGGCGCTATCCGCCCACCTCGCAGAGCCATGGCTGTCTGGATCAAAGCTCCAAAGCCGCCGTTGATCCTGCTCTTTTCTAAAATCGCGCCGACTCATCGCTGCGCGCTTTCACCGGAGGCGCAGGCCATCTGCCGGAGCACGGTCTGACTAGAATAGGTCTCGCTCAAGACTTCGAAGTAGCGCGGCAGTTGATCGGCGAGATCGCCTTCATGGGTGAGGTAGCTGTCCGCGAGAGAGCGAAGATATCGCTCTTCGCGCCCACCGAGGAAATAGACGAAGGTCAGCGCATCACCTTTGAGATCGCGGACGACATGCGCCAAATCGGTCTGCCTGTTGAACGCTCCATCAGTGATGATGATGACCGCGCTTTGCTGGCCAGCCTTTTCTTCGGCCAGCCACTCATAGGTGACCTTGAGGGGTTGAAATAGGTTCGTTCCGCCGCCTGCTTCCACCCCATGCATAGGGAAGTTTGAAGCAACACATTGCCCAACGCCGAGACCTTCGGAAGGCTCGAAACTGCCGCCTTCATCAGCGAACGCTCCGACCGCGCAAGTCGCGTTGTCGGGCAGATCATCTATGAAGGACTGCGCCGCCGCCTTCACATCTTCCATGACGTCACTCATCGAGCCGGAGCGATCCAGCAAGATGACAAAATTCATGGGAAGGCGGTTGTTCGGATCGGCAACTACCCCTGCGGGAACCGGCGCAGGCATGTTACCACGAGCCTGCACCACTTCTTCCTCGAAGCACAGCCGCTCGCCGCCAGTTCTATAGAGAGCGAGCGTACCTTGCGGCGGATCGATCAGATTGCCAGCGACATCACGGATGAGCGCCGTAATGACAAGGCCTTCATCATCAGCAGAAATATGCATGATCTCTGCCGAGCCGTCCGAGACGGCCAGCACGACATCGTGCTCGACGTTTATGTCGTAGCCGCCTTCGATCACTGCGCCGAAGTCATCGGTCATGCTGATCGAACTCACCATTTCCAGCACACGGGCCGTTGGCACGAGCGCGGGATCGGTTCGGACGCTGAGAAGCACTTCGCCTGCAAAGTCCTGCCAGCGCTGTAACGTAACATCGCCGCCCTCGTCAGGATCAACGCGCGGGGCAAGCTGGAGACGGACGATGCCGCCTCCGTTTTGCTCTTGGAGGCCGATATTGGCAGGAACACCGCCCCTTTGCGCATCATTGATGCGCACTGGGTAGTCAGCCATAGCGCCGCTGGCAACGATTGAGGCCAGGGCCGAGGGCAGAAGGAAAGAGCGTAAACACATGGCTCAGTCCCTCCCCAGAATTTGGCCAAGGACAGCTTGCGTGCGCGCTCTGTCCATCAGATCGAAGTTGAGTTCGCCCGATGCTACGCGGGCCAAAGCACCCGCGCTTTCCAGATGTTCCAGCACCATCTCGTCCTGATCGGCGTGAACGTTCAGAATGCGTAAGAAGCTTGCATACATCGCCAAGTTGCCGAGTTGCACTTCGGCTGGAATGGCCTGCGGCAGTGTGATCAGCCCGTCGCCCTGGTCACACGGATATCCCGCATGGATGAAAGGCCCAATGTGCACGAGCCTCAGATCGCCGGGCCGAATAATGCGCACGGTCGTGCGCACCTGTTCCCAGGATAGCGTCAAATCCGAGCAGGTCGGACGGATGGCGATGGCTTCCATCACCAAAGCGCCTTGTTCATAGAGCTGCTCGGGCGAGCCCGACCAGGTGATCTCGGTCGGATTTCTGGACGTGACAATGTGGATAGTCGCGTCACGCGTTGCTCGTCTGCGGCGCAGATTGGTCAGCTCGCTCAAGGTAAGTCGAGCCGCTTCGGTTTGGCCTTCGGGGTCTGTGACAACTCCGCCGTTTTCGATGACGATGAAAAAGGTGGGAGGCTCGGCTTGGTCTGTAGCGCTCGCAGAGCCAACGAACAGCAAAGCAAGAGCGCCTGAAAGCAGGATGGTTTTGATCAGTTGAGCAAGCATGATTTAAGCTTTCTGTGAAAGAGCGTTGGTAGCGCGCACAGTGAGCAGCGCGAGAACGGTGTTAACGAGCGCAATCAGCAAGGCCACGAAGATTCCAAGTCCCTGATTCTGGGCTAGGAACTCCATCATCGGGGCTTGATCTTGCGGGGAAGCCCAAGGGTTGGGCGCTGTCTCCTGCGCAATCAGCGTGAACAGGTTCACCACTTCCAATGCGATCACAGCGATGTAGACGAGGCCCGCAAGTCCTGCCTTTACCCGATTCATAGGATTGGCCAGCCAAGTCCTTGGGTCTTCGTGGATGCTTTCATCTATGACGACGCTCCAAATCATGATCGGAACAGCCACCGAAAAAACAGCCAAGAGAAAAGCAAGCAGGTGGGAGACGGTCATGTCTTCATCGAGAACGCAGAAGAGGCCGCCAACGCCCGGTAGATCGCAGAGGTATTGATTGGAGGCGAGCCCCATCGTTTCAGTGTACGTGGAGGCGAACATCACGAGCATCGTGAACTCAAGAAAAGCAGCAAAGCCGAAGGCGAAAATTGGCTTGAGACGGACGCTATCGCCGTGACTCAGATAAGCCGATGGTGGAAGATTGGGTTTGGGAGTTTTCATTACGTACTTTCTCGTTGGGTTGCGTTGCAGACGGACAAAGCCGTCTTGCAAACTATAAAATACCCAAAAGCAGCCAGCGCATGAACTTAACCCCCGCCACCTCAGAAAAACGTTAGAAACACTGACGAACTTCAAAGCCGCCGAAACCGCAGGCTAATCAGCAAAAATATCTGGAAACTCCGGAAGTAAAAAAACTTCACCATGACAATAAGTGATCGCACCCAAATCACAAAGCACTAAAAGAAACAACACCCCATAAAGCAGAAAAGAAAATACAATAATAAAAACAATGACAAAGAACAATCTACCCATACACAATACTAGGGTCAGGATGCATTGATTTCCGGAGCGCTACGTGATTCACGGCCCGGAAAACGGAGCGGTGACATGAGCGACCTTTTCTGGCTGACTGACGAGCAGATGGCCAAGCTTTCCCCTTTCTTCCC
>JAUIIR010000102.1 GCA_030431485.1 Alphaproteobacteria bacterium
TCGTACACAAACAACCAAAACCGCCTCAAATCCCGACCGCTGTCTGGATCAATCCACCAAAACCAACCGAAGAAACCCAAGCCTAAATTCCAAAGGCCACTGTCTCAAAGTCGTTGACACGTTCCGGGCAGATGTCGGAACGTCTCATGTCAGGAATGTGGCACATCAAGCCGCCGATGGGAATCCTGTGTCAGGTGGAGAACACTAGGTTGTTCGAGCCACGTCATTTCTTGCGAAGCCTGCTGCTCAGAACCACCCACTCACCAATGTTCTCGCGTGTAATATAGCCGAGGAACAGGCCCTTGCGATCTGTCACGGCGACAGCAGGCGTGTTCGGTTGCTGCAAGGCATCTAGCGCACGCTCAAGCGGTTCAGTCAGCATCGAGGTTGGCACCTCTGTCAGCATCACATCCGCGACCGTCGCCCCCTGCGTTGTTCCTTGGTGATGTGCGATGATGGCGGATTTGGTAAGGATACCTGCCAAGGAGCCGTCTGAGTTCACGACCGGGAACTCAGACTGGGTCGTACGCAACAAGGCCATCTCGGCGGCGTGAAGCGTGTCGCCGGGGGCAAGCGCCTCATAGGCAGTGATCATCGCATCGCGGGCCATCACGCCTTTCACAAGGTCATGCATTTCCACATCCGAGCTTTCTGCCATGGCAGCCATGAAGACGAAGATCGCAACCAGGATCAGGATCGGATTTCCGCTGACCAGTCCCAGATAGCCGAAGAGGAAGGCAATGGCCTGTCCGGCCCGCGCCGCCAATTGCGTTGCCCGCACACGGCCCATGGAGCCGGCCAGCACCGCTCGGAACACCCGCCCGCCATCCATCGGGAATGCCGGGATCATGTTGAATACGACAAGGAAGAGGTTTACCGCCGCGAGGCGTTCAAGAAAGGTCTGGCTCGGGTCTTCAAGCGAAACGAGCTCCGCCGGATTGCCCCGCACGCCAAAGCCCAGGACCAAAATCAACCATATCACGACGTTGACCATGGGGCCTGCAAGTGCGACGGCGATTTCCTCGCGCGGCTTTTCGGGAATTCGTTCGAGCCGCGCCATGCCGCCGATTGGCAGCAGCGTGATGTCCGGTGTTCGGATCCCGTATCTGCGCGCCATCAGTGCATGGCCGAACTCATGCGCAATGACACAGGCAAAAAGCGCGAGAACGAAGGCAAGATTGCCAAAGGCTGCCGCAGTACCCTCGGCCAACCACGTGGCCGTGCCGATCCAGGCGAGGAGCAGAAAGAACGTGGCATGGACCCGGAGGTCCGAGCCAAGAATGTGACCGATGGAAAAGGACCATGACATGCAAGAAGCGTAGTCGTTCTTGCGCCGTGGGGGAATAGGGACATGGCTTGACCGTCGGTGTCGGTATTGTCTTGTAGCCACGTCTACGCGGTCGCTACATCCTTCGCTGGATCCACTCCGACGACGAAGTCGTATAGCCGTGCGGATAGGTCCGCCCGTTCCTTCGACGTGTCCATCCGGCGGTAGGAGGCGTCCAGCCCTTTCAGCGAATGATCACAGAACGCATCGGCGATGTGATCCGGCACCGGCGGCTCTGCTTTACGGCAAAACTCCTTGATCGCGTTGCGGAAGCCGTGGTTCGTTAGTTCTGGATCAAATCGCTTAAGGACCTTGAACAGAGCATTTGCAGAGACGTGGCCCTTCGTGGTCGTACACGCCCAGCGACCGGACTCACAACAGGGCACCTCGATTTTTGACCGATTTCGGGGCCACGCAGCGCGTCTGATGACGTGATCCAAGCTGGAGGCCGTCTACTGTCAGCCCGGTATGCCTGCACGTTCGCGGCTCTGAGCCCGTTACGCTCTGTCTTTCGACCTTTGCAGGCTGATCTGCTCACTGGTTTGCCCGGTGGTCATGCCGGGCACGGGTTGATGCGGCGCAACTGACCGAGGCGGCGCATGTTGTAGGTGAGATTTTTCATCCCGATCTTCGCGCGGGCCCTCACCATGCCGACCGTGCGCACCAGCGTGCCACCCATGTCGTTGCTCTGCGCCCCGAAGACATGTTCAACGCGGACCCGCACCGAGGATTTGGTCCGGTTGCTGCCCTTGGCCTGTTTGCTCAGCGGTTTGCCGCGCTTGCCCTTGCGGTGGATGCGGCTCTTCAGGCCCCGGGCACGCAGCTTGGCCTCCATCTCCTCTGACCGATAAGCTGAATCCGCCCAGACGCCCGCACCAGTGTTGCCCTCCATCAGCAGGTGATCCACCGCCTGGCTGTCGTGGAGGGCGGCATCGCTGACATGGTAGCGCCGCACCAGCTTGTGCTTGCGATCCACGTTCACGTGGTTCTTGTAGCCGTAATGGCTTTTGCCGTGCCTTTTCGTCCAGCGTGCGTCGACGTCCTTCTGGCTCCGCTTGGCAGGCTTGTCCGCCCAGCCGTCGGGCAACTCCCCCGCCTTGATCGCCTTGTTTTCCTCGCGCGTATTGTGGTTCTTCGGCACCGGAACGATGGAGGCGTCAAGGATCTGCCCGCCCCGCGCGATGTAGCCCTGCCGCGACAGATACCCGTCAAACTGTCGGAACAGCTCGTCAACCAGACCCGCCTGCGCCAACCCTTCGCGGTAGAGCCAGACCGTCTTGGCGTCGGGAACCCGGTCCTCCAGTCCGAGGCCCAGGAACCTCATGAACGACAGCCGGTCACGCACCTGGTATTCGACCTGGTCGTCCGACAGGTTGTAAAGCGCGCTCAGAACAAGCGTCTTGAACATCAGCACCGCGTCCATCGGCTTGCGCCCGGCGCGCGACTTACGCTCCGCCTCAGGCTTGCGCCAGACACGCTCCAGCGTCGGACGGAACTCCTCCCACGGCACAACGGTGTCGATCTCGACCAGTGGATCCTTCTTGACATCAAGGCTCGCGTAGCAGTTCGAAAGATCAAAGAAACCCATCTGCGCCATCGCCTTACCCCCTTGCCGATTTACCGCCGAGATCATACCCCGGAGCAGCGGGCAGGGCAATTTTTAGAGGCGCCCAACATTACGACAAATGCATTCTTCGGGCTGTGTCGATGTAACCGTTCTTGAAGGCTTCGATCTACCAAGAGGTGTCTACAATTATACACGAAAGAGGACAGTCACATTATAAAGGACATCTGTATGGAAATTGTGACGTCGATTTTGTTGAAATCAGTCGAAATAGCGGAAGTCTAGGCGGCGCTTGACGGATCTGAAAACCTCAGGCCCGCATTACAATGCGGGCATTGTCCGTGGTAGAATAAGTTGTCCTTCACCACGTCGCTCTGCATGCGTGATGGAGCCTGCGCAAAGCGCCGCGAGTTTGTCAGTAATTGCGACCGCTGCCATGTCCAGAGTGACTATTCCTCCAATCAGCCCTGCTACATTAACGTCAATTTCCGCTCCCCAATCGCTCAGGGTTTGTGGATTTCCGCAGATTTTTATCGTGGGAGCGAGCGGCATTCCAGAGGGGTTATAAACGCCCATCGCGAACAGTGTGACCTGTGCGCCGGATAGCACCATCCCGGACAAAGACACTGGGCTAAAGAACGGGGTATCCATGAAATAAAGGCCGGTGCTTACTGGTTTTTGAGCAAACGCCAAGCAACCCACAAATTTGCTTGTGCCGATCTTGCACACGGCTCCCATTGTCTTTTCTATCAGGGTGGATAAGCCAGCTTCGATGTTTTCGCGTGTGGGATTGACGCCGCGATAGTCGGTTCCGTCAGCACGCATCATGGCCTCTTCTGCCTCAAGACAGGCAAGGATCGCTTGGGCAATGCTGGGGCTTTCAGATTGCGCATGAATGACTGGATCGCTGCCGATGAATTCGGCGGTTTCTGATACGATCGCCGTACCGCCTGCCGCGATGAGCGTGTCAACAAACCGGCCAATAGCCGGGTTGGCACAGGTCGCCGAAGATGCATCGGACCCGCCACATTCAAGGGCAACAGTCAGATCGGCAAGACGTAGCGGCGCCCGCGGCGTATGCTGCATTTGTGCCGTAAGGCGTTGAAGCGCGTGAACTGCGATATCTATCGCGGTGTCATAGCCACCGGATCCCATGAGCGTGACAATTTCGAAAGGCCGGCCGCAATTGGTCAATGCAAGAGCCAAGTCATCTGCGGCCCTACGATCATGGGTTACCGCAAGGATTGCGCCTGTGTTCGGGTGGTTTGCGATGGCGTGAACGGCGTGCTCTTGCAAGCTGGCGTCACGTCCCCGCACACCACGTTCCCATCTCGGCGCAAGAAGCAAGGCAGATGGTACGTGGTCCACTGCGCGTTCCGTGACCCGGTCGGTCAGAGCGACGGTCGAAAGGGCAACGACATGATTGCGCAGTCCAATGCGCCCATCTTGGCGAAGATAGCCATTGCCGATCTCAGGCGATGTTATGGACATGGACATGCTCTCCGGCGGCGATGTCGGCTGTGGCCGTGCCAATGATCACGCCGTATTTGATGATCTGCGCGCCGCGCGGGATCGGAATCAGCGCAAATTTGTGACCAAAGGGGATGGCGGGCGAAATATCCATGCCTGCGGCACGCCTCAGGGTCTCTGCGCTGTCCAGAAGGGTGGCAACGTTGTCGTTGGGATCAACGGTCAGGCTGATCCGTTCTCCGATGGTTTGCGTGGTCTGTTTCATGCCCAAAGCTGCGTCACACCCGCGCCTTCCGATAGACCATGTGTTCCGAGGTGAAGAAATGCTGGGTGGACGCGCCGTTTGATCCACCGACGCCCAACGCCGAGGCTTTGACCCCAACGAAGGGTACGTGATCTTCGGGGAAGGTGCCGCCGTTCACATGAAGCATCCCTGACTGGCTTTCGCTCAGGAAGGTATCAATCACTGGTTCGCGTTCCGAATAGAGGCAGGATGTCAGGCCGAACGACACCGCGTTCGCAATCTCAAGCGCGTGTTCGGTTGATTGGTATGGGATCACGGCAAGCACGGGACCAAAGACCTCTTCGCGGGCGATTTCCATGTCCGGGGTAAAATCGGTGACGATTGTGGGGGCGTGAAAATAGCCACCAGTGTTGTGGGTCGGCATGTCTCCTCCCGCGCGGATAACTGCCCCGGCGGCGCGTGCGCGTTCGACAAAGCCCGATACCGTTTGCAGATGGTCCGCGCTGACCAGCGGGCCCATAGTGATCCCGTCTTCCAGTCCGTCTCCGACGCGCGCAGCTTCGGCACGTGTGATCAGCCCATCAATCGCGCGCTGCGCGATGTCTTGGGCTACCAGAACGCGCGACACGGCGGTGCAGCGTTGGCCGGAAACCGCAAAGGCGCTGGCGTAAATCTGGTTCAATGCGGCATCCAGATCGGTTGCATCATTCAGGATTGCCGGGTTTTTACCCCCCAGTTCAAGGCTGATTTCGGCCAGATTGCGTGCGGCGGCTTCGGCCACTTTGCGCCCCGTGGCGACCGACCCGGTAAAACTGATGCCGTCCAGTCCAGGCGTATCCGTCAGCGCGGCCCCCAAGCCGCCGCCGCCCAGAACGGTCTGGAATATCCCGTCAGGCAGAATACCCCTGGCGGCGTCGGCCATGATCGCCACGGCACCCGGTGCCAGTTCGCTGGCCTTCAATATCATCGCATTGCCGTAAACCAGCGCCGGAACAGCCTTGCGCAGTGGGGTGCCGATTGGAAAGTTCCAAGGGCAGATGCCTGCGATAACACCGCGCGGACGGCGGATCGTGTAGGCCAAGGTGCCGGGGCGCTGCGAGGGCAGAACCTCGCCCATAGGATTGGCCGCACGGGCCACGGCATAGCGCGCCTCGGACAGCGATTTGCCAGTCTCGCCCTTGGCTTCGGCCAGCGTCTTACCCATCTCAAGGGTGATGGCGCGCGCGATCTCATCCGTGCGGGCGGCAAGCGCATCAAGCCAGCGGCCTATGATGGCGCCGCGCTCTGGCTGTGGCACGCGCGCCCATGCCTGTTGTGCGCTGCGCGCGGCGGCGATGAGGCCGGGCAAGGCAGCAGGATCAGTTTCGCTGTACGTTGCAACAATGTCTGATGGCTTGGCGGGATTGCGGATTTCGATGGTCATTTTACCTCAAACTTCTGAGCACTTCGGGCAGCCATAAACTGAGCTGGGGAAAGAAGATCACGATCAACATCGACACGATAAGCGTGAACACGAAAGGCAGGATTGCGACTGCCACTTTCTCGAACTTGATATTGGCGATTTGGCTGGCGACAAACAGGTTGACCCCAAGCGGCGGCGTCAGGAACGCGATTTCTATGGTGACGATCAGGATGATGCCGAAGTGAACCGGATCAATCCCGAAGGACACCACCAGTGGCACAAGGATCGGTGCAAGAATGATGATTGCGCTGATGGTTTCCATAAAGGTGCCGATGACGATCAGGAAAACGCAGATCAGCAGTAAGATAACGATCGCGCTTTCGGTGACACCGCCAAAGGTCTCCAACACGCTTTGCGGGATGCGTTCAAGCGTGATGACGGTGGCAAACACCGTTGAACACGCGACGATGATCATCAAGGCACCGCCAAGTTTGATCGCACCGTCGAACGCCTCCATCAGGGCGGACCATGTCAATTCGCGGTAGACCACGACGCTAACTACAAGGGCATAGATCACGGCGCAGACCGAGGCCTCGACCGGGGTGAACACGCCGGAATAGATGCCGCCAAGGATCAGGACTGGCAGCGCGAGGGCGAATTTGGCCTTCCAGACCAGCCGCCAGATCGACACGCGGGGGGTGTCGTCGTCCACTTCGACCACAGCGCCCATGCGTCTGGCCAGCAGATAGGCAACGCCCGCCAGCATAAACGCGGTCATCACGCCGGGGATCATGCCCGCGGCAAACAGATCGGCGATCGAGACGTTGGCAATGATGCCGTATATGATCAGGGGATTGGACGGCGGGATCATCACGCCCAGCGTGCCGCCCGTCGCTGACACGCTCGCCGCATAAGCCGGAGGATATCCGTAGCGGATCATGGCCGGGATCATGATCGCGCCGATGGCTGCGACTGTGCCGGGGCCAGAGCCCGAAATGGCGGCAAAGAACATACACGAAAAGATCGTGACCAGCCCCAATGAGCCGGGGATATGTCCAAACGCGTGGCGGAAGATGCCGATGATATCGCGGGTGATACCGCCCTTTTCCATAATGTTGCCCGCTAGAATAAAGGCGGGAATGGCAAGCAGGGCAAATTTGTCCAACCCGTTCAGCACGTTCTGGCTTGCAAACACCAAAGGCGCGTCGGTGACATAGCTTACCGCAAGACCGGTGATGCCCAGTGCGGCATAGATCGGAACACCCGCCAGCAGCATAAGCGGGAATGCGATGGCAAGAATGAGCTGTGCGTCACTCATTGACCGGTCCGCCTTCTTCAAGAATGCCTCCGCGTATCAGAACCCAGAGGTCGCGCAGGTGCAGCAGAAAGATGATGGCAAAACCCGCAGACATCATGATGAATAATATGTTCTGGTTGAACCGCAATGCGGGCGAGATGTTTGGATAGCGCAACCCGTCGATGAAGTTGAACGCCGAGAAATAGACCATCACGCCCGCAAATCCGATCAACACCAGTGTGTGGAACGTCTGAACCGGGCGCTGGCCTATGTGGCGGGCGACAAGGTCGGAAAACACGGTCACGCGCAGATGCGAGCGGGTCAGCGTTGCATAGGCTGCTGCGATGAATACCATCGAGATGAAGGCAAAGCGCCCGGTTTCTTCGGTCCAGTCGACCGGTAGATTGAATTCGCGGGCAATCACCTGAAGAAACAGGGAGGCCACCATCAGGGTCAGACCAAGGGCTGACATTGCAAAGAGGGCGATGCGCAGATAGCGTGTCATGACGAGATCCAAAGAGTGAGCGCGGGAAGCATCGCCCGGCACTTTGGCCGGACGATGATGGGTCAAGCGGTTACCCCGTAGGGGCCGCATGGCCGCGGTTACTGGTCGCCCGGATAGGCTTCAAGAAGCTCCATGACCTTGGCAACCACCGCTTCACCATCTGGGCCAATGGCATCATAGTAATCGGGCCAGATGGCGCGGGCTTTCTCGATCCATTCGCTTTCGTCTTCGATGGCGGTGATCTCAACTCCGGCTTCGCGGGCCTGGTCCCACCAGCGTTCCTCGTCCAGAGGCTGCCACCAGCGGATATAGGCGGTTGCCTCTTCGCCCGCGCGCTCAATGACGGCCTTGTGCTCATCGCTCAGGCCCTGGAACCAGCGTTCGGAAACAACGATCGGGTGCGTCAGGATGGTGTAGTGGAACGTGGTCATGCGGTTGATGACCTCGTTGAACTTCATTCCGATGACGTCCGTGACAGGGTTGTCGCCGCCTTCAACCACACCTTGTTGCAGCGCGCCATAAAGCTCGTTCCACGCAATCGGTGTGGGGTTTCCGCCCCACGCCTCGTAGGTGGCGATCATGATGGGATTTGGCGGCACCCGCATTTTAAGGTTGGCCAGATCGGAGGGTTTGGTGATCGGCTCATCCGATTTGTAGAAAAACGCCCGCCAGCCGGAGTTTTCCCAACCCACGATCCGCACGCCGGCTTCGTCGATGACGCGGGGGTTTAGGAACTCTGTCAATTCGTCTTGCAGGTAATTCACCTGCGATGTGGACGTAGCGAGGTAGGGCAGGATGAACACATTGAGCGACGGTGCCAAGGCAGCGGCATTGTTGGTGGCCGGAAACGTCACCTGAAGCGCACCCTGACGGGCCTGCTGCATCATTTCGCGCTCACCACCAAGCTGTGAGCCCGGAAAGATCTCGGGTTTGATTTCGTTATTGCTGTAGATCGCAACAAGCTCTGCAAATCGCTTGAGTGTGGCGGTATGGCTGGACCATTCCATGTTGACCGAGTGGCCGATCTTCATCGTGATCTGGTCGTCTTGTTCGGGCACCGAACGCCAGTCGAACGGATTGTGTTCCTGCGCGATGACCGGCCCTGCACATGCGAGGGCACCTGCAAAGGCTGCGGCTTTTCCGAAGTGTCTCATGTCTTTCCTCCCTTTGGTTTTGGATCGTCTTGGTTTCAAACGGTCTTTATTTTTGCGCCTGTGCGCGAATGATCGACGCTGCTTTTTCGGCGATCATATAGGTGGCCGCATTTGTGTTGGCGGATACGATTTTTGGCATGACAGACGCATCAATGACGCGCAGGCGCTCTACGCCTTTGACGCGTAAATCCGATGCCACGGGCGCGTCATCGTCATCCCCCATGCGGCAGGTTCCGGTCAGGTGATACACGGTGCCGGACAATCTGCGGATCGCGTCAAGCATCTCTGCCTCACTGGCGCTGTCCTGGCCGGGAACAACTTCGCGTTTCCAGCGGTCTTTGAATGCGGGCTGGTGATAAATCTCGCGCACCGCCTTGAGCCCTTCGACCATCGTGTCGCGGTCTTTCTGCGCTGACAGGTAGTTGGGTTGTATGATCGGATCGGCCAGCGGATCATTCGAGGCGATGCGCACATGCCCACGGCTTTCCGGATGGCATTGCCAGAACGATGTCGTGAACCCGGAATACCGGTGAAGCGGGGTTCCGGGCTTGTCCACCGAAAGGGGCATCACAAACAGCTGGATGTCGGGGCGGCCGGGTTGTGCGTATTTGCTCGACATTGCGCCACCAACCTGGCCGGCCCCCACGGTGAGCGGGCCGCGTTTGTTCACGAGCCAGTCAAGGCCCATCGCGGCAAGTTTGATTGGATTGCGCATATGGTCGTTGAGCGACTCGCCTGGAGTCGCAAGCTCGACGATGGTGCGCATCTGAAGGTGGTCTTGAAGGTTTTCACCGACTTGGGGCGCGTCCTGCACAACGTCGATTGCGTGCGTGCGCAGCAAATCGGACGGACCGATTCCGGACAGCTGAAGCAATTGCGGGGACTGGACGGCACCTGCCGACAGGATGACTTCGGCAGCCGCACGAATCTGACGCACCTCGTTCCCGGCTAGGTATTCAACCCCGCGCGCAACACCATTTTCGATGACGACACGTGTCACGGTTGCGCCCGTCAGCAGGTCAAGGTTATCGCGCTTGAGGGCAGGGTGCAAAAACGCGGTTGCAGCGCTTTCGCGCCAGCGTCCACGCAGGGTAAGCTCATAGGCTCCGATGCCCGCGCTTTCGGCCCCGTTGAAATCGGGATTGTCCTTGAGCCCAAACTGCCGCGCGGCCTCAAGCCACGCCGTACAAGCCGGGTTTTCATTGCGCAGCTTTGACACGCCCAGTGATCCATGCGCCCCGCGATATTGCGAGTCCGGTCCATCGGAGTCTTCAAACCTGCGAAAATGCGGCAAGACATCTGCGTAAGACCATCCGGCAGCACCGAGCTTTTCCCAATCGTCAAAATCCTGTCGCTGACCGCGAATAAAGATCAAGCCGTTGATCGAAGAGGATCCGCCAACAACACGGCCGCGCGGCGCATCGATTTGGCGTCCGGCGATATGCTCGCCCGGTTCGGTGCGATAAAGATGGCTGACACGGCTGTTGTAGATGGATTTGAAGTACCCCACCGGCAACTTGAGCCAAAACCCGCGATCATGTCCGCCTGCCTCGATCAAAAGCACCTTGGCAGTTGGGTCTTCCGAAAGGCGGCTTGCCAAAAGCGATCCAGCCGATCCAGAGCCGACGATGACGTAGTCGTACCCCCCAGCCATCTTCGAGTTGCTTGCAACAGTGTTCTTACGCAACGATCATCTCCTATGTTCGAAACGCTAGGTGCAAGAAAGGAGTCGCACAATAAAAAAGTTGCATAGATAGGTTTTTAGAATTTAATCACTTTGAAGTTGCGCGAGCTGGACCATGCTTACCGTTTTCGCTAAAGGCCCGCACGAATAGGGATCTTGGCAGATGCCTTTCATGCATGATGGCCACGGAAAATCGGCAGTCACGGAGCCTCTGGCTATTCCGAGTAGTGCTGCGTTTGCGCTTTGGGAAGGTCAAGCGAGCAAATCCATCTCAAGTCGGACAAAATCACTGCGATATGTGACGTCCGCCAAATAGAGTATCCGGTCACTTCCGTCGCATATGACACGACGCACTTCGACGATTGGGTCGCCTACAGAAAGATCCAGCAAGCCTGCTAAGTCAAAGCCGCACTTTTCGATGGTGAAGGTCTGGCGCGCGCGCGCCACGTCGACAGCATCAGAATCAAAGAGGATTGGTAGGACGATCTCAGTTCTAAAGCGCGCTTCATGCTGCTTGAACAAGACCTTATCGAGATAAATTGAAATAACGCAATAGGTTTGACCGTTGCGCGAATGTGTTCGTTGCAACAGGTGATAGCCGTTTTCAGACAAATGCCCGATCATCGGTGTGCCCGGAATTTCTGCATCGCGATCTTCAAGTAGGTCAAGTTCGGGTTTGTCGCCTCGATACATGTCGACGAGTGTTGACAATCGAGTGCCAAGGGGAAGTCGGTGTGGCTTCGGCGGGGGGGGCAAAACTGTTGTGCCGCGCCCACGGCGTGACTCTATTAAGCCCTCCGCTTCAAGTATTTGCAGTGCTTGCCGCACCGTGATTTTTGCGACCGAATATTCCGCTGCTAGATCTGAAATCGTTGGCAACATTTTTCCGGGCTTCCAGACTTCGGAGTTCAGGTTCTGGCGCAAGATTTCCGCGATTTGCAAATAAAGTGGCGATCGGCTTTGCCGGAGAGTATCACGTATCACGGTTGTCTACCTCTTGTTAACGTCGTCACGATTACGACCGTACATCCAAAGAGTGTAAAGTCCTATATATAGAATTTTTCCTCCTCTGCCGTTGGGGGTGGCTGTGAGGTCATCAACGCCTCATACGGGGCCTTCATTTGGGACATCTGGGGCAGAAACCTTCGTCCAGACGGGACGTTCGCTGCACCGACCTGGCATGATTTCTCGCATGCCACGCCATAGCTCCTCATCGAGATCGAATAGCGCCTAGAGTATCGACGGCACGACAAAGTGCGGTGGGCGTCGTTAACTCCGCCAAGCAGATGAACATCATACTTGTTGCTGTTGGCAAACGTGCCTCATCGGCGATGTCTAATCTGTCCGCATAACGAAGGCGAGGGGGGCTGAGAGTACGATTTGGACCCCAGTCGCGTTTGCAGCAAAGGGATTTCTAAACCACAGGTTGGGATAGTAAATTCAATGGCTTAGTGGGTGGAGATGGGGTGGATGCCGCTCTCACCCTGACGGCATCGCGATGTGCCATACTCGTGGCGTCACAGCACAAGTTGAAGGAGAGGGCATCCATGGGAGAAGTTAGCATTATCGGGGTCGATCTGGCA
>JAUIIR010000103.1 GCA_030431485.1 Alphaproteobacteria bacterium
CGACCGGAAATCCGGGGCAGGGCAACTATGCAGCCGCCAAAGCCGGCATGGTCGGCATGTCCAAATCGCTGGCCTATGAGGTCGCGAGCCGTGGCATCACCGTCAACGCAGTGGCCCCCGGCTTCATTGAAACCGCGATGACCGACAAGCTGACCGATGACCAGAAATCGGCCATCTTCGGACAGATTCCCTCGGGCCGCATGGGCACCCCCGCCGAGATCGCCGCAGCGGTTCTTTACCTTTCGAGCGCTGAGGCCGCCTACGTTACCGGCACCACGCTGCACGTGAATGGTGGCATGGCAATGCTCTGATTTCATGGGGAAAGCGGTGCTTTGCAGGTGCAGAAACCGCTGAAAAGCCGCATCTTTTCCCCGGAATATCTTTGTGTTGAAAGCGTTTGCCATCGCGGTCCCATGTGCTATAGCGGCGCAGGTTTTGGACCAGCCCATATTTGGGGCAGTTCCGGTCTGTCGCGCCTCAAGCGGGACGTAAACCGCCGCCCGTCAGGGCAAGATCAATTCCGCCCGGGCGAGGGCTAACCCGGCCACCGCGCCGACGAAACTGTGAGGAAGAAAACATGAGCGACGTCGCAGATCGCGTTAAGAAAATTGTTGTCGAGCACCTTGGTGTGGAAGAAGACAAAGTTGTTGAGAATGCGTCCTTCATCGACGATCTCGGCGCAGACAGCCTCGACACCGTCGAGCTGGTGATGGCCTTCGAAGAAGAGTTCGGCATCGAAATCCCGGACGACGCGGCTGAAACCATTCAGACGTTCGGCGACGCGGTGAAGTTCATCAAAGAAGCGCAATAAGCGCCTCACCTTCCGAATTTTGAGAAACGCGCTCTGGTTCAGGGCGCGTTTTTCGTTTGTGATGAGGCCGGTCTAACCACCAATCCACAGCAGGTCTATGGAACGGCCCGTTTCCAATCGACATAGGCGGTCACTGTCTGGCCCTGGAAAACCGCGCCCGCTGCGCTGAGCCTGAGGCCGTCCGCCACAAATTCAATGTTCCGAACCTGTTTCGAACCGACCCAGTTGGGACAGGACGCGTGCGTCACGTGGTGAATAACCCGATCCCTGACGCGTTCGAAGGTGCCTGAATAGGTGATCTGCGATTTGATTGCGGCGGAATCCTCGTCCGGTGTGCCGCCAAAGGGATCATTGAGGGCATATGGCGTTCGCTTTGCAGCCGCCATTTGTACAAAGACAAACCCGTCAGCGGTGTAGCTGATATAGCCGGTCGCATCCTGTCCCAAAGGGTAAAGCTTCCTGCCATCTGACGTTTGGTTGTACCACGCGACAAGGGCCCAGGTGCCGATCAAAGACTGAGTGCTGTTCATGGAGTCTCTCTGCCTATGACGCTTTTGACATCGTGCGCACAAGGTTGCAGCAAGGCAAGTCACGGGGTCCTGTGAGCCGCACCGCTTCAGCCCGGCAGACCGTTATTCGGGCAGACCGGCTTTCCTCAAGCCCTGTTCCAATGCGTCGCGATAGGGCGGGTGCCTCAGATTGGTTGTTTCCATCAGATCGGTGATGGTCGCCGAACTGTCCAGCATCTCATATTCGAATGCCAGCCATTCGGCATCGTCTACGCGGCCTTGATGACCATAGGTGGCCATCAAGAGCCGCATCGCGTTCGGCAGGTTCGGGTTGCGTTGCAAAAGCTCGGTCAGGGCGCTTTCGGCTGCGGCGTAGTCTTCAAGGACAAATTGTGCCAGCCCGAGCGGCATATAGTACCAATAAGGCGGGATCGGGTTTTTCTCGAACGCGTCCCGGATCATCGCCAATCCCTGTTCCGCGCGGCCATCGGCAATCTGCACGATGGCATCAAAGGCATAGGCGTCCGTGTAGTTTGGGTCGAGGTCGATGGCCCTCTGAAACGCCGCGCTTGCGCCTTCCAGGTCGCCGATAAAGCGCCGCGACAGCAACCGACCTTGCGCAAAATGCGCAAATGGCGAGTCGGGTGCGAGTGTGACCGCCTCATCTGCATGCGTCTTCGCGCGTGCCACCGCGCCGGACACGTCCGTGGTCCAGCCAAACTCCGCCCGCATACTCAGAACCAGCGAGAGCTGGGCATGGGCCGAAGCATAGCCTGGGTCCAGTCTGAGAGCGGTGACAAACTGTTCTTCCGCGCGCTGGTTTGCTTCCGGACGGAGAAAGTTCGCAAGCGCAAGGCCCCGCAAGTAGTGGTCAAACGCCTCAACATCGGATGTGCCATAGACGCCCAGCCGTGCCCGCTCTGCCGATGACAACCGGACCGAAAGCGCCCGGATCAGCTCTTCCATGACCGAGGTCTGAAATTCGAAGATGTTGGCGTTCGTCCCGGAATAGGCGCGGGCCCAGACATTTTCGCCCGTTGCGCCGTCGACAAGCGCCGCTGAAATCCACAGGGTCTCACCTGACCGACGGACGCTGCCTTCCACCAGAAAGGTCACGCCAAGTTCATCTGCAATCCTGCGCGGATCGGCCACCTGTCCCGCAACGAAGAAAGAGGCGCTGCGCGACACGACCCTCAGATCGGAAATGCGCGAGAGGTTGACAATCAATTCCTCAGACAGCCCGTCGGAGAAATAGGACTGCTCCTCCTCGCCGCTCAGGTTTTCGAACGGCAGCACGGCTATGGCTGGCGGGTCGGGGGGGTGAGATGGCCCGCTGAGAGACAGCAGTGCGATGCCGAATCCAGCGATAATAGCCAAAGCCGCCATCACCCATCCAAAGCGGAAGCCACGCACTTTGGGACGCACCGCAGGCGGGCGACTGTCTTCAGGGATCGCATCCAGACGATAGCCTTGTTTGGGGATCGTCTTGAGACGTTTGCTTGCATCTGGCCCCAGAGCTTTCCGGATCTCGGCGATGCATTGAACCAGACTGTCGTCGGTTACGTGGGTGTCGGGCCAGACTGTCTCCATTAGGGTGTCTTTGGTGACAAGGTCGCCGGCGTTGGCGACGAGAACATCAAGAACCCGGAGCGTTTGCGGCCGCAATGGCACAGTGGACCCGTCTGTGATTCTCAGTTCGCCCGCTTCGGGATCGTATCTAAACCCTTCCACTGCGTAGGTTTTTTCAGTTTTCGTCAATTTTCGTGGCCGCTTTCGTGACTTTTGCGGCGCCTGTCCCCCGAACTGTATGCAGCTTCGCCGCAAAAGCGTGGCTGCACCAAAAGCACAAACGCCTGACCTAGGGGAATACTATGCTCAAGATCGTTTTCACTTCCACAGTCTTTGCACTTTCAACGTTTCAGGCCTCGGCGGAAGCGCCGACAACGTATGACCTATCCGTCCTGACGCCGGACGTGGCGGCGCGTGTCGCAGAATTGCAGGAATACGGGACCCGTTTCGATGCAGCCATTCGTGCCATCATCGCTGCGGCGTCATTGCCATCATCAGGCTTTGACGGATGCGGTGATGATCAAACGCAAGAGCTGACCCTGAGCCCTGAAAGCTGACTACGTGGCTGCAAGCTGGGCGTGTTCAGGCCCGCCCGGCCGGAGCCTTGTCTTTGCAAACCGGGGCAGGTCACGCCTTTTCGGCACGCTTTGCCGCATCCCAAAGCGCATCCATCTCTGCGAGGTCGCTGTCCTTTGGGGTCCGGCCCTGCGCCGACAAGGCCGCTTCAATACTCTCGAACCGGTGGGTGAATTTGGCATTTGCCGCCCGCAACGCCGCTTCGGGATCAAGTCCCAAATGGCGGCCTAGGTTCACCATGACAAACAGCAGATCGCCGAATTCTTCGAACCGTTCGGTTTCGTTCTGAACCTCGCGCAATTCCTGCGCCTCTTCGACGATCTTGTCCAAGACCTCGTCTGTGGAGGGCCAATCAAACCCGACCCGCGCGGCGCGGTTCTGTAGTTTCAAAGCCCGCGTCAGAGCAGGCAGGCCCTTTGCAACGCCGTCCAAAACGCCGGTTTCCTGCTTGCCTGCGCGTTCGGCTGCTTTGATTTTTTCCCAGTCCTGCACCTGCTGTTCGGCCGATTTGTCGCGGCTTTCGTCACCGAACACATGCGGGTGCCGCGCCACCATTTTGTCGCTGATTGCGTTGGCGACGTCATCAAAGCTGAACATGCCCGCTTCTTCGGCCATCTGTGTGTGATAGACCGATTGCAGCAACAGATCACCCAGCTCGCCCTTCAACTCGTCCCAGGCCTCACGCTCGATTGCGTCGGCGACTTCGTAAGCCTCTTCGATCGTGTAGGGGGCAATCGATGCGAAATCCTGTTCGATGTCCCATGGGCAGCCCGTTTCGGGGTCGCGCAGGCAGCGCATGATTTCCAGCAGCCGGGGCATCCCGCCCTTTGGGTCATGGATCAGGTCATCTCGCATTGCAGGCCTCCGTGCTTCGGGATTAGATGCAGGGATGCGGCATCAGCGCGAGGGAGTCCAGTCATGGCCATTGTGAACCGGATCGGTGAGTTCGCCGAAGACATGAGGACATGGCGTCGGCATCTGCATATGCATCCCGAGCTTGACCTGGACTGCCACCAAACCGCGGCCTTTGTGGTGGAGCGATTGAAAGAATTTGGTGTTGACGAAATTCACGAAGGGATCGCGCGCAGCGGAGTGGTGGCGCTGATCCGAGGACAGGGCGATGGCCCGGTGACCGGTTTGCGGGCAGATATGGATGCGTTGCCGATGGAAGAAACCACCGGGGCAGAGTGGGCCTCGACCATCCCGGGCAAGATGCATGCCTGTGGCCATGACGGACATACAACGATGCTCTTGGGCGCGGCGCGCTATCTGGCGGAGACGCGTAAGTTCAAGGGCACGGTGGCTTTGATCTTTCAGCCTGCCGAAGAAACGGTGGGCGGCGGGCGCATCATGGTCGAAGAAGGCATCATGGACCGGTTCGGCATTGAAGAGGTCTATGCGCTGCATACCGATCCGTTTGCCGAAGAAGGCCAATTGCGCACCACGCCTGGTCCGATCATGGCAGCGGTGGACGATTTTCACATAACGGTACGCGGTGTGGGCGGTCACGGCGCCTATCCGTCGGCCTGCAAAGATCCGATGCCCTGTGCCTTGGCCATCGGACAGGCGTTGCAGACAATTGTCTCGCGCAACACTGATCCACTTTTGCCGCTGGTGGTGTCTCTGACGATGATATCGGGCGGAACTGCGACGAACATCATCCCCGAAACCGTGAACCTTTCCGGCACCGTGCGCAGCTTCGATCCCGATCTGCGTGACATGGTGGAGCGCCGTATTGCCGAGATCGCAGAGGGGCAGGCGGCCAGCTATGGCGTAACGGCTGAGGTCAACTACATTCGAAACTACCCGGCGACAGTCAATCACGAGGCACAGGCCGAGTTTGCAAGTCGTGTGGCGAACGAGGTGGTTGGAGAGACCAAGACGATCACTGATCTGCGACCGGAAATGGGGGCCGAGGATTTTTCATACATGTTGGAAGCCCGGCCGGGTGCGTTTCTCTTTCTCGGGCAAGGGGTCGGGCCGTCCTGTCACCACCCGGCCTTTGATTTCAATGATGAGGTGGCAACCATCGGCGCGTCCTTTTTCGCGCGGCTCATTGAAACCCGGCACGGAGTATAGGCATGGCGCTTGAAGACGCAAAAACCCAGATTGACCACGCCTTTACGCGAGATGACTTGAAAGGCGCGAGTTTCGAAAACGTGTTCGGCGGCGCGCCATCTTTCCTGCGCCGGAAATACACCAAGGACCTGCGCGGTGTTGATGTGGCTGTGACAGGTGTCCCGTTTGATCAGGCCGTGACCAACCGCACCGGGACGCGTCTTGGTCCGCGGGCGATCCGCGAGGCGTCTTTGCTGCAACCTTGCGATGCGCCTTATGGCTGGGGCTACAACGTGCTCGAAGAGTTCGCGATTGCCGACTACGGCGATGTCGCCTTCGACTATGCCAAGACGTCTGAATTTCCCGAAACGCTAAAGGCGCATATTGCGGGGATTTTGGCGACTGACACCGCAACGGTCACGCTGGGGGGCGATCACTACATCACCCTCCCCATTCTTGAGGCCTATGCCGAAAAATACGGACCGCTTAGCCTTTTGCAGTTCGACGCCCATACTGACACGTGGGCCGATGACGATATGGAGCGGATCGACCACGGTACGTTCCTCTACAAAGCCGTCAAGCTGGGTCTGGTCGATCCCGCGCGCTCGGTTCAGGTGGGAATCCGCACCGATAACCCCGATACGCTCGGTTTCAACATTATTGACGCGCGCGAGATGCATCGCATCGGGCCGGAAGCCGTGGCAGGGCGGATCTGCGAGATCCTCAAGGACTACCCGACTTACCTCACGTTCGACATCGACTGCCTTGATCCCGCCTTTGCCCCCGGCACCGGAACGCCAGTGTGGGGTGGTCCGTCCAGCGCGGACATGGCGGCTATCTTGCGAAATATCGCCGGGATCGAATTGATGGGCGGCGATGTGGTTGAAGTCAGCCCGCCATTCGATACTACGGGCGCAACAGCGATTGCGGGAGCCCATGTGGCGACAGAGATTCTGTCGCTCTGGGGCTGGACCCGCCGCGCCTGAAGGTCTGTACAAGTGATCAAGGGGCAGGTGCCCCATTGAGGCAAGGATAAGGACGTCGTGAAAGTGTTTTTCTGGGCGGTCATCTTGATCATACTGGGGGGGCTGGCCTGGATCCGGCTGGCTCCCTCAGACCCTGCGGTCTGGCATGTCGATCCCAAAGTGACCGCAGATCAGGACCTCGCAGGTGGCGTCCGTCGTCGCATCCCTGCCGAAGAGGGTACCTTTGCCGAACTTGACCGCATCATTCTCGCCACCCCGCGCACAGAGGTTCTGGCGGGCAGCGTGGAAGAGGGTAAGGTAACCTATATCACACGCTCACAATGGATGGGATTTCCCGACTACACGACCGTGATGCAAAACGAAGACGTTCTGGAGCTTTTCGCCCGCCTGCGCTTTGGGCAGTCCGACATGGGGGTGAACAAAGCGCGTGTGGATGCCTGGCTGGATCGCTTGAATTCAAACTGACGCGCCGTCGAAACGTGGTAAATGGCGCGCGCAACCGGCGCGCCATCCGGTCAGTTCGCTTTTATGGGCGCACGTAGGCGTATCCGTCTTCCTGAAGTTCGATGAGACGAACAACCCCCGACGGAACAATCTCGGCTTCGTCCATCAGCGCAATGTCTTTGCCGGCTTTCTCCGACATTTTACGGTGCGTGTTCCCGCAGGCGGCGAACCTGAGATTGTCCAGCTCAAGGCTCATGGTGGAAATTCGATCAGCCACCGGGGACTTGCCTGGAATAAGCATGTTCAGCCCAGGGCCGTAGGCTACCATCTCGATGACCACCTCATCGCCTTGTGCACTGTAATAGCTGTCCACATTCATAGCGTTGTTGAGCGCCATATTCATGACCTGCGGATCGTTCTGGTTCACGTGGATCGCAACGTAGTGTGTCTTGCCCTCGGCAAACGCTGCGGTGCCAAGCGTCAGGGCCAAGGCTGTTGTCATGATGATATTTTTCATACTGTCCTCCCGTTTGTAATTGTCAGCCTAGCGAATATCCTCCGATTGGCATAGTCATTTGCGAATATTTGAATGTTGCATTGAGAGATCGCGAACACTGCCGGATTTGAATGAGGATCGCACCGGCAGATAAGCAAGGTGACGTGGGCCAAAGGCAACGCTGTATATGCCGGGCTCTGCGGCGGAACCATGTTGCGGGTTTAAGGTCCTTGACCCTCAACCGAGCAGCGGTCAAAGGGTAAGAATGATCCCCGAAGACCGCTTGCACCAAATCACATCGCGTTTCGAATACCTTGAGGCACAGATGGCCGAGGGGTCGGGCGACATTGCCGCCATCGGCAAGGAATATGCGGATCTCCGCCCGGTGGTGGATCAGATCAATGACTGGAAACGGGTCCGGTCCGACATCGCCGATGCCGAGGCGATGCTGGACGACCCGGAAATGCGCGAACTGGCGCAAGAGGAGCTACCCGCCCTCAAAGCGCGCCTGCCCGAGGTCGAGCATGCGTTGCAACTGGCGCTCTTGCCAAAAGACAAGGCGGACGCGCGCCCCGCGATGTTGGAAATCCGTCCGGGCACTGGCGGCGAAGAGGCTGCGCTGTTCGCTGGGGATCTCCTGCGCATGTATCAGCGTTACTCGGAAGCGCGTGGCTGGCGGTTCGAGATCATCGAGGAGCAGTCGACCGAGCTTGGCGGTATTAAGGAAGTTGTCGCCAACATCACCGGCGACAATGTCTTTGCCCGGCTCAAGTTCGAATCCGGCGTGCACCGTGTCCAGCGGGTGCCGGAAACCGAAAGCGGCGGGCGCATTCACACATCTGCCGCGACAGTGGCGGTTCTGCCCGAAGCAGAAGACGTGGATATTCAGATCAACGCCAGTGATCTGCGGATTGATACGATGCGCAGTTCCGGCGCTGGCGGACAGCACGTCAACACCACCGATTCGGCTGTAAGGATCACGCACTTGCCGACCGGCATCGTCGTCACCAGTTCCGAGAAATCCCAGCACCGCAATCGTGAGATCGCCATGCAGGTCCTGCGCACACGTCTTTTCGACATGGAGCGGCAGAAGGCTGATGAAGAACGCTCGGCCAATCGCAAGTCTCAGGTCGGCAGCGGCGACCGATCGGAACGCATCCGCACCTATAACTTTCCGCAGGGCCGCCTCACAGACCACCGGATCGGCCTGACGCTTTATAAGCTCGATGCGGTGATGGCAGGTGATCTGGATGAAATCATCGACGCGCTGACGGCTGATGCGCAGGCCACTCTGCTGGCCGAGATGGGGGCATGACCGGAACCGAGGTGCTCATCCGGGCCATCGCACAACTGCGGGAGGCGGGTATTGACGATCCCGCCCGTGATGCCCGCCGGTTGCTGGCGCATGTGCTCAACATCGCTCCGGGCCGTCTGACTCTTGTCCTGCCCGATCCGATCGCAGCCGCCGAGGTCTCTGCATTCGAGAGCCTCATCACACGCCGTCTGGCGCGCGAACCCGTGTCCCACCTGATTGGCAGGCGCGTGTTTTACGGACGAGCATTTAAGGTAACGCCGTCAGTCCTCGATCCTCGACCGGAGACAGAAACGCTGATAGAGCATGCGCTTGCAGTCGAGGCCGGGACGATTCTCGACCTGGGAACAGGGTCTGGCTGCATCCTCCTGACCCTGCTGGCCGAACAGCCCGGAGCACGCGGGTGGGTCACTGACATCAGCGCTTCAGCATTGACCGTTGCCCGCGACAATGCCGAAGCGCTCGGGGTGCAAGATCGGGTCATTTGGGCGCAGGGTGCCTGGTTCGAAGCCGTGCCTCCTGACGCACAGTTTGATCTGATCGTGTCGAACCCGCCTTATATCGCGCTTGATGAGATGGCGGCTCTTGCCCCCGAGCTTCAATACGAACCGCGTCTTGCGCTGACGGACGAGGCGGACGGGCTGACCGCTTACCGCGCCATTATATCCGGTGCTCCAGACCATCTCGTAGCAGGGGGACGTCTGATGCTGGAAATTGGTCTCACTCAGGCAGACGATGTCAGCGCGCTGTTTCTCGCGGCAGGTTTCACCGATATCACTGTCCTGACCGATCTCGATGGCCGCGACCGCGTGGTTTCTGGCGTAATCCTGCCGCATACCGACAGCTGATTGGTGGATTCAGCTGAATTTGACGCAAATTCTACTTGTAAGCTGCCCCCGGACATGATTACTCAGTGACACCGCAGCGGTCGAGGCAGGTTTGCACCCCTCTCGCGCGATTGTAAGCCCAAACATGGATGCCATTGCACAGGACCCGCGCACAAAGCGCACACAGCAATCGCAAAACAGCTGACAGAAGGCTGGAAAGTAACAAATGCGTTCTTCTAACAAACGTTCGCGGAATAAGAATAACCGCAACCGGAGCAATTCCGTCGGAAACGTCGTCAATCGCGTTTTTGACAGCTCTGGCCCCGAGGGCAAGGTGCGCGGTACGCCGCAACAGATTATCGACAAATACAACCAACTGGCCCGTGACGCGCAGCTCAGCAATGACCGCGTGAATGCCGAGAACTTCCAGCAGCACGCAGAACATTACATGCGTCTGCTGAGCGAAGCTCAGCGCGAGCAGGACGCCCGTCGCGAGCAGCAGGAGCGCGAGAATCGCGAGCGCCAGCAACAGCGCGACGCAGAACGTCAGGCGCGCGCCGATCAGGACGATGCACCGCAGCCGTCAAGCGATGCGTCCGAGGCATCGCAGCCTGATGTGATCGACACGTCCAGTGACAGCGAGGACAGCGGTCTGGTCGAAACCCCCGAGGCGAAGGCCGAGGAAAAGCCCAAGAAGCCACGTGCCCCGCGCAAGCCGCGCAAGAAGCCCGAGCCGAAAGAGGCCAAGGCCGAGGAGACACCGTCAGAGCAACCGACGCCTGACGCGGCAGAATAAGAAAAGCCGGGGATGTCCCCGGCTTCTTTCTTTCTGGCCTCAAGCCAACTGGCGGGCCAAGGCACAGAAACCTTCAACCGACACCCGTTCCGCGCGTTCCGTCGGGGCGATGCCTACGGCGTTCAGGTGGTCTTCGATCTCGGGCGACAGCCCCTTCAGAGACGCGCGCAGCATCTTGCGCCGCTGGTTGAACGCGGCTGCCACCACGCGTTCCAGCACCTTTGGGTCTGCCTCGAACCTAGGCGCGGGCAGGGCGCGCAGATGCACCACAGCAGAGCTGACCTTGGGCGGCGGCGTAAACGCCTCTGGTGGCAAATGCATCGCGATCTGCGCGTCGCAGCGCCATTGTGCAAGCACCGCCAGGCGTCCATATGCCTTTGAGCCCGGCTGCGCGATGATCCGTTCCGCCACCTCTTTCTGAAACATCAGCGTCAGGCTGTCCCAGACCGGTGGCCACTGCGCCGGCGTCAACCATCGAACCAGCAACTCGGTGCCCACGTTGTACGGCAGGTTCGCGCAGATCGCGATCGGTGGTGTCAGATGTGCCAGCGCGTCGACCTGCAGCGCGTCTCCCTCGATGACCTCCAGCTGGCCCGGATAGGCCGCCGCAATCTCGGCCAGCGCAGGCAGGCAGCGTGCGTCTTTCTCAACCGCCAGCACCTTGCGCGCACCCTCGGCCAGCAAGCCCCGCGTCAAGCCACCGGGACCGGGACCTACCTCCAGAACATCCATACCGGACAGGTTACCGGCCTGCCGCGCAATCTTGGCCGTCAGGTTCAGATCCAACAGAAAGTTCTGTCCCAACGCCTTTTTCGCGCTCAACCCGTGTGTCGCGATGACCTCACGCAACGGGGGCAATCCGTCAATCGCAGCCATACACGCCTCCGGTCCGGGCATTCTGGCCCGGCTTCTTCTTTTTATAGATATGCAAACGCCGCCCCATCATTCCGCACAGTCGTCAGACGGTTGCATCCGCCAACCGCCATGCCAGTTTCAGCGCCTCGATGGTTGACGATGGATTGGCGTGCCCGGTTCCCGCAATGTCAAATGCCGTGCCGTGATCCGGCGAGGTGCGGATGATCGGCAGGCCAAGCGTCACGTTCACACCCCTGTCGAAATCCAGCGTCTTGATCGGGATGAGAGCCTGATCGTGATACATGCAGATCGCCGCATCATAGGTGGCGCGGGCAGCGGCGTGAAACATCGTATCGGCGCTCATTGGACCTTCGATGTGCAAGCCCTCCTTGCGAAGCGCGTCCAGAACAGGCGCGATGAGCGTCTGCTCTTCGTGCCCCATCTTGCCGCCTTCCCCGGCATGCGGGTTCAAACCGGCGACCGCCAGGCGTGGTGCAGGAATACCGAATTGCGACACAAGCGCTGCATGGGTGATGCGGATGCGGGTCTCCAGCAACTCCGCCGTCAGCGCCTGTGGCACCTCTGACAGTGGGATATGAATGGTTGCCGGAACCACGCGCACTTGCGGTCCGGCCAGCATCATCACCACATCCGGCGTGTCGCACAGATGCGCCAGAAATTCGGTATGTCCGGGAAATCCGAACCCGGCCCCGTCCTGCAACGCTTTTTTGTGGATTGGCAAGGTGCAGATGCCACCCACCTTGCCGGACGAGGCCAAAGCCACGGCGCGCTCGATCACCGCAACCACACCCTTGGCCTGTGCGGGTTGCGCAAGCTCCGGTGTGCGCGGTCCTTCAAACCGGTGCGGCAGAACAGGAAGCGCCGATCCGCCCGGGACCACTTCGTCCGGGGCGGCGATCTCAATCCAATCCGTACCCGCAGGCAAATGTGCCGGATCGCCGAT
>JAUIIR010000010.1 GCA_030431485.1 Alphaproteobacteria bacterium
TTGTTCCAACGTTCCTGGCAGGCGAGTTAGAAAACTCAGCATGGGGGTCTCCGAAAGGAGCCTGGAGTGATCCTGATCAGTCAAAATGCCCGGTATGCCGTGGAGTTCGCATGCTTTGTTGCACGCCATCCGTTCGAAGCGAGACAGATCGCACAAAGCGTGGACGGAACAAACGATAATCGCTTTCATGACGACCACCGAATGCGCAGGCGAAAAGTATCGGTCCGACCGAAGGCATATGGCTCGGAGTCAAATACTCCCGATATGTTTTGTTTCATGGATCAAACTCCCTGGTTGTGAACTTCGACCAAGGGATAGCGCTTCAGTCAGTCAGGATATTGACAGCTCTTGCCAGTCTGTTGACCCGTGCTGCCAAAGACTGGCTAATTCAAAATAGATTTCCGATAGTTTGCCGGCGTCTGGTTTGTCCAACGCTTGAACGCACGGTTGAACGCGCTTTGTTCTGAAAACCCCGTCAGAAACGCGATCTCTGAAAAGGGGCAGCTTTCGTCGCGAAGCATGCCAAGCGCAATCTCACGTCGTGTCTCTTCGGCCAGCGTCTGGAAACTCACACCGTGGTCGGCCAAGCGTCTGTGAAATGACCGAACACTTAGCCCAAGTTTGCGGGCGACATCGGCCATCTTTGGTAAGCCCTCGCTTAGGGTGCGCGCAATCTCGTCTTTTGTGGACCGCACCAGTGACGGCTCGGATTTGAAGTTCTCAAGTTCGGCCTCAAGGTGCGTGGTCAGGAATTCCGAAAGCGCTTGATCGCCCAACTTGTTCTCTGTGGCCAGTGTGGCTTCCGAGAATAAAATCCCGTCTGCCTCGGCGCCGAACTCTACGCGACAGCCGAAAAACGCATCAAAAAGTTGCCCGTCACGCGGCGGCCCGTGGCGGAAGGTCACCAGATCAGGTGTGATCCTGTCGGCGGCCACCTGATCCACAACGCAGAACAAGGCTGACAAACCGGCTTCGGGTGAAAAGACCAGCCCTGGGCCTGATCCTCTCAGCACGTCCTGGCGCAAGAATTTCGATTGTCCCTGCAGCTCAAGATGATAGCGGACACTGTCGGAAATCAGCGTTTGATATCGCGCCACTCGTTGAAGCACGCCATCTACGTTGGGCGCGGCTTTGCAGGCCAGCGCGAGCGTTCCCATCTTGTCGATATCAATCGCCTTGGCATATCGAAGTGACACTGCTGCACGATCCGGCACCGTATCCGCCACGAGGGCAAGTATCTCGTAATGTGACTCTGATGAAATCCGGCCGTTCTCAACCTGGAACTTTTGAAGCGTCTTGTCACCGCTCAGAAGGGTTCCGTCCGGCGTCAGGGTGAAGCCGGCTGCGTCTGCAAAATACTGTCCGATAATAATTGAAACAGAAGGCATGGGTTTGTCTGAATGGGGCAAAAGCTGTATTGACCTGCAACTTTACAGATCAATGCTTTGCAATCCACTGTTTTGGACTTCAGCGGCTGACAAACAATGATTGCAACGCTCTTGAGTTGACATTGGAGGCGTTTGTGAGCGAAAACTATACGTCCTAACAGTCATCGGTTTATATTGAGGACAAGGTGTTTGTTGGCACTGCGGCCTTTGAGCTCAAACGCACATTTCCGACGGCTGGTCGGACGAAGGTACCAGCGCCTTTGCTCTCATGATAAGAGTGTGGCAAGTGCCCGGGGCATAACGCTCTGCAGAGCAGTGGTGTGAAAGTTCCAACAATGGCGACACGCGGTTCTCTCGACTCTGACACCGCATTCATTCCTGAAGGCGCGTTCACCTATCTCGTGGCCGACCCGAAACCGACCAAGTGGTTTGGGTTCCTTTTGCTGCCCGAATTCACGCTGCTTGCGTTTAGTTCGGCTGTTGATCCGCTGCGTATCGCCAACCAGTTGGCGCAGAAGCCGCTGTACGGATGGAAGGTGTTTTCGGAAGACGGATCAAAAGTTGCGTCGTCGTCCGGCTTGTCCGTAGACGTCAATGGCGCGTTTGAAGCCGCGCAAATTGACCTGCCGGTTTTTGTGTGCTCGGGGAACCATTGGAACAAGGCTGCAAGCGAGAGGACACTCGCGCAGTTGCGTCGCCGGGATCGCTTCGGAGCGGTGCATGGCGGCATTTGCACGGGCGCTGCCACCCTGGCGCGCGCAGGCCTTCTGAACGGCAAGCGTTTTACACTTCATTGGGAAAATCAGCCGAGCTTTTCTGAACTCTACCCGGACCTTGATCTTACTCCGAACCGGTATGAGATAGACGGATCGTTGCGCACAAGCGGCGGCGGTTCGGCGGCCACCGAATTGATGCTGATCGAAATTTCAAAGGATTATGGGTCAGAATTTGCAGCCATCGTCGCGGATATGTGTCTGAACAATCCCGATCTATCGGGGCGGCAGTCTCAGCGGTCGTCAATCGCAACAGCCGTGGCAACGCGCAACCCAAGATTGGTTGATGTGGTGCAGGACATGTATCAGAACATCGAAGACCCGCTGACGCTGGCTGAGCTTGCTTCGAACGCGGGCGTGTCCCGGCGACAGATGGAGAGGTTGTTTCAGAAACATCTTGGCGCCAGTCCGGCTGCAATCTACCGCAACATCCGGTTGGAGCGTGCGCGCTCCTTGCTGGTTGAGACGGACAGAAGTGTCATGGAAATCGCAACGGCAACAGGTTTCAATTCCGTCAGCCTCTTCGCCCGGCACTTCAAGGAGAAATACGGCGCAACACCCTATGGCACGCGAAAGCAAACTTGATGCGTCTCGTGAGCTTTGTGAACATGAACTGCATAGAGTGGAGCCACGCTTTCGCGCACAGGTTCCAAATGGAAATGTTTGCAAACACGTCTTCCAAGCCCACTCGTGTTCAAGCGTGTTATACGCCGATATAGGTTTCGGATATGTCGGGCGTGATGTCCTTGAACGCACCCGACCAAACCGTTTCACCGCGAGCAAGTATGACGGCTCGGTCGGACACTTGCGCCAACTCGCGCACCGATTTGTCGATCAGGAGGATCGCCGTCCCGGTCTCTTGCTTGAGACGAGCAATGGCCGTCCAGATTTCCTGCCGGATGATCGGCGCAAGGCCTTCGGTCGCTTCGTCGAGGATAAGCAGCCGCGGGTTCGTCATCAGCGCGCGGCCGATGGCAAGCATCTGCTGCTCGCCGCCCGATAGTGACGCGGCCTGCTGGTGGCTTCTTTCACCCAGACGCGGAAACAGGTCCGCGATGCTCTTGAGCGTCCACTCACCCGGTTGCGCAGCCGCAATCAGGTTTTCCTCAACTGTCAGATCGCGGAAACAACGGCGGCCTTCGGGCGCAAGACCAATCCCCAGACGGGCAACCTTGTGGCTTGGCAGTCCGTGCAGGGAGTGTCCGGCAAAGCTTAGTCTGCCTTCTGACGCGATCATCCGGCAGATCGCCTTGACGGTCGTCGTCTTGCCCATGCCGTTGCGCCCCATGAGCGCCACAACCTCGCCCTCGGCCACGTCCATTGACACACCGAACAGCACTTGGGCCACACCGTATCGGGCGGTGAGCTTATCGACGGACAGCAACGTCACGCCTCTTCCCCCAGATAAGCCTCGCGTACGGCGCGGCTTTGGCGGATCTCGTCGACCGTGCCCGTGGCGATCACCTTACCGTAGACCAGGACGCTGATCCGATCGGCAAGTGCAAAGACCGCGTCCATGTCGTGCTCGACCAGCAGGATTGGGGCTTCCGCCCGAAGCTGATCAAGGAACCCGGTCAGCAGCTTTGACCCTTCGGCTCCAAGTCCAGCCATTGGTTCGTCCATCACGAAGGCCCTGGGTGACAGCGTCAGCGCAACTGCGACTTCAAGCTGACGCCGCTGGCCGTGTGACAGCTCGGCACAGCGGGTGTGCCTGTGTTCGATCAACCCGACACGCTCCAGCGCCGCTTCGGCCTTGGCGGTCAGAGATGTGTCCGAGAGCGCCCGCGACCAGAACCGCCACGGATTACCCGATGCGCCCAACGCGCCCAGCACGACATTTTCCAGAACGCTGTCTTCCATTGCCAGCGCCGAGATCTGGAAAGTCCGCCCCAACCCGGCGCGTGCGCGCGCCTGCGTGCTGTCCTGCGTCACGTCGCGCCCCAAAAGGTGCACCGAGCCTGAATCGGGCTTGAGCCCCCCGCAGATCTGCGCGATCAGCGTCGACTTGCCCGCGCCGTTCGGGCCGATGATTGCGTGGATTTCGCCCGGATGCAGGTCGATGGAGACGTTGTCGGTTGCGGTCAATGCACCGAAACTTTTTCGCAGTGCCCGTGTTTCAAGAAGCGCTTCAGACATACGCGCCCTCCTTGCCGGTCAGCAGCCCTATTATCCCACCGCGCGCAAACAGCACGATCGCCAGCAGGATCAGCCCCAGATAGACGTGCCAGAATTCGGTCACTGCGCCCAGCCAATGCTCCAGCGCAACAAAGAGGCAGGCTCCGATCACGGGGCCATAAAGCCGCCCAACGCCGCCAATGATGATCAGCACGATCAATTCGCCCGAAAGCTGCCAACTGAACATGGTCGGCGACACGAACCGGTTAAGATCGGCAAAGAGCGCCCCCGCCAAACCCGTGATTGCGCCCGAGATCACAAACGCCACCAGCTTGAGCCGTGTTGGGTTGAGGCCCACGGTCTCGACCCGCGTCGGCACCTGCCTTGCTGCGTTCAGCGCCAATCCGAAAGGCGCGCTCTGAAGGCGTGCGTTGAGGAAGAGCACAATGCCGAGCAGGGCAAAGCACAGACCGAAGAACTGGATCGGAACCAGCGTGTTCAGGCCCGGAAAGCCGTTGCGCACATAGATCGACAGCCCATCTTCGCCGCCATAGGTGCCCCAGGAAATGGCGAAGTAGTAGAACATCTGCCCGAAGGCGAGGGTGATCATGATGAAATAAACCCCCGAGGTGCGCAGGCTCAGCAACCCGATGATCCAGGCGGCAAGGGCGGATACGACAACTGCTACCAGCCATATGATTGGCATGGACTTGGTGCCCGAAAGGCTCATTCCGAACAGGTCAAGCGAAGTATAGGTTTGGGCGTGATAGGCGAGGATACCCATTGCATAGCCGCCCAAGCCAAAGAATACCGCATGCCCAAGGCTGACCAACCCGCCGATGCCCAGCGCGATGTTGAGGCCCACGGCGGCAATCGCAAGGATCACCGCTCGGGTGACAAGGGTGATCGTGAAAGGTTCGTCCGCGACCACCGCCCAAAGCGGAAAAGCCAGCAGCCCCGCAAACACGATCCAGTTGACCAGACGTTCGGGGATCATGCGCGTGCTCCGAACAATCCGGTGGGGCGCCAGATCAGCACAAGGCTCATAAGGATGTAGATCGCCATCGAGGCCAGCGCCGAACCGGTCTGTGTGGCGGCTCCCGGCTCCATGAACAGTTTGAAAAACTGCGGCAAGAAGATCCCGCCCAGCGTGTCGGTCAGCCCCACCAGCAACGCGCCGATGAACGCTCCTTTGATCGACCCGATGCCGCCGATCACGATCACCACGAAGGCCAGGATCAGCACGGGTTCGCCCATGCCCACCTGAACCGATTGGATTGCACCCACGAGCGCGCCGGCCAGCCCCGCCAGTGCTGCGCCGATGGCAAAGACCAGCGTGTAGAGCAGCCGGATATCGACACCCAGCGCTGCGATCATCTCGCGGTCATTTTCGCCTGCGCGGATCTGGATGCCGATGCGGGTGCGCTCGATCAGCACCCAAAGGCCGAGGCCAACCAGAAGGCCCACAGCAATCAGCGTCAGACGGTAAAGCGGATACTGAATGCCGCCGGGCAGGGTGACGGGACCAGAGAGGTAATCCGGAATGTCGAGGAAAAGCGGGAAGGACCCAAAGAGCCACCGCGTACCTTCGGAAAAGATCAGGATCAGCGCGAAGGTCGCCAGCACCTGATCCAGATGTGCCTTGCCGTACAGCCTTCGGATCACCGTTATTTCGATCAGTGCCCCGGCGATGGCGGCCACAGCCAACGCGGCGGCCAGAGCCAACACAAACGAACCCGTTGCGCCCGCCACAGCGGCGGCGGCAAAGGCGCCGATCATGTAAAGCGACCCGTGTGCGAGGTTGATCAAACCCATCACACCAAAAATGAGCGTCAGCCCGGCCGCCATCAGAAACAGCATGACGCCGAATTGCAGCCCGTTGAGGACCTGCTCGATGATTAGAAGTGTCGACATGACTGCCCGAAACCCGATGTGCCGGGGCAGCACCCCGGCACGCCGCGTGATGTTTTACATCTTGCAGTCGGCAGCGTAGGCATCCGCGTGGTTTTCCAGCGCAGTACCGATGATCTTATTGGTAAAGATATCGCCTTCCTTGATGACTTCACGCGCGTAGATCGTCTGGATCGGATGATGGTTCGGACCGAACTTGAACGCACCCCGGGTGCTGTCGAAATCAGCCGCCCGCAGCGCCTCGCGGAAAGCATCCGCGTCCGAGACTTCGGCTGTCTCAAGCGCTGACAGGATCAGGTTTGCTGTGTCAAAGCCTTGGCTCGCATAAAGAGACGGCAGACGACCGAACTCCGCCTGAAAGCTTTCGACAAAGGCCGCGTTGGTTGGATTGTCGATGTCCTTGTTCCACTGGCTGGTGTTCACCACGCCCAGGGCTGCATCACCGACGGCTTGCAGGATGCCCTGATCAAAGCTGAAGGCCGGGCCAACGACAGGCAGATCGACGCCGCTGTCGGCGTATTGCTTGAGGAACGAAATACCCATCCCGCCAGGCAGAAAGAAGAATACGCTGTCAGCGCCTGATGCACGGATCTGGGCGATCTCGGCGGCATAATCAGTCTGACCTAACTGGGTATAGACCTCACCCGCAAGCTCGCCTTCAAAGGTGCGCTTGTAGCCGGTGAGGGCGTCCTGACCCGCCGGGTAGTTAGGGGCGAGGATGAAGCTGTTGGAATAGCCTGCAGAGGTCGCGTAAGCGCCCGCGGCTTCGTGCAGATTGTCGTTCTGCCACGCGACGTTAAAGTAGTTCTGATGGCAGCCCTGACCGGCTAGCGCGGAGGGGCCGGCGTTCGGCGACAGATAGAACTTGCCCTGTGCTGTGACGCTCGGGATCACCGCCATCGCGAGGTTCGACCAGATGATCCCGGTCAGGATATCAACGCGCTCGGACTGGACCATCTTGTCCGCCAGTTGCACAGCGATATCAGGCTTGCGCTGGTCGTCTTCGATCACGACCTCAATGTCGTCGCGGCCCGATTGTGCAAGTGCCAGCATGAATCCGTCCCGCACGTCAATGCCAAGGCCCGCACCACCGCCGGACAATGTGGTGATCATCCCGATCTTGGTTTCTGCAAAGGCGGATGTCGCGCCAATCGCCAAGGCCGCAGTGGCCATCAATAGCTTTTTCATCTGGTTCTCCCCGTTGTTGTCGTCCGGTTTGATCGGCGCGTTTTTGTGACCTGATGGGTGGTTCGCGTCTGACCCAGGACGTTTTATCCCTGAATGTGTTGAACAAAGCGGGCCGAAAAACAAGACAGCAGCGCGAATAACTTCTGTCGCGCTAGCGATCAAAGCAGGGGTGTTGCCAAATTTTACCATATGGTAAAATCCGCTTCAGGCGCGCTGAATGCGAAGCTTTGCTTGCAGTCCGGTTGCCGAATTTTCGAAGGACAACGCGCCATTGTGCAGCGCGGCGATGGTCGCAACGATGGAGAGGCCAAGCCCGTGCCCTTGAACAAAGGCGGTGTTGTCGCCCCTCTCGAATGGGCCGATCAGGGCTTCGACATCCTTGGCCAAAGTGTCTGACCCTTCGTCCTCGACTACGATGGTGGCGGTGCGCGCATCGGCTTCGATGACCACGCTTGCACTTCGCCCATACTTCAATGCGTTGTCGATCAGGTTGGTGATGGCTCGTTTCAGGGCCACCGGACGGCCGCTGATGATCACCTGTCGCCCGGTGGTGACCACGCTTTGCCCCTGCCGCGACATGAAGAGCGACCGCCCTCCCTGAACCACCACGTCGCGCGGCGGCACGAGTGTGACGGGTTCGCCGACGTCTTGATAGTCCGCGACGATGGCCTCAACGAGAGAGTCGAGCGATAGCTTGCGCGGTGCCTCGGCGTTCATCTCGGCACGGGTGTATGTCAGGGCGCTCTCGATGATCCCGGTCATCGAGTCGATGTCGGACTCCAGCTTTCGGCGCAGCTCGTCGTCCTGGATCAGGGCGGTGCGCAAACGCAGGCGCGTGGCGGGCGTGCCTAGGTCATGGCTGACGCTGGACAAAACCGCGGCCCGGTTGGCCAGCTGTTTGCGCTCGGTTTCTAGAAACGCGTTCAAAGCGTCCACGATGTCGCGTAATTCGCGAGGGCCGCGCGTTTCATAGCTGTCCGGTCCGCCAAATCGACGGTTTCGAAAGGCGTGTGCGAAGGCGTCAAAGGTCTGGGTGGTGTTTCCGATCAACGTGAAGAGCGCCGCAACCGCCACGAGGCCGACCAAAACCGCAAGCAGGCGAAGGTCGCGCGGGGCAGCGTCGCACCCCCAGATTGCGCTGCCATCTACCTGCTGCCAGGCCTCGTTGTCATAGCGTGCAATGAGGATCGGCGTGCTGCAATAGGTTGCAAAGAGTTTTGCGAGCGATGCCAATTGTGCCGAGGCCGATGGCACAACATCGGCGGGAATATCTGCAACAGGGTATTGGAGAACGTCCGACACCGCAGCCAGCCGCAGTCCGCCTTCGTTGTTCTGCAATGACAGGACAGTCACGTAGGCCGGTTGCGGCATCCCCGAGATGCGTTCGAATTTACCGGCTTCTGCGAGCAGGGAGTCGGCAGAGGACAGCGCCGTGATATGCAAATCCGGATGGGTATCCAGCCCTGTCCGCAAAGCTTCGTATGTCAGCAATCCAGCCGTCTGCGCGGCGGACAAGTGATTGGTCCAAGATTGCGAAGACCTCAGCCAAAGCGCGGTTGATAGAGATGCAGACAGCATGGCAAGAGCCACCCAGAACCAGGCCAAGCTGCGCAGCCGGAACACGCGGGACCTCATCAGTCGGACTCAGCGCTCACATCGACGGCAAAGACGTAACCGGTTCCACGTTCTGTACGTATCATGTCCGGTGCTTTGGGGTCTGCTTCAATCTTTGAACGCAGCCGACCAACCAGAACATCAATCGCGCGGCCCGTCGCCTCGGGTTGGTCTTGGTCGCCGGTGACATCCAGTGCGGTTGCGATTTCCTGCCGTGTCAGCGGAATGTGCGGATTGGCAAGCAAAACTTTCAGCAGTGCTGTTTCGCGCCGGGACAGGGTCACCTGATACCCGTCTGGTGATCGCACTTCATCCTGCTTGCCATCATAGACCCAGCCGCCGAAGTGAAAGGTCTGAATGCGCCGCCGGTAGATCAGGGATGAGGATCGCCGCGCCCGGGACAGCACCGCGCGGACACGTGCAAGCAGCAACTCCGGATTGAATGGTTTGGCGATGTAATCGTCCGCGCCCGTCTCGTAGCCCTCCATCCGCTGGTGGTCGGCAGAAAGAGCCGAGACCATGATGATCGGCACGTCATGATCGCGTCTCAGACCTTGGCAAATCTCCAGCCCACTTTCGTCGCCAAGCATCACATCCAACAAAATTAAGTCGATCCGGCCATCTTCCAGATGGCGATGCACATCGGCTTCGTTTGCAGCGGGTAGCGCAATGCATCCATGCTGGCGCAGATACTGACACATCATCTGGCGCATGTCCGGGTCGTCGTCGACGACAAGAAGTCGTGGAATCGCCACCTGCCGCTGTCCTCCGTAAACGCTGCGGTTCTGCTGTGATCTCAACTCTTATGTAACAACAGGAAACGAAATCCCGTCCAGTGTAACAGCGTGTAACGGGCGATGGAAAAATCTGCACTCCATTTCTGAAAAGCCGCCATGACGTGATTGCAATGCTGGGTGTGATTTCGCCAAAGATAGGTACCTGATGCCCGAACTGGCACAGATTTTGGGAGGACTATACACATGAAATCCGTATTTTTCGGCGCTGTCTCCGCCACCGCTCTGATCGCATCCGCAGTCCATGCTGAACCTCAGGCCGAGGTTCTGCACTGGTGGACATCCGGCGGTGAAGCGAAGTCGGTTGCCGTGCTGCAGGAAGAGTTTGCCTCGAAAGGCGGCACCTGGACAGACATGCCGGTTGCAGGTGGCGGCGGTGATGCCGCAATGACCGCGCTGCGCGCACGCGTTCTGTCGGGCAACGCTCCGACGGCGGTTCAGCTGAAGGGCCCAGCGATCCAGGAATGGTACGAAGAGGGCGTGCTTGCAGATATCTCGTCCGTCGCCGAAGCGCAGGGCTGGGCGGACGTTCTGCCGGCCTCCATCGCAGGCCACATGAAGTGCGAAGGGTCCTGGTGCGCCGCACCGGTGAACGTGCACCGCGTTGACTGGATCTGGGCAAACGCAGACGTGCTGGAAGCGAATGGCATCGAAATGCCAACCACCTGGGACGAATTCAACGCAGCGGCTGAAAAGCTCGAAGCGGCTGGCGTCATCCCACTCGCACACGGCGGTCAGGCCTGGCAGGACGCGACCGTGTTCGAAGCGGTGGCGCTTGGCATTCTCGGCGCGGACGGCTTCCGCAAGGCGTTTGTCGATCTCGATATGGACACTCTGAAGTCCGACGAGATGAAGGCGGTCTTCGACCAGATGCGCACCATGCGCGGATATGTTGACGAGAACTTTTCGGGCCGTGACTGGAACCTTGCCACCGCGATGGTCATGAACGGCGAAGCGGCGTTCCAGATCATGGGCGACTGGGCGAAGGGCGAATTCATGGCGGCTGGCAAGGTGCCGGGAGAAGACTTCCTTTGCGCGTCGGTGCCGGGCGATGGCTTCCTCTACAACGTGGACAGCTTTGCCATGTTCGACGTGGACGGCGACGATAAGCAAGCTGGTCAGGAACTGCTGGCAGAGCTGATCGTCGGTCAAAACTTCCAAAAGGTGTTCAACCTGAACAAAGGCTCGATCCCGGCGCGCACCGACGTGTCGCTGGACGAGTTCGACAGCTGTGCTCACCTGTCTGCCAAAGACATGAGCGAAAGCTCTGACAATGGCTCGCTTCTGCCCAGCTATGCCCACGGTATGGCGCTGCGCGGCGCGCAGTCTGGTGCGATCACTGACGTTGTCACCGCACACTTCAACTCCGACATGTCCTCGGAAGAAGCCGTGAACATGCTGGCCGACGCGGTCGCCAACAGCATGTAATTCTATCTTCCCGCCCCAAAGCACCCGCTTGGGGCGGGACTTTCAGGGACAGATCCAATGACCAAGTGGCTTGAAGAAAACACGCCCAAATTGGTACTGGCGCCCTCGTTCATCGCAGTTCTGATCTTCGTCTACGGCTTCATTGCCTGGACCGCCTGGGTCTCGTTCACGCGATCGCGCCTGCTTCCAAGATATGACATCGAAGGGCTTATCCAGTACGAGCGCCTGTTTGCGTCTCCGCGCTGGGACACCGCGCTGAACAACCTGTTTGTGTTCGGCATCCTATTCATCGTGATTGCGATGGTGCTTGGGCTGGTCCTTGCCATCCTGCTCGATCAGAACATCCGCACCGAGGGTGCGATCCGCACGATCTACCTCTACCCAATGGCGCTTTCGATGATCGTTACGGGCACCGCTTGGAAATGGATCCTGAATCCCGGTCTTGGGGTCGAGGCCATGGTGCGCGGCTGGGGCTTTGAGAACTTCACCTTCGACTGGCTGGTTAACCCGGACATGGCAATCTACACCATCGTCATCGCCGCGATCTGGCAAAGCTCGGGGTTTGTGATGGCGCTTTTTCTGGCCGGTCTGCGGTCGGTGGATGGCGAAATCATCAAAGCCGCGCAGGTCGACGGTATCCCGACCTGGCGCATCTATACCGCCATCATCATCCCGTCGATGGCCCCGATCTTTCTGTCGGCCTTCATCGTTCTGTCGCACCTCGCCATCAAGAGCTTTGACCTTGTCATTGCGCTCACCGGCGGTGGACCCGGCTACGCGACCGACCTTCCGGCGACCTATATGTACGCGATGGCCTTTTCGCGTGGCGACATCGGTCAGGCGGCCAGCTCTGCCATGATCATGATGATGGTCGTCTTCGCAATCGTGGTGCCGTACCTCTATTCGGAATTGAGGTCCAAAGATGACTGATATTTCAATGACTTCCGCGCAAAGCCAAAGCCAGACGGGCAAGATCGTTCTGCGGTGGCTGCTATACATCGCGTTGGGTCTGTTTGCCCTGTTCTACCTGATGCCGCTCTTCGTGATGATAACCACATCACTCAAGAGCCTGGACGAAATCCGCACGGGCGACCTCATAGCCCTGCCAAGAGAAGTTACTTTCGACGCGTGGCGCACTGCGTGGTCGGGAGCCTGTACCGGCATCCAGTGCGAAGGTGTGCGGCCCTACTTCTGGAACTCGATCCTGATCGCCATCCCGGCGGTGGCCATCTCGACCCTGCTGGGAGCGATGAATGGCTATGTCGTGGCCCACTGGCGGTTCCGGGGTGCGAACATCATTTTCTCGCTGATGCTCTTTGGCTGCTTCATTCCATTCCAGGTGGTGTTGTTGCCGATGGCACGGACACTGGGGATCATGGGTATCGCGGGCACCATTCCGGGGCTGATCTTTGTCCACGTGATCTACGGGCTTGGCTTCACCACGCTGTTCTTCCGCAACTACTACGTCACGATCCCGGCTGAGTTGACCAAAGCCGCAAAGGTGGACGGGGCAGGGTTCTTCCGCATCTTCTGGTCGATCTTCCTTCCGCTGTCGCTTCCGATCATCGTCGTGACCGTCATCTGGCAGTTCACGCAGATCTGGAACGACTTCCTGTTCGGCGTGTCCTTCAGTCAGGCCGGAACGCAGCCCGTGACTGTGGCTCTGAACAATATCGTCAACTCGACCACTGGCGTCAAAGAATACAACGTCGACATGGCCGCCGCGATCATTGCCGCGCTGCCGACGCTGTTCGTCTACGTTGTCGCCGGGAAATACTTTATCCGCGGTCTGACCGCCGGTTCCGTGAAAGGATAACCCCATGTCTCCGATCCTGGACATCAAGAACCTCTACAAAAGCTACGGCACGACGGAGATCCTCAAGGATATCAACGTGTCGATCGAACCGGGTGATTTTCTTGTTCTCGTAGGCCCCTCGGGCTGTGGCAAGTCCACGCTGCTGAACTGCATCGCTGGGCTTGAGCCGATCACCGGTGGCTCTATCAGCATCGGTGGCAAGGACATGACCCATGTCAGCCCCAAGGACCGCGACATCGCGATGGTATTCCAGTCCTACGCGCTCTACCCGACGATGACCGTCGCCAAGAACATCACCTTCGGCATGAAGGTGCGCGGCGTCGATCAGACCACGCAGGACAAGAAACTGGCGCAGGTGGCCGCGCAATTGCAGATCGAACCGTTGCTGAACCGCCGTCCGGGGCAGTTGTCAGGTGGTCAGCGTCAGCGTGTGGCGATGGGCCGGGCGCTGGTGCGTGATCCCAAGTTGTTCCTCTTTGATGAACCGCTGTCCAACCTGGACGCCAAACTTCGGGTCGAGATGCGGACCGAGATCAAGGCGTTGCACCAGAATCTTGGCGCGTCAATGGTCTATGTGACCCACGACCAGATCGAGGCGATGACACTGGCGACCAAGATCGTTGTGATGAAAGGCGGTGTGATCCAGCAGATTGGATCCCCGGCGGAAATCTACAACCGCCCGGCCAATCTGTTTGTGGCCGACTTCATGGGCAGCCCGGCGATGAACCTCATCCCCGCGAAGGCGCTTCGCGCGGACGACGGCACACGGATCGAGATCACCCGCAAATCCGGTGAACCGATTGTTCTGACCGACACCAAGAACCGCGATCTGCCTGAAGACGTGATCCTGGGTGTTCGGCCCGAAGACATTGCCGATCCTGATCTGCGCGGGTCGGATTCGACGCAGGCAGCGGAATGCCTGATCGACATTGTCGAACCGGCAGGGGCCGACACGTTCGCGGTGATGCAACTGGGTGGCAAACACGTCACGGCGCGTCTGCATGCGGAAACGACGGCCAAGCCGGGTCAGCCCAAGCGGCTGTCCTTTGATCTGGGCAAGGTGTCGTATTTTGCGCCGGAAACCGGCCTGCGCTTGAACTGAGGAAGACCGGGTGGTCAGTCCTTGAACGACCACCCGGATGTTTTCACCTGATCGGTATGCGCGCCCAATGTCGGCGCGGTTCGGTCCAGCGCAAGTGTCGATGTGCTGAAGGTGATTGGCGTACGAACACCCGGCACACCCTCGGATGTGATCTTCATCCCACGGTGAATGATCTGCGGATCGTCGAACACTTCGCCAACGGTGTTGATTGGGGACGAGGCAACCTGTTTGGCCTTCAACGCCTCAAGCAAATCCGCTTTGGTCATCTTCGCGGTTTCGGCCTTGAGCATAGCGATCAACGCGTCGCGGTGCTGCACGCGCTGGGCGTTGGTCCGGTAGTCCGGGTTTTCGGCAATATCGGGCCGGTTTACGATCTCGCAAAGCCCCTGAAACTGGCGGTCATTGCCCGACGCGATGATAATGTCGCCATCGGAGGCCGGGAAGACCTCGTAAGGCACGATATTCGGGTGCTGGTTGCCCATGCGATTGGGGGACTCGCCGGTCACAAGGAAATTCATCGCCTGATTGACTAGACACCCTGTACCCGCGTCCAGCAGGCTCATGTCGATATGCTGGCCAAGCCCCGTTTTGTCGCGCTCACGAAGCGCAGCTTGAATCCCGATGACGGCGTAAAGGCCGGTGTAGATGTCGGTGACAGCAACACCCACTTTCTGCGGCTCGCCTGCCGGGTCACCGGTGATCGACATCAACCCCGACAGCCCTTGCACAAGGTAGTCATACCCCGCGCGTTCAGCATAAGGGCCGGTCTGGCCAAAGCCGGTGATCGAACAGTAGACAAGGCCCGGATTGACAGCCGACAGGCTGGCGTAGTCCAGTCCGTATTTCGCCAGTCCCCCGACCTTGAAGTTCTCGATCAGAACATCCGCCTCGCGGGCCAAATCCTGCACGAAGGTGCGGCCATCCTCGGTCGTCAGATCGGCCGTGACCGAGTATTTGCCACGGTTGCAGCTGTAGAAATACGCAGCTGACGGCGAGTCCTCGCCTTCACGTTCGATAAAGGGCGGCCCCCATGTGCGTGTGTCGTCGCCCTTGGGGCTTTCCACCTTGATGACCGTTGCGCCAAGGTCGGCCAGCGTCTGACCGACAATTGGTCCGGCAAGGATCCGGGCCAATTCGAGGACTTTCAAACCTTCCAGCGGTGCTGACATCAGAAGAACGCCTGCAACCCTGTCTGTGCCCGGCCAAGGATGAGGGCGTGCACGTCATGCGTGCCCTCGTAGGTGTTGACCGTTTCAAGGTTCTGCGCGTGACGCATGACGTGGTACTCGGCCATGATCCCGTTACCGCCATGCATGTCGCGGGCATTGCGCGCGATGTCCAAAGCCTTGCCGCAATTGTTGCGCTTGATCAGGCTGATCGCCTCGGGCGCAGCGGTGCCAGCGTCAAGCATCCGGCCCACCTGCAAGGCCGCGTGCAAGCCAAGAGTGATCTCGGTCTGCATGTCGGCGAGTTTCTTCTGGAAAAGCTGCGTCTGCGCGAGCGGGCGGCCGAACTGCGTGCGGTCCAAGCCGTACTGACGTGCGCGGTGCCAACTGTCCTCAGCCGCCCCCATCACACCCCATGCGATGCCATAGCGCGCGCGGTTCAGACAGCCGAACGGACCTTTCAGGCCCTCGACACCCGGCAGCAAAGCGTCTTCACCAACCTCGACGTCCTTCATGACGATCTCGCCGGTGATCGACGCGCGCAGCGACAGCTTGCCGTTGATCTTGGGCGCGCTGAGACCTTTCATGCCTTTTTCAAGAACAAAGCCCCGGATCTTGCCGCCATGCGCTTCGGATTTGGCCCAGACCACGAACACATCCGCAATCGGGCTGTTCGAGATCCACATCTTGGCGCCGTTGATGACGTAGCCGCCGTCGGTTTTCTTCGCGACAGTCTTCATCCCCGCAGGGTCGGATCCGGCATCGGGTTCGGTCAGACCAAAGCAGCCGATCAGCGTGCCTGCAGCCAGACCCGGCAGGTATTTCCTGCGCTGCTCGTCGCTGCCATAGGCGTGGATCGGGTACATCACCAAGGAGCTTTGCACGCTCATCATCGACCGGTAGCCGCTGTCCACGCGTTCGACTTCCCGCGCAACAAGGCCATAGCTCACATAACCCGCGCCCAGACCGCCGAACTCTTCGGGGATGGTCACGCCCAGAAGACCCATCTCGCCCATCTCGGCGAAAATCTCGGGTGCGACACCTTCGTTCAGATACATGTCCGACACACGCGGCAGCAGCTTGTCTGACGCATAAGCCGCAGCGCTGTCCGCGATCATGCGCTCTTCCTCGGACAGAGCCGCGCTCAGGCCCAGAGGGTCTTGCCAGTCGAATTTGGCGAGTGAGGGTCCGTGACCCGCGTGTGACGCATCAAGCATGTCCATGCTCCTCTTTCATGTCATTGGCGGCAGCCGATCCGGCAATATGCCCCAGAACCGTCGCTGCCAGCAGCCCATTGCCGGATAGATACCCGCTATCACCGGAACCTGAAACACCCACTGCAGCACCTCCCGCTGCAAAAAGATTCGGGAAGACGCCCCCAGCGGTTCTGCAGACGCGGGCCTCTTGATCGACACGCAATCCGCCTTGGGTGTGAAACAGTGCTCCGGTCACCTTCACCGCACAGTAAGGCGGTTTCAACGGCTCGCCAAGGAAGCTGCGTCTAAAGGCGTCACGCCCGTCTGCGGGAATGTTGGTGATCGTCTGTGTCAACGCATCTTTCGGCAGGCCCGTGATCTCGGCCAGTTCTGCAAAAGTGTTTGCGGTTCGGATTGCGCCGATGGCCTCGGCATCCTTGAAATCCTGAAACTGCCGCGCGATGCCTGCGATGCGGCTGTCAAAGATCGTCCATGCAATGCCCTCTGGCTGGGCGAGCACCGCGCGGGCGGCTTCTGAATAGCCTTGGCTTTCGTCCCAAAAGCGCTTGCCGTTCAAGTTCACCTGCACCCCGCCTTGAGTGATCACCGCCCAAGTGATCAGGATGCCCTGCGGGTGCGCGACATTGCCGTGGCCTTGATAGGCACCCAGGTGCAACGTTTTTGCCCCGAGCGCCTCGCCCCATGTCACGGCATCGCCCTGATTGTAGTCATGTCCGAACCAAACCGCGTTTTCGATTTCGGGCATGTATTGGCGCACCATGTCGCGATTGCCGCCATAGCCGTTGCAGGCAAGGATAAGCGCGCCGCAGCCGACGTCTTCCGTACCGTTGGGCCCCTCCAACCGTACGCCTTTGACAATGTCGCCTTCCACAAAAAGTGAGGTTGCGCAGCGGTTGCAGACGATGTCGATGCCCTGCGTCTCACAGGCAGTGCGCAGGCGGTCGATCAATTCCCGCCCCGCGCGGGTGGGAAGCCCGTGCATCCGTCTTCGCGAATGGCCGGGATAGTCGAAATCGGTGACGACCGAGAAGGGCAGGTTGAACTTGTCCGCCAGCCATTCGATCACTGTGCCCGACTTTTCTGACAGCAGATCGACAAGATCCTGCGGGTTCTCGCCCTTTGCCTTCTTCTGGATGTCCTGTGCGAACAACTCCGGAGTGTCCTCGATCCCAGCCTCCCTTTGAAACCGCGTGCCCGCTGCAGGGATCAAACCAGCAGACAGAGCGGTGGAGCCGGAAGGTGCGGCATCTGCCTCAACCACCAGAACCGATGCCCCGGCATCATGGGCGGTCAGCGCTGCAACCAGCCCACAGGCACCCGCGCCGACGATAAGGATCGGCACGTCCAGATCGAACCCGGTATCGGGGGGCGGCAGGATCGACATGATTCAGTCGCGCCCGCCGAACTCGTAATGTTTGCCGAGGGCCAGCATCTGGTCCGTGCCCAGCCGGTCGTTCAGTCCGCCGAAATCGAACATGCGATCCGCAAACGCGCGGTTGCTGCCGGTGGCCATAAGGCTCTGATAATAGCTTTCTGCCGTATGCGCCAAGGCGCGAACAATCCCGCCCGGGAAGATCACGATGGAGAACCCAAGGTCGTTCAGGAAGGACGCATTCTGGATCGGTGTTGCGCCACCTTCGACCATGTTCACCAGCAACGGCACACGATCCTTGAACCGCTCTGTCACGGTTTTCATCTCCTCCACGGACCGCAGCGCTTCGATGAACAGCGCATCGGCCCCTGCTTCGACATAGGCTTCGGCCCGGTCGATAGCAGCATCAAACCCTTCGACCGCGACAGCATCGGTGCGCGCGATGATCAATGTCTCATCGCCGGCCCGCGCATCTGCCATCGCGGCGATCTTGCCGACCATTTCTGTCGTCGGGATAATGGATTTCTCGGCCAGATGCCCGCAGCGCTTCGGATAGGTCTGATCCTCGACCTGCAACGCATTGGCCCCCGCGCGTTCGTAAAGCCGCATCGTCCGCTGCGCGTTCAGCGCGTTGCCGAATCCTGTGTCGGCGTCGATGATCACCGGGATGTCTACGCGGTCGCGGATCAAGGCCATCGTGTCGGTCATCTCGCTGACCGAAGTGAGGCCAATGTCTGGCCGTCCCAGCCGCGTATAGGCAACCGCTGCACCGCTGAGATACAGCGCTTCGAACCCGGCTTGTGCCGCAAGCGCCGCTGTCAGGGCGTCATAGACTCCTGGCGCGACAATGATCTCATCAGAGGCAAGGCGGGTTTTCATGCTCATGTCAGGGTTTCCAGCATCTCGGCGCAGGTCACATTCGGGCAGACCGACGCAAGGGACAACAGCGTGGCGTCGTGCACCTCCTGTTTGAAGGCGGCGCATCCATCGGATAGCAGGATCGTGTGCAGGTTCCGCAGATGCGCGTCCCGGACTGTGCTGGCGACCCCGCCATTGGTGACGATCCCGCCGATGATCAGCGTGTCGATGTTGAGCGCCCGCAGGATGTATTCCAGCTGCGTCTGGTAAAGCGCGGAATAGGCGACCTTTTCGATGGTGTAGTCCGCTGGCGCCAGAGCATTGACCAAAGCATGACCAAACTTGCCGGGGGCGAAATCGCCCTTGCCAAGGAAGGGACGCAGCTCTTTCAGGTGCGGTGCGATGAGCGGTTCATCATTCGGCCCCGGCACCAGCGTGAACTGCGCACTGATATAGGTGCCGCCCTTAGCGCGCAGCGCGTCCACGACGGGTTTGATCCGGGTGGGCAGGGCGGTGATCGCCTCGGCCGTCTGCCCGGCGCGGCCATAGGCCCCTTCGGGATGCAGAAAGTCGTTCTGAAGGTCGATGGTGAGGAGCGCGGTGCGCTTTGGGTCGATGGTGTGGGCCATGTCTTAGTCCTCATCCCGTGTGATGATGGTATTGCCGCAGGTATCGACCGTGGCGGTCAGGCCGGGATCGACCAGAACGGTCGTGTCCGGCTGTACCAGGATCGCGGGGCCCTTGATCGTTGCCCCAACGGGCAGGGAAAGGCGGTTGTAGATTGCGGTGTCGAACCACGTATCGCCGAAATGCACCTTGCGGCTGCCCGTATGCGCCTCCTCGACCGATCCGCCCTTGGGGGCAAGCGTGGTCAGGTCGAACTTTGGCCGCCGCCCGATCACGGCGGTCCTAAGGTTCATCACCCGGCGCGTGCCGTTCTTGAGAAGGCGTCCGTAGGTTGCTTGGTAGGCGGCATCAAAAGCGGCTTCGACCGCGGCCACGGTCGGCGCGCTGACTGTACTGTCATCGACTGTAATCGGCAGGGGCACAGCAACCGTATGGGTCTGTCCGACATAGGCCATGTCCAGCTCGACCACGATGTCGCACGCCTCGAACGGGGATTGCGCGGCGTCCAGCAGGCCCATGCCGTCGTCGATATGCTTCTGCATCACCTCACGCAGCGCGTCGGTGTCGAGCGTTGCGGTCAGCGAGTTGATCGTCTGCACGAAGTCCTGTCGCATGTCGGCGATTACACAGCCCATCGCGCTGGTCACGCCCGGATAGCGCGGGACAATGGCGCTGCCGATGCCGACCTCTTTCAGGATCGCGCCGGTGTGCAGCGCACCACCGCCGCCGAAGGGCATGAAGGCGAACCGCTTGGGATCGAACCCGCGTTCGATACTGACCAGACGGATTGCGCCCGCCATACGCGAATTGGCGACGCGCAGGATCGCTTCGGCGGCTTCGATGGTGGTCAGGCCAAGCTTTGATCCGACATGAATGTCGATGGCCTTCGCCGCCGCATCCACATCCAGACGGCTCAGCTTTCCCCCGATGGGATTGTCGGGGTCGATGCGGCCCAGCACGACATTGGCGTCGGTCACGGTCGGCCGGTCATTGCCCTGACCATAGGCCACCGGGCCGGGAGTTGACCCAGCGCTTTCCGGTCCGATGTTGAGCAAGCCGCCCTTGTCGACCCATGCGATCGACCCGCCACCTGCACCGATGGTCGTGATCTCGATCATTGGGTTTCGCACCACCATGCCGAAGTCGATGGAGGTCTGCGGCGACAGCATGGACTGCCCCTTGGCAATCAGCGCCACGTCGAAACTGGTGCCGCCCATGTCACCGGTGATGACGTTCTCGAAACCCGCCGTTGTGGCGATATGCCCGGCGGCGATCACGCCAGCGGCGGGGCCGGACAGGGCCGTGCGAATGGGCAGGCGGCAGGCGGTGTCGGTGTCCATGACGCCGCCGTTCGACTGCACGATCATGAACTCGCCACCGAACCCGCCATTGGCCAGGGCTTGATCAAGACGGTTTATATAGCCCGAGACTTCGGGTTGCAGATAGGCGTTCAAAGCGGTGGTCGAGAAGCGTTCGAACTCGCGGATTTCCGGCAGGATTTCCGAGGAACAGCTGACGTGATCGTTGGGCCACATCGCGCGGACCGCCTCAACCGCCTTGGCCTCGTTCGCGGCATTGGCATAGGCGTTGGCGAACAGGATCGCGACGGCCAGACAGCCTTCGTCGATCAACTGTTGAGCGGCGGCCTTGACCGTGTCCAGATCGACGGGCGTGCGGATCGTGCCATCGGCCAGCGTCCGCTCCGGCACCTCCAACCGTAAGTTTCGCGGCACGACCGGCTCGAAATCGCCGCGCAAGCCCCAGGTGCGGGGCCTGTCGCGGCGGCGCATTTCAAGAACGTCGCGGAGTCCGTGAGTAGTGATCACGCCGATCTTTGCGCCTTTGCGCTCGAGCAGAGCATTGGTTCCGGCGGTGGTGCCATGCACAACCCCCGCGACGGTAGAGAGGTTGTCGACCTGCTGGCCGATCCCGTAAAGAAAGCCGCCGGATTGGTCGGGCCGGGTGGTGGGCACCTTGGCGACAGTCGCCGTCCCGGTGGCCTCGTCCAGCACGAACACATCGGTGAAGGTGCCGCCGACATCGACGCCGATCATCTTGCTCATGCCGCGACCTCTTTCCATGCGGGGCCGTAAAGCTCGGTCGCTTTGTCCGGCGTCAGGTATCCCAGCGCCACGTCGCGGGCGACCGCCGTTGCATCGCGGTCGGTCGCATGCCCGTAACCGCCCCCACCGGGAGTGTCGAGGCGTACGGCCTGGCCTTTGGTCAGCTTGATCCCAAGCATTTTCGACGCCAGCGGTGGGGTCTTCCACCCATCCGCTTGTTCGTAGTGAAACACGTTCATCGCCCCCGTGCCGCCGCCCTGCACGCCCTGTGGCGCAAACCGACCGCGTTCGCCAAAGAGGAACGCCTCGGCGTTTTCCTCCAGCACTTCGATCTCGTAGGTCGCGCCCAGACCGCCGCGATGCGCACCGGCGCCCGCGCTGTCGGGGCGGAGAGTCCATTGGCGGAACATCACCGGGTAGGCCGCCTCAAGGATCTCCATCGGCGGGATCGTCGCGGTGGAGATCGGCGCGTTGCCGTGGTTGAGGCCGTCTGACTCGCTGCTTCCGCCATGCCCGCCGCCATAGAAGCTGAACATCACCCAGCGCTGGCCATTCGCCCGCTTGCCCGCAATCGACAGCGCATTGATCGTGCCATAGGCGTTGGCGACGACGCGGTCGGGAGCGGCTTGCGATGCGGCGCTGAAGATAACGTCGATCATGCGCAGGATGGTTTCGGTGTAGCCACCGACAGGGGCAGGGAATTCCGCCGAGAGAAGTGAGCCATCCGGCACGCGCACATCAATCGGGCGCATGACGCCCGCATTGGCGGGAAGGTCCGGGAATATGTGTTTGATCGCGACATATGCAGTCGCCACGGCGGTCGGGAAGGCGATGTTGACCGGTCCGGCACTCACGGGAGCGGTGCCTTCGAAGTCGAGCACCATCCGATCGCCCGTGATCTCAAGTGCCACTTTGATCGGCAGGGCAACGTCGGTGATCCCGTCATTGTCGAGGTAATCCAACGCCTCCCAATGACCGTCCGGCAGAGCTGACAGTTCTGACCGCATCAACGTTTCGGCGCGGTCGCCCAAGGCGTCCAAAGCCGCAGACACGGTGTCTGTACCGTATTCGTCAAGCAACTCATCCAGCCGCCTAACCCCAAGGTCCAAGGCGCCTAATTGGCCGTTCAGATCCCCCATTGCTGATTGCGGCAGGCGGGTGTTGCGCAAGAGGATGTCGATGATGTCCTGCTGGATCACACCTGCGCGGGCCAGCTTAACCGGCGGCAGGACAAACGCCTCCTGAAAGGCTTCGGTGGCCGACGGATTGTAGTTGCCCGGCACCGCGCCACCGACATCGTGCCAGTGGCCGACGCTGGCGAGGTAGCAGAAAAGCTTGCCGTCGCGGAAATAGGGCCGCACCAGCCGCATGTCGGACAGGTGCGTGCCGCCCAGATGCGCGTCATTGAAGATGTATATGTCTCCATCCGCCAGATCACCGACCTCGGCGGCCTTGTCGATCACCGCTTTCACGGCAAAAGCCATGACCCCGACAAAAATCGGCAGGCCGGATTTGCCCTGCACCAGCGTGTCGCCGCTCTCAGCATGGTAAAAACCGTGTGAAGCGTCATGCGCTTCGGCGATGATCGGGTTGAACGCGGCCCGGAACAGGGTCGCGTCCATTTCGTCGGCGATCTGCTCCATCCGTCCTGCCAGAACGGCGAGGGTGATCGGGTCGATGGCGGCACTCATTTCGCGCGCACCTCTGCCATATCGTTCCAGACGTCCTGACGCACGATCTTGCCTCCGGAGATTTCGAAACGGTCGATGAAACGGATGCCCTCGAACGGGGTGCCGTCCATCCATTCGCCATAAAGCGTGCCGCGCGCGTAGACGACAGCAGCACCGCCGCTGTGCATCGCGTCGAACCCGTCATAGGTTTTCTTGACGAACTTGTAGCGCCCTTTGGACCAGTCGATCAGTTCGGACAACTGCGTCATCGGTTTGGTCGCGGGGAACACCATCTGGAACCCGTCGCCCAGCATCCCTTGTGCGGTGTTCAGATCGCGGGCTTCCATCGCGGAGAGGTAATCGCGCACGATCTGAGCGGGGTCTGGCAGGGCCGGGGCCGGCTGGCGGTGCCGGCCGCCGCGGGCATAGGCCTCGGACGGGTATTCGTGCAGCATCACGGTGATGGCTTCATCGGGAGCGGGAACGACAAATCGAATCGCGTCCGTGAGGGCCGAAGTCAGGCGGGATTTCTCGGTGGGGCTGTATCCTTCAAGGATGTGCGCTTCCACGATTGGCATATGACCCTCCCCAAAATCTGCACTTTTCATATAACAGGTTTTGGTATATTGAAAGACCAGCAAACGAAGATTCTTCGTCGGATCATTCACTGGCCGCGAGGATCGCCAACCAATAGGGGCCGCGCTGCCGTGACATTGAACGCGCATTCCGGACTTCCAGAAGGCGGTAAAGCCCGCAGGGTTTACCTGTTGCTGCGCGACGAAATTTCAAATGGTGTTTTCAAAGACGGATCGCGCCTGCCCGGTGAGCACAGGCTGGCCGAACAGTTCGACGTGTCCCGCATCACCATCCGTCGTGCGCTCGAGGCGCTGGCCGCCGATGGCTGGATCGAGAAAAAGACAGGTGCCGGGTCGGTTGTGCGCGCGCAGGAGCAGGCGGGGCAAAGGCTGTCCGCCGATTTCGCAACGCTGATCCCGCATCTCGTCGAGATGGACCGCAAGACAACCGCGCGGCTGTTGTCCTTTTCCTATGACAGCGCGCCTGCTGCTGTGGCCGAGGCGTTGGGCATCCCGGAAGGTGCGGATGTGCAAAAGGCGGTGCGTGTGCGGTCCTCGGGCGGTCAGCCCTTTTCGCACCTCACAACGTATGTGCCCAAAGAGATCGCCGTCAGCTACGACGAAGCTGACCTTGCAACCCAACCCCTTTTCCGCCTGCTCGAACGCAGCGGCGTGAGCGTCAGCAGCGCCCACCAGACCGTGACCGCAGCTCTTGCCACGCCCGATGTGGCGGACGCCTTGGAGGTCTCGGTTGGATCGCCGCTCTTATTCGTGCAGCGTATCGTGCGCGATGCAAGCGGCCAAGGTGTCGAACACCTGTCCGCGCTCTACCGTCCCGATCTGTTCAGGCTCGAAATGAGTCTCGCGCGGGTCGGCGCAGGTGAGGCGCGGCATTGGGAGCCGGTGATCGGAGGAGGCTCCACATGACCGGTCGTCGTCTTCTTGACAAGCTGTGGGAGAGCAACGAAATCCTACGCCGCGACGACGGCACAAGTCTGCTTTGGGTGGATCGCCATCTGGTGCACGAAGGCTCGCACCACGCCTTTGCCAAAATCGCTGAGCGGGGCGTGCCGGTTGCAGAACCGGGGCTGACCTTTGGGGTGGCGGATCATTATGCGCCGACGCGCGGCGCGCCCGCGACGGATGCGATTGCGCGGATGATCGACACTCTGGCCGCGAACACCGCGAAACACGGGATTACCTGCTTTGGCCTCGACGATCCGCGTCAGGGCATTGTGCACGTGATCGGACCGGAGCAGGGGCTGACTCTGCCGGGTCTGCTGATCAATTGCGGCGACAGCCATACATCGACACATGGCGCCTTCGGGGCCTTGGCCTTTGGTATCGGCGCAACCGAGGTGGCGCATGTGCTGGCGACGCAGACGGTCTGGCAGAAAAAGCCTAGGGCGATGCGGATCGAGGTGACCGGGCGGCTTGGCGCAGGGGTAGGGGCCAAAGACTTGGCGCTCGCGTGGATTGCCAAGCTGGGCGCGGATGGCGCGCGGGGGCATGCCATCGAATATACCGGGCCTGCGGTGAAGTCCCTGTCAATGGAAGGGCGCATGACGCTCTGCAACCTCTCCATCGAAGGCGGCGCACGGTTTGGCATGATCGCGCCGGATGAGACCACATTTGCCTATGTCAAGGGACGTCCATTTGCGCCGGGTGGTGCGGATTGGGATCGCGCGGTTGCGCTTTGGTCGTCACTGCCGTCAGATGCGGATGCAAGCTATGACGTCAGCGTCAGTCTTGACGCCTCCGAGATCGCACCCATCGTGACATGGGGGACCACGCCAGAGGATGCGCTGCCGGTCACAGCAACCATTCCTGACCCCGCCAGAATGTCCGGAGCTGCGGCGGAACGTGCTCGCAATGCATTGGATTATATGGGGCTCTCGCCGGGACGCGCTTTGAAAGACATTCCGGTGGATCAGGTTTTCATAGGCTCCTGCACCAACGCCCGGATCGAAGACTTGCGCGAGGCGGCGGGTGTTTTGGCAGGTCGCAAAGCGAAGGTGCCCGGAATTGTCTCGCCCGGCTCGCAACAGGTCAAATCGCAGGCCGAAGCGGAGGGGCTGGACCGCATTTTCATCGACGCAGGGCTCGACTGGGTCGGCTCTGGTTGTTCGATGTGTGTGGCGATGAACGGAGATCACGTGGAGCCGGGTAAACGTTGCGCCTCAACCACAAATCGCAACTTCAGAGGCCGTCAGGGGCGCGGGGCTCGGACACATCTCATGTCTCCGGCAATGGTGGCCGCTGCGGCTGTGACCGGGCATCTGACGGATGTCCGAGAATTGCTTAAAGAGAGGGCGCCCGCATGAGGGGATGGAGACGGCATACCGGTGTCGCCATCGCGCTCGACCGCGAAAACGTCGATACGGACCAATTGATCCCGGCACGTTTCATGTCAACGCCACGTGCGGAAGGATACGGAGATTTCCTGTTATATGATTTCCGTAATGACGTGTACGGAAACCCGTTATCCGACTTCCCGCTGAACGCCGTTCCGAACGCGAGTGTGCTGATTTCACGCCGTAATTTTGGCAGCGGTTCTTCACGCGAGGCGGCGGTCTATGCACTGGTCGATTTCGGAATCAGGGTTGTGATCGCGCCAAGTTTTGGGGACATCTTTGCAAGCAACGCAGTGAACAATGGCCTGCTGCCCGCGCGGGTGTCATCGGCCGATGCTGACGCGGCCATCCGCAAACTTCAGCAGGGGCCTCTCGATACGAGTGTCGATCTTTTGGAACGACATATCCGTCTCGGCAAGATGGCCTTTGATTTCATAATTGATGACGTCTGGCAGCAAAAGCTCATCAACGGTTGGGACGATATCGACCTGACCCAGAACCATAAACAGGCCATCACGGCATTCCGGGCGCTACACGCGCAGGCCATGCCGTGGGCCGTACAAGTCCAACAGACCAACTTCAGGAGCGCGGGGCGGGACACCGTTTCGCAGTAACATCGGCCAGGGTGGCCGAAAGGGTGTAGGAGGAACTATCCATGACTATGAACTTGCTCAAAGGCTGCATCGCCAGTGGCGTGCTGCTCGGGTCCGTGGCCCAAGCGGAAGAGACCATCACCGCCGTGCACGCGTTTCCCGAAACGCTGATCTATACGCAGAGCTTCCTGTCCTTTGTGGACAAGGTGAACGAAGCCGGTGAAGGCGTAATCCAGATCGAAGTGCGCGGCGGCCCCGAGGCGATTGGCATGTTCCAACAGCCCGATGCGGTGCGCGACGGGATTGTGGATATGGTCTACACGCCGGGATCGTTCTACGGCGGCGCACTACCCGAGAAAGACGCGCTTGTGGCGTCGAACCTGACCGCCATCGAGACCCGTGAAAACGGCGGAATCGAGTTGATCGACCAGATCCATCAGGAGCGTATGGGCCTCAAGTACCTAGGCTGGTTCGACAGCGGTGTCTGCTACAACCTCTGGACCCGCAACGAGCCGTCTTTCGACGCCGATGGCAATCTTGAAGTGGATGGCCTGCGACTGCGCGGAAACGCGGTCTACAACGCGTTCTTTACCAATTATCTCGAAGCGCAGGTGATCGACCTGCCGACAGGCGAAGTGTACTCTGCGCTTCAAAACGGCGTGGTGGATGCAACAGGTTGGACCCAGATCGGCCTGATCGACCTCAAGTGGAACGAGTTCCTGAACTATCGGATCGAGCCCTGCTTCTTCTCGACTGACCTTGGTGTGATCGTCAATCTCGACACCTGGGAAGGGCTCAGCGACGAAGCGAAGACCGTCCTTCAGGATACCGCGATCCAGCATGAGATCGACAGTGTAAACGCGCTGCGCAGCAAGCGGGATGACGACTTCGCGGCACTTGATGAAGCGGGCATGAACGTGGTCTCACTCGAAGGTGAGGCAAAGGCCAACTACCTTGCCGCTGCGCGTGAAACCACATGGGCGCGGATGAAAGAACTGATGGAAGCCGAGCCGCAGTCGGTTGCGAGCTATGACGACTTGATCGGCAAGTTTTACGATCCTGCCGCAGACAATTAAGACCAACGGGCCGGGGCATATGTCCCGGCCCAGCTTTCTCAAACGGATGACCCCATGCGCGCCGTGACCCGCGTCTATGACGCTTTGCTTTACACGATGGCCTTCATCGCAGCCGTGACACTTGTCTGGCTGATGGTGTCGGTGGTGGTGTCCGTTCTGATGCGCAATCTGGGGCTTCAGCCTTTTGCATGGCTGTTCACCTCTGCAGAATACGGCATCCTTTACATGACGATGCTTGGCGCGCCTTGGCTTGTGCGTGAAAAAGGCCATGTGCATATCGAACTGGTGACGGCAGCACTGCCCGGACCGCTGCGACGGTTCGTGAGCCGGCTGGTCGCCGCGCTCTGCGTGCTCGTTTGCGTCATCCTTGCATGGTACGGTCTGCAGCTTTTCCTGACCAATATCGAGCGCAACAACTACGATGTGCGCGCCTATTACTACCCCCGTTGGCTTTTGACAGTGACCTTTCCCATCGCCTTTTCGGTGATGGCCATCGAGTTTTCGCGGTTCGTGCTCGGGTCTGATCTCATGCACTCGGGCGAAGCGGGGATTCACGAATAATGGAATGGTTCGAAGCCCTTGGTCTGCTGGTCGGCAGCATCATGCTCCTCATGGCAATCGGCATGCCCGTGGCGCTGGCTTTCCTTGCCGCCAACATCATCGGTGCGTGGGTGTTCATGGGCGGCGACCGTGGGGTTGTCGCGCTGCTGAACAATGGTTGGGGGGCGCTGACGATTTTTGCGCTGGTGCCCATTCCGCTGTTCCTGCTGATGGGCGAGGTCTTCTTCCAGACGGGTCTGGGCAGTCGCATGTTCTCGGCCATAGACAAACTTCTGGGACGGTTGCCCGGTCGTCTGAGCTATGTCACCGTTCTGGGCGGCACCGGGTTTTCAACACTGTCGGGGTCGTCGATGGGATCAACCGCGCTTTTGGGGTCGCTGATGGTGCCCGAGATGAACCGGCGTGGATACAAAAGCCATATGTCCATCGGCCCAATCCTCGGAACTGGCGGGCTGGCGATCATCATTCCGCCGTCGGCGCTCGCCGTTCTGCTGGCGACGCTCGCCAAAATTGATGTAGGCGCGCTGCTGATCGCCGGGGTCATTCCCGGCTTGATCCTCGCCAGCTTCTACGTTGCGACGATCTACCTGCAAACCAAGCTCGACCCCACTGCGGCCCCTGCCTATGACGTCGAACAGATGACGGCGGCTGAGAAGCTGGGCATCCTGATGCGCGACGTGGTGCCGATGATCGGATTGATGGTGGTCATCGTGATCATGATGATCAACGGCATCGTCACCCCGTCCGAAGCGGCGGCTTTTGGCGCGCTAGGGGTCTTGGTCCTTGCTGCCTTCTATCGCTGTCTGACTTGGGACGCAGTCAAGAAATCGGTGCGCGGCGCGTTGCGCGTGACCCTTATGGCGTACCTGATTGTCTTTGGGTCTGCGACCTTCAGCCAGCTTCTGGCGTTCTCCGGTGCATCCAAGGGGCTGATCAATTGGGCAACGGGGTTCGATCTGGACCCGACACTGATGCTCTTGGTGATGTTTGGTGTGCTGCTGCTCTTGGGAATGTTCATGGAGCAGATCTCCATCATGCTGTTGACTGTGCCGATCTTTTTCCCGCTCGCTCAGACGCTGGAATTCGACCCGATCTGGTTCGGCCTGATCATGCTGTTGTCGTTGGAAATCAGTTTCACCACACCGCCCTTCGGGCTCCTGCTTTTTGTGATGAAGGGCGTGGCTCCGCCGAACACGACCATGCGCGAGATTTATCGTGCCGCGATTCCGTTCATTTTGTGCTCGCTGCTCGTGGTTGCGCTTTTGATCCTGTTCCCGTCGCTTGCGACATGGCTGCCGGGTCTGGGCTGACCTATTCCCGCAAAAGATGAGCGCCTAGGGCTGTTTGCGGCGCGGATGATCCGGCGCAGCTCAAATCGCCCAATAAATAGGCAAATAGCAAGGTTTTTGTGCGCATCATGCTCTTGGTCGCGGCATCGTCTTGCACTTCTGCCAGCACTGGGCAACCGTAAGCTATGTCTGAAAACTCTGTTTTTGATGAAATGTGGGGTCGTGATGCGCAAGTTCGCGCTCCCTATAAGAACTTTTTTGACTGGTTCGATCAGGAAGACCCGAAGCGGTTAAGGGCTAAGAACCGAGAGGCGGAAGACCTGTTCCGCCTGACCGGCATCACCTTTAATGTCTACGGTCGCGCTGAGGCTGAAGAGCGCCTGATCCCGTTCGATATCATTCCCCGTATCATCTCGGGTGCGGAGTGGGCCAAGCTGTCGCGCGGCATCGAACAGCGGGTTCGCGCAATCAACGCCTTCTTGCACGATATCTATCACACACAGGAAATCGTGAAGGCCGGGCGGATCCCGCGCGAAATGATTTCGCAGAACGAAGCATTCCAACCCAAGATGATTGGCGTCGATGTGCCTGGCGGCGTCTACACGCATATTGTCGGCATCGACCTTGTCTGCACCGGGCCGGGCGAGTTTTACGTTCTCGAAGATAACGCGCGCACTCCATCGGGCGTGAGCTATATGCTCGAAAACAGGGAAACGATGCTGCAGATGTTCCCCGAGCTTTTCTCGAAGAACCGGGTGCAGCCTGTGCAGCAATATCCCATCGAATTGCGCCGGTCGCTTGCGGCATGCGCACCTGCGATGGCGAATGGAGACCCGACCGTCGCCGTGCTGACGCCGGGAATCTACAACTCGGCCTATTTCGAACACGCTTTTCTTGCCGACCAGATGGGCGTCGAGCTTGTAGAAGGGCATGACCTGCGGGTGATCGACGGTCGCGTCGCAATGCGGACGACGCATGGGTATCAGCCGATCGACGTCCTGTATCGCCGGGTCGATGATGATTTTCTCGACCCGTTGAACTTCAATCCGGAAAGCCAGTTGGGTGTGCCGGGGATTATGGATGTCTATCGCGCCGGCGGGATCACCATCGCTAATGCTCCGGGAACAGGTATTTCCGACGACAAGGCAATTTATTCCTACATGCCGGACATCGTCGAGTTCTATACCGGCGAACGGCCGTTGCTTCAGAACGTGCCGACATGGCGCTGCTCGGAACCCGATGCGCTTGCCTATGTGCTCGACAACCTCGAAGATCTTGTGGTCAAGGAGGTGCATGGCTCAGGCGGATACGGCATGCTGATTGGTCCGACCGCGACCAAGAAGGAGATCGCGAACTTCCGCAAGAAGCTTAAAGCCCGACCCAAGAACTATATCGCGCAGCCAACCCTGAGCCTGTCTACTGTGCCGATTTTCTCGAAGACAGGTCTTGCTCCGCGTCACGTCGATCTGAGGCCGTACGTTATGGTCAGTCCGGACGGAATAAAGATCACTCCAGGTGGTTTGACCCGCGTTGCTCTCAAGAAAGGGTCTTTGGTTGTAAACTCGTCGCAAGGCGGCGGCACCAAAGACACTTGGGTTCTGGAGGAGTAGCGCGATGTTGGGAAAAACCGCCAATGGCCTCTTCTGGATGTATCGCTACATGGAGAGGGCCGAGAACACCGCACGCCTGATCGAAACCGGCCAGCGCATCGCTCTCACGCGACTTAATCAAGGTGATGACGAATGGGCGTCCGTCCTGCAGTCGGCCGATTGCCTGAATGGCTTCCGTTCAGCGCATGACGAGATTTCGCGCGATCTGGCTGTCGACTGGATGCTGCGCAGCAAGGACAACCCATCTTCGGTAGTGTCCAGCGTCAACGCGGCACGCCAAAATGCACGCCTGGTGCGCACAGCAATCACGGGCGATGTGTGGGAGGCTGTGAACTCGGCCTACATGGCATTGAAAACCGCGCTTGCACGCAAGGTGTCAGAACGCGATTTGCCCAGTGTTCTGCGACTGATCCGCCATCACGCCGCATTGGTCCGGGGGGTGACGCATGGCACGATGCTGCGCAATGATATCTACGATTTTGCCCGTCTTGGTACGTTCCTCGAACGTGCGGATAACACCGCCCGCATCCTTGATGTGAAGTACTACGTTTTGCTGCCCTCGGCACGGGCAGTGGGAACATCCATCGACAATGTGCAGTGGGAATCCATCCTGCGCTCGGTCTCGGCCAAGGGCGGTTTCCGGATGGAATATGGCGCGGGCGGGGGTCCCCGTGAAATCGCAGCCTTTCTGATCCTTGATCGTCGGATGCCCAGATCACTGGCGTTTTGTGCCGGTAAACTGAGCGACAACCTTGGTTATCTGGGCAGTGAAGACGATGCCGGAAATGTTTCGCGCGCGATGGTCGGCGCACTGAGAGACAGGCTCACGACCAAGAGCATTGACGATATCTTTGAATACGGGTTGCATGAGTTTCTTCAAACAACCCTTGAGGATCTGTCTGGCATTTCTCGGCAAATTGAACAGGATTTCCGGTTTTATGCCTGAGACACATCGCACAGCCCGCTTATGCGCCTGAAGATCGAACATACGACGCTCTACCGTTTTGACACTCCGGTGCTTTACGGGCTGCAGCAACTTCGCAAGACGCCGAAGTCCTCGTACAATCAGTCGGTCATCTCGTGGGAAACGCGCATTGAAGGGGGCCGCAAAGAACTCAGCTTTGAGGATCATCATCACAACACCACCGAATTGATCAGCTTTGACGCTCATATCACTGAAATGTCGGTGATCAGCGCAGGAGAAGTTGAGGTCTCGGACACGGCTGGTGTGCTTGGCCCGCATCATGGAATGACACCGCTGTGGCTCTATTGTCTGACCACGCCGAGGACCGAAGCAGGGGCCGGCACGCGTGCTCTTGTCAAAGGAATAAGCGCCGAACCGGATATCGCGGATTTGCACGCGCTGTCAGAGAGAATACGCACCGAGGTGCCGTACACTCTGGGTGTCTCGTCCCCTGACTGGAGTGCTGAAGACGCCATTGCGGCTAAGCAGGGGGTCTGCCAGGATCACACCCACATCATGATTGCCTGCGCACGGGCGCTGAAATTGCCAGCCCGATATGCCAGCGGCTACCTGATGCTGAATGAAACCACCACGCAAGAGGCCATGCATGCCTGGGCTGAGGTGCATGTCGATGGGCTCGGCTGGGTCGGTTTTGACGTGTCCAATGGTGTTTCGCCTGACACACGCTATGTGCGTGTTGCGACGGGGCTGGACTATTCCGATGCAGCCCCGATATCTGGTACACGGATTGGCGGCGTGAATGAAGAACTCGACGTCCGCATCAACGTGGTTCAGCAATAAAGGCTCCCAAGTGACATATTGCGTTGGAATGATGCTGCGCAGCGGCTTGGTCTTCATGTCAGACACGCGCACCAACGCGGGGTTGGACAATATCTCGACCTTCAAAAAGATGACCATCTGGGAAGAGCCGGGCGAACGCGTGCTGACTCTTATGTCGGCGGGCAACCTTGCTACCACCCAAGCCGTGGTCAGCCTGTTGGACGAGCGCAGCAAACAACCCGAGGACCGGACGCCATCGCTGATGAAGGCGCCGTCGATGTTTCAGGCGGCTTGCATGGTTGGTGATACGCTTCGCGAGGTGATCAAGGGATTGACGGAAGGCGGTCAACGTGCCGACAGCGCCTTTGAAGCCACATTGATCCTTGGTGGACAGATCGCGGGCAGCCCGCCACGTCTGTTCCTGATTTATCCGCAGGGCAATTTCATTGAAGCGGGAGAGGACACGCCGTTCTTTCAGATCGGAGAGATCAAATACGGTCGTCCGATCCTTGTACGCGCCTACGACCCCGATCTGGACTTTGCAGATGCGCTCAAGCTCTTGCTTGTCAGCTTTGACTCCACGCTCAAGGCCAATCTGTCTGTTGGCGCACCGCTTGATTACTTCTGCTACACAACTGACAGCCTTGAGAAAAAGCACATTGGTCGTGTCGAAGCAGACAATCCCGAATTTCAGGCAATCTCGACTCAGTGGGGCAATGCGCTTAAGCAGGCGCTGGATACGTTGCCTGACGTCAATCTGAACACGAACTGAACTTTAAGCCGGAAAGCCCTGTCATGACTGCAAGCCCCGTTATCTGCGTTGGCGGTGAAAACCTTATTGATCACGTCACCCGCGATGGCGACGTGTCAGCCCTTGCCGGCGGCTCGCCGTTCAATGTTGCAATGGCGCTTGGCCGCCAACAGGCGAATGTGCACTATCTGACACCGATCTCCACAGATGAGTGGGGGGACCTTCTCGCCGATACCCTCGTTTCGTCAGGTGTTAAGCTCGCCGGGGGGCGCGTCGATGCTCCAACAACAATTGCGCGCGTCACCGTCACCAACGGGATTCCGTCTTACGTCTTTGAACGCGATGGCACAGCCGAGCGGAGGATAACTGCAGCTTCATTATCGTCTGCGATGCCATCGGAAACGCGCGCTCTCCATACGGGGTCGCTGGCCCTGACGGACGGAGCGGATGCGGATGCGTGGGAGGAGACCTGCAAAGCTGCATATGCGGCGGGTACGCTTGTTTCGCTGGACCCAAACGTCCGCCTGTCCGTCATCACCGATATCGATGCCTATCGCGCACGGATCTTCCGCATGATGAAATCTGTGCACGTGCTCAAATTGAGCGACGAAGACCTTGAAGGCCTTTGCCCGGACATGCCGCAGGATAAAGCGCTGGATCATGTAAAGGCGCAAAGCTCGGCCGCGTTGGTGGTGATGACCAAAGGTCCAGATGGCGCAACCGCGATGCGTAGCGATGTGAGTGTCGACATCCCTGCACCGCCGGTTCCCGGACTGGTCGACACGGTCGGGGCCGGCGACACGTTTATGGCCACCCTTCTGGCGGGCTTGGCGCGGATATCTGTCTTGTCGGCGGATGCTCTGACCGTTCTGAATGCCGAGCAAGTCGAGGCCTTGATCCGTCGCGCAGGCATGGCCGCGGCACTCAACTGCAGCCGGGCCGGGTGCAATCCGCCCACTCTGGCCGAACTTGACACAGCGATGGCTGCGGCGGGCTGATCTCATGGACCTTTACCTCGACACGGCCGACCAAAAAGCATGGTCAGATCTCATGCCGACCGGTGTTTTCAAAGGCATCACGACCAACCCACTTCTGGCACAGCGTGCCGGGCTCGAATATCCAACAATCAATTGGACCGATATGGCGCAGCGCGCGCATGATCTTGGAGCGCGGGAGCTGCACGCGCAGGTGTTTGGTCCGGTCGAGACCTACGTGGATTGGGCAGGTCGACTCTATGAGGCCGGCGCCAGGGTCGGCATACAAACAGTGGTCAAGATCCCGATGACGCCGGAAGCTCTGCATGCAGTACCTTCGGTCAAGGCGCTTGGTGGTCCGATCCTTCTGACAGCGGTCTACGATCCCAAGCAGATTTTCGTCGCGAAAGCCTTGGGCGCCGAGTTCGCGGCACCGTATTTTGGCCGCATGCACGAAGCCGGTCTGCCCGCGCTTGATCGCCTCGAACAAATGCTGGTCATTTCAGGCGGCGCACCACGTATCCTTGTGGCTTCGCTCCGCAGTACCGAGCAAATGGTGGCGCTTGCTATGCGCGGGCTCGATTGTTTCACCCTCGCACCGGATGTGGCCAAAAGTCTGCTGTTGGATCCCATGACCGAAGAGGCGGCTGCAGCTTTCGAGGCAGCCGCCGGTCAGGGCCTATAAAGACAAGCGACGTTCTTTTGCTCCGCCGCGCCTGCGTGGTTTCGGCAGAGCGAGATCAAGCGGCTTCAATGGGGCATCCAAAGAGGTTTTGAGCAAAGCGCAAAACTCTGCCACCGCTGGATCTGTGTCCTTGAATGGTGCGGCCGCCATAAAGGCACAGGTCGCCTCGGTCAGATAGCAGGCCTGCGGTGGTAGGCTGCCCAACCATTGCATATAGCCCAGCTGCCCGATTTCCCGCGCACGTTCCGCGGTGCGTGGATTGACCTGCAGCTGGGTCAGGGTTCGTTCGATCGACATAAAGCGCCCTCCGCGCTGAGACGGGCTGCATCGAGGTCGGGTCCATGAGTCGCACCACAACAGCGCAAGGCATGTCGACCTCCGGTGCACCCCGCCCGGGTTCAGTTCACATGTGATGGCAGGTCTCCTGACTTGCGGGTCATCATGCGGTTCGCACCTTCCCAGGCTCATCGGCCCAGTGGTCTTGCGCGAAGCACTCACCGCTTACAGTTGCGGGGGCAGTCACGGATTTTCACCGTATTCCCTATTCGGACAGCGCGTAGCACGCTGCCCACCATCACCCCGCACTGTCACAGAGGACGCGATTCCAGGCAATCGAATTTCATGCCTCTGTCGAATTCGACGCAGTTCCCGGAGCGCCTTCACAGATTGTTAAGCTCCGGGTGCAAAAAACCGGCAGAACCGAGGCAAGTTTGCCCGAATTGATCACCCCAGGAAATCGTGTGATGCGCAAGATCAGGCAATTTCAATCACATCGCCGGCTGTGTGCCGCTGCTGGAAAGCAGGATCATCGGGATCGCTCATTCGATGATTGCCGGATCAGCGATCCCCACCAATTGCATCAGAAACCCATCTTCCGTCCCGTCGAGGATGTCTGCATAGATCGCATCGCTTTGCGCCAACCTGTCCTGCAGGCTGTCCCCGGTTCCGTCAAAGCCGTGCATCACCATGCGCGCCTCATCGACATCGGACATGCCGCGCGTGACTGCGAAATGCCCTCCGAGCAGAACCTTGTTCGCCAAATAGGCGGCATCGGCCGGGCTGCCGGTCTCGGCTTTAGCGCCTGCGAGGATCTCCTGAATAAAGGTGGGTGGAGTGATCGCCGGATTGGTCTCAAGCAGCTCGAGCCAGAAATTCAGACCCGCCGCGTCGGGCGCGCGGCCCAGCACGTTCTGATAGACTGCTGTCACGAACTCGGACAGGTCCGCCACCTCGCCATAAAGCGCACGGGTTTCAGGCTGATCAAAGAAGTATCCCGCGATGTCGCGGAGGCTCATGCCATCGGCAAGCTGATTGCCCCAGAAGTAAAGACCAACCGCATCCGGTGCCCGATTGAAATACGCGATATAAAGCTCGGTCAGAGCCGCCATCGCAGAACCGTCCAGTTGGGCCATGCCGTCGAACATGTCCACATCCAGACCGGCTGCACCGAAGACCGGCAAGGTCTCGGCGAACGTGACCTGATCATCCGCGTTCAGAATGCGCTGACCATCGCCATCCGGCCGCCGATCTTCAATGACAATGGTGTCATCAGCGATACGCAGCGTGTAACTGGACTGGGCACCGCTCAGTGTGATCGGACCGTCATCGTCGCCTTGTTGGAGCCGGTTTGTGCTTTGCGCAGCCTCGTCGCTGTCGGAGACGTCCACATTCACATCAGGTCCTGCGGTCAAGGACGCAACAGTACCGTCTGTGGTCCCGCCACTATGGATGTTTTGTGTTTCACTGATCCATTGGGAGATGTTTTGGAAGTTTTGTGTGACGGTTGGGTTGAGTGTGTCTGGGAGCTGTATGTTTTGCGGGGGGAGTTGTCCTGTGAGTGTTGTGAAGTGGATGAGGGATGTGAGGAAGGAGAGTGTTGGCGTTGCGTGGCCTCCATCGTCGAGGAAGAGGTCTTCGGCGGTGAGGGTTTGCAGGCCGAGTTCGGGCGTGCTGATCATCTCTGCGACGCGGCTTCCGACGGGGATGAGGCGCACGTCGAGATCGGGGCGGGCCTGCTGGATCATCTCGGTGAGGGCCACCCACCAGCCATGCCATTCGCCGGTCATGCTGTCGCTCCATGCGTCAAGCTGCACCGGGACATCCGGGTAGCCGTCCATCTCGGGCCAGGTCTCGTAGATGTTGATGGTGGCGCCGGGGGCACGGGCCTCGGCCCAGTCGATGATGCGCAGCGCGGCTTCGAGCGGCGAGGTGCCGGGCTCATGCCAATAGGGGCTGTCCGGGGACTGATCCTGCACATAGTTTGCCGGCGAGAGGGTGATCTGGTTGAAACCGGCTTCGGCAAAGCTCTGGCCTGCCTCCGGGTCCCAGGCGTTCTCGACGCCCTCAAGCCACAGCGTGGGATTGGCCGGCAGATCGTCATGCTGGGTCAGCATGCCGGTCTGGATCGAGGTGGCATAGGAGATGCCGGACTGGGCGGCCATCTGCACCATCCAGTGAGGGACCGAATGCTCGGGGGCGTTGTCGGCCAGGGCGAAGAGCCCGTTGCCGAAAACATATTCGCGGATCTCGGTGACGGTATCGATCACGGGCTGCGGCGTGGGTTCAGGCTGCGGCGCAGGCCGTGGCTGGGGCACAGGTGTCGGTGTGGGCTCCGGTACAGGCAGCGGCTGCGGCTCGGGCTGCGGCGTGGGCACCGGGGTCGGCACGGGGGCGCCCTCGTCCTCCGGCGCGGGCGCAGGGCCCGGCACGGGGCCAAAGTCGAAATCGGCGTTGCCCCAGGTGCCGTCCTTCATGGTGGCGGGGGCGGGATGGCTGTCCATGAACGCCACCACGGCATCATGGCGTGCGGTGCTGTCCTGCAGGTGGCGCAGCGATCCCCAGCTGCCCCATTGGCTGGGCTCGGAGACATCGACGAAGGCGTTGAACAGCGTGCCACCAGCCGCTTCCCAGCCTGCGAGCAGCTCGGTGTAGAGCTGCCCCATACCGTCGGAATAGTTGAGATGAGTGAAGAACTCGGTGAGCTGATCGTTGTTGATCCATTGCCCGACACCGGCGACATGGGTGCCGCCCTCGTACATCACCAGATCGAGCCCATGCGCCTCGGCGACGGATTTGTGGTAGGCGAACATCTCGAACAGGTGCTGCAGGGAATCCTCGCTATTGCCGGTGACCGACCCGTCACGCAGCTCGCGCACCGCCAGGTCCACAGCCAGATCGAAACGGTGCTCGGCAAAATAGGCCTCGGCGGCGCTGCCGCTCAGCCCACGAGCCGACGCGTCCTGACGGGCCTGAGCCTCGCTCCGGGCGATCCAGTCGAGCACCAGCGGCGCTTTGGCGTCCGTGCCGAGGCCGCCGCTGAAATAGCCGGTGATGGCGTAGGTGTCGAAGGAGAGATAGGGCGCGGCGTTGGTCGGGCTGAGCGCCTGCCATGCGGGCGCCTGCAGGATCGATTCCTCCAGCCCCGGCCAGCCGGTATGGGTGGCGATGACCTTGACCAGCCGGTCCTCGTTGCCTGCATAGACCGTGTCGAGGACGCGCGCCATCTCGGTTGCGCGGGCACCGTATTCCTGCATCCAGCCATCGCCGAGGTCCTGACCGAAGCGCGCCTCCGCAGCGGCCGCGGCCTCACGGGCCTGCTCGAACATCCAGTTCCAGACCTCGTTGGACATCTCGATATGGGCGCGCAGATCGGGGTCGAGATTGTCGCGCACATAGGTTGCGAAATTGCGGATATAGGCCTCGTCGGCATTCCAGGGGATGTTGAACCAGGGTTCGGTGCCGGTGGCATTGGCCAGCGCGACCATGACCTCGAGGGGCACACCTTCGGAATAGCTGTAAGTGTCGGGTGTGGGACGGTCGGACCAGCTGCGGATGGTGGATTCGTTGGTCTCCTGCCAATCCATGAAGCGCAGCGCCTGGGCGTCACCGATCACCTCGAGCCAGAGCGGGTTGAAGAGCGCGCCGGCCTCAAAAGCCGGGATGTACTCCTGCTTGACCACCTCGATATTGCGCAGGTAGTTGCCGGTGTTCTGCGGGTCGGTGTCGGAAATCGACACCACAACCATGCCTTCGCCGGTGGGGGTGTAGTTGAACCAGATCTCGCCATTCGACTGCGATACGATCTCGGCGCCATGCACATGGATCTCGCCCGCGCCATCATAGCTCAGCCGGTAGGTCCCCGCCGTGTACTGCGCCTCCGCTGGCATCTCGGTGAGGATGAAGGTCTCGACCCGGTCAACCCCGGCCGGCAGATCGGTGATCCAGCCATTGGCATCCAGAAGACCCATCGCCGCCAGATCCTCCGCCTGATAGGCCCCCCACTGGCTCTCGCTGTGCCCAAGCCACGCACGCGAGGTCTTGAACACATCCAAAAACGGCTGCTGAACACTCCAATCAACAACACCGCGCAAACCAAACGACAAACCAGCCGAAGACGTCTGCGTCCCAAATATGTTGGTCAAGGGTTCCATACCCCACACCCCTCATTCAAAACGCCCCCGGAGCGGGTGATGCGGAGTGAGGTGTGAACGCGGTGTTAAATGCTGAGTTTGCTGAAAAGTTTAGCGTTTCCGGACAGGCAGTGGAGCGCTGAGTTGGAAGAATATTTTTCTGGGAAAAAGTTTTAATGTCAGGAGCTTGGCGAAAATCGTGCGATTGCAACGTACCGGCGCAATTGGAATTCTGGAAATAGGGAAAACTCGCCGCATCTCGGGCCGCGCGGCGGTCCTGAAAGGCTTAGGTTGCTTTGATTTTGCCTGCAAAACGCAAAGCAGGCCAGACACCTCGGGCGTGTCAGGTGCGGCGCAGCTTTATGACCACGTTGACGCTGGAGATCTCTGCACCTTCAGGAGGTGAGGGGATGCGGGCTATTTCAAGCTGATCAGCCGGTGCATCTGTCAACCGCCCTTCGTCTTCCCAAAAGAAATGCGGATGGTCATGGGTGTTGGTATCGAAATAACTGCGGGCCCCATCAACGGTCACTTCCCGCATCAGCCCAGCATCGCAGAATGCCCGCAATGTATTGTAGACCGTCGCCAGCGATACCTGTTCTCCGGTGTCCTGTACGGCGGCAAAAAGGCTTTCGGCGGTCACGTGACGGTTTTTACCATCTCCGACGAGCAAAGACGCCAACGCCACCCGCTGCCGGGTCGGGCGAACACCCCCCTTTGACAACCAGTCGGTTCCGCGCTCAATGGATCGTGCAGACATGCCAGACCTTCTCCTTATTGTAGGTATATAGGGTGCGAATGGCTCGCAGTTCAAATAAATTTCTTGCAACAACTTGTCTCATGCCTGTCCCCGTGTTGGTCTTGCGTGCTTTGTGGGCGCGATGCTAGAGGACACGGGATTTGCTAATCCATCCGGGAGCCCAATCCGCCATGACCGAATTTCCACGCAGCTTTGACCGTGACGACCTTTTGAAATGCGCACGGGGTGAGTTGTTCGGGCCGGGCAATGCTCAGCTTCCCGAACCTCCGATGCTGATGATGGACCGGATCACCGATATTTCAGGTGATGGTGGTGAGCATGGCAAAGGCCATGTCGTGGCGGAGTTCGACATCACACCTGACCTCTGGTTTTTTGATTGCCATTTTCCGGGCAATCCGATCATGCCAGGGTGCCTTGGGCTTGATGGTTTGTGGCAGTTGACTGGCTTCAATCTGGGTTGGCGCGGTTGGCAAGGACGCGGCTATGCGTTGGGTGTCGGCGAAGTGAAACTGACCGGCATGGTGCGGCCAGATCGCAAAATGCTGACCTATTATGTTGATTTCACCAAGGCAATTCAGACGCGCCGCCTGACCATGGGGGTTGCAGACGGCCGGGTCGAAGCGGATGGCGAAACCATCTATCAGGTCAAAGACATGAAGGTCGCGCTGTCCGAAAGCTGAGGATCGCACAGCCTCAACATTATTTTTTGGGCCCGCGGGAAAACACCATCTTCTGGTTTGCAAGTTTGTCACGCTCCCCGGTCCATGCGTAGCACAGCAAAGCCGGGTTCTGGTCCGCAACCGTGATGCGATGCCGTTGTTCGGGCGGGTTGAAGATCAGAGACCCTGGCGCGTAGACACCCTGATCGTTTTCGGACACAGCACCGGACAGGCAAATGTAGCTTTCCGAAATACCGCTATAGGCATGGGCCGGATAGGTGCAACCCGGCGCAAACAGCACCAGACCCAAAATCACTTCGTCGGTGATCACCGGGCCGGTTGGTCCTGCCAGTTCAGCATACGCGTATTTCTGTTCCAGTCCACGCGGGACCTTTTCATATCCATATTGCCACACGAAATGCTGCTGGACGCTTTCCAGCGCGCGAATGAAAGGCGCGTGGCGTTCCATTCGTCCATTGTCGAGAGCCCGCCTGAGGTGCGCAGAGACAGGCTTGGAGACGGGCTCAAGCTCGCGGACCTCGGCATTGGCTTTGATCACGCGGTTGATGCTCTCTCGGACGACTTTCTGGTGTGTGCGAATCTTTGCGCTGCCACCGGCAGAAAGGCGGCGATAGAGTTCGTAGTAGTCGCGCAGCAGATAAAGCCAATCCGGGCGGTCATGTAGGCGGGGATGATCGGTCATTGGAAGCAGCCTGTTCAATGCGAAATTGGCGCGTGTGTCGTGGTTGCGGCCATCCTGTGCAACTGAAAAATCAACTGAGGCTTTTGGTTTGGCGTCCAGATTATTGAGACCAGCTGTTCTGCCACGGCAGAGCCCTTAGGTGCCTCTGATTTGCGCAAGGTCTGACGGTCGGATCGCAGCCAATCTGCTTGCCCCCACCCCCCGCCTTCCCCTACACACGCATGCAACAATTGTAAGGAGCCGTGATGCGCCGTGTTGTCGTGACAGGATTGGGGATTGTTTCCTCCATTGGGAACAATACCGAAGAAGTGGCTGCGAGCCTGAAAGCAGGCCGTTCCGGGATCACCGCAAATGCGGATATGGCCGAACATGGATTCCGCTCCCAAGTGGCCGGGGCGATTGATCTGAACGTGGCTGACCATGTGGACAAGCGCACGCTGCGGTTCATGGGGCCGGGGGCAGCCTATGCGCATATCGCGATGGGGCAGGCGATTGCTGATGCGGGGCTCACCCCGGAAGAGGTGGTGAACCCGATGACCGGCCTGATCGCTGGATCGGGCGGGCCGTCGACAAGCGCCATGCTGACGGCGCATCAGTCCGTTCTGAGCATGGGCGCCACCAAGCGGATCGGGCCATTTGCGGTTCCGAAAACCATGTCCTCAACCGTGAGCGCCAACCTTGCGACGGCCTACCAGATCAAGGGCATGAACTTCTCGATCACCTCCGCCTGTTCGACCTCGCTGCATTGCATCGGTATGGCAGCCCAGCAGGTGGCCTTGGGGCTGCAGGACGTGATGTTTGCGGGCGGTGGTGAAGAACTCGACTGGACGCTATCCTGTCTCTTCGACGCAATGGGCGCGATGTCGTCGAAATACAACGATACGCCCGAGAAAGCGTCGCGCGCTTTTGATGCAGGGCGTGATGGCTTTGTGATCTCGGGCGGCGGCGCGATGGTCGTGCTCGAACCGCTGGAGCGGGCCTTGGTGCGTGGGGCCACGATCTATGCTGAAGTCACCGGGTTTTCGGCCACCTCGGATGGGGCCGACATGGTCGCACCGTCGGGTGAAGGTGGCGAGCGTGCGATGCGCGGCGCGCTCAAGACGCTGCCGGACGGTCGCAGCGTCAGCTACATCAACGCGCATGGCACCTCGACACCTGTCGGCGACGTGGGCGAAATCGAAGCGGTGCGCCGCGTCTTTGGCGACGGCAGCACACCCCCGGTAAGTTCCACCAAGTCGATGACCGGCCACAGTCAGGGTGCGACTGGCGCGCAAGAGGCGATCTACTGTCTGCTCGCGTTGCGGGACGATTTTATCATCCCGTCGATCAACGTGGAAACGCTGGATCCGGCGCTGAAGCCGGAAGAAATCGCCACCGATCTGGTGGAAAATGCGGGCCTCGATACGGTGATGACCAATTCCTTCGGGTTTGGCGGCACCAATGGGTCGATGTTGTTGTCGAAATACGTGGATTGACTATGAGCGGACAGTTGAAGGGCAAGCGCGGCCTGATCATGGGCGTCGCCAATGAACGCTCCATCGCGTGGGGAATCGCGAAGTCGATGGCTGACGCCGGTGCAGAGTTGGCTTTCACCTATCAGGGTGAAGCCTTTGGGAAGCGCCTTGAGCCGCTGGCTGCGAGTGTCGGGTCGGATTTCATGGTCGATGTGGATGTGACCGATGACGCCTCGCTCGATACCGCGTTTGAACAACTTGCCGCGCGCTGGCCGATCATTGATTTTGTCGTTCACGCCATTGCGTTTTCCGACAAGTCAGAACTGCAGGGCCGCATCCTCAACACCAGCCGCGCCAACTTCAAGAACTCGCTCGACATTTCGGCCTACAGCTTCATTGACGTGGCCCGTCGGGCGCACCCGCTGATGGTCGAAAATGGCGGCACTTTGCTGACACTGACCTATATGGGCTCCACCCGTGTAACCCCGAATTACAACGTGATGGGGGTGGCGAAAGCCGCGCTCGAAGCATCAGTCCGCTATTTGGCGAATGACCTTGGGCCAGAGGGCATCCGGGTGAACGCGATCAGCCCCGGCCCGATGAAAACGTTGGCTGGAGCAGCCATCGGCGGTGCGCGCAAGACCTATAAGCACACGGATCAGAACGCGCCGCTGCGGTCGAACGCGACGCTCGAAGCGGTGGGCGGAACAGCCGTATATCTTGCCTCGGATGCCGGGTCGTGCACCACAGGTGAGATCATTCGCGTCGATGGCGGATTCCATGTTCTGGGGATGCCGCAATACGATCATCTGTAAGCGGAGAGGGAACTCTCGTTAGGCCTGTGCGTTGTCGACTGCAAAGGAGACACGTACCACATGACGTATACGCTGACGCTGCAAAGTATCGAACCTGTGACCCATGACACCAATCATTTGGTGTTCAACAAGCCGGACGGGTACACATATACCCCCGGTCAAGCTTGCGATTTTTCGCTGTTGAAGGACGGGTGGCAGAACGAAAAACGCCCCTTCACCTTTACAGGGCTGCCGACCGAGTCGACGTTGGAATTCGTGATCAAATCCTACCCGGACCATGACGGCGTCACGGAACAGATCGCGCAGATGCAAATGACCAATCAGGTCGAAATCAGTGATGCCTGGGGCGCAATCGAAGACCAGGGGCCCGGTGTCTTTGTTGCCGGGGGCGCGGGCATCACCCCGTTTATTGCGGTGCTCAAGCGTCGGTTGCAGACGCACGGATCGCTTGATGATTGTCACCTCGTTTTCTCGAACAAGACTGAAAAAGACATCATCCTCCGCGACGCATTCACATCCATGGCCGGTTTGAACTGTCACTTCGTTGTGACGGACGACCCCGACAGCAAGTTCTCGCGCGGCCAGATTGATAAAGACTTTCTGGCGCCCATCGTCTCGGACAGCGACGGCCCCATATACATTTGCGGCCCGGAACCAATGATCAACGATATGTCCAAGGCCGTTCAGTCACTGGGCGTCTCGCAAGACCGGATTGTGACCGAGGATCTGGACTGACCGACAACTCGCCAAACGGCGCTCATTCAATAAAATTCGGTGTCCGCTGCGAGTGTAGCGGGCACGGCTGGACGTGATCTGTCCAACATTTTCAAGACCGCAGGATAGTCCTGTGTGCCGACATAGGTAGATACGATGGACAGAGATGTTTCTTTTCAACCCGGTGATATCAGCGAACAGGACGCGACCGCGATTTTCAGCGCGTCCACAGTTGCTATGGTGCTGACCAATCCGCGCATTCCGGACAATCCCATTGTCTATGTGAACCGCGCATTCGAGCGGCTGACAGGGTACACATCCGAAATGTCTCTGGGTCGGAATTGTCGTTTTCTGCAAGGCGAGCAAACGTCGCAATCGGCTGTCGATGAGCTGAGAGAAGCCATCTCGGACGGTCGGGAAATCTCGACGATCCTGACCAACGTGCGTTCAAATGGCGACTCTTTCCTGAATGCCTTGCTGATTTCGCCAGTTACCGACGAAGAGGGCGACATCGTCTATTTCGTCGGGCTGCAAAGTGAAGTCGCAAATGACAAGCAAGCGGAACGGCTCAAGCAGTTTGAAACCGTCATGGCCGAAATCCAGCATCGGGTCAAAAACCACCTCTCAATGATCTTGGGGCTGATCCGCATGAAAGCGCGCAAGAGCGACGCGCCGGACGAGTTCAAGGATCTGTCGCGGCGCGTCGAAAGCCTGCAGCTGCTCTACGAAGAAATGTCGGCTGCCGCGCTGGAGCGCAACGACGGAAAAATCAAGCTTGGCGCCTATCTGGGGCGCGTGGCGAACGCTATTGCGTATCTCGACAGTCGGCCCGGTGTACGCATGAACATTCAGGTCGAGCCCCTCATGGTCGATAGTGAAACGGCAGTGCGGATTGGTCTGATCTTGTCTGAGGTCCTGACAAACGCGATGCAGCACGCATTTTGCGATCAGAAATCGGGCTTGGTCGAGCTGCGCGTTACCCGTACGGACAATGGGGGGATGCGGGCCATTGTCACCGACGACGGTGTCGGTCTGCCCGAAAATGTCACATGGCCGAATTCTGACGGTCTTGGCGGCCGCATCGTGCAGGGATTGTGTGATGGCCTGCAGGCAACGCTTCAGGTCACACGTGGGGCCGTCGGGACTATTGTAACCTTGGACGTGCCGATTGCCGATTGATCAAAAGTGGGTCAAGCTCACTAGAACCATTGGCCTGGTTCCATCAGGCCAAGGTCAAGCAACTGGCGCGAATGCCATTCGAATGGCACCGAATTGTGCCACCGGAACGTTTCGATCGAAAACGCTGATCCGGGGTTTCGTTTAAGTGCCTTGGCGGTTCGAAACGTCGCGACAGCCGCCGTCAGGTTGTGGTGCCACGGACAGGCATAGGTGTTGTACTCTTCATCGTTGAACGTGTGATCTGCCCGTATTTCCAACCCCGGTTTGGCGCGGAAAAGGGCAATTCGATCTATTTTCCGACGCTCTGGCGGCACATGTTCTTCGTATCGCCACCGGAGACCGCCAAAGAAATCAAGCTGCCGCTCCTTCGGATAGTTCGTCACCGCATCGCTTCGGCTGAGTGCGTAATAGCCAGAACGGTCGATATAAGCATCCTCAATGCAGACTGCGCTGGGATGCGCCTCCAGATCGCCCGCGTAAAGATCGATCGCATAGCAGAGCATGGCATCGCGGCGCTCTTCGCTGTGAAATGCCAGCAATTCGCCTATTGTGCGGGTTTCACAGAAGGGGAAAAACAGAAACTCGGCATTGTAGCAGGCATATATCCAGACACCCGGCGCGAGCTGAATGATCTTGTTCACAATGTCTTCGCGATTGCCGTCACGCACCACATCAGCGTCGACGCGCGTGACCTGATCCGCGATATCTTCAGCCAGATCAAATTCGGCAGGCATGAACAGGATATTTTTCTTGAAGCCGAGATGCAGGTTGTGCCGCACGGTTGCGTCGATCTCGACTGTGTCTTCTACGAAAACCAATGCAATCGGCCCCTTGGCAAGAGTACCAGAGGCTTGTGAAAAGAATTCATCGATGTCTGTGTAACGCATGAGGCGACCTCTGCGGATGTTTCGCACAGAGTCGATGAAAAAACCGTGCATTGCAAGACAGGGGTGACATGGGGTATCGGCACGCTCTGAACCCTGCCCCGGAGGATTGGCCGATGTCCGAACCGAAGAAGCTTTATATCAAGACCTATGGCTGTCAGATGAACGTCTACGACAGCGAACGCATGGCCGAAGCGCTGGGCGGTCAGGGCTATGTTGAAACGCAGTCGCCCGATGATGCGGACATGATCCTGCTCAACACCTGCCATATCCGCGAAAAAGCGGCCGAAAAGGTCTACTCCGAGCTGGGGCGCTACAAGGGTTTGAAGGCCGATAAACCCGATTTGAAAATTGGCGTGGCCGGATGTGTCGCGCAGGCCGAAGGCGAAGAAATCATGCGCCGTCAGCCGATGGTGGATCTGGTTGTCGGCCCACAAAGCTATCACCGCCTGCCCGAACTTGAGGCCAAAACCCGCAGCGGGGAAAAGGCGCTAGACACGGATTTCCCGGAAGAAGACAAGTTCGAGGTTCTCAAGAACCGTCCCAAGGCAAAACGAGGCCCGACTGCCTTTCTGACGGTGCAGGAAGGCTGCGACAAGTTCTGCGCCTTCTGCGTGGTGCCCTATACGCGTGGTGCCGAAGTCAGCCGCCCCGCCGACCGCATCCTGACCGAAGCCCGCGATCTGGTGGAACGTGGCGTCCGGGAGATCACGCTGCTCGGCCAGAACGTCAACGCGTATCACGGTGCGGGCGAAGGCGGCGATTGGTCGCTGGCCCGTCTGATCTGGGCGCTGAACGATATCGACGGGCTGGAACGCATCCGTTTTACCACCAGCCATCCCAATGACATGACCGACGATCTGATCGAGGCGCATGGTACCTGTCCGAAACTGATGCCCTACCTGCACCTGCCCGTGCAGTCCGGCTCGGATCGCATTCTCAAGCGGATGAACCGGCAGCACACAGCGGAAAGCTACCTTGCGATCATTGAAAAGCTGCGCGCCGCGCGATCTGACTTGCTGCTGTCCGGTGACTTCATCGTGGGGTTCCCTGAAGAAACCGAAGAGGATTTTCAGGCCACGCTCGATATCATTCGCGCATCGAACTACGGTTATGCCTACAGCTTCAAATACTCGACACGCCCCGGCACGCCTGCGGCGGAACGCGACCAGCTGCCCGAAGACATCAAGGATGACCGGTTGCAGCGCCTGCAGGCTCTGATCACCGAGCAGCAGAAAGCCGCCCAGGACGCAATGGTCGGCAAAGAGGTTGGCGTGCTGTTTGAAAAGCCGGGTCGCTTGCCGGGCCAGATGGTTGGCAAGTCCGATCACCTGCACGCGGTCCATGTGCAAGCCGATGGGCTGCAGGCGGGTGACTTGCGCCGCGTCAGAATCATCGAATCCGGTCGCAACTCGCTTAAGGGTGCGTTGGTGCAATAACACACTATCTGGCCGGACACCGCGATATATAGAGTTCTCTCTTCCAAGACCCGCTGTCTTTGGTAGTATCCAAGTGAATCGGACGGCCAGTCGCAAAGCAGGCCGTTGCGGCAGTCAAAGGACGTGGCCATGAAAGCGCGGGTACCCGCATTCGTATTGAGTATCGCGTTGGCGCTGCCCCAGATTGGCGCTGCGCAGCAGGGTGAACGGTACGTACCGGGTGTGTGGATCGATCCGGATGGCTGCGAGCATTGGGTCATGGATGACGGTGCCGAGGGTTTCATGAGCCCGCATCTGCGACGCGACGGCACGCCTGTCTGTCACAAAGTCAGCCGCTGCGCGATTGTGCCGACTGACACGATGTTTGCCACAGGCAGTGCCGCAATCGCCGCCGGTGGTGTGAACAGTCTGCGCAGCTTTTTTGCGTCCCACCCGTCCAATGGTTTTGTGATCGAGGGCCACACTGACAGCCGCGCCTCCGAGGCCTCGAACATGGCGCTTAGCCAGCGGCGGGCGCGTGCTGTTGCTCAGGTGGCGCAACAGGCGGGCGCTCGGGTCTATTCGGTACGGGGCTTCGGCGAAAGCCGCCCTGCGGCTTCCAATGCAACGGCCGAAGGAATGGCCCAGAATCGCCGGGTGGAAATTCTATGCCTGCGCTGAGGAAAACCGCCATGACCCGCGCCTTTGCTCTTGTTGGTCTCTGCGCTGCACTCGCGGGGTGTGAAAACGTGGGCGAAAACAAGGGCTACGACCGAGGTGTCGACAGCAAACCGCTGAGCGAATTGCAGGCCGGTATCTGGATTGATCCCAATGGATGTGACCACTGGATCATTGACGATGGCATCGAAGGCTACCTGTCGCCCCGGCTCGATCCGCAAGGCAGACCGGTGTGTTCGGGCAATGCTTCGGAACGAAACACCGCAATCGGTGATTTCAAAGGGGGTTCTTCGTTCGGAGACGCTTTGTGAGCGAAAGGGTGACTGCTTGCACTGCGTGATGGAACTTGACACCCTGTTCTCGACACCTTTGCACCGGAGACCCGTGTGACCACAGACACCTTGTCAGAAGCGCTTGTAGAATTCCCAGATAACCGTTTGTTGATCGACCTTTGCGGCGAATATGACCGCAACCTCACCGAGATTGAGACCCGACTCGGGGTCCAGATTCTGCGGCGTGGGAATCAACTGGCGATCCACGGCGAAACTGAGGCGCAGGCAGAGGCGCGCGAAGTGCTCATGTCCCTCTACCAGCGGCTGGAACAGGGCCGCAGTGTCTCTCCGGGTGATATTGATCGTGAATTCCGCATGGCCCCTGAAGAAGCCGGACCAGATGCACAGATCGAGATGTTCGAAGGTGGTCCTGTCGAAATCAAGACCCGCAAGAAGCTGGTGGAACCGCGCACTGACGCGCAAAAAGCCTATGTCCGCTCGCTGTTCGAAAACGAACTGGCCTTCGGCATCGGTCCGGCAGGCACGGGCAAGACCTATCTCGCAGTCGCTGTAGGCGTGAACATGTTCATCACCGGACAGGTCGACAGGATCATTCTCAGCCGCCCAGCGGTCGAGGCTGGCGAAAAGCTCGGCTATTTACCCGGTGACATGAAGGACAAGGTCGATCCCTACATGCAGCCGCTCTATGACGCGCTGAATGACTTTCTGCCTGGTAAGCAATTGGCCCGCATGATCGAGGAAAAGACCGTCGAGATTGCGCCGCTGGCATTTATGCGCGGCCGGACGCTCTCTAATGCGTTTGTGGTTCTTGATGAGGCGCAGAACGCGACGTCGATGCAGATGAAGATGTTTCTCACCCGCCTCGGCGAAGGTTCGCGCATGGTGATCACCGGCGACCGGACCCAGATCGACCTTCCGCGCGGCGTCGCGTCTGGCCTGTCCGATGCCGAGCGATTGCTCAAGTCCATTCCAAAGATCAGCTTCAACTATTTCACTGCCAAAGATGTCGTGCGCCACCCACTTGTGGCTGCGATCATCGAAGCTTACGAGAAAGACGCTGAAACGCCCTGATCTTCATCCTGCCAGACTTACTCCGGGAGTTTGGGGACACAGTCCCCAAAAATGAGCAGTGACGACACTGACCGACATTGTGATCGAAGACCCCCGCTGGGACAAGGTGGGCCTCGACGATCTGGCGGAGATGGCCGCCGCCAACGTTCTGAATTACCTTGGGTTTTCAGCCGAAGGCTATGAAATCGCTGTGCTGGGTTGCGATGACCCACGCATCGCAGACCTCAATGCTGAGTTTCGAGGCAAACCAACACCGACCAACGTGCTCAGCTGGCCGTCCTATGACCTCGCGCCCGCCCAAGAAGGCGACACGCCTCACGCGCCGCCGCCGCCCGATCCGATCATGGGAGAAAGCCTCGGCGACATCGCCATCGCCTTTGAAACCTGCGCGCGCGAGGCCGACGAGGCTGGCAAAGCCATGAGCGACCATGTCACGCATTTGGTTGTTCACGGGGTGTTACATCTTCTGGGCTATGATCACGTTCGTGACCGCGATGCCACGCTGATGGAAGGTTTGGAGACCAAGATACTTGGCAAAATGGGTATTGCGGACCCATATAGTCGGTAGTACGGGCCAACCGGCCTTCACTGGAACAGGAAAAAATGGGCGACAACGACGACTCGTCTAACGCTGCGCAGCGCGCGCGTGAGATGACAGACACACAACCGGAACGTGGGTTTTTTACACGTTTGCGCGACTGGATGGGCGGCTCAGAGGAAAGCGCTGCCGAAACGCCACCGCCTGAAACCTCCCGATCAGTGGCTCCGATACATGGCATGATGAACCTGCGCAGCATGCGGGTCGAAGACGTGGCTGTGCCACGCGCGGACATTGTTTCAGTGCCAGATACCGTAACCAAGTCGGAACTTGTGGATGTGTTCCGCGAAAGCGGTCTCACGCGTCTGCCGGTGTATTCAGGGACGCTCGACACGCCGGTTGGTATGGCTCACCTCAAGGACCTGGCGCTGAAACACGGGTTCAATGGCAAAAGCAGCGATTTTGATCTGAAGCAGATGTTGCGTCCGCTGCTGTTTGTACCACCGTCTATGCCCATCGGCGTTTTGCTGGCGAAAATGCAGACTGAACGGCGGCATATGGCGCTGGTCATCGACGAATATGGCGGTGTCGATGGTCTGGTGACGATTGAGGACCTGATTGAACAGGTGATCGGCGAGATCGAAGACGAACACGACCTTGATGAAGGCCGCAATTTCTCGCGCGAAAAGCCCGGGGTTTATATGGCCTTCGCCCGGACCCCGTTGGAAGAGTTCGAGGCAGAGATTGGTCTGAATCTCACCAATCATGATGACATCGATGGTGAGGAAATCGACACGCTGGGCGGACTTGTCTTTATGCTGGCGGGTCATGTGCCGGCACGGGGCGAGGTGGTGCCGCATCCCGAAGGTCCCGAGTTCGAGGTGATCGACGCGGATCCGCGCCGGATCAAACGGATGCGCGTCCGCCTGCATGCGACAGCCGCAGGTGATGCCGCCAGAGCACGTGAGGCCGCCGAAGCCACGACATCCGCAGCACGCTCCGCCTGATCCATGCATGGTCTACGCCGCATTGGCGCGCTTTGTCTCGGCGGCGTCTTTGCTTTGGGTCAAGCGCCGTTTGACCTGTGGTGGGTCGCGGCACCGGCCTTGGTTGGCATCCTGTGGTTGACAGGCGCCGACAAATCCTCTCGGTCTGCGGGCTGGTCGGGATGGCTCTTTGGTGCAGGCTATTTTGCGCTGTCGATGCACTGGATTGTCGAACCGTTTGCGGTCGATCCAAACGTGACATGGATGGCGCCATTTGCTTTGATCGGACTGGCCGCCGGGCTTGCTTTGCTTTGGGCCATAGCGTTCTGGGCCGGACGTCGTCTCTATCCCGGCCCGTTTGCCATCGCGCTCTGCTGGGCTGCGACAGAACTTGCGCGCGCTTATATGCTGACCGGATTTCCCTGGGGGCTGGTGGGCTATGTCTGGGCACAGACGCCCGTCGCACAATGGCACGCGATCATCGGTCCGCATGGGGTAACATTGATCACACTCATGCTTGCTGCATGCGCCGCATGGGCGATTTCTAAGCGATCGTTTCCAGTTTTTTTCGTAACGGTTCTGGTTGGTTTTGTTGGCTTCATTGCCGGGATGTTTCTCTACCCCGGGTCGTTGGACCCGACCGGCTTCAACGTCCGCCTGATCCAGCCCAACGCGCCGCAGCATCAGAAATGGGACCGTGATTTAATACCGATCTTTTTCAACCGACAGGTCGATTTCACGGCCCAAAACCCCAAACCCGATCTGATCGTCTGGCCAGAAACCGCAGTACCGAACCTGCTGGACACTGCCGGTCCCGCTCTAGAGGTCATCGCGGACGCCGCCGCAGGCACACCGGTGGTGCTGGGCATCCAGCGGGAAGAAGACGGACGATATTTCAATTCGCTTATAACTCTGAACGCCGCAGGGCAGGTGGCCGATCTTTATGACAAGCACCACCTCGTTCCGTTTGGCGAATACATGCCCGTTGCGTCTTTCTTTGCCCGGTTCAACATCTTGGGTCTCGCCACCCGCGCCGAGGCTGGGTACTCCGCTGGCCCCGGACCGGCGCTGATCGACCTTGGCCCGCTGGGCACAGCCCTGCCGCTGATCTGCTACGAGGCCGTCTTTCCGCAGGACGTGAATGGCGCACCGGAACGCCCCAGCATGCTGCTCCAGATAACCAACGACGCATGGTTCGGCATCAACGCGGGACCTCAGCAGCACCTGACCCAAGCCCGCCTGCGCGCCATCGAACAGCGGTTGCCGATGATCCGGGTGGCCAACACCGGGATTTCGGCCATGATCGATCCGGCCGGCCGGATCGTGGATGCCCTGCCTCTGGGTCGTGCCGGGTTCATTGACGTGCCGCTGCCGCCTGCATTGAGGCCTTTGCTTTACAGCCGCACCGGCGATTGGCTCGCTTTCGCCGCGCTTATCGTGTCATTTGCGGCGCTGTTCATGTTCAAAAGTAGCAGACCCATTGACCCGCCCTCCGCCGGGGCGTAACGCGAAGTATCTTTCCCGTCACAACGGCTTCCTGACGTGGCGGCAGACCCTAATGGAGCACTCATGTCCCGACAGAATTATATTTTCACCTCGGAATCCGTGTCCGAGGGCCACCCGGATAAGGTCTGTGACCGTATCTCGGACGCGATCCTTGACGCCTTTCTTTCCGAAGAACCCGAAGCGCGGGTTGCCTGCGAAACCTTTGCCACGACCAATCGTGTCGTGATCGGTGGAGAGGTGGGACTGTCGGACCAGAACCGCCTTGCCACCTACATGGAGCGCGTCCCGGATATCGCCCGCGCCTGCATCAAGGACATCGGTTACGAACAGGACGAGTTCCACCATGCAACCTGCGAAATCACCAATTTGCTGCACCAGCAGTCAGCGCATATCGCGCAGGGTGTGAACGCCAGTGCCGACAAGGACGAAGGCGCAGGTGATCAGGGGATCATGTTCGGCTACGCCACAAACGAAACCGACGCGCTCATGCCTGCACCTATCCAGTTCAGCCACGCAATCCTGCGACGTCTGGCCGAGGTGCGGAAATCCGGGGCCGAGCCGCTGCTGCGCCCGGACGCCAAATCGCAGATCTCGGTGCGCTACGAGAACGGAAAGCCGATGGGCGTGACTTCGATTGTGTTGTCGACCCAGCACGCCGACGAGAGCCAAAGCTCCGCTGACATTCGCGCCATCGTCGAGCCCTATATCCGCGAGGTGCTGCCCGAGGGGTGGATCACAAACGAAACCGAATGGTGGGTCAACCCGACCGGCACGTTTGTCATTGGCGGCCCCGATGGCGACGCGGGCCTCACAGGGCGCAAGATCATCGTCGACACCTATGGCGGTGCCGCCCCCCACGGGGGTGGCGCATTCTCGGGCAAAGACCCGACCAAGGTGGATCGCTCCGCTGCCTATGCCGCGCGATATCTGGCAAAGAACGTGGTCGCAGCGGGCATGGCGGAACGCTGCACGATCCAGCTCTCCTATGCGATCGGGGTCTCCAAGCCGCTGTCGATCTACGCTGACACACACGGCACCGGCGATGTTGATGCCGCCGCAATCGAAGCGGCCATTCCCAAGGTGATGGACCTCACGCCGCGCGGCATCCGCACACATCTGGAACTGAACAAGCCGATCTATGAACGCACGGCGGCCTACGGCCATTTTGGCCGCGCGCCCGAAGCAGATGGCGGGTTCAGCTGGGAACGTACCGATCTGGTAGACGCGCTGAAATCCTCCGTTTGACCCGTGCGCTGGCATGGCGCAGGTGACATGATCTCCTCCCAGGACTACGCTCGCGTTCAGCGCGAATTGTCTGAGGGAGGAGATCGCGATGAGACATCTTTCACTTGGCTTGGCTGTCGCAGCCATTGCTGGAGCAGCTTGCGCCGAAACGCCTGTTGGCATCACCAAGACCATGCCGACGGCCACAGTCCAGACGCCCTCTGGTCCGGTCGAGATCAAGCGTATTCAGGACACGGATAACGAAGTCACGGGCGAGTGGGCGCGCACCTCTCGGCCCTGTCCCGATTTCTGCATCCAGCCAATGACCCCCGCACCGGGTGTCACAACAATTGGCGAGATCGAGTTGATCGCAATGCTGCAGGACCCAGAGGCGGTTGTCGTGGACAGCCGCACCACCGACTGGTTTCAGGGAGGCACAATTCCCGGTGCGATCAATATCCCCTACACATATGTCATTGATGAACTCGGTCAGCTTGGCTGCGAACCGGATTTCGAAGGCTGGGACTGTTCAGACGCGAAACAGGTGGCTCTGTTCTGCAACGGCATCTGGTGTGGCCAGTCCCCAACCGCGATCCGCAACATGATCGAAGCCGGATACCCTGAAGACCGGATCTTCTATTACCGCGGCGGAATGCAAGTCTGGCGCGTTCTGGGTTTGACGGTCACCGGCGGAGAGGGCTGATCCCCTTTTCTTTTGCTGGGGCGCGCTATGGTTTTCCCCGTAAATCATGCGAGAGGAAAGACCATGTTCAGAACGAGCCTTGCCGTCCTGGCCTTGACCGCAACTGCTGCGCAGGCCGAGATTTCTGCCGAGTATCATCGCTACACCATTGGGGATCGTGAATACGAAGGGTACGTCGCGACCAACACCGCCATCGAATCCAAAGGCACTGTGCTGATCGTACATGATTGGGATGGTATGACCGATTATGAGGAACGCCGCGCCGAAATGCTGGCCGCGCTGGGCTACACGGCTTTTGCCATCGACGTGTACGGTGCGGATGAAAACCCGCAGAGCATTGATGAAAATCGCGCGCTTTCCGGTGCCCTATATGGCGACCGCGAGGAATTTCGTGCCCGCTTGATGGGATCCATCGCGGAGGCCGCAAGCATCAATGGCGCGACAGAGAAGCACGTTCTCATGGGGTACTGCTTCGGCGGAGCCGCCGTCCTCGAAGCTGCCCGGGCTGGAGCCGAGCTTGAAGGGTTCGTCAGTTTTCACGGCGGTCTCGGTACACCCGAGGGTCAGGATTATTCCGCAACAACAGCACCTGTGATGCTGTTCCACGGCTCTGCCGACCCGGTCTCCGGCATGGCGGATCTGGCGTCGCTGCTGGATCAGTTGCAGTCCGCGGGCGTGACACACGGGGCCGAAGTCTTCGGTGGCGCACGTCACAGCTTTACCGTCTACGGGTCCCGTGACTACGATCTCGCCGCAGATCAGGGCAGCTGGGAGGGACTGTTGGAGTTCCTCGACGACGCGCTGTGATGACGCGATTGCTTCTCATCCTCGGCCTTTTCTGGCCGGGGATCGCTTTGGCCGATGATTGGGACGCGCTCGACACCCCCGGTGCCTTTGCCATCATGCGTCATGCCCTGGCACCTGGCACTGGCGATCCAGCCACTCTGACCATTGGCGATTGCAACACCCAGCGCAATCTCAGCCAGCAAGGAAGGGATCAGGCAACCCGCATTGGCGCTGCGTTTCGGGATCGGGGGCACACGTTCGATATCGTCCTGACAAGCCAATGGTGTCGGTGCCGCGACACTGCCGAATTGCTGGCGCTCGGCCCGGTGGAAGAGGTTCCAGCCTTCAACTCCTTCTTTCAGGATTTCTCGACCCGCGAGAGCCAGACAGCCGACGCGCTTGCGCTGCTCGCAGATCGCGAGGACCGGCCATTTATTGTCACTCATCAGGTCAATATTCGCACGCTGACCGGGGATACAACGCGATCAGGCGAAGTGCTGATCGTGCGCCATTCTGGCGACCGGCTTGATGTGCTTGGCTCTATACTGATCGACCCGTAGCGTGCCAAAATCGACGAACCTCCGTTGCGGGCGAGCGGTGCAATCGCTAAACCGCGCGCCATGACTGACACCAAACATCCCTCCGGCGCCCCGTGGCGCAATTTCTATGGCCGGTTCAAGGGTAAGACCCTAAGACCCAGTCAAAAAGATTACCTTGAAAGCGACCTCGAAGCTTTGAGCCCGGGGCCCGTCGCGTGGGAAGACAACCCTGAGCGCACGCCGCTGGACCTGAAAACGGTCTTCGGCGGCAAACCGGTCTGGGTCGAGATTGGCTTTGGTGGTGGTGAGCACCTTGTCCATCAGGCGCAGACTTATCCGGAAGTCGGTATCATCGGTTGCGAGCCGTTTATCAACGGGGTGGCGATGCTGCTTGGAAAGATCCGGGATTCAGGGGTCACGAACCTGCGGGTGCATCCGGGCGACGCGCGTGATCTCTTTGATGTCTTGCCTGCAGGCTCTGTCGAAAAGGCATTTCTGCTTTACCCCGATCCGTGGCCCAAGAAACGCCACCATCGCCGCCGTTTCGTCACGCAAGAGCATCTTGAGCCGCTCTTCCAAGTTCTCAAACCCGGTGCGGAATTCCGGGTGGCGACGGACATCCCCGACTACGTCCGTCAGACTCTTATCGAAGTGCCCAAAGCCGGGTTCGACTGGTTGGCAGAAGGCCCCGGCGATTGGCGGCATCCTTGGGAGGACTGGTATTCGACGCGCTACGAGATGAAGGCGCTGCGGGAAAAGCGCATGCCCCACTACATGACGTTTCGGAAACCAGCATGATGTCTCCGTTCACAATCGCCATTGACGGTCCGGCTGCGGCAGGCAAAGGCACGATCAGCAAGGCGGTCGCCGCACATTTCGATTTGGCGCATCTCGATACGGGGTTGCTCTACCGCGCGGTAGGCGCGCGCATGCTGATGGGCGAAGAGCCCATATCGGCAGCACAGACGCTGGTGGCAGCCGATCTTGAAAACCCGGACCTGCGGACAGCAGAGGTTGCGCAATCGGCGTCAAAGGTCGCCGTAATACCCGAAGTCCGCGCCGCATTGCTGGATTTTCAGCGCGCCTTTGCACGGCGCGCGGGTGGTGCCGTGCTGGATGGGCGCGACATCGGCACAGTGATCTGCCCGCAGGCCGAGGTGAAGCTCTTTGTGACCGCCAGCCCGGAAGTGCGGGCCCAGCGACGGCTTGCCGAGTTGACGGAACGGGGATTTGAAACCGATTTCGACACTGTGCTCGCCGATGTCAAAGCCCGCGACGACCGCGATATGAACCGCGCCGATGCGCCTTTGCGGCCTGCCGATGATGCGGTTGTGCTGGACACCTCCGAACTGGGCATTGAAGAGGCCGTCGCCATCGCGGTCAAAACCATCAGCGCTGCGCGCGACTGAACCGCCGGCAATTTGCTTCAAATCGAACACCGATAGCCGCTTTGCGTTCATCGGTTGGCAATCCGTTGGGCCTAGGACCGAGAACGCTTTGTTCCTTGGGTCATTGGGTGTCTGTGATGGCGAAACTGATTTACATCGGGACTCTCCGCCCGATGGATCGCGTGGAAAACAACAATACGAACGAAGCCCCGGACGCCATACGGGGCACGTATCACCAGAGTGATATGCAGAACGTGTCTGTCGATATGTCCGACACCTATCAGGCCGGTATCACGTATAACGATGATTACGGCCTGCCTGCAGATACCTTCACATATGACCTTGGCGCTGGGGACGTGACCAGCGGGCTCGATGCCGAGGCGCGCTTTTCCGCAAAGGTGGTGAGTGCCGGGTCACATGCACAGGAAGCAATCAATGTCAGCGTCTATCAACTGCAGAATGGTGACACCTTTGTGCGCCTGCCAGATGGGCACAAGATCACCAAGCTGAGCATCAAACATATGATTGGCGACGGCTTTGACGGTATCTACACCGGAAGCTCCAGCACCTCGTCAGTCGTCTGCTTCTTGGCGGGCAGCTTGATCGAAACACCGGACGGGCCAAGGCGTATAGAAACTCTCCGCATTGGAGATCATGTGCTGACCAGAGACAACGGCGCGCAACGCGTCATTTGGGCCGCGCAGTGGACGGCTCTGGCAACCGACAAAACCGCGCCGATCCGAATTGACGTCGGCGCCTTGGGGCATGGCATACCCGACCGACCGCTTTCTGTGTCGCCTCAGCATCGCATCTATGTTGAGTCTCCTGTCGCCACGCACATGTTCGGCACTTCAGGGGGATTGGTTGCAGCACATCATCTTGTTGGCTTGCCCGGTGTCGCGCGGGCGCAGACGGGCGGCCCGGTCACCTATGCCCATATTGCCTGCCGAAACCACGAATTGATCAACGCGCATGGTCTCCAGGCGGAAACGCTCATGCTTGCGCCGATGTCGCGTTCCGTGATTGAGGCCACGGGCGTTGCAATGCCGCCAGTTTCGCAGCACGCAGCCCCGGTTCGGCCGCTGCTTGTCGGCCACAAGCAGCGCCAGTACATAAACCGCCTGAAGGCGCGACTGGAGCGGCACCAAAGCGTTCCGCCGCAGGACGTGGTGGGTCACGCCCTTCCGGTCCCACCCAGTTCAGACGCTTTGGGCTTGCGTGGATATGCCGGCCACATGCCCCGGCTGCGCTAAGGGCTTGCCATGTGAGGATCGCTCTGCTAACCCGCGCGCGTCGATAAAAGGCAAATAACGCCAAAAGACAAAGATCGAGCAGGGGTCGGCAATCACCGGCCCTCTTTGTTTTGAGGACGCCTTGACCAATCCCGTTCGCCGCAAGTGCGGACATCACCCCAGACCGGCGGAGACAACCGCGCGGCCAGTCAAATGATACGTAAAGGAAACAGACGCCACATGGCTCAAAACGCATCTATGGAAGAATTCGAGGCACTGCTGAACGAAAGCCTCGAAATGGACACACCGGACGAAGGGTCCGTTGTCAAAGGCAAGGTCATCGCAATCGAAGCGGGCCAGGCCATCATCGACGTTGGCTACAAAATGGAAGGCCGCGTTGATCTTAAAGAATTTGCAAACCCTGGCGAAGCGCCCGACCTGAGCGTTGGCGACGAAGTCGAGGTGTTCCTGCGCTCTGCAGAAAACGCCCGTGGCGAAGCTGTCATCTCCCGCGAAATGGCGCGCCGTGAAGAAGCATGGGATCGCCTTGAAAAGGCATATGCAGACGACGCACGCGTCGAAGGCGCGATCTTTGGTCGTGTCAAAGGCGGCTTCACTGTCGATCTCGGTGGCGCAGTTGCGTTCCTTCCCGGCTCGCAGGTCGATGTTCGTCCGGTGCGCGATGCTGGCCCGCTCATGGGTCTCAAGCAGCCGTTCCAGATTCTCAAGATGGACCGTCGTCGTGGCAACATCGTCGTGTCGCGCCGCGCAATCCTCGAAGAGTCCCGCGCAGAACAGCGCGCCGAAGTCATCGGCAACCTCACCGAAGGTCAGGCCGTCGACGGCGTGGTCAAGAACATCACCGAATATGGTGCATTTGTTGACCTCGGCGGCGTAGACGGTCTGCTGCACGTGACCGACATGGCATGGCGCCGCGTCAACCACCCGTCCGAGATCCTGTCGATCGGCGAAACCGTCAAGGTTCAGGTCATCAAGATCAACAAAGACACCCACCGCATCAGCCTCGGCATGAAGCAGCTGCAGGAAGATCCGTGGGATCTGGTTGCCGCCAAGTACCCGCTTGAGTCCGTGCACATGGGCCGCGTGACCAACATCACCGATTACGGTGCGTTTGTTGAGCTGGAGCCGGGTGTTGAGGGCCTCGTCCACGTGTCTGAAATGTCCTGGACCAAGAAGAACGTCCATCCGGGCAAGATCGTGTCGACCTCGCAGGAAGTCGAAGTCATGGTTCTGGAAATCGACAGCGCCAAGCGCCGTGTGTCTCTGGGCCTCAAGCAGACCATGCGCAACCCATGGGAAGTGTTTGCAGAAACGCACCCCGAGGGCACAGAGGTCGAAGGCGAAGTCAAGAACATCACCGAATTCGGTCTGTTCGTTGGCCTCGACGGCGACATCGACGGCATGGTGCACCTCTCCGACCTCAGCTGGGACGAGCGTGGCGAAGATGCCATCCAGAACTACCGCAAGGGCGACATGGTTCAGGCCGTTGTCACCGAAGTGGATGTTGAGAAAGAGCGTATCTCGCTCTCCGTCAAAGCACTGGGCGGCGACAAGTTCGCGGACGCCGTTGGCGGCGTGAAGCGTGGTTCGGTCATCACCGTTCAGGTCACCGCGATCGAAGATGGCGGCATCGAAGTGGAATACGAAGGCATGAAGTCCTTCATCCGCCGCTCCGACCTCAGCCGTGATCGTGCAGAGCAGCGCCCCGAGCGGTTCTCTGTCGGCGACAAGGTTGATGTGCGCGTCACCAACGTGGACAGCAAGACCCGCCGTCTTGGCCTGTCGATCAAGGCACGCGAGATTGCCGAAGAGAAAGAAGCGGTACAGCAGTATGGCTCCTCCGACTCCGGCGCATCGCTTGGCGATATCCTTGGCGCGGCGCTGAAGTCCGGCGACGACAACTGATCTGATTGATCAGACGAAACACAGAAACCCCCGCATCCTGGATGCGGGGGTTTTTCGTTTCCGGGCCGCGCACTGCGAGGAAGATGCGGCGATCCAAGATCATCACCGCGATGCGTAAACGGGAAAAGGCGCTCTGTACCTTTGGACTGTCCCCTTGGAAGTTTGCGAAGCCGAGAAGGCTTGACCCCTCTCAGGCGACCTTGCGGAGTCCTAGCATCTCGCGTGCCTGCTGCCATGTGGCGACAGGGCGTTCATATTTCTCGCATATCTCCACCGCGCGTTTGACCAGAGCGGCATTCGACGGCGCCAAGGTGCTGCGATCGAGGCGGATGTTGTCTTCGAGACCAGTGCGGGCGTGACCCCCAGCGGCGATCGCCCACTCGTTCAGCACAATCTGGTTCGGCCCAATCCCGGCGGCGCACCACGGCGTGTCCTCACCGAACAGCCGCTTGACCGTGTGGAGGTAGAAATCGAACACCTCGCGGTCCACCGGCATGGCGTTCTTCACACCCATGACAAACTGCACGTAAGGTGTCTCTGCAATGTCGCCCGCTTGATGCATCGCGGCCGCGCGGAAGATGTGCGACAGGTCAAACGCCTCGATCTCGGGCTTGATGTCGTAGGTTTTCATTTCGGAGGCCAACCAGGCAACCAGATCAGGCGGGTTCTCGTACACCCGCGTCGGAAAGTTGTTCGAGCCCACTGACAGCGACGCCATATCGGGCCTGAGCGGCAGCATTCCGCCGCGTGTCTTGCCGGCTCCGGAGCGGCCGCCAGTCGACAATTGGATGATCATCCCCGGACAGTGTTTCTCGACCCCTTCCTTGAGACGAGCGAATTTCTCCGGGTCCGAGCTGGGGGTCTCATCATCGTTGCGCACATGGGCGTGCATGATCGTGGCGCCCGCTTCAAACGCCTCATGCGCGCTTTCGATCTGCTCCGATATGCTGGTCGGCACGGCGGGATTGTCAGCTTTGGTCGGCACAGAACCGGTGATGGCGACGCAGATGATGCAGGGAGTGGTCATGTGATGGCGATGTCCTTTGGTGGTCGTGGCGCGCAATGTGGCAGGAAACGCGCCGCTGTCAAATGTCGCCGCCCAGATCGTCCCAAATCTCCTGCACCCAGCCCTTGATCACCTGCGCCTCGTGCCAGCGGTTCGACATCTCGCGCCCGTCCGGGCCGGTTATCGCATATTCCGGCGGTCCAAGCTCGCAGACAAAGATGCAGTCGCCCGACGCATTGCGGCTGCGCCAGTCGGATATGCCTTCGCGCCACCAGCCCTTGAAAAGATCCACCCATTTCTGATGCTGCGGGAAATCGAGTTGTAGCTGAATTTGCTGGCGACTCGCTACGCGCCCTTGAAAACTGTCCGAGCGTTTGAGAACGCGGGAGATCAGGCCGAGGTCGTGCTCTGACAGGGGATACCAGAATTCCCGGTCCACCACGTAGTGCGAAAGGTCCGCGCAAATCCGCATCTCGGGGATGCGCTCAAGCAGTTGCAGCGTCGTGTAAAGATCGTTGGTGATGCAGTTGCGGTGGGTTTCGAACTGGATCGGCATACCGATGCGGTCAGACATCGCCATCCACGTTTCGATCACCGGCACCATGTCATCCAGAGCAATCGGCATGACCTGACCGATCACGTCCACAAAATGCGCGCCGAAATCGACGGCCATATGCAGCGTGTCCTCAAGGCTCTCAATCGTCTTTGGGAAGGCCACGATCAGTGGCGTCAGCCCGTTGGCCTCCATATGAGGGCGTACGGCATGGGCGACGGCCACATCCGACGCGCCCAGATCAATCGCCATCCCGTCGAACCCGGCCCCGGCGACCATCTCGCAGACCTGATCATAGGGCAGTTTGACCCCGGTCTGGTCATGCGGCTGCATCGCCCAGAGCGAGGTGTAGACCTGAAGCCGCATCACTCGGCAGGCACCCGACGTGTGCGACCGCCTGATACCGGCACGATCCAGACTTCATTCATTGGATACTGGCTTTCGTCCTTGGCCATCAGCTTCTTGATGACTTCGACCTGGAACTCGATCCAGCCCATGCGATGCACTTCACCTGCCTTGTCTTCGATCTTGTCGTTCAATTCGCGCAGTTTCCAGAACGGCACGGCGGGAAAGGTGTGATGCGCGGTGTGATAGGGCATCTGCCAGCACAGCCAGCGGAAAAACGCGTTGGTGCGGGTCGAGCGTGTGTTTTCGAGAATGTCGTTCTCGTGGGAAAGGCCCAGATGTTCGATGGTGTTCTGCAGCTGGTGTACCGGTTTGGTCAGCACCATCGGGAGCAACCAGAAGGTCAGCGCGGCCCAGCTTCCTGTCACGAGCGACACCAGCGCGATCACCCCGTAAAGCGCCAGATGAATGCGGCTTTCGCGGATCACCTTCGCCTCTTCCTCTGGCCGGATGAACGGTTCCACGATGACGCCCCGCGCCCGTCGTACCACGCCGAACACCCGGTTGCGCCAATAGGTGATGCCCGACAGCCATAGCAGGTAGGTCGTTAATGTATAGGGCTCGCGCACCAGTTCGCCGTCGCGCTCCCAGTCCTGCGTGTACTGGTGATGCGCGAAATGCATGATCTGGTCGAAATCGCGTGGGAAGATCTGGATGAAGCCGATGATCCGGCCAAAAAGCTCGTTCAGGCTGCGGGTCTTGAACACGGTGGCGTGGCTGAGTTCGTGCTGCGCCGCGTAAAGGAAGTTCAGCAACACGCCAAGCGCAAAGCCCGTGACCCAGACCCATCCGGTGCCCATCGCCTGCGCGTGCAGGACAGCGACGACCAGGATTGCCCCTATATGGCTCGCCATCTGAAGCGTACCCATGAGATCAGACCGTTCGGTCAGACTGCGCAACTCGGTTGGTGTAAGCAGTTTGCGGCGCGAAAAGCTGGCTTCCATCACTCCCTCCTGATCTGTTTGCGACAGACTGGCCGGGATTGTGGCAAAAGAAAAGTGTGCTGATAGGGGCAATAGGGGGCGCGTCGGTTATCTGCCGGATTTGCAAGCATCCGCGCAAAACCAAGGGTTGAGCGGACACCCATTGTGTGACGCCCGACTTGGCCTCACAATACACTCAAAACGCATCATAGCATCATAGAGGTGAGCAGACCGATGCAGATCAACCGACGCCTTTTCGGGCTGGGGCTCTTGGGTCTTGGCATTTCTGCCTGTTCGCGGGCCGTTCCGGGCAGCATGAGCACCAGCACGCCAAGCGGCCTTCCTGCCGACTTGCGGCCCCAACCGAACGCCGCATACGATGCCTGGGTCGTGGCGTTCCGGGGCCGGGCGGCGGCGCAGGGCATATCGCAATCCACGCTAAACGCCGCCTTTCGCGGCACGGGGTATCTGCCTGGCGTTGTGACGCGCGACCGCAACCAGACCGAGTTCAGCCGGACGCTCGAAGACTATCTGTCCATCGCCACATCCGATGAACGCGTGCAGAAAGGGCGTGCAGCCTATGCCCGGCATCGCGGTACGCTCACAGCGTTGCAGGACCGTTATGGCGTCGATGCCAGAATCATCTGTGCGATCTGGGGGCTGGAAAGCTTTTATGGCGAACGACGCGGCGAGGTGCCGGTGATCTCTTCTACCTCGACGCTGGCCTTTGACGGGCGGCGCGGGCGGTTCTTTGAACAGCAACTGATCGCCGCGCTGCGAATCCTCCAGAATGGCGACATTCCAGCGTCTCGCATGACTGGAAGTTGGGCCGGTGCCATGGGGCATACACAATTCATCCCGACCTCGTTCCTGCAATTCGCGGTAGACTATACCGGCGATGGGCGGCGCGACATCTGGTCTGACGATCCCAGCGATGCGCTGGCCTCTGCTGCCGCCTACCTGCAACGCAATGGGTGGCAACGCGGTGTCTCGTGGGGCAATGAATCGCCGAATGGGTCGCTCCAGCCGCAACCGGGTGGGCCGCGCTTTGCCACAACCGCGAATTTCCGCGTGATCAAGCGCTACAACAACTCCGACGCTTACGCGATCGGGGTTGGACACCTGGCGGACCGGATCGGCGGGGCAGGGCCGCTGCGCACGCCCTTTCCGCCCGATGCCAACGGGCTGACCAAGGCGGACCGGATCTCATTGCAACAACGCCTGACCGCCCGTGGCTTTGACACGCAGGGCGCCGACGGTGTGATCGGGTCCAATACCGAGGCCGCGATCCGCGCCTATCAGGCCAGCCGGGGCCTGCCCGTTACCGGCACGCCGTCGCAAGCGCTCTTGCAAAGCCTCCGCTAGCCCGGTGTTTCGCATTTTCAGATGGCTGCGCAACACGGTTGTGCTCATGTGGCTCTGCGGTGCTCTGTTGGTCAGCACGGTGGCGCTGGGTATGCAGGCGCTGACCCTGTCGGCGCAGGTTGCCACCGTGACGGCCAGCGCCTCCGCCGCGGCTTTGGCGCATCGCAAGGCTGTGGCCAAGGCGGTGTCGAAGGCCAAGGCAAAGGCACGTCTGCGGCGGTTGCTTGTCGCCATTCCGGTGGTCGGAACAGGCGCAGCCGTGGCGTTTGAAGCGCAGGATTTCCGCGATTGGCAGTCCGACAATCCCGAGGGCACTTTTGCCGACTATTCCTGTGAGGTCGCCGGGTTGAGCGCAGAGGTTGTGGATGAGGTCTTGCAGGAACTGCCTAACGGCTTTCGCCCGTCACCTGACATGGTGCTGGACCAACTGCCCGAATGTACTTCACCGGCTTGATAACCGGGATTCAATTTCGCTTAATAAATCATCGAAATTTCTTTAACTGCGCATCTGTTAGGCGGAGGTGCGGGAAAACCACGGCTTTTGGCAGCGTCCTATCCTCGTTTTGAAGGCTCTCCGCGAAATGCGTTGGAACTCCGTCACACCGGATTGCTAGCGTTTTGCCAAGATGACTCACCTGACCAAACTCACCACCTTGCCGCCGCGATCACATGGCAAGCTGACCATCGCCGCCAAGGCGCGGGGCGACGGAGTGTCGGCGCTGGCCGATCTCCACCAGACCGGGTCCGCCAAGATCCTGATGACACCCGCTCGGGATGCGGTCGAAGGCGTGATCCTCAACACCTCGGGTGGGCTGACAGGGGGGGACACCCTGTCCATCGCGGCAACGGCACAAACGGGTGCGCGGCTGCGCCTGACTTCGCAGGCCGCCGAACGGGTCTACCGCACTGCCGATGACACAACCGCCCGTGTGCGCAATATCATGAGCGTCGAGTCCGGTGGGCGTATCGACTGGCTGCCGCAGGAAACGATCCTCTTTCAGAACGGCGCGCTGCGCCGGTCGCTGACCATCAGGATGGCGTCCGATGCCCGCGTGCTGGTCGTCGAACCCGTCCTCTTTGGCCGTCTGGCGATGGGCGAAGTCGTCACGCAGGCCCGCTTTGCCGACAGCCTGACGCTGGAGCGTGACGGCGCACTGGTGTTCCGCGATGCCAGTACTCTGAATGGCGACATCACGGCGATCCTCGACAAACCCGCGCTGGGCGGCGGTGCCCGTGCGATGGCGCTGGTCGTTTTCGCCGCCCCCGAGGCCGAGGCGCATCTGGGCCCCATCCGCGCCATGCTGCCGCCGACCGCAGGCGTGTCGCTGGTGCAGGACGGCGTTCTGGTCCTCCGCGCACTGGCGAAAGACGGCTACGACCTGCGCCGCACTCTCATTCCTGTTCTTGATCGGCTGAGTGGTGACGCCCTGCCGCGATCCTGGAGACTTTGACGTATGAACCTGACCCCCCGCGAAAAAGACAAGCTGCTGGTCGCCATGGCCGCAATGGTCGCGCGCAAACGCCTCGAACGGGGTGTGAAGCTCAACCACCCCGAAGCGATTGCGCTGATCACCGATGCGGTGGTCGAAGGCGCGCGCGACGGGCGCAGCGTGGCCGACATGATGCAGGCGGGCGCGCAGGTGATCACCCGCGATCAATGTATGGAAGGCGTGCCCGAGATGATCCACGAGGTGCAGGTCGAAGCGACGTTTCCGGACGGCACCAAACTGGTGACGGTGCACAATCCGATCCGGTGACTTTGCGTATTTTTGAAAAGAAGAAGCGAAAGGATTTCGAGATGAAAAAAGGTCTGGCTTTGGCGGCGGCATCCCTGGTTTTGGCATCCTCCGCGATGGCGCATCCTGGTGCCCATGTGCATCCGCATGACGGCGCGCACTGGCTGGCGATTGTCAGTGCTCTGGGTGTGATCGCTGTCGCGGGCGGGCTGGCCTTCGGCAAAATCCGGAAGCGCAAATGATCCCCGGAGAGCTGTTCCCGGCGGAAGGGTCGCTGACCCTGAACCCCGACCGCCCGGCGATCACGCTGATGGTGGCCAACACCGGCGACCGCCCGGTTCAGGTCGGCAGCCATTATCATTTCGCCGAAACCAACCCGGCGCTCGATTTCGACCGCGACGCCGCGCGGGGCCACAGGCTCGACATCGCGCCGGGCACCGCCGTGCGCTTCGAGCCGGGCCAGCGGCGCGAGGTGCAGTTGATCCCGCTCTCCGGCGCGCGCCGGGTGATTGGTTTCAACCAGCAGGTCATGGGAGATCTCTGATGGGTCGGCTGTTCACTCCGATGGATTACTGGGCCAATGCCATGCAGGTAGGTTGGGTCATCGCCGAAGCGCAGGGCGTGATCGCCATGCGCATGATGGGGGCGATGGGGCTCTGGTCGGTGTCCAAGTCCGAAAACAGCCGGATGCTGAACGAAAAGATCTTTGCCTTTGCGAAAGGGGGGACGGATGCGTCTCTGGCCATGTTGGCCGGGAAAAGCCCCGATGTGGTGGCGTCCCTCGCGATCAAGCCGATCCGGCAGGCCACCCGCTCCAATCACAAACGCCTCATCAAACGCGGACTGAAAAGGGCCTGATATGCCAGCACAGATCAAACGCGCCGATTACGCCGCCATGTTCGGCCCCACCGTGGGCGACAAGCTGCGGCTGGCCGATACCGACCTGATCATCGAGGTCGAACGCGACCTGACTGCCGAAGCCGTCGGCGCGGCAACAGCCGGAGGCAGCGGTGCAAATGCGCTGGTCTACGGCGAAGAGGTCAAGTTCGGCGGTGGCAAGGTGATCCGCGACGGCATGGGGCAGTCTCAGGCGACCCGCGCCGAGGGTGCGGTCGATACCGTGATCACCAACGCGCTGATCGTCGACTATACTGGCATCTACAAGGCCGATGTGGGCCTGCGCGACGGGCGCATCTACCGGATCGGCAAAGCGGGCAACCCGGACACCCAACCGGGCGTGAACATCATCGTCGGACCGGGCACCGAGGCCATTGCGGGCGAGGGTCGCATCCTCACCGCAGGCGGGTTCGACAGCCACATCCACTACATCTGCCCGCAGCAGATCGAGGATGCGTTGCATTCGGGCCTGACCACGATGCTGGGCGGCGGCACCGGCCCCGCACATGGCACGCTCGCCACCACCTGTACGCCCGGCCCGTGGCACATCGGGCGCATGCTGCAGGCGGCGGATGCCTTCCCGATGAACCTCGCCTTCGCGGGCAAGGGCAATGCCTCTCTGCCTGCCGCCTTGGAAGAGCAGATCAAGGCGGGCGCCTGCGCGCTCAAACTGCACGAGGATTGGGGCACGACCCCCGGTGCCATCGACTGCTGTCTGAGCGTTGCTGACGCGATGGACGTACAGGTGATGATCCACACCGACACGCTCAACGAAAGCGGTTTCGTCGAACACACCGTCAAAGCCATGAAGGGCCGCACGATCCACGCCTTCCACACCGAAGGGGCCGGTGGCGGGCACGCGCCGGACATCATCAAGATCTGCGGTGAAGAGCATGTGCTTCCGTCCTCCACCAACCCGACGCGGCCGTTCACGGTGAACACGCTGGAAGAGCATCTCGATATGCTCATGGTCTGTCACCATCTCGACAAATCCATCCCCGAGGATATCGCCTTTGCCGAAAGCCGCATCCGGCGCGAAACCATTGCGGCTGAGGATATCCTGCACGACATGGGTGCCTTCAGCATCATCGCCTCCGACAGTCAGGCGATGGGCCGCGTGGGCGAGGTGATCATCCGCACCTGGCAGACTGCCGACAAGATGAAGAAACAGCGCGGCGCGCTGGCCGAAGAAACTGGCGACAACGACAATATGCGCGTGCGCCGCTACGTGGCGAAATACACGATCAACCCGGCTATCGCCCACGGCATCAGCCGTGAAATTGGCAGCATCGATGAAGGCAAGCGCGCCGATCTGGTGCTCTGGCATCCGGCGTTCTTTGGCGTGAAGCCCGAAATGGTCCTGATCGGCGGCACGATTGCCTGTGCGCAGATGGGCGATCCCAACGCGTCAATCCCGACGCCGCAGCCGGTTTACACCCGTCCGATGTGGGGCGCCTATGGGCGCAGCGTCGAAAACTCTGCCGTCGTCTTTGTCTCCGAGGCGGCGCAGGCCGAGGGGATCGGGGAAAAGCTGGGCCTCGCCAAGAAAACGCTCGCGGTTCAGAACACGCGCGGGATCGGCAAGTCGGACCTCAAGCTGAACACCGCCACCCCCAAGGTCGAGGTGAACCCCGAAACCTACGAAGTGCGGGCGGATGGGGAGTTGCTTGTCTGCGAACCGGCAGAGGTGGTGCCAATGGCGCAGCGATATTTCCTGTTTTGATGACAAACGCCACACGAACCGATGGCAGCGACCGACCGCGGGTGGGTGCTGACCGGCTTCGCCGTTCTGGGCGCTGACCTCATAAGGACCAACGACATGCTCACTGCCTCACTCTACCACAATCACACCCACGGCACGCCCGCTGACCGTATCTCGCTCAGCTACGAATCCCGGTTCTTGCGCCGGCGTGTCCTCACAACTGATGGCGGGCTGGAGTTCCTGCTCGACCTCGAACAGACCACCTCGCTTGACCACGGCGGTGCGCTCAAGCTTGAGGATGGGCGTGAGATCGAAGTGGTCGCGGCACCCGAGCCGCTCTTGGAGATAACTGGCGACAACCTTGTGCGCCTTGCCTGGCACATCGGTAACCGCCACACACCCTGCCAAGTCGAGGCCAACCGCCTGCTGATCCAGCCCGACCACGTGATCCGCGACATGCTGGGCAAGCTGGGCGCGACGGTCACCGAACGTGTCGAGCCTTTCACCCCGGAGGGAGGAGCCTACGGCCATGGACGGACCCATTCGCACGCCCACTGATCCGATCCTGACGCTGGCTCAATGGCTGTCGCCGGGCTTTCCGATCGGCGCCTTCGCCTATTCCAGCGGTTTGGAACAGGCGATTGCCGACAAAGTGGTGACACCCTCCAACGTTGAGAACTGGCTGTCGGACATGCTACGCGACGGCAACGGCATGAGCGACGCTATCCTGATCCGCGTGGCGGCCAGCGGGATGGACCCAATTGAGGTGGACGAGACCGCGCGGGCCTTCTGCCCCAGCCGCGAACGGCTGTTGGAGATTGACGCACAGGGCGCGGCGTTCTGCGACCAGTTGCGCGCCAATTGGGGGATCGACGTGACGAACCTGACCTACCCGGTGGCGCTGGGTGTCGGGATCAGGCACCTTGATCTGCCCCTCACCATGGCAGTGCAGATGTACCTGCACGCCTGGGTCGCCGCCGTCGTTGCCGCCTGTCAGCGCCTCATGGCGCTGGGCCAGACCGAAGCGCAAAGGATCGTCGCCGCGCTGTCGCCGCTCTGTTCCGACATCGCTGCACAGACCGAGACCCGAACGCTTGACGATCTGAGCAGCCAGAGCTTTGTTGCCGATATCGCCGCGATGCGTCACGAAACCCTCAGCCCAAGGATTTTCCGCACATGAGCACCCGCAATGGACCCCTTCGTGTTGGCATCGGTGGCCCGGTTGGCGCGGGCAAAACCTCGCTCACTGCAGCACTGGCGAAACGGCTTAAGGACACCCATTCGGTGGGTGTGATCACAAATGACATCTACACGCAGGAAGATGCCGAGGCGCTCATGCGCATGCAGATCCTGCCGCAGGACCGGGTGATCGGCGTGGAAACCGGCGGTTGCCCGCACACCGCGATCCGCGAGGACGCGTCAATCAATCTGGCTGCCGTCGCGGAAATGGTCAAACGCCACCCAGATTTGGAGGTCGTGCTGATCGAAAGCGGCGGCGACAACCTGTCGGCCACGTTCAGCCCGGAACTGGCCGATGTGACGCTCTATGTGATCGACGTGGCGGCGGGTGAGGAAATCCCCCGCAAGGGCGGGCCTGCGCTGACGCGGTCTGATATCCTTGTGATCAACAAGACCGACCTTGCACCCTATGTGGGCGCATCGCTCGACGTTATGGACCGGGACGCAACCCGGATGCGCGAAGGCCGTCCCTTTGTCTTTGCAGCCGTTCGTCACGATCAAGGCGTCGACGAAGTGCTGGGGCATTTGAAGAAGATGTCTGGGCTTTAACCTATGACCACATAGGTTTCGCAAATTTGTAAAATATACACATTTGACATATCTTGCCGTTATAGCAGCAATAATAACAATAAATTGCGATCAGATATGGCGAAAACCGGACAACAGATTGCCGCGTTGCCGATGCGGTGGAAAAAGGATGGCACGTTTCAGGTGCTGATGGTCACCTCTCGGGAAACCAAACGCTGGGTCATGCCCAAGGGCTGGACGATGGACGGCAAGAAGCCCTGGACAGCCGCCGAAATCGAAGCCTTGGAAGAGGCGGGTGCGGTTGGCTATATCGGCCGGGAAGTGCTGGGCACCTACACCTACAAGAAACGGATGGATGATGGCTCGTCGCTCAAGTGCCATGTGGATGTCTATCCGATGGTGGTGGAAAAGCTGAAAAGCAACTGGAAAGAGCGTAAGGAACGCAAGCGCAAATGGTTCAGCGCCAAGGGCGCGGCAAAGCGTGTAAATGAACGCCAATTGGCCGAACTGTTGCGCACGCTCGAAAAGAAACCGTCTAAGCAGCCGGTGATCCGCGAGTTTCTAAAGGCGTCTTAACGCCTCCACGCCGAAGTTCAGTCCGGCCAAACGTCCCGCTCTTAATCCACAGACAAACTGCTGGGCACGCGGTCCGGCCGCCCCAAAGGCCGCTCCAGTGCGGTGACACCTGTAAGGCTTTCCAGAAATGCCACTATATCGTCGACCTGACTGTCGCTCAGCGTCACCGGTCGCACATCCACCGTTGCGGCGTGACGTGCCATTTCAAGCCGGTCTGACTGAATAACGAAGTCGATCTCTTGCAGCCACGGCACCTCGGGAAGACGGGCGCGCGCAGGTGTCCAAGCCGTGCGCATCGAGACAGGATCGGCCATATGGCGCACCATATCTCTCAGGCTCGCATAGGCACCATTGTGCCCGTAAGGCGCGGTCAGAGCGACATTGCGCAGCGGCGGGGTGCGAAACCGGTAAGCGTCTTCAAGATCATCCGTCGCGCCCATGCGCCCGACGTCGCGTGGGATCGGGTCCCAGCGGCGCGTGCGGCCGGGTCCAAAGGGCGGCAGCGCCATCGCGTGAAAATCCTGATCGCTCAGCAAGGGCCCGTTGTGGCATTGCGCACAGCGTGCGTCGCCGAAGAACAACTGCCGACCCCGCTCTGCGTCTTCTGACAAGGGGGTGCCCGCAGTCAGAAACGCATCGTAGGGGCTGTCGTAATTCGCCCATTCAGTGCCGATGAAAGCGGCAAGCGCGTTTCCGATCTCGACAATGGTCACGTCCTCGGGCCGGTCTATATGGTCAAACGCAGCGACAAACATCTGTCCGTATTCGGGGATCGTCCGGACGCGTTTGGCAAGGATAGGCCAGCCGAGGTCGATGCGGTCAGTCACTGCGCCGATGATCTCATTTTCGCCCGTATTGCCAGCCATCTCGAACTGCGCGGTCATCGGAAACAGCGCCTGTGCAGCGAGGATCGTTTCAAGTCCCTGTGGCAGCCATTCTTCGGCGGGGCTGTCATAGCCGTTGCCGTAAATGTCCGAGATTTCAAGCCGCCCGTCATGGAACAGAACCCGCACGTCCTTGTGCCCAAGGTTCCAAAGCGCGGGGGCGTTGCGGGGAATGCGTTTGCGGATCCGGTCAGCTCCATCGCCCGGCAGGCGCTTTGGTCCCAGCCCTGTGCCGCCCTCGCCGATGCCCAGCGAAACACCATCTCCACCAGCCAGATCATGGTGGTGACATGTGCCGCAGGAGATGTTCTTGTTGCCGCTGAGAATCTTGTCATAGAACAGCAACTGTCCCAAGCGTGCCTGATCTGCATCAAAGGTAATGAAGTCTTCGGCGGTTATGGGTCGTGCACCCGCAGGAGCGGCGAGCAGGGACGCAGAGAAGAGCAGACCAAGATGAATTGGACCGGATGGATTACGGCTTTCACCCTGATGGCCACGCCCGCGCTGGCCGATATCGAGGATGCGCGCGATCTGATGGAGGAGGGCCGCTTTGAAGAGGCCTACGATGCCCTCTGGCCTGCGGCACGCTCGGGCAATGCCGAGGCCGAGGAACTGATCGGTGTCATGTATGCGCTGGGTCTGGGTGTCGAGCAGGACTACGTCCGCGCCTTCGACTGGTATTTGAGGGCGTCTCTCAAGGGACATCCCGGAGCGCAATCGGGTATCGGCTGGTACTACGAAACCGGCCTCGGTCTGCCCGCGCCCGACCTCGTGCGCGCCTTCCTCTGGTACCAGCTCAGCACCATCGGCGGTGACCCGGACGCGGCCATTTCGGTTGAGGAGGTGGTCAAGAAAATGACGCCGGAACAGATCGAACATGCGCAACAGCTCGTGGATGACTACAGGGTCTGGCTCTACCCGTTTCGCTGAGTTTTGCGGATTGCTCTAGCAGGGGCAAGTGGCAGGAGTGAGGCGGTGCCTATGAAAGGCTATACGGCTTTTCTGCGAAAGCAGGCAATCGAACCAAAGCGATTACATCCTAGATCTAAACTGCCGGATGCCTAGACTGAAAACCTTAAGTGTCTCATCCCTGCTATGAGTACCCCGGCGCTGTTCCCGGCCAGGACCGAAGACGGCGAGGCATAAAGCCCTAAACAACTTTTAGGCTGACTAGGGTCAGGATTCATAACCAGTAGATCACGACAGCAGCGAGTGCGATGGCTGAGAGGAAGACCTTGGGACAGCGGTCATAGCGTGTCGCCACGCGTCGCCAATCCTTGAGCCTGCCAAACATAAT
>JAUIIR010000011.1 GCA_030431485.1 Alphaproteobacteria bacterium
TCGGAGCGAACACAGTAAACGGACCCTTGCCCATCAGGGTGTCAACCAGACCGGCTGCTTTGACTGCGGTCACCAACGTGGTGTGATCTGCCGAGTTTACAGCGTTTTCGACAATGTTTTTGTCTGGGAACATGGCGGCACCACCCACCATTGGATTGTCCGTGCCAGCATGGCTTTCGGCCAGTGCGGCACCGGTCAGTGTCGTTGTTGCCAATGCAGCGGCGATGATTGTCTTCAGTGTCATAACGTCCTCCTGATTTTCCCGCCATGTTGTGGCGGGTCGGACGTAGACACGGGCGTCAGGTCGGAGGTGTTTCAAACACCGCCTTCACAAGTCGATCACGAGGCTGTGAGCGGACCTGCGGCCCTGACCAGACCGGTTGGCGCCCCCGTAGGAGAGCCGCCCTGAGGTTCATCTGAAATCGCCAGGAGCGCACCAGGCAGATCCGCGAGGATGTCTTCTGGCAGATCAATAAGTGTGCTTTCATCGGCGCTTAGAAGGCCAAGTGACACCGGTGCAGCGTCTCCGGCAATCAGCCACAGTTCAAAGACACGTCCCTCCGGCGCGGTCCCGGCGGCGCGAACGACTTGCACCGCACCACGCTCGGTATCGACGGCGGCGCTGATCAAAAGACCCTCGCCGTCTTCTGTTGGGGCCAATTCGGCCACCAGATCGGCCCGCAATGCGTCGTCCAGCGTGATCAAGCCTGTCGTGACCGACAGCCAAAGCACCATCGCCGCGGCGACACCACCCAATCCGTAGGGCCAGATCTGTTGCCAGAGGGTGCGCTTGTCCGGCTTGAACAGCACCGTCTGCAAACGCTTCGCCAGTTGCGGGGACGGCTCTACAGCTTCGGTCTCTGCATAGATGGCCGCAGCAAAGTGCTCTTGCCATGCCAAGACATCCGCCCGGAGCTCAGCGTCCTCTGCAAGACGCGCTTCAAAGGCTGCAATTTCGGCGGCACTCAAAAGGCCGAGCGCATATTCCGCTGCCAACTCCCGACCGTCGTCCCCTCCGGTGTCGCCTGCGTGTGTTGTCTGAACGCTCATCGGCTCAAGCACTCCCGCAGGGCCATCAGACTGCGGCGCAACCACGTCCGGATGGTGTTCAGGTTCACCCCTGTTGCCTCGGAAAGGTCGGCATAGCTGTACCCTTCAAGATACACGCGCCGCACCAGATGCCCGCGCGCACGCGGCAACTCGTCGAGGCAAGCCTGTATCTGACGGGCCTCAGACGCCGCAACAGCGGCGCCTTCGGGACCGGGTTTGCTGTCTGGCAGAAGGTCAGCCGTTTCGATCGGCACCGGCGACTGTTTCAGGGCACGGCGGCGGTCAATCGCCCGATTGCGGGTGATCGTGATCAGCCACGTCATCGGAGAATACCCGTTGACCTTATAGCTGTCGGCCTTGTTCCAAACCGTCACGAACACGTCCTGCAACACCTCCTCGGCCTCTACACGGTCATTCAACACACGCAGACAGACGCCAAAAAGTTTCGCCGAGGTGCGGTCATAAAGCCGGGTGAACGCGGCGCGGTCACCCATCGCTACGCGGGCAATGAGATTTTCCACCTCTTCTTGCGGCGTCATCAACGAAATCCCATCCCCTTTCCCTTGCTCCTCCCGCCATTATGTTGCACCACACACGCAAACCCCCAGCTGAGAAGGATGTCCGCAACATGGCCGACGGGACGATCGACATCAACGCCAAACCGACAGAAGAAATTTCCGTTCGCGAGGTGTTTGGCATTGATACGGATATGGTTGTCCACGGGTTCCCCGAGCGGACAGACCGCGTGCCGGACATCGACAGCACTTACAAGTTTGATCCGGATACGTCGCTGGCGATCCTCGCGGGCTTCCGCAACAATCGTCGGGTGATGATTCAGGGCTATCACGGCACAGGCAAATCAACCCATATCGAGCAAGTCGCAGCGCGGCTCAACTGGCCATGCGTGCGCGTCAACCTCGACAGCCACATCAGCCGGATCGACCTGATCGGCAAAGATGCGATCAAATTGGTGGGCGGCAAGCAAGTCACCCAGTTCCAGGAAGGCATCCTGCCCTGGGCGCTGCGCAACCCGACCGCCATCGTCTTCGACGAATATGATGCGGGCCGTGCGGATGTGATGTTCGTGATTCAGCGGGTTCTGGAAACAGACGGCAAGCTGACGCTCTTGGACCAGAACGAAGTCATCACGCCGCACAAGTATTTTCGCATCTTCGCGACCGCCAACACGGTGGGTCTGGGCGACACGACGGGTCTTTATCACGGCACCCAGCAGATCAACCAAGGTCAGATGGACCGCTGGTCTCTGGTCGCAACGCTGAACTATCTTTCAATTGACGCCGAAACGTCGATCGTCTTGTCGAAGGCCCCTCATTACAACACCGAGAAAGGCCGCAAGACCGTGCGCCAGATGGTGACCGTTGCAGACCTGTCGCGCACCGCGTTCATGTCCGGCGATCTCTCGACCGTAATGAGCCCACGGACCGTAATCGCGTGGGCGCAAAATGCCGAGATTTTCCGGGATGTGGGCTACGCATTCCGTCTGTCCTTCCTCAACAAATGCGACGAGCTTGAACGCCAGACCGTGGCCGAGTTCTACCAGCGTTGCTTTGACGAAGAACTGCCCGAAAGCGCGGCTTCGCTGAGCGTCGGGTGATGGGTTTCGGATCGGCTGTGCCGATCCGACAGGCCGGGGGGTCTTCCCTCTGGCCATCGCGACAATTGGGAGCCGAAGACGCAGGGGGCGTTCACGCATGAGCAAACCGACAGACAACCCCGCCGATCCGTTCAAGAAAGCGCTGGCCGAAGCGACCAAGGTCATGGCGCGCGACCCTGACCTGACGGTGAGCTATTCCGTCGATCCGTCCGGTATCTCCGGTGACGCCATGCGTCTGCCGCAGATCAGTCGCCGATTGACACGCGATGAGGTGCTGCTGGCGCGCGGCACCGCGGATGCAATGGCGATGTACCGGCGTTATCATGATGCGGGTACACACGCCCGCTATGCGCCGCAAGGTGATCTGGCGCGCGAACTCTACGAGACGATGGAGACCGCCCGCTGCGAAGCGATGGGCGCTCGGGACATGCCGGGCACTGCGGGCAATATCGACGCCAAGATCGGTAACGAGGCAATGCGGCGCGGCTATGACCAGATCAAAGAAGCGTCCGAGGCACCCCTTGCGGAAGCGGCCGGATATCTGGTGCGCCACCTCGCAACCGGGCGCGATCTGCCCGAGGGCGCTCAGAATGTCATGGATCTGTGGCGCGGCTTTATCGAAAATCAGGCTGGCGGGACGCTTGAAAATCTGCAGGACGTCTTGAGCGATCAGGCCGCGTTCGCGCGCTTCACCCGCGCCGTTATCACCGATCTGGGATACAGTGACCAGCTTGGCGACGACCCGGATGAGTTAGACGAAGACGCGCAGGATCAGGCCGAAGAGGGTAGCAACGAAGAACAGGAGCCTGACAGCACCGGTCAGGAGGAGGACGAAAGCGAAGACGCCGAAGCAAGCCCGGAGTCGAGCCAGGATGAAACCCAGGACCCCAGTCAGGCACAGGTGTCCATGGATGAGATGGCCGATCAGGAGTTGAGCGAAGAGGCGGAGATGCCCGAGGGCGAAGCGCCTCTGGAGCCACCTCCCCCTGCCCCGATTTCCGAGGCCGACCCGGATTACAAGGTCTTCGACTCGGCCCATGACGAAGAGATCCTGGCAGAAGAACTGGCCGAACCGGTCGAGCTTGAAAGGTTGCGGGCATATCTTGATCAGCAGCTTGAGCCATTAAAGGGTGCCGTCAGCCGTCTCGCGAACAAGCTACAGCGGCGCTTGCAGGCGCAACAGAACCGGTCTTGGGAATTCGATCTCGAAGAAGGCATTCTTGATGCCGGTCGTTTGGCGCGCGTGGTAGCGAACCCGACCACACCGCTGTCGTTCAAGGTCGAAAAAGACACCGAGTTCCGCGATACCGTCGTGACCCTGCTTTTGGACAACTCCGGTTCCATGCGCGGCCGGCCGATCTCAATCGCCGCAATCTGTGCGGATGTTCTGGCCCGGACCCTTGAACGGTGCTCCGTCAAGGTCGAGATCCTTGGCTTCACCACCCGCGCGTGGAAAGGTGGTCAAGCACGGGAGAAGTGGCTGAACGAAGGCCGCGAACAACAGCCCGGACGTCTGAATGACCTCCGGCATATCATCTACAAAAGCGCCGACGCGCCCTGGCGGCGGACCCGGTCGAACCTTGGTCTGATGATGAAAGAGGGCCTGCTGAAGGAAAACATCGACGGTGAAGCGCTTGAATGGGCACATCGACGGATGCTGCACCGCTCTGAGGCGCGCAAGATCCTGATGGTGATCTCGGATGGTGCCCCGGTGGATGACAGCACATTGTCCGTGAACCCCGCGAACTACCTCGAAAAGCACCTTCGTGATGTGATTGCGATGGTGGAGCGGCGCAAACAGGTGGAGTTGCTTGCCATCGGCATCGGCCACGACGTGACGCGCTACTACGAGCGCGCGGTCACGATCACCGATGTTGAGCAGTTGGCAGGCGCGATGACCGAACAACTCGCCTCACTGTTTGACAGCGATCCCCGCGCTCGGGCGCGGCTCATGGGCATCAAGCGCGCGAGTTGACCGGTGTTTCGGACGGGCTGTGCCGGTCCGACCAGCGCGCCCTTCGGGCGCGCAAGTGCAAATCCTTGAAATGAAGACGTGGACGCGTTCTGGGTTCTGCAGCGCTTTGCGGGGTTGCCTTGGTCCGCAAATCCGGGTTCGTTTGCGTCAGATCACAGAAAGAGACCGCCATGTTTCAAAGCTTTTCCGAAACGGCATCCCCGGAACAGGGCCCGCCCCGCTTGACCGCATTGCGGGCCGTGATGGCCGATGAAGGATTTGACGGGTTTATTGTCCCGCGTGCAGACGCACATCAGGGCGAATACGTGGCCGATCGCGACAGCAGATTGTCCTGGCTTACCGGATTTACCGGATCGGCCGGGTATTGCATTGCGCTCACGGACACGGCTGGCGTGTTTGTTGACGGCCGCTACCGGGTGCAGGTTCGTGCGCAGGTGGCGGACGTGTTCACACCGGTTGACTGGCCGGAAGTGTCACTTGGCGCATGGCTGTCCGAGACTGCCCCTGACGGGGCCGTGATCGGCTTCGACCCCTGGCTGCACACTGTGGCGCAACTGCGAGAGCTGGAAGCGGCTGCGAAAAATGTCACGCTGAAACGGTCAGACAATTTGGTGGACCGGGTCTGGGAGGACCAGCCTGCACCACCCGCAACCCAGGCTTTTGTCCAACCTGTGGACCTTGCCGGAGAGCCGCACGCGGCCAAGATAGACAGGCTCGCAAGCAGTTTGGGTCCGGCACAGGCAGCTGTCCTGACACTCCCCGACAGCATCTGCTGGCTTTTGAACATCCGTGGCGACGATGTGCCCCGGACCCCGTTTGTGCATGGTTTTGCAGTTCTGCATGCACACGGGCAAGTGACGCTTTTCGTCAATCCCGAGAAGCTTGCCAATCTTGGCGATCATCTGGGTTCAAAGGTCACAGTCGAACCTGTTGAGGCCTTTTTGGCCTCTCTGTCCCGGCTTGCCGGACCTGTGCAGATCGACCCAGCGAGTTGTCCTGTGATTGTCGCGGATACGCTGCACGATGGCGGCATCCAGATGGTTGAAGCGCAGGACCCCTGTGCGCTGCCAAAAGCCTGTAAATCCGCAGCAGAGCTGGAGGGCGCACGCGCCGCGCATTTGCGAGACGGTGCGGCAATGGCGCGGTTTCTCTGCTGGCTTGATCAGCAGCCAACCGGAAGCCTGACCGAAATTGATGTGGTCAAGCGGCTGGAATCTGAACGCTCAGCCACCAACGCACTGCGCGACATCAGTTTTGACACAATCTCCGGCGCTGGCCCGAACGGCGCGATTGTGCATTACCGGGTCACCGAAAAGACCAATCGTCTGGTCAATGAAGGTCTTCTGTTGGTCGACAGCGGCGGGCAATATGTGGACGGCACCACTGACGTCACGCGAACCATGGCCATCGGCAATGTCGGCGCGGAGGAGAAACGTGCCTTTACCTTGGTGCTCAAGGGGATGATCGCGATATCACGGCTGCGTTGGCCCAAGGGGCTCGCGGGGCGGGATATGGACGCTTTGGCGCGCGTGGCGCTGTGGGAACAGGGTCTGGATTACGGGCATGGTACGGGACATGGTGTCGGATCGTATCTGAGCGTACATGAGGGACCACAGCGTTTGGCCCGCACCGGCACCGTGCCTTTCATGCCGGGAATGATCCTTTCAAATGAGCCGGGCTTCTACAAGGAAGACGCATTCGGGATCCGGATCGAGAACCTGATTATTGTAGAAAAGGCCCCTGCCCTGCCCGGCCAGACTGTCGATCAGATGTACCGCTTCGAGACGCTCACCTATGTGCCGATTGACACCCGGCTGGTCGACCCTGCCCTGCTGACTGAGGCCGAGCGGGCGTGGTTGAACAGGTATCATGCAGAGGTCCTGGCACGGATTGGGCCGCTGGTGGAGGGAGAGGTGTCAATTTGGCTCACCAATGCCTGTACTCCAATCTGACCATAAACATTTACAATCCCCTGCTAACCCCGGTACATCGTCCACAAAAGGGATGGATCATGCAAAAACACATTACGATTAGGCCTGCTGAAGGCACGTGGGTGGTGCGCGCCGGTGGTGCGGTTATCGCTGAAAGCAGAAATGCGTTGGAACTGACCGAAGGCGACATGCCGTTCGTTATTTATTTCCCGCGCTCCGATGTCGCGATGGCGTTTTTGGATGCGTCAGATCACAGCACGACATGCACCCATAAGGGTGACGCCAGCTATTTCGACATCGTTTCAAAAAGCATGACCTACACGAATGCAGTCTGGTCCTATGAAGATCCAAAGCCCGAGGTTGCAGACATCAAGGATCATCTTGCGTTCTATGTGCAGGATGGTGTGACCGTCGAACGCGTCTGACGGCTGAGCCTTTGGGTCAACGATGGCCCGTTAACGCACGCACTGTCTGTTAGCTATTGCATTTACCCTCACGGGCACCAAAATCGATCGCTGCCAACCCCGTCCGTGGAAACGCCCAGTTTTTGCTTTCAACGGCATAGGCCTTAAAACCCTGTCGGCATGCGGCATATTTGGAAATTGAGCCACCAGTTTACCCGATGTTCGGAACGGGTCAGCTGTGCTCTTCCTCCGCTGTCGCGGCCAGCGCACGGTTATAGGCTTTCAGCGCATCGACATGAAACAGCGCGCCCTGAAGGACGGGGGTGTTGTGCGGGCCTTCCATCTTGACCACCGGCAGAAACGCCACACCGGACTTGTCAAAAAGCGGCAACGCTGTTTCGAGCGTGGCTTGCGCCTGAACGTAGAGACCCTGTTCGATCATTGTCAGACAGGCCTCTTCATCCGCAGCTTTGCTGTCAGTCGGTTTACGCATGACGCCCTGAACGCGGAACATCGCCAACAGGTACGCCTGCGGCCCCGCTGCGAGATGGACATTCCGGCGCTCAAGTTGGGTTAGGAAGAACGATCTGTCGACAAGGCGTGCAGACACGGCGGTGGACATGGAGACCGAGACCATGACGGCCAAACCGGTCTGCCAGTCTCCTGTTAGCTCAAAGACGATCAATGTCGTGGAAATCGGCGCACCGAGAACGGCCGCAGCAACTGCCCCCATGCCAGCAAGAGCATAAAGCGTGGCGGTGCCCGACTGCTCTGGGAAGAGGCCAGTGGCAATCAACCCGAAGGCCAGCCCTGTCAGCGCCCCCAGCATAAGTGAGGGTGAAAAGACCCCGCCGCCCATACGGCCGCCCATCGTGATGGCAACAGCCACAACCTTGAGCATGGCAAAAACAACCGCCTCGTGCCACAGGAGCGCGCCAGTCAGGGCGCGGGACGTGGTCTCGTATCCCACCCCGATGATATGCGGAAACCAGATCGCCAACGCGCCCAGCATGACACCGGCTGCGGCCGGGCGCAGCAGATGCGGTAAGCCCATTTTTCTCTGCAGATTTGTACCGACATCATCGGCCAGAAACACAGCCCGCATCATGGCAACAGCGACCAATCCACACACCAGTCCAAGGATGAAGAAGGCGGGAAGCTCCAGATAGAACTCTACAGTTGTGGTGCCGGGCAACTTGAATTCGGTCACATCACCAAAGACCAGACGGTTGATCACCGTGCCAGCCGCACTTGCGACAACAATCGGCGCAAACGCATGCACAGCGAAATGGCGCAGGATGACCTCAAGCGCAAAAAGCGCCCCGGCGATAGGGGCGTTGAAACTTGCCGAAACAGCCGCAGCAACAGCACAGCCCAGCAGGTCACGCCCCGTGATCCCGTCCGCGCGGATTGTGTTCGAGACCCAAGAGGACAACATCGCGGCTATATGGACAACCGGGCCTTCGCGGCCGGTGCTGCCCCCGGTGGACAGGGTGATCCAGGAGCAGACGGCCGAGGCGATCCCGGCCTTTTTCTCGACCCGGCCATCGTTCAAGGCGGCGCCTTCTATGACATCGGCAACCGACCGGACCCGGCCATCGGGTGTGAAGTAATGGACGATCACGCCAACAACGAGGCCGCCCAGAGTGGGGATCAACAAGAGCATCCACCAGGGCAGGTTCTCTGCATAGCTGTGAATCGTGGTGACACTGGGCGTGCCATAGGCACTTGTTTGCAGAAAGGTGATGGCCAGCCGGAACAACGTGGCGGCAAGGCCTGCGGCAATCCCGATAAGAAGCGCGATCAGCCAGAATTGAAATTGGGACGGTCCTTTGTGGCGCAGCAAATCCCAGCCGCGCGCGAACTGTCCCTTCATTGCCTGGATTTGACCACGTAAAGCCGGCGCCATGCCCAGCGGTCCTTTCGCAAAACCGAACCACGCCAAAAATCATCTGTTTATCTACGCTTATCCGATGCGCCTGCAGTGTCCACCCCTTGGCCGATCACTCTGTGTATCTGACGATGTCAGGACACACCAACCAGCGCGAAAAGCCGCGCCTGCGCGCGTTCTGCACGCTCTTTGATGACCCTGTCACGCAGAGGACCCAAGGCGCCCGTGGCGCGCCGGATTTGCAGGTCGCCAACCAGAAGATCGACATAGAGCGCCGCAATCTCGGGCGGCGAGCCCTTGAGACGGCCTTGCGCAACCATCTTTTTGAACAACGCGACGATCAGGGGAAACACCTTGCCCCGACCTTCCTGAGCCAAGGCTTCGCCAAGCGTGCCACTTGCATCCGCCGCGGCCGCACGATTGAGCGCAACAGCGCGATCACCAATCAGCATCGACAAAAGAACCGGCCCCAGATCCTCCAGAGCCTGATCAAGCTGCGCGCTTTGCCCCAAGGCCTGACGCAGGCGCTCGGCGACATGCTCTGCGTTTGTTTCGATTAGAGCTTTGAACAATCCGATCTTGTCGCCGTACCACCGGTAGAGTGTTTCGTTCGACGCTTTGGCCGCCTTCGAAACTGCGAGCATCGACATGTTTTGAAAGCCTTTTTCCGCCAGAAGGGCATAGGCGGCAGTTTCGATCTGCTGTTTTCTCTGCTGCTTGTTGTCTTCGCGCATCGGCGGTCTCCGAAAATCCTTGCTTGACTCATATCCGTAACCATGTGTACGGATTTGTAAAGGCGTACACCAAATTACGGATTTGAAAGGACCTGATATGATCCCCCTCCCCGCCGCGTATTCACCACCGGACTCGCAAGACTCAGACGTAGGACTTCTGGCGACGCGTATTGCCGGATTGGCTGCGCTCATCTTCAGCGGAGCAATCTTCGGTTTCTTCTATGCCTGGGTCTGCTCAACGATGTGGGGGCTGGACGCGACCGACCCGCGCATCGCGATCCAGGCCATGCAGGCGATGAACGCCTCCGTCCGAAACGCGGTGTTTGCCCCAGCCTTTTTCGGCACACCTTTCGTTCTGTGGATTGCAGCTCTTCTGGCTTTGCATGTCGGACGCACTCATGCTGCGCTGGCATTTGGTCTGGGCGGCGTGATCTACGCCACCGGCGGCATCATCCTGACAATGACCAACAATGTGCCGATGAACGAAGCTCTGGGTTTGCTGACTGTTCCGACGGATATCGCTGCGGCGCAGGTTATCTGGGACGCGTATTCCGGAACCTGGCAGGTCTTCAACGTGATGCGGACTGTGTTCAGTGGCATCACTCTGGCCCTCGCAGGCTACGGACTGATGCGCCTTTAACCCGCCAAGAGCGCCCGCGCCGCTGCGCGGGCCTCGTCGGTGATGGTATCGCCCGCCAACATGCGGGCGATTTCGCCTTCCCGAGCGAACGTATCAAGCGGCACCACGGTTGAAGTTGTTTGCTCGTCCGCCACTTTCTTTTCCACCCGCCAGTGATGCGCACCAAGGGCCGCAACCTGTGGCGAATGGGTGACAACCAACACTTGCCCCCCATCGGCCAGCGCCGCAAGACGGCGACCAACAGCGTCGGCGGTTGCCCCACCCACACCGCGGTCGATCTCGTCGAAGATCATGGTCAGACCGTCATCCCGCTGCTCTGACAGACACACTTTCAAAGCCAGCAGAAAACGGCTTAATTCGCCACCAGAGGCAATTTTGCCAATGGGTCCCGCAGGAGCGCCCGGATTTGTTGCAACGGTGAAAGCAACAGCATCGCTTCCGTCTAGTCCAGCCGGAGCCTCGGTCAGAGCAGTTGCAAAGACAGCGCGGTCCATCTTGAGCGGAGCAAGTTCGGCACAAACGGCAGTATCAAGCCGCGCTGCTGCGGAAATACGGCTCTCGCGTAGCGTCGATGCCGCCTGTTCATAGGCAGCCTCGGCAGAGCGCAGATCTGAGCTCATTTGCGTCAAACGCTTTGCCCCTTGATCGAGCGCCGACAAACGGTCGCGCAGATCGTCCGCCAACCCAGGCAACTCATCAGATCCAACACTATGTTTGCGCGCCAGAGCGCGCAGCGCAAAAAGCCGCTCTTCCGTGGTCTCCAGCTCAAGCGGATCGAATTCCAGCGCATCAAGACAATCCGAAACGCCCCGTGCTGCGTCGTCCAGTTCCGCCATTGCGCGTGTCAGCGCGGCCAATGGTTCGTCCAAACGGCCATCCGCAGCATCACTCACGCCTTCAAGCCACCGCAACGCATTCGCCAACGCACTTTCGGCACCGTCCTGTCCCATCACCTGCGCAGCACGGGCTATATCATCGCGGATGCGTTCCGAGGCTTGCATCATACGCCGACGCGCATCGAGTTCAGCATCCTCGCCGTGTTGCGGAGACAGCTTATCCAATTCATCAACGGCATGCCGCAGGAACTCTTCCTCGGCTTGCGCCGCCTCATAGGCTGCTTCGGCATCGGCCAGCGCTTTGCGGGATTTTGACAAACGGCTCCATGCCGTTTTTACCGCTGTCAGAAGTTCGTCATGTCCTGCAAACTGATCCAGTAGCGCCCGATGGCCCTTTGGGTTCAGCAGGCCTCGATCGTCGTGCTGGCCGTGCAGTTCGACCAGCGTGTCCGACAAGGCCCGCAACATTTCGCCTGTCACACGACGATCATTGACCCAACCGGTCTTGCGGCCATCTGCAGTATTCACACGGCGCAAAATCAATTCATCCGCATCCTCGAAACCGGCTTCGGCCAAAACGTCATGCGCCGGATGGCCACTCGGCAGATCGAACACGGCGGTTACTTCGCCCTGCTCTGCCCCGCTGCGCACCAGTTCAGCGCGCCCGCGCCACCCCAGCACAAAGCCAAGACTGTCCAGAAGGATCGACTTGCCTGCGCCGGTCTCGCCGGTCAGCACGTTGAGCCCCGGTTGGAACTCAAGCTCCAACCGATCAATGATCAGCATGTCGCGTATTTCAAGCGTGCGCAGCATTCTGTGCAACCGGGCGCGTTTTCAGACGCACCGCCCCCCGATCAAAGCCACTGACCCTTGACCATCTGGCGGTAGACCTGCCGCAGCCAATTGTCTCCGGTTGCTTTCAGTTCCAGCCCCTGTCCGGTGAGCAGTGCAAAGCTGTCTTCGTACCAGTCGGTAGATTGGTAATTGTAGCCCAGAATGGCCCCTGCGGTCTGTGCCTCGTCAGTCAGCCCCAACGAAAGATACGCCTCGACGAGACGATGCAATGCCTCGGCGGTGTGCGTGGTGGTCTGGAAATCCTCAACGACGACGCGGAACCGGTTGATCGCGGCTGCGTAATGATCGCGGCGCAAATAGTAGCGTCCGATCTCCATTTCCTTGCCCGCAAGGTGATCGAACGCAAGGTCGAACTTGAGCACAGACGACCGGGCGTATTCGCTGTCAGGATAGCGTTCAATGACGGTCCGCAACGCTTGTAACGCCTGGAAGGTCAAACCCTGGTCGCGGCCCACTTCCTCGATCTGGTCGTAATAGCTGAGAGCCAAGAGGTACTGTGCATAGGCGGCGTCTTCATCAGTTGGATAGAAGTCGATATAGCGCTGCGCGGCAGACCGGCTGTTTTCGTAATCCTTGTTCTGGTGATGCGCATAGGCCTGCATGATGACCGCGCGTTTGGCCCATTCGGAATACGGGTAAAGTCGTTCGACCTCGGAGAAGTAGAACGCAGCATCCTCGGGATCGCTGCGATCCAATTCGAACTCGCCGCGTTCGAAAATCTGTTCAGCGGTGAAGTTTTCAATCGGGACACCACCGGGACCGAATCCCGGGCGTTCGCCATCGCCGCACGCGGTCAACGTCAACACCAAGAGCCCCGCTCCGATCACAGCTCTTGCGCTTCTGCCCGCTGCCATGCCCGTCACCTTCGATTCATCGCCGTGGCTATCAATGCCACTTGTCTGTCCTTGGTCCTAGCACATTAAATCGGAAGGCAAAACGCCTTTAGGCACTCAACCACATGACCATTTGCTGAACCTGTGTGACCCTGCGCCGGAACGCGTCGCAATGCGGGATCAGGCAACCGCCGGAATCTCTTGCGCTTTGACGCCGGCGCCGGGCAAACGCGCGGCCAGATCCGCATCGCACGCGCGAATCTGGTAGCCATCCGGTGTCGCAAACAATTCACGCAGAAGCATGTTGGTCAGCGTATGCCCTGCCTTGTGCCCAACGTAATGCCCCAACAAGGGGGCTCCGGCGAGGGCGAGATCGCCAAGTGCGTCCAACATCTTGTGACGCACCGCTTCGTCGCCGTGCCGCAAGCCACCCGGGCTGAGCACTTTATCGCCATCGACGACAACAGCGTTCTCCATTGTGCCACCTAACGCTTTGCCAACGGCGCGCATCGCTTCGACATCAGACGCCCGGCAGAACGTCCGGCTGTCGCACAGCTCGCGCACAAAGGTGCCGTTCGCAAGATCAAGCGATTTGCTTTGTTGGCCAATTGCACGATCGACGAAATCAATGTGGAAATCCATGGTCAGACCGGCGCCCGGCCCCAGACGCGCCCACCCCTGAGCGGTGTGGACCTCAACCGTGCTGAGCACTTCGATCACGCGGATCGGCGCGCGCAATTCTTTGACACCAGTCGACAGAATGCGGCGGACGAACGGGGCTGCGCTTCCGTCAAGGACGGGGGCTTCGGGGCCGTCAATTCGGACCAACGCGTTGTGCACGCCACATCCCGCAAGCGCAGCCATCACGTGTTCGATTGTCGAAACCGACGCACCGGACTTGTTGACGATCATAGTGCAGAGCGGCGAGTGCTCGACATAATCAAACCGGGCCGGAATCCGAGCGTTGCCCAGCCGGATGTCGGTCCGCTCAAAGACAATGCCATGGTCGGCCGGAGCCGGGCAAATGGCCATGTTGACCGTCATACCGGTATGCAGGCCAACGCCGGAGAACCGGACTGTGGATTGAACAGTTGTTTGCAAAAGACCCTCAGCAAGCTGCGCTTACACCCCCAATGCAGCGCTTTAAATGGGTGATACTCGCTGACCTATCTGGTCTCAAATCAAAGATTGTAACGGGCTGAAACAAGCTCTCGAAAGATATCGGCGAAAATCCGCCAGACTACGCAAGCCATTATATTTAAATGAAAAACGCCCCCAAAATTGGGGGCGTTCTTGCAGCGATTGTCAGCTGATTCAGTTGGCCTGACGGCGCAGGAAGGCTGGAATTTCGATCCGCTCCTGATCTTCGTCGGCCTCTTGCGACGGTGCACGGGCCGGTGCGGCGGCGCTCGATTGTACCGGAGGCTGGGCCGTACGACGCGCCAGAGCGTCGGACTGCTGACCGTGTCCAGTCATACGATTGATCAGCGAATTGATCCCGAAACGCGGGCGCTCGCTGTCTGCCGGTTCAGGCTCGACCTGCGCGGCTGGGCGTGTTCCGGCCGCAGGACGTGCACGCGACGCCGCCGCCTGCAAACGTGCCAGAGCCTCGGCGCTCGGTGTTCCAGGCGCTGGTGCGCGCGGGGCAACGAACTGCTCGGGATCGGCCTCGATACTGTCTTCGCGCGGGCTGAATTCGGCGACCTGCGGGCGATACGCGGGCGGTGGCAGACCATCATCATCAACCGCGTCTGGCTGTTGCGCCTCTTCTTCGAAGATCGTCTCCATCTGATCTTCAGCGGCCTCGCGCTCGGCCTCAAGCGAACCGAAAAGCGACGGCTCTTCTGCCGTACGGGCTGCAATCTGCTCGGGTGCCGGAGCGTGTTCGGCCTGCTGCGCTTCTTCAACACGGGTTGTTTGCGTCAACGGTGTCGCAAGCGACCGGCGCGGCACCGGGATATCGGTGTGCACCTCAACCGCGTCGATGCCGGTTGCCACAACGCTCACGCGCATCGTGCCCTGCATCGCATCGTCGAGCGTTGAGCCCACGATGATGTTCGCGTCAGTATCGACCTCTTCGCGGATGCGGTTCGCCGCTTCGTCGAGTTCGAAGAGCGTCAGGTCGTGACCGCCCGTGATGTTGATGAGAACGCCTTTCGCGCCACGCAGGCTGATTTCGTCAAGCAGCGGGTTCGCGATGGCTTTCTCTGCTGCCTGAATGGCACGATCTTCGCCCTCGGCCTCGCCTGTGCCCATCATCGCCTTGCCCATCTCGTCCATGACTGCGCGCACGTCGGCGAAGTCGAGGTTGATCAGGCCCGGGCGGACCATCAGGTCCGTCACCCCCTTTACACCTTGATACAGCACGTCATCGGCCATGCTGAACGCCTCGGTGAAGGTGGTTTTTTCGTTTGCCAGACGGAACAGGTTCTGGTTCGGAATGATGATCAGCGTATCGACGACCTTTTGCAACGCCTCAACGCCGTCTTCGGCCTGCTTCATCCGCTTGTTGCCTTCGAACTGGAACGGCTTGGTGACGACACCTACCGTCAGAACGCCCAGCTCGCGCGCTGCTTGCGCGATGATCGGTGCAGCACCTGTCCCGGTGCCACCGCCCATGCCAGCGGTGATAAAACACATATGCGCGCCGGCGAGGTGATCGACGATCTGTTCGATGCTTTCCTCGGCAGCAGCAGCGCCGACGGTTGCCCGTGCGCCTGCACCCAAACCCTCGGTGACCTTGACGCCAAGTTGGATGCGGCTGCCGGAGCGGCTTTGCTGCAGCGCTTGCGCGTCTGTGTTGGCGACGACAAAATCGACGCCTTCAAGCGCCTTGTCGATCATGTTGTTGACCGCATTGCCGCCTGCACCGCCCACACCGAACACGGTGATGCGAGGTTTCAATTCTTCCTGTCCGGGCACCGAAAGGTTCAAAGTCATGTGTCTGTCCGCCTGCTTTGTCAGCCCCATTCGGGACGTTTTTTGCACCTATTTCTTCAATTATTACCGGGCAATCGCCCAAAGGTCACGTAAAAACCGTAATTTAGCACCAAATGTGCCGCTATGCTGGACCCCCTGCGCGGGATTTTGCCGAAACCTCAATATCTTGCGGTCACCAGTTATCACGGAACCATTTGACCGCACGCTTGAGGGAACGCGCCGGATAGCGGTCTACGGGGATCTCAAAGTCCCACCATTCGTCCTGTGGATTGGCCGCGAACAGGCACAAGCCCACCGCGCTGGCGAATCCCGGTCCGGTCGCTGCCTGCGGCAAACCATGCACCCGCATGGGACGTCCCAGCCGCACTTGCTGGCCTAGAATTTTGGTCGCCAGACCATCCAGGCCGGGGATCTGGCTGGCCCCGCCTGTCAGCACGATTTGCTGGCTTGGAAGGTGTTCAAATCCGGCCGCATCCAGCCGAGCACGCACCTCTTCAAGGATCTCCTCGACACGTGGGCGCATGATCCCGATCAGCTCCGCCCGACTGACCGAGCGGCGATCATGGTGCCAATCGCCCGTATCCCCGCCGATTTCAATCATGTCACGGTCGTCCATCCCGGTGGCGACAACCCCACCGTGGAACGTCTTGATGCGCTCAGCCACGACCATCGGAACCTGAAGCCCCATCGAGATGTCGCTTGTCACATGGTCCCCGCCCATGCGCACCGCATCGGCATAAATCATGTGCTTTTTCATGAAGATAGAGATGCCAGTTGAACCGCCGCCCATATCTATGCATGCCGCGCCCAACTCTTGCTCGTCCTCAACAAGCGCCGAAACTCCTGACACATAGGCCGAGCTGGCAATGCCCGCGAGTTCAAGATCACAACGCTTCATACAATGCGCGAGGTTTTGAACCGCCATCGCATCGACTGTCAGCATGTGCATGTCGACAGACAATTCTTGTCCGATCTGACCGCGCGGGTCGATCAGACCACTTCGGTGATCAAGCGCAAAGTTCACAGGCTGCGCATGCAGGACTTCTCGCCCGTGACCGAAGTCAGGGACATCGCAGGCGGACAGCACACGCGCGACGTCCTGCTCATCGACGGTGGTCGCCGCAACTTCGATTTTTCCGGCAAGCCCATAACTGCGCGGATCGGCGCCGCCAAAGCAGGCAATCACGTGATCGACACGGATCTGCGCCATTTTCTGCGCCGCCTGCACCGCCGTTCGAATGGCGCGCTCTGTCTCCCCCATCGAATCGATCTCGCCAAAGCGAACGCCACGGGATCGGGTTGTGGCCGCGCCAATCACCCGGAAGCCGGATTGACCAGCCAGAGAGCCGACACCGTCACTCTCGACAACACGGTCCGACCCATCGAAGCGCAAGACAAGACAGGCAATTTTGGAGCTGCCAATGTCGAGAATGGCAATCACCCCCCTCTGCATCGCCGCCTTGCGCATGTTGCGCATCGCCCGCTGTGACTCGTAAAGCTCGATCATTCCAATGGTTCCCCTGCCTCGATCGCGCGGATGCGCAGCAATTCCTGCACCGCTCCGTCTGTCATTCTGAGTGTTGGCCGGTGCGGCAGCCGCAGATCGACCGCCACAAGATCGCGTTCCAGCATGTCGACCGCGTGATCCATTGCGATCACGCGCTCAAGCGCCTGGATGGCATCTGTTTCGGGCAGCAGAATGCGTTGATCCCGGTCGAGCACCACATCCCAGCGCCGCTCTCCCATCCGGACCAGTCCACGCAAACGCGCGGCAAGTGGCTCTGCCGCAGCAACAAGGTCCAGAGCTTCGTTGACATGCTGATCCGCACCATCGCCGACGACCAATGGTAGTTCAGGCCAATCGGCGCGCACAAAGGCCGGTCCGACCAGAACACCCTCATTGTCCAAGAGCTGCAGGCCCTGTTCATTGCGCCACAGGACGACCGGGATACGTTCGACCACATCCACCTGCAAGACGTTGCCTTGACGTACGTAAAGACGCGCCGATTGGACCGGATCGAGCGACACAACGGCTTCACGCATCGCTTCAAGATCGAGGTCGAAAGAACTGATTGGAAAGTCTAAAGGCAACATTTGCCGTATGCCATCGGCCACCAGATCAGTCGCGCCATCGACAACCATCATATTGACCATGAATTCCGGACGGCTTTCTACCTGAGCGCGCAGATCGGCGTAGGCGTCAATGATCTTCATCCGATTGTCATCGACCGACAACCACCAGCTGGCCGCGCCAAAGGTCAGCAGACAGGGCACGCCGAAACGCAGCAGCAGCCGGAAGAGCGGCGTCAGCATGAGCCGCTCCATCCGATACTTCAGCCGCGACGGCGCTGGATCGGGACGCAGTGTCATCTGTGACATGACGCATCCTCCACCATCCACCGGCACAAAGCGCCAAAGCTCATGCCGACATGCTCAGCCTGTTCAGGTGTGAGTGATGTGGGCGTCATGCCGGGCTGAGTGTTTGTCTCAAGCAGTATCAACCCATCCAGTCCACGACTCTCGTCCCAGCGGAAATCGGTCCGACTGACGCCCCTGCAGCCCAGCGCATTGTGCGCCCGGAGTGCGTAGTCGAGACAGGCTGCTGTGATCTCGTCCGGCACCTCCGCCGGAAGCACATGCCACGACCCGCCAGGCTTGTACTTGGCGTCGTAGTCATACCAACCATCGGTCTTGATATCTGTCACGCAGAGGGCTCGGTCGCCAACCACGGTCGTCGTCAGCTCCCGCCCCGGCGCGAAAGCCTCCACCATGACAATGTCGGGCATATCCTCGGACAACTGCGGCGGCCCGTTTGCGTCTGCGTTTACCAGGTAAACACCAACCGATGAGCCTTCGTTGAACGGTTTTACAACATAGGGTGGCGGCATCACGTGACGCGCCATGACCTCGTCCCGAGGCGCTAAGAGACTATCAACAACAGGCAGACCGTGACGGCGATACACGTCCTTGCTGCGCTCTTTGTCCATTGCCAGCGCCGAGGCCAGGACACCGGAATGGGTGTACGGAATACCCAGCCATTCAAGCAGCCCCTGGACGCAGCCGTCTTCTCCCCAACGGCCATGCAGGGCATTGAAACAGACATCAGGCGAAAGCGCGCTCAACACGGATGCGAGGTCAAGGCCGGCATCGACCTCGTGAACCTCAAATCCTTCGTCCCGCAAAGCGGCGGCGCATTCGCGCCCTGTCGACAGGGACACCTCACGCTCAGCCGAGGGGCCACCCATCAGAACTGCCACTTTCGGGTTTGCCCTGCTCGACATACCCAAAACCGCCTCGTTTCATGGGGGTTTACCCCCATTTTCTGCCTGGGGCTGAACCCCTTGTTATTTTGTGCAACCTGCCCGGCGCACCGCCTTCACCTGCGAGGGTTTATCCCTCGTCCGGTCGCGCTGTATCAGCCAGCGGCTCACCAACGCGTTTGATTTCCCATTGTAACTCTATTCCAGAGTGTTCGAAAACCCTTTTTCGCACCTCTTCGCCCAATCCTTCTAGGTCAGCGGCTGTCGCTGTGCCGGTGTTGACCAGAAAGTTGGAGTGTTTCGGCGACATCTGCGCTCCGCCACGCGTTGCCCCGCGCATTCCAGCATCGTCAATCACCTTCCAAGCCTTGAGGTCATGCACATCATCGGCTTTCCCGGTCGAAGAAAACCCGGCCGGATTGCGGAATGTGCTGCCAGCTGTACGGTCCTTCGTCGGCTGAGTCGCGTCACGCTTGGCAAGTTGATCTTCCATACGCGCATGCAGAGTTTCGGGGTCACAGTTCTGACCCTCAAAAACGGCTTCAATCACAACGGCTTCGTCTGGCAACCTACTTGATCTGTAGGCAAGCTGCAGCTCCGAGGCTGGCAACGTCTCAAGAGCGCCTGAGCGAAGCACCACACGCACTTCGATCAGATGATCGGCCACATAGGACCCATAACACCCCGCATTCATCGAGACCGCGCCGCCGATCGCGCCCGGTATCGTCCGCAGAAAGGTCAGGTCCACACCGGCATCTGCTGCCTTGCGTGCCACATGCGCGTCAAGTGCCGCAGCACCGGCAATCACCCGTGTTCCCTCAACAGCAATGCCGTTAAATCCTCGACCCAAACGGATCACCACCGCGCGCAAACCGCCATCCCGCACAATCAGGTTTGAGCCGACCCCCATCGGAAAAACGCTCACATCGCCGGGCAAGTCGCGGAGAAAACCCTGCAGGTCTGCGACGTCAGCCGGTTGAAACACCCAATCAGCCGGTCCGCCTACGCGCAGCCAGGTTAACTCAGACAGAGGTTTATCAGGGATCAAACGTCCCCGTACGTCAGGAAGTGTGCTCATGCTCCGCGTTTTGCCGAAACGGCTGCGGCGCGTAAAGCCTCATTCGGTCGGGCGCGACCCCGCTCCACGAAGCCACGCAATGAGATATCGCAGCGGCCAGCGAAACACGCTGAGCACGGCCATTGTAAAGGCAAGCCCCCAATACACCCCGTCAGACACATAGACCCAGATCAGGATCGGAGCGGCCAATACCATAAGGAAATATGCGCGCCGCCAATGGTTGTCCTGTGATGGAATTGCAGCAAGGATCGCCGCCAATATGATCCAACAGCACGCCGCGCTTAGGGAATAGCTCATCATCAGGTCGTCTCCACCTTTTGCCGTGACAGGCGCGTCCAGAAATATCTCAGGGGATTGCGGTACATCGAAGCGACCGCCAAAGCCGCCGGAACCACGGCCCAAAGGCCAAACTCAAGTGCGATCCACACCATAAGCAGCGGTGCCGCCCCCAACAGAGCCACACCTGGCACGTATTGCAAACGCATGGGCAACACCGCGACAACAGCCGATGCAAAGACCCACCCGACAGACAGCCAGAGAAGCACAGTCACCTCAATTGCAGTATTCTGAACACGGGTTCAGCGATACGCAGGGTTTCTGACCAAATCGCGTCCGGAAAAGGACGATGGCAAGGCAGGCAGAGAGCCGCTTGAAACCGCGTCTCAACTACACCGCGAGACTCCGCAGCACCCAATCTGCGGCGTCCTCTGCAGCAGCCAATGCGCCTTCCAGGAAACCGCCCATCTCCGGGGCCAATTCGGTGGATGCGAAGTAGAGGCGGTCAGATAGCGTCGGTTGCAGTGCAGCCGGACGGCCATAGGCCGGGTGATGCGTCAGCGGCGCACGATCCGCAGTAACAGAGGTTCCAGCCTCTTCCGCCCAATCGGTGTAAAAAACGGCCTCCGGCGTCCCCGCTCGCGGTCCGAACAGCCGCGCCAATTGGGCCAGAGACGCAGAAATCACCGCGTCGCGCTGGCCGGCACGCGCCTCCGCAGGCACACCCAAAAATCCGAACAGTGCCCCGCGGCCCTCGGAACTGGCATCATGGATTTCGACCAGCGGCCCACGCTGGCTCGACGCGTCACCGGAAAGGTCCTCCTCACGCCAGAAAGGCGCCTCGTAGACGGCGGTCAGTTTGGCATGCCCCGCCATCCAGGTCGGAATGCTTTGCAAAGCCGCCATCGTCGCGGATGGCAGTTGCGGGATATAGTGCAGCTCGGCAGCAACACGTGGCGGCACGGCCATCACAATCCGGTCGAACGACAAACATGTGCCGTCCAAAAACCGCAGCTCAGCCGCACCCGAGACCGACTGGACCGGATTACCGGTCAAGACAGACCCATCCGGCAATTCATCTGCCAAGGCGCCCACAAGCGCGCGCATGCCCCCATGCACGCGGAGCGAGCCCTGCATAGACGCAAAACCGTGATCCCGGATGACGTCGCCCTGAGCGGTCTCAAACAGCTGCGCCCCGTCCGAGAACTGCGGGAAGACACGCAATCCAAATCGCTCCACAAATGCCGCCATGCGCGGCTGTCCGGGCCAGAACCATGATGGCCCAAGATCAAACCAGTCCCCATGACATCGCTCTGTGAGAATCCGTCCACCCAGACGGTCTCGCGCCTCAAAAAGCTGAAACCGGATCCCGTCCGCCTGCAGGCGGTGCGCCAGTGCAAGGCCCGTTAAACCACCACCGACAATGGCAACGACAGGGGTCACCTTCAGACCGAAGGTGCAGTGGCAAAGGGAAGGTGGCCGGTCTTCATCCACAGCGTCGCCCCATCTGGCCCAGCTGTCGCCCGCAACGGCTGCCCGTCCGGCAAACGCAGCCAGGACCACGGGGCAAGCGCGTCGTCTCCCTCGCGTAGCGCTCCTTCCAGGACAAGAACCTCAATTCCACCTGGAACGTCCTCATTCAGCGTCGCGCCGGGTGCCAGCGTCAGATAAGAGACCACCTCGCGTTCGTCTCGATGCAACTCTCCACGGGCCACCCCGTCCGTCACTGGCCCAAGCTGATCAGCCATGTCGCGTCGAAATTGCGTGCGATCCTCAAGATCGAATTGCCAGAGTTTTACGAAAATCGTGCAGCCCTCAGCCGCTCCGGGTGTGTGCGACGTAGTCGGTGGATTGCGCACATAGGTGCCAGCCGGATAGTCGCCATGTTCGTCCTGAAACACGCCCTCGAGCACCAGAAACTCCTCACCTCCAGTATGCGTATGGGCCGAAAACACGCTGCCCGGCGCGTAGCGGACAATCGAGGTGGCCCGCGCCACCTCGTCGCCGATCCGGTCCAGCATCCGGCGATCCACCCCCGGCATGGGGGACGCGATCCAAGGCGCGTCGCCCGCGTGCACCACAACCCGTTTGGTGAAATCCGCATTCAGGTCCATCGCGTCGCTCCTATGTTGCTAAGGTCATGCCCAGAGGTAACCGCAACATGGTTCCGAGAAAACCCAAAGCCCGGTCAGTTCTGCGTTGCGCGTCTGTTGGAGTGAAGCCTGACGCCTTCGGACCGCGCCTCGTTTTCGGAAACCGAAAACGAGGCTGCGTCGCCGCATCCTCCGTCCGGTCTCGGCTTACTTCGCCAACCGCTCCGGCAGCCCGTTGGCCCAGGCGCTGATCGTCCCGGCCCCAAGGCAGACCACCATGTCCCCCGGCCGGGCTTGTTCACGCACGAGCCGCTCCAGATCGTCCTCGTTCAGGATCGCGCGCGCATGGCGGTGGCCATGGCGGATCAGCCCAGCCACCAGATCGTCACGAGATGCGCCTTCGATTGGGTCTTCGCCAGCGGCAAAGACCTCGGCAATGGCCACCACATCCGCTTCGTTGAAGCAGGCGCAGAAATCGTCAAAGAGGCTCGCCAGACGGGTATAGCGATGCGGTTGGTGCACGGCGATCACGCGGCCCGCGGACGCCTGCCGCGCGGCCTTGAGTACGGCTGCAATTTCAACCGGATGGTGGCCGTAATCGTCAATGATGGTCACCTCGTTCCACTCGCCTACCTTGGTGAAGCGCCGATTGACACCGCCAAAGGCCGCCAACGCCTCGCGGATCTCGGATTTCTTCATTCCAAGATGCCGCGCCACCGCCACAGCGGACAATGCGTTTGACACATTGTGATCGCCAGGCATCGGCAGGGTGCAGCCCTCGATCACATCGTCTTCCGCCTGAAGCGCGATGTCGAAATGCGCGACACCTTGTTCGTAGCGCAGATTGACTGCCCGCACATCGGCCTGTGCATTAAAACCATAGGTCACCACGCGCCGATCCGTGACTTTGCCGACAAGGCGCTGCACCTCTTCGTGGTCGGTGCAACAGACGGCGATGCCGTAGAATGGGATGTTCGACACAAAATCCTGAAAGCCCTGTCGCAGGCGTTCGAAATCGCCCCAATGCTCCATGTGTTCGGGGTCGATATTCGTGACGATCCCGATGGTCGCAGGCAAGCGATTGAACGAGCCGTCGCTCTCGTCTGCCTCGACCACCATCCACTCGCCCTGCCCCATCCGCGCGTTCGAGCCATAGGCGTGAATGATACCGCCGTTGATGACGGTCGGATCGAAGCCACCCGCCACCATGAGCTCGGCCATCATCGTCGTCGTTGTGGTTTTCCCGTGGGTGCCTGCAATCGCAATGTTCGATTTGAGGCGCATCAGTTCGGCCAGCATGTCGGCACGCCGCACCACTGGAAGACCACGGTTGCGGGCCTCGTCCAGCTCGGGGTTGCCGGGTTTGATTGCGGTCGAGACCACCACAACTTCTGCCCCATCGAGGTTCTCTGCCCGCTGGCCTTCGAAAATCCGCGCGCCCAGATCGGCAAGGCGGTTGGTAATCTTGGACGCCTTCAGGTCCGAGCCCTGGACTGTGTAGCCCAAATTCACCAGCACCTCGGCGATACCGGACATCCCGATACCACCAATGCCGACAAAGTGGATGGCCCCGATATCGACAGGCAGTTTAGTGGCGGCATTCATGTGTCTTTTCCTTCAGGTTCAGGGGATGCGTGCCCGGCAAGCGCTTCGACCATGGCCGCCAGATCGAGTGCTGCGTCCGGTTTGGCCTGCGCCAGTGCTGCAAGTGACATCTGCAAAGCAGCGTCTGAGTTTTCGAGGACCGCGGCAATCTGCTCTGCCAGGCTTTCCACCGTCAGCTTGCTTTCCGGAATAGGGATCGCCGCGCCGGCCTCGACAAGTCCACGCGCGTTCGCGGTTTGATGGTCTGCCGTGGCGGCTGCAAAGGGAATGAGGATCGACGGACGACCAATGACCGAGATATCGGCCACGCTGGATGCGCCCGAGCGGGAAATCACCAACTGGGCTTCTGTCATACGGTTGGGCACATCCGTGAAGAACGGCTGAACCTCGGCATTGATTCCATGTTCGGCATAGTAGGTGGCGACCCGTTCTCCATCCTCGTCACGCGCCTGATGGCTGACCCGGAGGTTCTGAAGTGTCTCCAACGGCAGCGACGCAATTGCAGGCGGAACAACATCAGACAGGATACGTGCGCCCTGACTGCCTCCGATAACGAGGATCGACATCGGGTAATCGCCCGGCGGGATATAAGCCGCCCCTGCGCGTTCCTTGACAGCAAGCCGCACCGGATTACCCACATGCACACCTTCAACGCCTTCCGGCAACGCTGTCGGCCACGTCCCGCATGCGACGTGATCCACCCTTTTCGCAAATATCGCGTTGACCCGGCCCAATACGCCATTCTGTTCATGGATCATCCGGGGTCGGCGCAGGAGCCACGCGGCACCCAGCGCCGGAATTGAGGGGTAGCCGCCAAACCCAACAACCACATCGGGTTTGTCGCGCAGCATGCGCATCGACATGGACAGAATGCCACCCAGCACCCGCAGAGGCACTAGGGTCTTGGCCAGCAGGCCTCCGCGCGCGAAGGTCGCGCTGCTCACCTGCTCAATCTCGATGGAGTGCGGAAAGCCACCCGTGTAGCGCGCACCGCGCGCATCGGTGGACAGCTTAACCCGCCAGCCACGCCGCAGCATGACCTCTGCCAGCGCCTGTGCCGGAAACATGTGGCCGCCGGTCCCTCCGGCTGCGATGATCAGATACGGTTTGCTCATTGTGCCCCCGCCCAAGGATTGAAGGACAGAGACCTGCCCAAAGGGCGTTTGTCAACAAACCAAGCGGCGATTGCCCCCATATACGGGCCTTAGCGCAACCGTCCCCGCAAGATATCGCCGATTTCGCCCTGTGGTCGCGTCCGTGTAAAAGCCAGAAGCATGCCCACGGCGATGCCGCCAGCGATCAGCGACGAGCCACCGTAGCTCACAAAAGGCAATGTCATGCCTTTGGCTGGCAACAGACGCACCGCGACCCCCATGTTGATCATTGCCTGAACACCGAACATGCATGCCAGTCCGGTGCCCGCAAGGCGGATAAAGGGGTCGCGTTCCCGCATGAGGCGCAACAGTGAACGCACCACTATGGTGGCGTAAAGAGCGATGATAATCAGGACGAGCACCAATCCGTATTCCTCGGCGGCAACGGCAATGATAAAATCGGTATGCGCGTCCGGCAGGGACCATTTCACCTGCCCTTCACCGACCCCCACTCCCAGAAAGCCACCCTCGCGGATCGCATTGGTTGCATAGCCAAGTTGGGTTGTTGGATCGACTTCGGGGCTGAGGAAACCGTCGATGCGGCGGGCAAAGTGTTCGGAGTTCTGGTATGCTACCGTACCCGCAAGAACCACCAGCCCCGCCATGATCATCAGCAAGAGCATTGGCGCCCCGGCGACAAAATACATCACGCCCCAGCCAAACAGAACAAGACAGGCCTGACCGAAGTCAGGCTGCAGCGCCAGCATTAGAACGATACTGACCGTCAGCGCAAAAGACAGCGTCTTGCCCGGAGGACCACCCAAATCCTGACTGGCGGCCAAGAGCCAAGCCGCCACGATGACAAAGGTGGGTTTTAGGAACTCCGACGGCTGCACAGACGCAAAGCCCAACGAATACCACCTGACCGCGCCCTTGCCGAAATCCGTTCCAAAAAAAGGCAGCAAACTCAACGCGATAAAGGCGCCAATAAATCCGAGAACGGCAAGGCGCCGCACAACGATCGGGCTCAGCATTGAGACAAAAATCATCGCGCCCAAGGCAAGTCCACCAAACACAGCCTGCCGCTGAACATAGTGGAACGGCGCAAACCCGTTGCGTTCAGCAAGGGGGGGCGAGGCCGCCAAGCCAAGCAGGATGCCGATTCCGAAAAGGATCAGGATGCAGGACAGTGTCCACTTGTCGACCGTGCGCCACCATTTCGGCAACACAGGTTCGCCTGCGCGGGTGGGAACCGCGCCATAGACCATCTCTGTCATGGTTTCACCGCTGTTTCTGCCTCTGTCGCCCGTGTTTGCCCGGGTCTGTGTCGCCACTCTAACCGATATGATTCGACCGATCCAGAGGAATGATTCGCCCTGCGCCTCTTGCGTGTTTTGCTGTTCCGTGATGGATGCCAGATATGCAGGTGAATACGTTGATCTTGGGCGCCGGTGCGGCCGGCATGATGTGCGCGGCACAATCGGGTCCGTCTGTGCTGGTCATCGACCACGCCAAAGCTCCGGGCGAAAAGATCCGTATCTCCGGCGGTGGCCGCTGCAATTTCACCAATATGCATACCGATCCGGCCAGCTTTCTTGGCCAAAACCCGCATTTCCACAAATCCGCGCTGAGTCGTTACACCCAATGGGATTTTCTGGACCTCGTGGACCGGTACAAGATCGCATGGCACGAAAAGACATTGGGTCAGCTTTTCTGCGATGACAAAGCCACCCAGATTATTGCGATGCTGCGCAGCGAGATGGCGAAGGCCGGGGCCGAACTGTGGTTGCAGACATCGCTGGCCGAGCTGAGCCATGACGGATCACTTTTCAAAGCCGAGCTGGAACGCGACGGCAAGCGCATATCCGTTTTCGCGCGCAACCTCGTTCTCGCGACAGGGGGAAAGTCGATCCCAAAAATGGGCGCCACAGGCATCGCCTATGAGATCGCGCGGCAGTTCGGCCATGCCATCACAGACACCCGCCCTGCCCTTGTTCCACTGACATTCTCGGACCAGCGATTTGCGCCGATTTCCGGCGTATCGGCACCTGTGATCGCCCAGGCGAACGGAGCTGCTTTTGAAGAAGCGCTGCTCTTCACCCATCGCGGCCTCAGCGGGCCCGCCGTGCTGCAAATCTCAAGCTATTGGACGGAGGGCGATGCGATCCAGGTCAACCTGCTGCCTGGACATGACCTGCCCTCGACTTTGAAGGCCGCCCGTCAGACACACGGAAAACGGAATGTCACCACCGCGCTCGCCGATGTGCTTCCCGAACGTCTCGTCACACATCTTTCTGCCGACCTGCCCCTTGGTGGCAACGTTGGGGACCTTTCGGACAAGCGCATTGACGACATCAGCGACCGTCTGCGGAACTGGACACTGACACCGTCAGGAAGTGAAGGCTATCGGACAGCCGAGGTCACGCTGGGCGGTATCAGCACAGATCGGATTGACAGCAAAACGATGATGTCGCGAGATATGCATGGTCTTTATATGATTGGCGAAGCGGTAGACGTCACTGGCTGGCTTGGCGGCTACAATTTCCAATGGGCATGGAGTTCCGGCGTCGCTGCCGGCCTTGCTATTGCGAAACAGGCTTGAAGTTTTACAAAATCTTTACATTTTGACGGGCATGCCGTCGAACCCCGCCATTCACTCATCGCCCTTTGCCATCCTGCGTGGCCCGTTGCGCGATCTTGCAAACCGCCTCAAAGGCGGCGGCGATTTTCCTCGGGCTCAGGAACGGATCTGGATCGACCCCTCACGCATGACGCGTGTCTACACCCGCAACCCGGCACAAACGCCGGATTACAAGCGGCGGCATTCCGGCATGGTGCTCGCGGGCGATTGGGATCAGCGGACAGAGCCACTGGATCACTCCTGGAAAGTTGCGGCATGCCTTGCGCATTTTCGCGATGGAGTCCCTTGGGAAGACACTGGCGTCTATGACCGCATGTCAGCGATGATCTTTGAGCGTGGACAGTTCGACAGCTGTCGTACGGTGGACGACATTGTCGCACGATACGCTAAGATCGATGCACTTTATTCGGATATTCGAAAGAATGGCTTCCGTGACGAAACGTTTCACCGTCTTGGCACGCCTCGACTTCCCGAGGGCGTCTACGTGCATATCGACCGCAAAGGTGCACCCATCTTCGGTGCGATCGGCAATCACCGTATAGGCATATCACGCGCTCTCGGCTTGACCACCATTCCGGCTCAGATCGGCGTGGTGCATCCGGGGGCTCTCGCGCTGAATGCGCTTGACCAATATCGGCGCGCACCCAAGTGAAGAAATTTCGCAAAGCGATCAGCGCCGGGGTTCCGGTCAAAGCCGTGCGCGATGTAACCAATCGGCTGCGCTTTGGCCCTGACGCGCCACGCAGTGACGAATTGATCTGGATACGCCCGCGCGAGGTCACCCATTGGTATGCGGCAGATCCGACCAAACGTGCGCCACACTTCCGACGACGGCATTCCGGCAGCGTCGTGGCAGGTGACTGGGACCAGTCCCGAACGCCTTTCGCAGGACATATAAAACTCGACAGCATCCGTGCGCATTTCGAACAGGGCGTGCCGTGGGAGGAGACAGAGCTGTTCGCTTGGATGCTCCAACGTATCGAAGAATTTGGTCGCATCGACGGTTTCACAGACCGGGCTGGCCTGATCCGCCGATATGAACGGCTTGACCGGATCTACGAAGAAGCCAAACGCACCGGCACCCTGCGCCCGCATGGCAGTGTCAATCAGACGCGTGGTGAACAGGGGGGCATCCTTGTGCACATCGCCCGTGACGGCACACCGTTGCGCGACGGCGGTGGCATGCACCGCTTTGCCATCGCGCATATTCTAGATCTTGAGAAGATACCGGCGAAGCTGGGTGTGATCCATGCAGAAGCGGTGAAATCCGGCGTTCTGGAAGAACTGCGAAAAGCTCCTGTTCGGCAGTAATCCGCCAGTCTGACAACAGCTTGGCGGAATGGTTTTCGGCTTGGGGGTGTTGACAGCTCACATCAACAGTTGGAGACCAACATGTTCAAGACCATCGCAACAAGTCTCGCCTTTTCCGCAATCGCCACGGCGAGCATCGCAGCACAGACCGTCAGTGAAATTGATGTGTCTGTCGACCTTCCCGCAATCGAAAACACCGAGGCCGCACAAGTCTGGACGTCCCTTCGCACCGATCTTGAAACTGCCATCGCTGCACGTATCGCGCCGCAGCTTGGCGAAGATGGGTCCGAAATCGTCGTCGATATCAACGAGGTGGCGCTCGCCTCTGCTTTCGAGAACGCATATGCGCTGGAAGACTCCACGCTCTCGGGGCTCGTCGAGATCCGCGTGCCCGGGCTTCTGAACAACGAGGAATACGAACTTTCGATCACCGCTGGTCAGGCCATGTCAGCCGCCTCGCCTCAGGTCGATCTCGGCAGCATGACCATCGCCAGTGCTGAAGTGTATCAGGCGATGATCGGCGCTTTCGCAGACAACGTCGCGCAGAAACTGAAGTAAATCAACGACCTGACCCGCAGGCGAACAGCCAGCGGGTCAACCGTCAAGCAACGCTTTGACCCGCGCCGCGAAATCTTCGCCGCGTTTTTCGAAACTGTCATACTGATCGAAACTCGCTGCGGCAGGCGCCAGCAATACGACATCACCCGGCTCTGCCTCAGAGGCTGCACGCGCCACGGCGACATCCATCGTCCTACAGGCCTCAGTCTCGACACCGGTCAGTTGCACCGCAAATCCATCAGCCTCACGGCCAATGACATAAGCTTTGCGCACATGGTCAAAACCCGGGGCCAGCGCATCAAGGCCGCCTTCTTTTTGCAACCCGCCACAGATCCAACGGATGTTCTGGAACGCCTGCAACGCCTTGAGAGCGGAATCCACGTTGGTGGCCTTACTGTCATTCACAAAAGTCACGCCGTTCTTTTCGCCAATGATCTGGCTGCGATGAGGAAGACCGGCAAAGGATTTCATCGCGGCTTCGATCTGGCGCGGGGCCACGCCCAGCGCACGCGTGGCGGCATATGCGGCACAGGCGTTTTGATGGTTGTGCGCGCCTGGCAACCCCTTGATTTCGCGCAGGTCGATGGAACCGACCTGTTTGCCCTTGCGCCACTCAGTCAGGAACCCTTTGCGCGCGTAGACATGCCATCCGGGACCACTCAGCTTATTCCCTGAGGACACGCGGATCACCCGATCATCCCCCGGCCCTTCGGACAGTTGATTGGCAATGTATAGCCCTTCGTTCTCATCCACACCGATGACAGCGCGGTCCGGCCCGCCTTCGGCAAAGAGCCGGCGCTTGGCCGCAAAATAGCCCCCCAGACCGGCGTGCCGATCAAGATGATCCGGCGACAAGTTGGTGAACACCGCCACATCCGGCGTCAGTGCACGGGCCAGATCGGTTTGGTAGCTGGACAACTCCAGCACCACCACATCGCCATCGCCCGGAGGGTCGATATCCAACACGCCACGCCCGATATTGCCCGCCAATTGGCTGTGCCGATCGGTCGTCGTCAGAATGTGGTGGACTAAGGCCGAGGTGGTGGATTTTCCGTTTGATCCCGTCACAGCAATCACGCGCGGCGCTGTATCGAACTCGTCCCAGGCCCCGGTGGCCAGAGAGCGGAAAAAGAGACCGATATCGTTGTCCACCGGAACACCCGCTGCCCAGGCTTTCGCGATCACCGGATTTGGCGTCGGATAGAGATGCGGTATACCGGGGCTGACAATCAGGCAGGCGATATCATCAAACGCACCATCGCGGGTCAGCTCGCGCGTTTCGAATCCTTCGGCCTCAGCAGCCTCGCGGGCTTTGGGGTTGTCGTCCCAGCACACCGCCGTCGCACCACCCTCACGCAGCGCACGCGCCGCAGACAGGCCGGAGCGGCCCAAACCCAACACTGCCACCTGATGGCCTGCAAAACCCTGAACCGGGATCATCGCGCACCTCTCGCTTGGTCCGCCAATCGCTACCGCATCTGAATGCTGTGGGAAAGATCAGCCGTTGAGCTTGCGCAGACGTGCAGTGACAGACAGCCCATGCGCTTCGAGCGATTCCGATCGGGCCAGCGTTTCCGCCGCCGGACCAATCGCGCGCAATGCTTCGGGCGACATCTTGGCCAAAGTGGTCCGTTTGAGGAAATCGAGCACCGATAGCCCGGACGAGAAGCGCGCCGACCGCGCCGTGGGCAACACGTGGTTCGGACCGCCGACGTAATCGCCAATCGCCTCGGGCGTCCACTGGCCAAGGAAGATCGCACCGGCATGGGTGATCTTCGCGGACAGCGAGTCGGGATCGTCGACGCAGAGTTCCAGATGTTCAGGCGCGATACGGTCACAAAGCGCCGCCGCCTCGTCCAAATCCCGCACGGTGATCACCGCGCCGAAGTCGCGCCAGCTTGCCCCGGCAATTGCACGGCGTTCCAGCGTTTCAAGGCGTTTCTCGACAGCCTCCGCCACCGCCTGTCCAAAGGCCGCGTCGGTGGTGATGAGTAACGATTGCGCGCTCTCGTCATGTTCCGCCTGAGACATCAGGTCCAATGCGATCCAGTCCGGATCATTCTCGCCATCCGCAATCACGAGAATTTCCGACGGACCGGCGATCATGTCGATGCCCACCTTGCCGAACACCCGCCGTTTCGCAGCGGCGACAAAGGCGTTACCCGGCCCAGTGATTTTGTCCACCGGGGCAATGGTCTCTGTGCCATAGGCCAGCGCCGCAATCGCCTGTGCGCCGCCGATGCGGTAGACTTGGTCCACTCCGGCGATGCGACAGGCCATCATCACCAACGGGTTGATCACCCCGTCCGGCGTCGGCACCGTCACCGCAAGCCGCTTGACCCCCGCCACCTTGGCGGGCACGGCGTTCATCAGGACCGAGGACGGATAGCTGGCCAACCCACCCGGCACGTAAAGACCCGCTGCCGATACGGCCGTCCAGCGCCAACCCAAAGTCGCGCCTTCGGGATCGGTCCACATCTCGTCCTTGGGCATTTGCCGTGTGTGATAGGCGCGGATGCGTTCCGCTGCTGTTTCCAGCGCGACGCGCTCGGCCTCGGGCACCTTGGCGATTTCGGCATCAATCTCGGCCTCTGACACGCGCATCTGCGCTGCGGTCAACTCCAGCCGGTCGAATTTCGCCGTCAGGTCCAGCACCGCCGCGTCGCCGCGTGTCCGCACATCCGTAATAATACCCGCCACCACGTCATCCACATCCGGACTGTCCTCTCGCTTGGCGCTCAGCAGTCCGGCAAAGCGGCTTTCGAAATCGGCATCTGTGGTGGACAGAAATTGCGGCATAGCGCCCTCCGGATGAGCTTTGGCGGGTACTTAGACCGGGCAACCCGAAGCCTCAAGCGCTGCGCGTGAGGTCTGCGCCATCGAGCGACCTGATCATCAGAAAATCATCGCGCGGCACGCCGTCGACCAGGACCGAGCGGGGGCGTCTTCCGAAAACATGAAAGCCAAGCGCCGAGTAGAGTTTCTGAGCGCCGGTGTTCTCAACATCAACACAGAGTTCGGCTTGCTGGATGCCCGCCGATTCCAACAGTTGCAGCAGGGCTTGCATCAAAGCACGGCCAAACCCCTGCCCCTGCGCATCGTGCCGAACATAAAGCGGCCCGACGTCCGCCACATGATGCATGCGTTTCGGTCCACCACGCCGCGCCGTCACAAATCCGACCAGCCGCTTTGCATCGTCAAATGCACCGAGGGTCAAATTGACCTCCAGCATGCGCTCTACATCTTTGTTCGGTATGGCCCGGACCTCTTCGGCGCTGAACAGGAACGCCGAAGGCACCCGCATCAGACCATCTGCCCAGAGCGCACGATAGGCCGATAGGTCCTTAGGCGTCAGCCGCCGGATGTTCATGCCGGATGGTCCGGCACCTTGCCGGAGACGGCCGCATAGGGTTTGGTCACGTCCCGTAACGCGACCTCAAGTTCGGATACCTGCAACCGGATCGCTCCATCCCCGGCAAGCATCACGAGCACGGCACCGCCGCCGGTCTTGTCCGGCTCAAATGTGACCGAGAGGACGGACAGGATCGTATCCGCATCGCCACGGGGCACACCCTGGCTGGCGACCCGCTGAACGTTTTCAACTGCGAGCACCGATTGCACACGTTCGGGCTTCCGACCACCGCGTTCCGCAACCGGTACGTCTTCCCAGCGGAAACGATTCAGCAGGATACCAAACCGGGCTTTTCCTCTCTGCCACTGCATTTCGGTCGATGGGAACACGGCATCCTGACAGAGCGCCGACAACACCTGAAGGTCTTCTTCATCCATGGCCACCAGCCGCAGTGGCCGGGCAGCACCGTCTTCGAAGGAAGCGTCCACGCTCACTGTCCTTTCACCCGTTCAATCTTGGCCCCAACGCTGGAGAGTTTGCGCACGACGTGCTCATAGCCGCGATCAAGATGGTACACCCGGCTGACGATTGTCTCTCCCTCGGCGGCCAGTCCGGCAAGAATCAGCGACACAGAGGCGCGCAGATCGGTTGCCATCACTGGAGCACCGCGCAGGCGGTCCACACCGGCCACGGTAGCAGTGCCACCGTGAACGTCTATCTTGGCCCCCATGCGGATCAGCTCCGGCGCGTGCATAAAGCGATTCTCGAATATCTTTTCTTCCAAAACGCTGGTCCCGTCTGCCGTGCAAAGAAGCGCCATCATCTGGGCCTGCAAATCGGTCGGGAACCCGGGGAATGGCTCTGTCGTGACATCCACTGCAGACACCCGGCCATTTTTCCGCGCAACCTTAAGGCCATTCGGCGTTTCCTCAACCGAAATACCTGCCGCGTCCAGTTTCTCGCAAAACGCCGAGAGCAGATCAATCGTACCCCCAAGGCACTCCACTTCACCGCCGCAAATCGCAGGGGCCAGCATATAGGTGCCCAGTTCGATCCGGTCCGTCACCACGCGGTGAGTCGCTCCACCAAGGCGGTCAACGCCCTGAATGGTGATCTCTGACGTGCCTTCGCCGTCGATCTGCGCGCCCATTTTCTTCAGGCACTGCGCAAGGTCGACAATCTCTGGCTCACGTGCTGCGTTCTTCAGAACCGTCGTACCCTTTGCCAACGTGGCCGCCATCAGTGCGTTTTCGGTCGCGCCAACGGATACAAACGGGAACTCCACAACACCGCCCTGCAAGCCGCCCGCAGGTGCTTTGGCATGCACGTAGCCGTCTCGAAGGTCAAGCTCGGCCCCCATGGCCTCGAACGCCTTAAGGTGAAGATCCACCGGGCGCGCGCCAATCGCGCACCCACCTGGCAGCGACACTTCCGCATGCCCAAAACGCGCCAGGAGAGGTCCCAGAACCAGAATCGATGCCCGCATTTTGCGGACAATATCGTACTCGGCACGTGTAGAGGTCAGGGTGTGGCTCGACATGGCGAGCACCTGCCCGTCCTGCAAGGCCTGCACTTCGGCACCAAGCGACTGCAGCAACAATGTCATTGTGCGGATATCACTCAATCGCGGCGCATTGGTCAGCGTGAGCGGTTCTTCGCTCAGGAGCGTTGCCGGCATCAGCGTCAGGCAGGCATTCTTTGCGCCTGCGATGGGAATCTGACCGTTGAGTGGGCCGTTCCCGGTCACAATAATCTGGTCCATCGGTGTTAACTGCCCTCGTTCGCCTGTGTGTTGTCTTTGCCGCCATCCGACGCCACTGCAGCCCGCGCACGCGCTTGCGCCTTGCGCTTTGCCATATTCGCCTTCAGCGCGGCCTTAAGCCTGTCTTCCCGCGCCTGTGGAGTCGATTTGCCAGATGAAGATTTCTGCGTCATGCACACTTCCTATCCCAGAGGCAAAAAAGGGTCCAGATTGCGCTTGCACCGATTTCCGTTTGCGTCTAATCACCCGCCACGCCAACCGAGGCGCCCCGGCGCTGCTGTAGCTCAGAGGTAGAGCACTCCCTTGGTAAGGGAGAGGTCGAGAGTTCAATTCTCTCCAGCAGCACCATCTATAACCGATCTACAATACCTTCTTTGAAGTCCACGCGCATTCGGAATCCACTGCTAAGGTGCATCCTGAAATGCCTTCGGCTGGTCAGTTTGACATTTGAAATGACGGATGCGTGGGTGGGAACTGGATCTACACCGAAAATCGACGCAAAATCATTTCATTGTGCCGGGAAGGAGATCAGGGCGTGCAAGACACAGGATCGGGGAACGCTGCTGAAGAAGATTACGGCATTTTGCTCGACAGCAAGGATGCTGCGATTGCTGAGGCTGAAACGCAAATCGAGCAGGCAACGCAGTTGGTCAACTCCGGTCAGGGGCAAGACGCCTTTGAGATCTGCAAATCCTTGCTGGAATCCGGAACACTCCCAGTTCATCTTGCGTCCAAGGTTTACCTCATTCTGAAATCGCTTAAGCAGGGTGAAATTGCCGAGAGAGTCAGGACGTCGATCTTGGCCAGTATTTCCGAGAACCGTCCGCGTCTGAAGGACCCTCTCAGAGCCCTTCTGCCCGCCGCCGAAGCCTTGTCAGAGCTTGGAGAAGCCGACGATGCCGAAAAGCTGGCGCGCGAGGCGTTTTCACTCGCGCCCGAAAATCGATTGGTCGTGCTCGGTTTTGTAGCCCTGCTGATCTATATTGGCAAAGAACCTGATGCCAAAAAGATTGCTTTGGATTTCCTTGAGCGTCGTAATGGCGACATGAACGAGGCTCTGCACTTCGCCTCCGTGTTTTCGTTTCTGAAGAGTAGCAACCTAACAAAGGCTGTGCTTGAGATCGCGAAACAACGCTGCAAGACGACCACACAGCGCGCCAAGCTCGATTATTTTCTCAAGTCGAACGGCTTTGAAGGCGCGACGCTTGATCAACACGGTATGGCGGTCGAGCTTTTCGACAGTTTCGCAGAAAACTACGAATCCCAGCTTGAGATCCTGAAGAACAACGGTCCCACTCTGATCTACACGGCCCTGGAAGAACTGGAACTTCCCAAGAAAAAAACTCGGCGTGTACTCGACGCGGGCTGTGGCACCGGTCTCTGCTCGGGGTTTTTGCTTGAGTATTCAAAAGAGTTGGTCGGCGTTGACCTGTCGGTCGCCATGCTCGAAAAGTCTCGTGAGAAAGGCAATTACACCTACCTCGCGCGCACCGATCTTTCCGCCCGCCCGACATATCCAGAGGGCACCTTCGACATGATCATCTGCGCAGATGTTCTGGTCTATTTTGGCCCCTTGGAGACGGTATTCACCAATTTTTTCGAGATCCTGAACCCGGGTGGCTGGCTTTTGATGACGGTTGAGGACGAAAGCGACCCGGCCGTCAGAGCAGGGTTCAAGCTGTACAACTCAGGCCGACATAAGCACACGGACGACTACATGGTCCGCACGCTGGGCGCGGTGGGCTTTCCAAAACCCAAACTCCACAAACACGCACGGCTGCGCAACGAGTTCGGAAAACCCATTCTCGGCACGGTCATTGCGGTACAAAAACCCGCACTCTTTTTCTGACGCCAGCGGATTGTCCTGAACCCGACGTCCAGCCTTGCTGGGGTCATAATGCGCTGTTACCTAGGAAACTGGTTTTCCATCGGACCAGGGTTCATGCGGGTAGCCATCGCAACTGGCGAATATCATCTTGGCGGCGAGACGTTTATCAACCGCCACATCGAGCATCTGTTCGGTGGCAATACCGTCGTGGTCTGTGGGCGGTTCCGGGGCGATAATCCATACGGCAAACCATATTTCGTGCGCCGCGATGGGCTTTCGGGACGTGACATCGTCGTGGCGCCGTGGTGGTTGTTGCGAAACCGCGTGCGACACGGCACATCACGGCTGCCTTTTGGCGAAGCCAAAGAAGCGTTGATCAAGTTTCTGCGCGATGAAAAGGTTGAGGTCATTCTGGCCGAGTTTGGCACCCAAGCGCTCGCTCTTGCGCCGCTGGCCAATGCGCTCGGCATTCCGATCTTTACCTATTTCCGCGGCACTGACGCATCCAAGGCAATCCGCACAGAACGCATGCGCGCCGCGTATCGCAAGATGATGCCACGCCTTGCCGGCGTCTTCTCGGTGTCGCGCTTCTTACTCGACAACCTTGCCAAGCATGGCATTTCACACCCCAACAGCACCGTCATTCCCTCGGGTGTCGATATACGACGGTTTGCGCCCCAGGCCAAAGTGCCGCTCAGTTTTCTTGCTGTTGGGCGCTTCGTCGAGAAGAAAGCGCCAATGACCACATTGCGCGCCTTTGCCGAGGCAACAAAAGATCTTCCAAACGCCCGGCTTGATTTCATTGGCGACGGTCCGCTGCTTGAACCGACCCGTGCTTTGGCCGAAGAATTGGGCGTGTCCGCCAAGCTGCGTTTTCATGGCGCGCAACCGCACAACACGGTCCGAGACCAACTGATGAGCACACAGTTCTTCCTGCAGCATTCGGTCACCGCGCGCGATGGCAATACAGAAGGCCTGCCGACCGCCATTCAGGAGGCGATGGCGTGCGGCTGCATCACGGTCTCGACCCGACACGCAGGCATCCCCGAGGCCATCGACGAAGGCGTGACAGGGTTTTTGGTCGACGAACATGACGAAACCGGGTTTGCCAAAGCTATCGCGTCCGCCATCGCGGTTCCGGATTTGGCCGCGATGTCTGCGCGTGCGCGGCAGGTCGCGGAAGAAAGGTTCGACAACCACGTTCTTCTGAAACTGCTAGAGCGCCACATCCAGGACGCGTTGCTCACCGTCACGGGAACCGACACCGGTATCTCGCGGCAGGCGTCTGCCTGAAATTTCGCGCGTCTGGTCGGGGTCTATCGTGTTCTTGTACCGCATCTTGATGACACTTCTCGCCGGTCGCGAATTGGCGTCCCGGCTCTGGGCCCGCGACATGCGGGCGGTGCGGGCGAGATTGGGAGTCTCCAGGCCCTCCGAACACGCGACGCGCATTTGGCTCCACGCCGCCTCAAACGGCGAATTAACCTCTGTACGCCCGGTTATTGAGGCGCTGCTGGCCGAGGGGCATCGTCTATTGATCACGGCAAACACGGACAGCGCGGTGCGGATGGCGCAGAACTGGCAGATGAACGGCGCGGAGATCTGCCTTGCACCGCTCGACCTAAGGGGCGCCACCCGACAGGTCATGCGCAACTGGGGCATCATAGCACATATCACAGTGGAATCGGATCTGTGGCCAATCCGTATCCTCGAAACATCAGGCCCTGTGTTGGTCTTGGGTGGGCGGCTGACCGAACGGTCCGCAAAAGGATGGGCGCGCTTTGACGGTCTGGTCCGACGGGTCATGGACCGAGTGACCTTCCTTTCGGCCCAAGACAGCGCATCGGCTGGTCGGTTTGCTTCGGCTGGGCTGCGCCAAGTTGCGATGGGTCCCGTCTTTGACCTGAAGGCGCTCTATTATCCACCATCTGACGGGCCGGACGCGACTTTGAGCAACGCATTCGACCGGGCGCATACTTGGCTGGCGGCCTCGACACATGATGGCGAGGAAAACATAATCCTCGCCGCACACAAACTCGCGCAGCAAGCGCGACCGGCGCTTAAGCTGATCCTTGCCCCCCGCCACCCCAAGCGCGCCGATGAGATTGCCAAGTTGATCCCGCAGCGGGGCTTGAGCTGCGCGCGCCGAAGCCACAGCGATGATCCCTCAAGAGCCAACGTTTACCTCGCCGACACTTTTGGTGAGATGCATCTCTGGTATGCGCTTGCTGGTGTGACATTTGTTGCCGGGTCTTTGACAGATCGGGGCGGACATACACCGTATGAGCCAGCGGCATTTCAATCAGCCATTCTGCATGGTCCAGACACGGCCAATTTCCGCGCCGCCTATGGCAGATTGCGAGACGCAGATGCCGCAATCTGTGTTCAGGACGCGACTGCGCTTGCACAGGCGGTGATCTCACTCGATACTGCTGACGCGCAGCAGTCGCTCGGACACGCCGCACAGCGCGCATTGCGTCAGGATACGAATTTTGAAAGCCTTTTGCGCGACATCACCAAAGCGCTTGACGCTTGATGTCCCACGCCAAAAGCTTATTTTTGCATGATCCGACAAATAACGTAGCAGCCCATCGCCGCAGGCATCTTTATGATCCAGTTCACTCTGAAATGTGCCAATGACCATCATTTCGACTCTTGGTTCCAGTCCGGAACCGCGTTCGACAAGTTGCATACTGCGGGTCTGGTCACCTGTTCAGTCTGCGGTACGTCAGATGTGAAAAAAGCAATGATGGCCCCGCACGTCAGCACGACCGACAAAGCCGCAACGCCGCCCGCAAAACCCAAACTGGCAGAACCCGCCAGTCCGGCCGAGCAAGCGCTGGCGGAACTTAGGAAATATGTCGAAAAGAACTCGGACTACGTGGGCCGGGACTTTGCAAGAGAAGCACGCGCGATCCATTCCGGTGAGGCCCCCGAACGCCCAATCTGGGGCGAGACACGTGGCGACGAGGCAAAAAAGCTGATTGAAGACGGCGTGCCGGTTGCGCCCCTGCCCTTCACGCCCACAAGGAAGTCCAACTGATGAACATTCTGATCACAGGTGCCAATCGTGGCATCGGGGCGGCGCTTTTGGCGGCAGCTTTGGAACGCGGCGACACGGCCATAGGCACCACTCGCAGGCCCGGACACGACACGTTGTTGCAGCTGGATGTGCGTGATCCCGAAAGCTGTGCAGCCCTCGCGGAACGTCTTGCGGACGTGCCAATTGACCTTCTGATCTGCAATGCGGGTGTGTATCTCGAAAAGGGACTGCCCGCAGACAGCCTACAAGACACGCAGCTTTGGGCCGACACCTTCGCCACCAACGTGACTGGCGTCTACCTGACCGCGATGGCTTTCCTTCCGCATTTGAGACAGTCGAATACCCCGAAGCTGGCGATCATCTCGTCACAAATGGGGTCGAATACCCGCGCCAAAGGTCAGAGCTATATCTATCGCGCCTCCAAATCCGCAGCGTTGAACCTGGGGCGCAATTTGGCCGTCGATTTGAAACCGCAGGGTATTCCGGTCGGCATCTACCATCCTGGCTGGGTCCGCACAGATATGGGCACGGACGCCGCAGATATCAGCACAGACGACTCTGCGCGCGGTTTGCTGGATCGGTTCGATGCGCTGTCGCTCGACACAACAGGCTGTTTCGAAATGTGGAACGGTGACGCGATGCCACTGTGAGGATTGCAGCACCCGAGGATTTTCCAATAGCCTTTGCCGATGCCTGGCACAGCCGGGACGGCCACCGCATCGGCGCGCTCTTCGCCGAAGATGCCGATTTCGTGAATGTCACCGGGCTTTGGTGGCGCAACCGCTCCGCGATCTCCAAGGCCCATGATTATGCGCTCAAGTCTTTCTTCTACGATAGCACACTCAAGCCGGGCGCCACATCGACCCGGTGGCTTGGGCCGGACAACGCGATTGTGCATTGCCGTTTCACTTTGAAAGGCCAGACCGCACCCGATGGCAGCATCGCAGGTGACCGACAAACCATCCTGATTTTCGTGCTTCGCAGAACCGATGAAGTTTGGCAGGCTGTGGCCGCGCAGAACACGGATGTTGTGCCCGGAAAAGAGACCCACCTGAATACCGGCGTGCTGACACCTGTTGACTATCGGGACACGTAATTAAACCGCGACACGGACCGCCCTTGCGCGCACAGGCCACGCGACGTAAAGCACCCGCTGAGTCTGACCCGGGAGGCCAATATGCCCGTTCTCGTGATGAAATTCGGCGGAACCTCTGTCGCCACGCTTGATCGTATCAAGCGCGCGGCCAAACGTGTGGGCGTTGAAGTTGCTAAAGGCTACGACGTCATCGTCATCGTTTCGGCCATGTCCGGGGAAACGAATAAGCTTGTCGGATACGTTGAAGAGACCTCACCGCTGTTCGACGCGCGCGAATATGACGCCGTCGTGTCGTCTGGTGAAAACGTCACCGCAGGCTTGATGGCGCTGACGCTTCAGGAAATGGACGTCCCCGCGCGCAGCTGGCAGGGCTGGCAGGTTCCGGTGCAGACCACCTCGGCGCACTCTTCGGCCCGGATCGAAGCCATCCCGTCCGACAATATCATGCGCAAGTTTGGTGAAGGTATGCGCGTCGCCGTGGTGGCGGGCTTTCAAGGCATCAGCCCCGAGGGCCGCATCACAACGCTGGGCCGGGGTGGGTCTGACACCACCGCTGTCGCCTTTGCCGCCGCCTTCAATGCGGAGCGCTGCGATATCTACACTGATGTGGACGGCGTCTACACCACCGACCCGCGCATTTGCGACAAGGCCCGCAAACTTGATCGGATCGCGTTTGAGGAAATGCTGGAACTCGCATCGCTGGGCGCGAAAGTGCTGCAAACCCGCTCAGTTGAACTGGCGATGCGGTATAAGGTGAAACTGCGCGTGTTGAGCAGTTTTGAGGAACAATCTGACGACGCAGGAACACTGGTCTGCGACGAGGAGGACATCATGGAAAGCAATGTTGTGGCCGGAGTGGCCTATTCCCGCGACGAGGCCAAGATGACCCTCGTGTCCGTCGCCGACCGCCCCGGCATCGCCGCGGCGATCTTCACACCCCTCTCCGAGGCGGGCGTTAATGTCGACATGATTGTGCAAAACATTTCAGAAGACGGTCGCACCGACATGACCTTCTCATGCCCGACCAATCAGGTCCAACGCGCCGAAAAAGCGATGAAAGACGCAAAAGATGCGGGCAAGATCAATTTCCATGACATTGTCGCGGATACAGACGTTGCCAAGGTCTCTGTAGTGGGCATCGGTATGCGCAGCCACACCGGCGTCGCGGCCAAGATGTTCGAAGTACTCTCGAAGGAAGGCATCAACATCAAGGTGATCACCACATCCGAGATCAAGATTTCGGTTCTGATCGACCGCAGATACATGGAACTTGCTGTGCAAGCGCTGCACGACGCGTTCGAATTGGAAAAAGCGGCCTGATCGTCAGGCCGCGCTCTTTTCCGGATCAGCAAGGTACAGGTGAATGGCTGCGCCCGCGACTGCAAAAAGGGCGCAGACCGCAATCACCAATACAGGACCAAAGCGGTCAAGCGACCATTCCATCGCGCGCCAGATTTCTACACCGCGCCGCGACGCAGGCTCTAAGGCGCCGTGCGTCAAAGCAGTCAGGATCGCCAGCCCACCGATGACGGTGTACGCACCGGCAAAGAGATAGTGAACGGGACTTCCCCTGCGTGGGATAAGAATGGTCATGGCGCGCGCCTCCTATACGAGAACGCTTATGCAAAGCTTGGGCCACACCGAGGCAAAGATTGGGTTTTTGCAGGATGTCTCCCTGCTTAAATCAACTCATAATTGATTAGATAAAAATTAACTCACCTCAAAACAAAGCAATTTCCATTTCCATCCTGCAGTGGCTGTGGTCTAAATGCAGAGAACCAGCTTCGGTCAAAGCCGTAGAATACAAGGGACAAACACCAATGCCCGACGGTCTTGAAAGCGAAAGCCGCAAGCTGCTTGGACGGCTGCGCGACACGATGGCCAATCAGGCAGCCGGACAGGAACGGCTGGATCAGATCACCCATCTAACGGCCGACTCAATGGGCACCGAAGTGTGCTCGATCTACCTATTCCGCGACGACGAAACGCTCGAACTCTGCGCAACCCAGGGCCTGAATCCGGAATCCGTGCACCAGACCCGCATGAAGTTGGGCGAGGGCCTCGTCGGGCGCGTCGCCCGTACGGGAAAAGTGATCAACGCCGCAGATGCCCCTTCGGCAAGGGGTTTCCGATACATGCCGGAAACCGGTGAAGAGATTTACTCCAGCTTCCTCGGTGTTCCCATCCAGAGACTCGGAGAGAAGCTGGGCGTTCTAGTCGTCCAGTCGAAAGAAGCCCGCGAGTTCAGCGCAGACGAAATCTACGCACTCGAAGTTGTCGCGATGGTCCTCGCCGAGATGACCGAACTCGGTGCTTTTGTTGGAGAAGGGGCCGCTCTGCGCGCGCGCCACACACAGCCTGTCCTGATCCGGGGAGTAACGGCGCAGGAAGGCACTGCCGAAGGTCACATCTGGCTGCACGAGCCGCGCGTTGTCGTCACAAATCTTGTCGCAGACGATCCAGACACCGAACGCACGCGCCTGACTGAAGCTGTCGAACATCTGCGCATCAGCGTCGATCAATTGCTTGCCGGGGCCTCTGGCGACAGTGAACAGGTACAGGTGCTTGAAGCCTACCGTATGTTTGCCAATTCCAAAGGCTGGCTGCGCCGCATGGAGGAAAACATCGACCGCGGCCTGAGCGCAGAAGCCGCTGTGGAGAAAGAACAATCAGACGTGCGTGCCCGCATGCTGCAGGCCACAGATGCCTATCTACGGGAACGTCTGCAAGACCTCGACGATCTGTCGAACCGCCTGCTGCGCATCCTGACAGGCCAAGGACATGAAACCGGGGCAGAATTGCCGGAAAACCCGATCCTCGTTGCCCGCAATATCGGCCCTGGAGAGCTGCTTGAGTACGGCCGCCAATTGCGCGGAATTATCCTTGAGGAAGGCTCTGTCGGGAGCCACGCTGCCATCGTTGCCCGCGCACTCGCCATTCCGCTGGTGATCAACGCCAAGCGCATCCAGAACGAAGCGTTGAATGGCGATCATGTTATGGTCGACGGCGATCAGGGTGTCGTGCACCTGCGCCCCGATGACACTGTTGTCAGCGCCTTCCGTGACAAGATGGCGATGCAGGCCAAGGCACAGGAACGCTACGCGTCGATCCGGGACAAAGCTGCGGTGACGCTGTGTGGCAAGACAATCCGGCTTGATATGAACGCCGGTCTGATGGCCGACCTGCCTTCACTCGAAAGCTCGGGTGCCGAAGGCGTTGGCCTGTTCCGTACCGAACTGCAATTCCTCGTCCGCAGTCAGATGCCAAAGCGAACTGAACTGGCTGCTCTTTACGCCCGCGTTCTGGATGCGGCCAAAGGCAAACGGGTTGTGTTTCGCACGCTGGATATCGGGTCAGACAAAGTCCTGCCCTACATGGCTGCAGAAGATGAGCCCAACCCGGCGCTGGGGTGGCGCGCGATCCGGGTTGGCCTCGATAAACCGGGCGTGATGCGTATGCAATTGCAGGCACTCCTGCGCGCCGCCAATGGCCGCCCGCTGTCGATCATGTTTCCCTTCATCGCACAATACGAGGAATACACCGCCGCCCGCGCAGAGGTCGACAAGGCCGTGGCCCGCGAACAGAAACTGGGTCACGCACTGCCCGAAAAACTTGAAATCGGAGCCATGCTGGAAACCCCGTCCCTCGCCTTCGCATGCAACAAATTCTACGAAGAGGTCGAGTTCCTCTCGATCGGAGGAAACGATCTCAAGCAGTTCTTTTTTGCTGCTGACCGTGAAAACGAACGGGTGCGACGGCGCTATGATACGCTCAACGTCAGCTTTCTGAGCTTTCTCGAAGGCATCATCGACCGATGCAACGCAACAAACACCCGCCTTTCTTTCTGCGGCGAGGATGCCGGCCGCCCTGTCGAGGCGCTCTGCCTCGCCGCCATCGGGCTACAATCCCTTTCCATGCGCCCAGCCTCGGTCGGCCCGGTGAAACACTTGCTGCGGCGCTGTAATCTGGACGACGTCCGCCAGGTGATCAATGACGCCCGCGATGCGGGCGAACAAACCGTGCGCCCTGCGGTGCTGGAATACTTGCGCGGAATCGGTTGAGCGTTCACCAGCACAAACCAGATCGCAATTCTGGGTAGGTCGTCTCCGCCTCCTGAACCGGGTAACGCGCTCTTTCAATACACTGTCTTCAGCCGGCGGATCGACTGGCTACCAACATCTGACGGGCCATTTCCTTGGCGATTTTTGCGGCTTCTGGCATCCCGCGGACATGCGCTGTAACAATGGCCCCTTCTTTCAACAAAGCGAGCTTCTCAGCCATTTCTGACGGATCAGACAGGCCTGCTTCGGCGCAGAGCTTTGTCAGATATTCAACGATACGGATCTTGTGTTCTGCGGCCACTCGGTGTGCAGGATGTGCATGATCCGAGAACTCGCCAGCGGCGTTGACGAACGCACAGCCACAGAAGCCAAGACCTTTAAAGGCTTTTCCGTCAAACCAGGTCTCAAGCGCGTCAAACATGGCCAGCAACCTTTCGGTTGGTTCGGTTGCAGCTTTTTCCATCTCGGTCATGAGCCAATTTCGAAACCGCTCATCGCGTAGCTGCAATGCCGCGAGAATCAGTTCGTCCTTGGATCGAAAATGCTTGTACAGCGTCATTTTCGCGACGCCGGATTCGGCCAAAACTTTATCAATCCCGGTCGCATTGAAACCGTTTCTGTAAAAAAGTTGCAAAGCGGTTTCGACAAGGTGATCACGGCGGGAGGTCATGGCACTTACTCCAACAAATCAGACAGTTCTGTCTATTTTTGCCGGGAAAATATCTGCCTTTCAATATGTTTCTTTAGGTGAGCAAAGATCACATGCAGGTGAATGGGGTTTGACAAATATACAGACCTGTCTGCTCTATAAGGAGCGCAAAAAGCGCTGAACATAACTTCGGAGAGTCCCAATGACCCGCATTCCCCTGCCCTCTACAATCAACGATGCCCCCGCCAAATCGCGACCCGCGTTGGAAGCCGTCAACGCGTCGCTTGGCTCCGTGCCCAACCTTTTCCGGATCACCGCCAACAGTCCAGCTGCCTTGACGGGCTATCTCGATCTGAGCAGTGCGCTGACCAAAGGAGAACTGCCTGCAGCCACGCGTGAACGCATCGCATTGGCTGTCGCGGAACATAATGGTTGTGACTATTGCCTGTCTGCACACAGCTATATCGCCACGAACGTCACCAAGCTTGATCAAGCCGAAATCGCTGCGAACCGGAATGGAGGCTCAACCGATCCAAAAGCCGATGCCGCGGTCAGGTTTGCTGTGAAACTTGTCAAAGCACGCGGCAGCGTGTCTGACGCTGACGTCGAAGCCGTCAAATCGGCTGGCTACAGCGACGCGCAACTGGTCGAGATCATCGCACACGTCGCCCTGAACACGCTGACCAACTATCTGAACGAAGCTTTGGGCACACCGATCGACTTCCCAGTTGTGACGCGTTCTGCCGCGTAAAAAACCCACTGCGGGCGTTCCGGCATAAGCCTTCGTCTCCCTGTCGACCGGAACGCTCGCGACAAAACAGGATTCCACCCAATGACACGCCCTCCTCTCCCACCTTTTGACATTGAAGCGGCCAAGCAAAAGGTCCGCTTGGCCGAAGACGCTTGGAACAGTCGGCAGCCAGAAGCGGTTTCGCACGCCTATACGACCGACAGCCAATGGCGCAATCGCACCGAACACCTTCGCGGTCGCGCCGAGATCGTCGATTTCCTGACGCGCAAGTGGCAGCAAGAACACGACTATCGGCTGATCAAGGAACTCTGGTCGCATGACGGCCACCGGATCGCCGTCCGTTTCGCCTACGAATACCACAACGAAAAAGGGCAATGGTTTCGGGCATATGGCAATGAAAACTGGGAGTTTGCGCCCGACGGGCTGATGCGACGCCGGATCGCCTCCATCAATGACCTTCAGATCGCCGAGGCTGACCGCCTGATGCGCTGGCCCCAGGGTCGACGCCCCGACGATCACCCTAGCCTATCTGAACTTGGACTGTGAGGTCACGCCATGCCCCATGCATATGCCAGCATTGCATTTACCCCTTCTGTTCGCGCCGAGCAGACGCGACAAGGATCGGCGCTTTTCTACGATCGGGTTCTCGAAGAGGATCGCAACGACGGTGCCAGACTTGGCCCACGCGAAGCCGCTTTCATTGAAGCCCGCGACGGGGTCTTTCAAAGCACCGTAACAGAAAATGGCTGGCCGTACGTGCAATTTCGCGGCGGTGCGCCGGGTTTCCTTCGGGTGCTTGATCCGCAAACCATTGCCTATGCCGACTACACGGGAAACCGGCAATATATCACGGTCGGAAACTTGCGTACCAACGACCGGGTCTCGATCCTCGCAATAGACTTTGTTCATGCCAAGAGGCTCAAGATCCTGGGACGTGCCACGATCAGCGAAGATCCAGATCTGATTGCCCAACTGAACCGGGATGGGCCGGTCGCGGAACGCGTTGTGATCATACGGATCGCCGGCTTCGACTGGAATTGCCCACAACACATTCCACGGCGCTTGACGGAAGCCGAATACCGGGCTTACTTTGACGCCGGTTCCTGACATTATCTCCGCCTCCAAGCATTTCGGGGGCGGTCTTCTTTTCAAGAAGCCTTATTTCGGAGATGACCATGTCGACTGTAACGTCTGCCTTTGTCCACGCGATGACAAAAACCGCTGGCCTTACCTTGCGTCCTGACGGTGCAGTGCTTTCTGACGGGCAAAAAGTATTTCAACTCTCAAAATTGCCGAACGGTCAGATAGAAGGCCCGCCGTTCTTCGATCTGATCGACTGGATCGAAGAGCGCCATCGCGATCGCGTGTCACTGGTGGCGAAATATGCTGAGACGATCCAAATCGACGATCTTGGCGTTCTGGGACTGGCGTTAAAAACCGCACCGACTCTTCGGGCATCTCTCATGCGTCTTGTCCGCTATTTCCGCCTCTTGACCGACACTGCAACCTACCGACTAGACGAGGGTGGTGCACAGGCGCGCATCTTGATGGAGAAGTGCACAAGCGATCATTCCGCCTTGTCACTGCGCAACGAATGCGCCTTGTCGGCCATGGCGCAGATTTTCCGAACATGCGTCAAAGGTGACCTTGCACTCGAGCGCGTGACCTTTCGTCATGAAAGCCGATGCGATCCTGATCGCTATGTTGAAATGTTCGGATGCCCCGTGACGTTCGGCGCACGTGAGGATGCTTTGATCATGTCAAAAGGCATGCTCGACCTCCCGAACCACTTGGGCGATGACGCGCTGTCCCGGTTCTTGACTCAGCAACTTGATGTCGAATTTGAGGCATTTCGCCCGGCTACATCCTTGCGGGAGGAACTCTGCCGCCGCCTGCCGACAGCGCTCAGCACCGGGGTGCCGCAAGCCTCTGAACTGGCGCGCGACATAGGGCTGAGCGAGCGCACGTTCTTTCGCCGTCTTGCCACCGAGGGGACGACATTCCGAGACGTCGTGCGTGACGTACAAATCCGCCTCGCACGGGATTTACTGGCACGCAGAGATTGCAGCATCGCCGAAGTCGCATTCCTGACGGGCTTTTCCGAGCAGAGCAGCTTTGGTCGCGCGTTCAAACGCTCTGTCGGACAGGCCCCGTCCGAGTATCGCAGCATCGCACTGGAAGCACCGGAACCATTGGCAGACACGGTCAAAAGGCTGGCAGGCCAGGTCGATACCAGCAGGTCTGTCGCGGTCTAATCTGTTTTCATCAGTAAGAGAGCGCAGCTCTCAGGAGATCGAAAACAGAATTGGAAAGGACCGGCACATGGCCTTTGTCGCAACCACTCCCCGCCAGACACACTCGTCCGCCGGTGCCTGGCGCCACCCTCCACGTGCACGTCAAACCCGCGCGCTTTTGTGCGATATGACCAAGCTTCTGGGGGCCGCCGTCGCAGGCGCGCTGGCGACCGGCATGTTGGCCACTCTCGTGCTGATGTCGGGCGCCGCTCAGGCCCACGTGCCAGAGATGCCCGGCATGCCCCAGACACGCATCCTGGAACCTGCCGATCTCGCACCATCGCCGATCTGCACCTGCCTCCTCCCACCGCTTAGCGCCAACTAAGCAGATTTCCCCAAATCAGATGATCGAAACGCGGCGCTCATGCGTCCGTGCAGGATGAGCCTGTGCCCTCCAAACCCTTCCCCCGCTCTGAACAAAAAAGGAGAAAGAGCATGACACACGAAGACCACAAAAACTGCGGCTGTGACGTCACACCCGAGCGCGTCGACATGGCCCGCCGCCGCCTGTTGGCAAGCGCGGCTGCCACAGGCGCCACGGCGCTGGCGGCCGCCACCGCACACGCGGCGACGCCCGAGGCCCGCGCGGCTTATGCCGATCCTGACACCCCCGGCTTGCCGCAGATTGACATGGAGATTGTTCCAGGACGCACTGCGCTTGTCGTCACCGATCCGCAGATCGACTTCCTGTCCGAAGACGGTGTGACCTGGGGCGTCGTCGGTGAGAGCGTCACGGAACAGGGCACCGTCGACAACATCGAACGCCTGTTTGCCGCAGCGAAAGACGCCGGCATGCCCGTCTTCATTTCCCCCCACTACTATTACCCGCATGACCACAAGTGGCAGTTCGAAGGCACATTGGAAAAAACGATGCACAGCATCGGCATGTTCGATCGCCCGGACGCCCTGTCGCTGGATGGCTTCGAAGGTTCGGGCGCCGATTGGATGCCCCAGTACAAGAAGTACATCGAGGATGGTGAAACCATCGTCTGCTCGCCCCACAAGGTCTACGGTCCGGCTCAAAACGATCTGAACCTCCAGTTGCGCAAGCGTGGTATCGACAAGGTCATTCTTGCCGGTATGTCCGCCAATCTCTGCACCCAGGCCCATCTCTACGAACTGCTGGAGCTGGGCTACGAAGTCGCCGTTGTGCGTGACGCCACCGCCGGGGCCAAGGTTCCGGAAGGCGACGGATATCTCGCTGCCATCATCAATTTCCGCATGGTCGCCAATGGCGTGTGGTGGACGGATGACGCCGTCACCCGCATCGCACGCGGCGCCTGATCTTCCCCTCCCCAACCCTTCAAAAAGGACCCTTCACATGAAACTCACAACCCTCCTGACCGTTGCAATGATCTCTTTAGCCCCGGCAGCTTTTGCCGCCGATGAGGTCAATGTCTCAAATGGACTGACCCTGACGGGCAATCCCCTAGGGATGCATGGTTTCGACCCGGTCGCCATGTTCAAGTCGGACGCACCGATGATCGGTAACGCCGAATTCACCTCCGAGCATGATGGCGTCGACTACTACTTCGCAACCGCAGCGGCCAAGGCGACCTTTGACGCCGATCCCGCTGCGATGCTGCCAGAGTTTGGTGGTTTCTGCGCCTTCGGCGTCTTCGTCGGCAAGAAGCTCGACGGCGACGTGCGATACGCCGATATTGTCGACGGCAAACTGTACCTTTTCGTCAACCAAGCCATCTTCGAGAAATATCTGGAAGATAAAGACAACGTCATCAAAGGCGCCTACGCCAAATGGTCCGAGATCATGGCAACACCGATCGGCGACCTTTGATCAAACGGCCGAGCCGCGTTCCTCCGCGTGGCTCGTCCCGGTCACACACTAGCTGCGACGCTACGCTCCGAACGACCTCGGACACGCCACCAAAGATACCGCAGCGTAAGCGCAGAAACCGTCTGCCGCACAGGACTGAAATACCTACGCGGGCTCGGTAGAGATTTTATTAGGTCGGTAGCGCCTCTTCGGTGCGGAGCTGACGAACAACGCCATCGACACGAGGTCCGTTCTCGGAATTGTGCTCGCTTTTTCGTGACGGCAGGGTCAATGAAAGAAGACACCACCATCAATGACGAGCGTCTGACCAGTTGTCGTTTCGCTACGACAGAATTGAACCACCTGACCCGCAACATCATCCAGAGACGTGGTCGCTCCCAAAACGGATTTTGATTTGAAGCTATCAAGGAAGGCGTCGGATATGTTCTTAGTCAACTCCGTCCCTTCCATCAGGCCCGGAGCCACGCAGTTCACGGTTACTTCGGGTGCCAGCGCTACGGCCAGACAACGGGTCAGCTGAATGGCACCTGCCTTGCTGACCGACTGAGCGATACTCGCTCCCATTGGTTTCATCCCGGCCATTGCCGCGACGTTCACAATCCGACCCCAATCCGAAGCCTTCAAGTGCGGCGCGGCATATTTCGATACAAGCCAAGGCCCCCGCAGATTCACCTGCATGCTCCTGTCCCATATTTCAGATGAAAGGGCATCCAAGTCAGGAAAAGGGACACCCTGTGCGATCGCCGCATTGTTCACCAAGATATCCAGCGTGCCAAAGGCGTCCACGACGTCTGCGACAGCTTTCTCTACGGAAGCTTCGTCCGATTGATCTATCCTCACAGAGGTCGCCTTCCCACCGGACGCCAAAACGTCTTGGCACACTTCGTTGGCCCGATCTTCGCCATCCATATATCCGACAGCCAAAGACACACCGCTTTCGGCAAGCGCTTTGCAGATGGACCTGCCAAGTCCACCGCTACCTCCGGTCACCAGCGCAACTGAACCGTCAATCTTCATTCAACGCCCTCCTTGTCTCGGCCACCGCATCGACTGAGATCCGCAGCGATATCGGATAACCTCCCAAGCATATCGAATCGTAAGGAGACAGCATGCCCCTCATAGACATACACGTTCTGGAAGGCGTTTTCTCGGACGAGGAAAAAGCGCAAATCATTGCGGAGACGGCAAAAGGATTTGGAAAGGTCGCCGGGAAACCGATGCAAGATATGACTTCGGTACGCGTCCACGAAGTCAAAAGTGGCCACTGGGGCGGTGCCGACAGCGTCTGGACAACCGAACGCGCGTTGGAGCTAAAGCGCGGATTGTAAGACACGTGTTTGTCCTACTCCTACCAGGCCAAGCACTCACTCAAGCATGCTGCAGCATCAGTCACAGGCGCTCACAAGCAGACATACCCAGCCCCGGACATCCGACAGCACGCACCAGTCTTTCTGACTGATATACGCCGGGTTTTCCGACATGCGTGCTGTCGATGCGCCTGCGGGCGAACGGGTGCGCTGTGGTCCGGTGCCGGATCATGATTGGATCACAACGCCCCGTCCGCTTGTGCCCCCAAAACCTCTTCGGGAACGGCTCAACACTGTGCCATTAACGTTAAGATAGAATGAACCGCACGGGCGATTTACGCGATTTTCAGAGGGTTTTGACTGCACGGCGCAAATGTTCGACCAAGTCGGATTCGCTCATGCCGCTGTCGCGCGCCAGCCGCCGCAGCCCGAAATGCACATGCGCCATTTCCTGATAATAACTGGTATAGGCGTAGTTTGTCGCCGCGCCCGCCGCCGCCCCAAGGACCGGCACGGTCTGCGCTGCCAGTTTCTGCCCCAACACAGTCGCAAGACGCGGTGCCACGGATTTCATGATCCCATGCACCGCTGCACCTGTCAGCGTCACGCGCGTGCTGAGAAATGCCATATTCGCCCCGTCATCATCCGCCAGAGGCCCTGCGCTTGCAAAGACGGTCAGGCAATCGGCAAGAACATCGGGGTCATTCGGATCAAACCCGTGTTCTGCCGCCACGCCCTGAATGGCGCGCAACAGAACCGTGGTGGTCACCGGAAGCTCGGCCAATGCCGTTGGCAAACCGCCTGCGCCGCCTACTGCACCCATGGCTGTCGTCAGCGCCGTGTTGAGCCAGCCCTTTTGGTCCGGCACGACCCCACGCGATTGTTTCGCAGCCTGCATCGCTACCCTGAGAGCGCGTTCAGTTGCACCCTCAAGACCAACCTTCACCGGCTCCGGCAAACGCTCCAAGAGGTTTTCGGCGCGGCCTCCGATCATGTTAAGCACCTGCAGCCCGACACCTCCGGCAGCCTTGTGGCGACGGGCCAGTTCAGTGATCGCTGTTTGTGTGTCGAGAGGCACGAGGTCGGTTCCTGTCATACCGTACAAGTGGGGACGTTGACCGTACGGTTCAAGCGTCGCGCTGAACGACCCCCTGAACGCCGTCCCAAGCGCCCGGGATTAGTTCAAGCCCCAGCACACGATCCGGGTTCGTGGGTGGTGGCATCTCGACCCCGTCGCGTTTCTCGAACCCGAAGCGACGATAGTACGGTGCATCGCCCACCAGCAGCACCCGCGCCCAGCCTTCCGAATTCGCCTGCGCGAGGCTGTCCCGAATGAGCGCGCCGCCCAGGCCTTCACCCTGCGCCGTCGGGTGCACCGCAACCGGGCCGAGCAGCAAAACCCGCTGTCCCGCAATCCGCACCGGCCAATACCGGATCGCCCCGCCCAGAATGCCCTGCTCGTCACGCGCCACCCGGCTCAGGCTTGCCACCGGCGGGATGCCATCGCGCAGCCGATACGAGGACAAAGCCTCGCGTCCCGGTGCGAAACACAGGTCATAGAGGGCTTCGACCTCCCACCAATCCTTTTTGGTTTCCGGGCTCAGGGTGAACATGACACCGCTCTTCTTTGACGCGCGGCACACCCCCGTGCATTCCGCTGCGAAACGGCCTATCACGCAGGAAAACAATCGGCAAACAGGGAGCTTGCCCTTATGTTCTACCGCCCCGAAGACGGCCACGGCCTGCCGCACAATCCGTTCAACGCCATCGTGACCCCCCGCCCTATCGGCTGGATCTCGACCCGTGGCAGCGACGGGCAGGACAATCTTGCGCCCTACTCTTTTTTCAACGCCGTGGCCTATGTACCGCCACAGGTGATGTTCTCTTCCACCTCAGCCAAGGAAGATCGCGGCGACACCAAGGACTCTGTGGCGCAGATCCGAGACACCGGTGTGTTCGCCGTCAACATCGTCGAATACGCCATGCGCGACGCGATGAACCTGACCTCGGGCGCATGGGACCGCGATGTGGACGAATTCGCACATGCGGGCATCGACAAGGCCGAGTGTGACACGATCAACTGTCCCCGCGTGGCGAACGCCCCTGCAACCCTCGAATGCAAACTCACGCAGATCGTCAAACTGCCCGGAGAGGCCAATTTCGCTGCCTTTGGCGAAGTCACCGGCATCCACATGCGCGACGATTGCATCAAGGATGGCGAGTTTGACGTGCTCAGCTTCAACCCGCTGACCCGCATGGGCTACCGTGATTATTCGGTGATCCGCGAAAAGTTCAGCCTGAAACGCCCTGGAGAATAGGTCAAGTCTTGCACCCTATTGTTTCGCGCGCGAAACATTGGGTCCGATCCGGTCCTTTAACAAAAGGTTAACACGATATGCCCGTCAAACGTCTGCTGACCGAATTCGGCATGGGGTCCTCCCTGCGCCGACAGGATTACACCGAAGCCGCCGCGCGGGCTGTGCGAGATGCGCTCTGGCATAATTCGATCAACCTTGCGGAACTCTACGGAAAGGACGAATCCGACATGCAGATCACAGTCGAGGTGGGCGTCCAGAACCCCGACGCGCTCGACACCGGAACCATCGCGGCGATCTTCCCCTATGGCCAAGTCACTGTGATTGCCCGCAAAGGCGGGTTGGACATCCCCCGCGCTGATGGAGGCAAACCGACAGTTATTGCCAATGTCGCGATCTCGGTCGCGCTTGATCTGGGGGGTGTCGCATGAGCGACCAGCGGTTCATCATCGAAATGGGCATGGGCAATGACCAATACGGCATGGACTACACCAAAGCCGCCGCCCGCGCGATCGAGGACGCGATCCGCCATTCCTCGATCCAACTGTTTGACGCCACAGGTCTGCCGCACGACCAGATGCGCGTGCAGGTGACGGTGGGCGTGGCAGAACCTGACAAAGTGAATTGCGCCGAACTTGCAAAAGGCTTGCCTCGTGGCCGCGCCACGGTGACAGCAATCGAAGGCGGGCTGAACGTCACCAGTCCCGACAGCGGCACCACTTTGGTGATCGCAACCGCCGCCGTCGAGGCCTTTTTGCCGCGTCAGGACTAGCATGGCTTGATGCCAAAGACCTGCGCTGCAAGACTGCGCTGAACCGGATCGGAGGCGCATATGGCAAGCCGCAAACTGGGTGTGATCGGCGGATCGGGGCTTTATGCCGTGGACGGATTGCAGGACGCCGAATGGCACACCGTGGACACACCTTGGGGTGCGCCGTCGGATCAGCTTTACTGCGGCACGCTCGATGGACTCGGCATCGTGTTCCTGCCCCGTCACGGGCGCGGCCATGTTTACAGCCCGTCGGACGTGCCATACCGCGCCAATATCGACGCGCTCAAACGGCTTGGCGTGACCGATGTGATCAGCGTCAGCGCCTGCGGGTCCTTCCGCGAAGAGATGGCACCGGGCGATTTCGTCATCGTTGACCAGTTCATCGACCGCACATTTGCGCGCGCCAAAAGCTTTTTCGGCGCGGGCTGCGTGGCGCATGTGTCGGTCGCCCACCCGGTCTGCGGCGGTCTTGGCAAAACCTGTGCCAAGGCCGCACGACAGGCCGGGGTCACCGTGCATGAAGGCGGCACCTATCTGGCGATGGAAGGGCCGCAGTTCTCGACATTGGCAGAGTCCAATCTCTACCGGGATCAATGGGGCTGTTCGGTGATCGGCATGACCAACATGCCCGAGGCGAAACTCGCCCGCGAAGCCGAGCTGTGCTATGCCAGCGTGGCGATGGTCACCGATTACGATTGCTGGCACCCCGGCCATGACGCGGTCGAGGTGACCGACATCATCCGCGTTCTGACCGGCAACGCCGATGCCGCGCGGCGGATGATCAAAGCTCTGCCAGCGCTGCTGGGCACCGACCGGCCCGCCTGCCCCCAAGGCTGCGATACCGCGCTGGAACACGCGCTGATCACCGCACCCGAGGCCCGCGACCCGGAGATCATCAAAAAGCTGGACGCGGTTGCAGGCCGCGTGCTTTCTGGACGGACATGATCCAAGGCTGACTTGAAATGAACATTGACCTCTGGCTGACCTTCGTCGCCGCCTCCACTGCACTTTTGCTTATCCCCGGGCGAACAGTCCTCTTGGTGCTTTCCTACGCGCTGAGCCAGGGCAAGCGCGTGGCCATCGCATCGGCCAGCGGTGTGGCGCTGGGCGACTTTATCGCGATGAGCTTGTCACTCGCGGGGTTAGGGGCATTGGTGCTGGCCTCGGCGACGCTGTTCACCGTGCTGAAATGGGTCGGCGCGATCTATCTTGTCTATCTTGGCATCAAACTCCTGCGCTCCGCCCCCGGTGCCGTCCTTCCGGTGACAGAGCAAAGCGTCGAGGCGCGCTCCGTCTTTGCCCACGCCGCCCTTGTGACGGCACTGAACCCGAAATCTATCGCATTCTTCATTGCCTTCGTGCCGCAGTTCATCACACCCGGCGCGCCGCTTCTGCCGCAATTCGCCATACTAATCGCCACCTTTGTCACTTTGGCCGCATTAAACGCCTTTGCCTATGCGCTGGCCGCCGACCGGTTGCGCGGCTGGATCGGACGCGAGAGCGTTATTGGTTGGCTCATCCGCGCTGGAGGTACCACCCTGATCGCAATGGGAGCGCTGACCGCCCTCGCCCGCCGCACAAACTGAGACTGACATGAGCCAGACCACAAAAACCGTCAAAGACTACATCCGCACCATTGTCGACTTCCCGCATGAAGGGATCATGTTCCGCGATGTGACCACGCTTTTCGCCGATGCGCGAGGCTTCCGAATGGCCATTGACCAGCTTCTGCACCCCTATGCCGGGGTCCGGTTTGACAAGGTCGTGGGGTTGGAAGCACGCGGCTTCATCCTTGGCGGTGCGATTGCGCACCAACTCTCGGTTGGTTTTGTCCCGGTGCGCAAAAAGGGCAAGCTGCCGGGGGCCGTGATCTCGGAAGAATACACGCTTGAATATGGCGAGGCGGTGGTCGAAATCCACGACGACGCCATTCAACCGGGCGAAAAGGTGCTGCTGGTCGATGATCTCTTGGCCACGGGCGGCACCGCTGAGGCCGGGCTGAAATTGATCGAACGGCTGGGCGGCGAGGTGATTGGCTGCGCTTTCATCATTGACCTGCCCGATCTGGGAGGCCGCAAAAAGCTTGAGGCGATGGGCATGGATGTGCACGCACTCTGCGCCTTTGAAGGTCTCTGAGCCCGCCCCTGATTCTTCTTTTTCCAAATATGCTGGGGGTTTGCGGGTGAAACCCCCAAAGGCCACTGATCAAAGTCAGCGCCGGTTTTGACGAAAAGGGCGCACTCTTTCGAAGGAGTGCCCCCTAATCCTCTAGAAATTCGACCCACCTCAGACGATGGTGGCCTCGGTCGCGGCCCGCAGTTCGTCTTCGGTCACGCCATCGGCGACCTCAACGATCTTGAGACCGCCTTCAACCACGTCAAGAACACCAAGATTGGTGATGATCCGGTCCACCACACCCGCGCCGGTCAGCGGCAAAGTGCATTCCTTCAAGAGCTTGCTGTCACCGTGTTTGTTGGTGTGATCCATGACCACGATCACTCGGCCCACACCTGCCACCAGGTCCATCGCGCCGCCCATGCCCTTCACCAGCTTGCCCGGAATCATCCAGTTCGCCAAATCGCCTTTTTCGTCCACTTCCATCGCACCAAGAATCGCCATCGCGATCTTGCCGCCACGGATCATGCCAAAGGAGGTGGCGCTGTCGAAGTAGCTGGTGTGCGGCAGTTCGGTGATCGTTTGCTTGCCGGCGTTGATCAGATCGGGGTCTTCTTCACCCTCATAGGGGAACGGGCCCATGCCCAGCATTCCGTTTTCGGATTGAAGGGTCACTGTAACACCCTCGGGAATGTAGTTGGACACAAGCGTCGGGATGCCGATGCCCAGATTTACATACATGCCGTCCTGCAATTCCTGCGCCGCGCGTGCAGCCATCTGGTTGCGGTCCCATGCCATAGAAGTAGTTCCTTCGTGTTTGCGTGACTGCCGCGCGAGGCGGCTTATCCGTTGAAATCCGTAAAGCCGACCGGGACGTCGATCATGATCACAGTGCCAGCCGCCCCGCGCACCACGTTCAGCGTACCATCGAGACCTTCGAGCAGCGATGACACCAGATGGCCTCCGACCGAGTCCGTCGATGGAAAGGCCATCTTTGCTGGGATCCCAACGCCGTCGTCCGAGATCGTCATGCGCAAGCCACCTGCTGCCAGACGGTTGACGCGCAGATCAAGGTAGCCTTGGTCGAGACCGTCAAAGGCATGCTGGAAGGCGTTGGACACAAGCTCGAATGTGATCAGTGCCATTCGGATCGCGGTGTCGAGATTGACTTCAAGCGGTTCGATCAGCGACACGAAACGCACGCCGGGACGGCCTTCGTTATGGGCAATGGTGTGCGAGATCCGCGACAGCAGCGAACCAAGGTCAACGCCGTCGCGGTTCCATTGCTCATCTGCGAGTTTCATCTCTTCATATACGAATTGCAGGCATTCCAGACGCCGCGGCAGTAGGTCGAGCATCCTAAGTCGGCGCTTGCTGGCTTCGGAGGATAACTGGGTGTCGGACTCGCTGTCATCGACCAGCGAATTGACGATCAGACCGAGATCCTGATTGACCCGTGAACAGACGGTGTCGAGATGCAACCGCGTGGCCTCGGAGGCGCGGTCTTGCTCGTCGTCGCGCAGTTCTTTCTGTACACCCAGAAAATAGACAGGCTTTCCGTAGCCATCGCTGATCGGCGCGATCAGCAGGCGGTTCATAAACGCCTCGCCGGTGGCGCGGTAATTCAGAATATCGACAGCGACATCCTCACCGGCCTCGATGGCGTTTCGGATTTTCTGAACAGCGGCGGGGTCGGTGTCCGGCCCCTGCAGGAAACGGCAGTTGCGGCCGATCACGCGCGAACGCTGATAGCCGGTTGTCCGCTCAAACGCGTCATTGATGTAGACGATCGGATTGTCGTCGGAATTCGGATTTGTGATGACCATTGCAACACTCAGCCGAGAAAACCCGGCAAGCGCCTGACTGTCGTCAAGTACGGATGTCAGTTTTGGTTTATCAACAAGTCTTTCCACGGCACTCGTTTCGTTTCTTGCTCTCAGGCGGCCGGTCGCGGCCGCGTTGTGCGCTGTTCGATGCGCTTTTCGTGCTCACCCTGAATGATGCGATGCACGTAGATGCCCGGCAGGTGAATGTGGTCTGGGTCCAATTCGCCCGGCTGGACGATTTCTTCAACTTCCATGATGCACAGCTTGCCACACATCGCCGCGGGCGGATTGAAGTTACGCGCGGTTTTGCGGAAAATCGCATTGCCTGTCGTGTCCGCCTTCCAAGCCTTGACGATAGAGAGATCGGCGAAGATGCCCTCTTCCATGATGTAGGTCTCGCCGTTGAAGTCGCGGTGATCCTTGCCCTCGGCGATCACGGTTCCAACGCCGGTCTTGGTGTAAAAGCCTGGAATGCCCGCACCACCGGCGCGCATCCGCTCGGCCAAAGTGCCTTGCGGATTGAACTCAAGTTCAAGCTCTCCGGACAGATACTGGCGCATGAATTCGGCATTTTCGCCCACATAGGAGCTGATCATCTTCTTGACCTGCCGCGTCTGCAGGAGGATGCCGATACCGAAATCATCGACACCCGCATTGTTGGATGCAAAGGTCAGATCCTTGACGCCGCTGTCCCGAATTGCTGCGAGCAGCAGCTCGGGAATACCGCTTAAGCCAAAGCCACCGGCCGCGATCAGCATGCCATCTGTCAGAACGCCCTCAAGCGCTTCAGTTGCTGATCCATAGACCTTTTGCATCGCACTATTCCCCGCTGTTCAACGCTTCGCTCTTGTGGCGTGTCGCGCGCGGTGAGTCAACGGCGCGCATAGGCTGAAAGGGATGTGTCAACTTCGCGCATCATTAGCAAAGTTGACACTTTTTCAGCTTGGTATTCTCTGAAAACGCACGAAGCCGCCCGCCATCAAGATTTCTTCGTGGCGGTCTTCTTCTTGGCGGCGGTTTTCTTGGGAGCTGCCTTTTTCTTTGTGCCCTTTTGGGCGGATTTCTCGGCGATCAGCGCAACCGCCATATCCATTGTCACGGCGTCGGGCTCAATATCCTTCGGCAGGGTCGCGTTCACCTTTCCCCACTTTACGTAGGGCCCATACCGGCCCTCCATCACGGACACCATGCCACCATCCTGAGGATGATCACCGAGCTCTTTCAGCGGTTTCGCAGCCGCGCCGCGCCCGCGACCGGGATTGGCCCGTTTCTCGGCCAAGAGTTCGACCGCGCGGTTCATACCGATCTCGAACACCTCTTGGAATTCCTTGAGGTTCACATAAACGGGTTTTGCCTCATCCGGCAGTTGGTGCATGATGAAGGGACCAAAGCGGCCAAGGTTTGACTTCACCTCGCCACCATCGGGGTGCATCCCAACCACCCGTGGCAACGTCAGCAGAGTGACGGCCTTTTCCAGCGTCATATCATCCGGCGACCAACCGGGCAGGAAATCGCCTTTAGCTTTGGGCAGGCTGGCGCGCGGTGGCTTCTTGTTTTCCGGCGTTGGCTCGCCGCGCTGAACATACGGGCCGAAGCGACCGGACTTCAGCCAGATTTCATCACTTTCGTGCTCGCCCAGAACGCGTTCGTCGCCTTCAGCACCCTCGCCGGCGATGGGGCGAGTGTAGGTGCATTCAGGGTAGTTGCCACACCCGACAAAGCCACCGGTGCGTGACGTCTTCAGGTGCAAGCGTCCCTGCCCGCATTTGGGGCAGATGCGCGGATCGCTGCCGTCTTCGCGCGGAGGATAAAGCTGCGGCGCCAGTGCATCGTCAAGCACATCAAGCACCTCGGTTATGCGCAGGTCCGACGTCTCGGCGATCGCCGCCGAGAAATCTCGCCAGAATTTCGCAAGCACTTCTTTGTAGTCGCTTTCACCGGCGCTGACATGATCCAGCTCATCCTCAAGCGCTGCCGTGAAATCATATTCCACATAGCGTTTGAAGAAATTGAGCAGGAAGATCGTGACAATGCGACCTTTGTCCTCGGGGATCAGGCGGTTCTGTTCCTTTCGGACGTATTCGCGATCCTGGATCGTTGTGATGATGCTGGCATAGGTCGACGGTCGCCCGATGCCCAGCTCTTCCATTTTCTTGACCAACGTCGCCTCGGTGTAACGGGGCGGCGGTTGGGTGAAATGCTGGTCTGGTGTGATGCTGCGCTTTTCGGCTGCCTCGCCCTGCATGATCTGCGGCAGGCGCTTATCGTCATCGTCAACCACGGCATCGTCGCGGCCTTCTTCATAAACACGCAGGAACCCGTCAAAAAGAACCACTTGCCCGTTGGCACGCAGAACAACCTGCCCATCGGCGCTGCCAACATCAACAGTTGTCCGTTCAAGACGGGCCGACTCCATCTGACACGCCAATGTCCGCTTCCAGATCAGGTCGTAAAGCTTGCGCTGATCCGGCTCGGAGAGTTTGAGCGACTGGGCATCCCGCGCCATGTCGGTAGGTCGAATGCATTCATGCGCCTCTTGCGCGTTCTTGGCTTTGTTCTTGTAGATCCGCGGCTGGCCTGGAACGTAGTCTGCACCGTATCGGTCCTTGATCGCAGCGCGCGCCTGATCGACAGCTTCCGGCGCCATGTCGATGCCATCAGTCCTCATGTAGGTGATATGGCCAGCTTCATAGAGCCGCTGTGCTGCGTTCATGGTCTGGCGTGCGCCGAAGCCGAATTTCCGGCTGGCCTCTTGCTGAAGCGTCGAGGTCATGAATGGCGCCGACGGGTTGCGCGACGCGGGTTTTGCTTCGACAGACTGAACGGTCAGGTCTCGGCTGGTGATCGCCTGAACCGCCAGTTCAGCCTGTGTTTCGTTTTCGATATCGTAGCGGTCGAGCTTTTTACCCGCGAGGACAGTCAGGCGTGCTTCGTATTCCTGCCCGCGTGGGGTGGAGAGCAGCGCCTTCACAGACCAGTATTCACGTGGCTTGAACGCCTCGATCTCCATTTCACGTTCGACGATCAACCGAAGGCACACGGACTGCACACGGCCCGCGCTGCGCGCTCCGGGCAGTTTGCGCCAGAGCACCGGCGACAAGTTGAACCCCACGAGGTAGTCGAGCGCACGGCGGGCGAGATATGCCTCGACCAAAGGCGCGTCGATGTCGCGCGGGTTGGCCATAGCCTCGGTCACCGCCTGCTTGGTGATCGCGTTGAAGGTCACGCGTTTGACATCCGTGGTCTTTTTAATGGCGCGGCGTTTGGTCAGTGCCTCTTTCAAATGCCAGGAAATCGCCTCACCCTCGCGATCCGGGTCGGTTGCAAGAATAATTGCATCATCGGATTTGAGCGCATCGGCGATTGCGGCAACGTGTTTACGGGAGTCGGATGCGACTTCCCACTTCATGTCAAAGCCGTTCTCCGTATCGACCGAGCCGTCCTTTGGCGGCAGGTCCCGCACATGCCCGTATGAGGCCAGAACCGTGTAGTCAGATCCCAAATACTTGTTGATCGTTTTGGCTTTTGCCGGGGATTCGACAACGACAACTGGCATGTAGAGGCGACCTTTCCGTGTAGGTTTCAGCGCTGCATTCTGGCTGCATATGGCCGGGCAGCATGTGGTGTGCAAGCTGCAATTGTCAATTCATGGGATCGCGGGAACAGCACTGCCGCGCCAGGATCCGGGGTACCTAACGCCGTGTTCAAGGGAGCCTATGCTCGGACTTTGAGACGCAATAACAGCCCAGATCCTACAGTGTGGGCTGCTTTGATTTGCTATGATTTTAAAGGCCTTTGGTCGGCCTGATGAATGGCCGTGTTCAGTTGTCGACCGAGGTTGAGAGATCATCATTGTCATCCGGAGAAATGATGCCTGTCTCGTCAGCGGGCATCGCCTGGCCTTGCGTCCCTGTGACATTTTCACAGGCTGCCAGGGTCAACGCAGACAAACCGAAAAGAGCGAAAGCGACTTTGTGAAACATGTGTTCAAACCTTTGCTGTTCATTTTGAGAAACGGAAGTGGCTCACATGCTGAACGCGGTTGCATCGGCATGTGTTCCCACCAGCGGCAGAGGTTTGGTCAGGCGCGAAGGGCGATAAGCCCTCCTGCCTCACGGGTTATCCGGCCCGTCAGTTCGAGATCCGTGAGCGCCGGAGAGACAAGTTTCGAACTTGATCCCAGATCGCGGATCAACTGGTCTTCGCCCAGAGGGGAAGGTCCAAGCCGGTCGAGAATTTGTTGATGAAGGCGCGCCGTGTCGGCCAATGACCTTTCGGGTGCTGCCGCCTGCCTTTGATCAGTCAGCGGCGGTTCGGGTGCCGTTTCGGCCAGCGGAGAGACCGCTTCAATCACGTCCTCAACGTTTCGGACGAGGCGTGCGCCGTCGCGCAGCAGCATGTTACATCCGCTGGCGCGGGCATCAAACGGGTGTCCGGGGACGGCCATCACCTCACGTCCCTGGTCAAGGGCTGTGCGGGCAGTAATTAGCGAACCGGATTTCGCTGCGGCCTCGATGACAATCACGGCGCGGGACAGGCCAGAGATAATGCGATTGCGGGCGGGAAAATGGCGCGCCTGAGGTTGCAGCCCAATTGGCTGTTCGCTGAGCTGTGCCCCACCTTGTGCAACGATGTCTTCCACAAGCTTGGCGTTTTCTGACGGGTAGAGCACATCAACGCCGCCGCCGAGCACCGCGATGGTCCCGGTCTTGACTGCTGCAACATGTGCTGCCGTGTCGATCCCACGCGCCATTCCGGACGTGATCACATAGCCCGCCTCGCCCAGGCCAGACGCCAAAGCGCGGGACATGCGACCGCCAAGTGACGATGCATTGCGCGCACCGACAAGCGCGATTTGGGGTTTGTTCAGGATATTGGTATCCCCAAGCACCCACAGCAAAGGTGGCGCGTCTTCAAGGTCGAGCAAAATCTCTGGATAGGCGTCACTGCCGCGCGCTACGAGCTGCGCGCCCGCAGCATGACCAGCGGTCAATTCGGCCTGCACCACTGCTTCCGGGCAGATTTGATAAGCATCGACCCCTGCCGCTTTGGCGATTTCTGGCAAATGCTCAAGCGCCACCGATGCGCTGCCATACTCGCCCATCAGCCGATAAAACGTGCTGATCCCGACGCGGCGAGAGCGCAAGAGACGAAGCCAGTCAAACCTTTGGTCTTCCGTGGTGGGTGGGATTGGGGGGTGAGTGGAAGAGTTGTGTTCCAAGGCCATCCTGCCTCCGTCCGCTTGCAGGATCAGGGATAGGCCGTCACTGGTTAATCAGTGGTGAACGCAAACAGGCCGCGCAGAGAAAATGCACGGCCTACCCCATAGACCTCTGTTTTCATGGCGTTCTTTTCTATGCCTGCGCGCCACCAACCGTGAGGCCACCAATCATGACAGTGGGCTGCCCCACCCCGACAGGCACCCATTGCCCCTGTTTGCCGCAATTTCCCATGCCAGGATCAAGCGCCATGTCGTTGCCCAACGCCCGAATCTGCTGGAGCGCGGTCGCCCCGTCGCCGATCAGCGTCGCCCCTTTGACCGGAGCACCGACCTTTCCATCCTTCACGCGATACGCCTCAGTGCAGGAAAACACGAACTTGCCATTGGTGATATCCACCTGACCACCGCCAAATCCCACTGCCCAGATCCCGTCCTTGAGATCAGCGACAATGTCTGACGGATCGGCATCGCCGCCCAGCATGTAGGTGTTGGTCATGCGCGGCATAGGGATGTGGGCGTAGCTCTCGCGTCGACCATTGCCGGTGGGAGCTACCCCCATCAGGCGCGCATTCTGCCGGTCTTGCATATAGCCCAAGAGTTTACCGTCTTCGATCAACACGTTTTTGCCCGAGGGTGTCCCTTCGTCATCCACCGTGATTGACCCACGCCGGTCTGGGATCGTGCCATCGTCCAGAACCGTTACACCCTTGGCCGCGACCTGCTGGCCCATCAGTCCGGCAAAAGCGGAACTGCCTTTGCGGTTGAAATCGCCCTCAAGCCCATGGCCCACGGCCTCGTGCAACAGGATACCCGGCCAGCCCGGCCCCAGAACGATATCCATCACCCCGGCGGGCGCCGGAACCGCGTCGAGGTTGACCAGAGCGATGCGCAGCGCCTCCCGGGCTTTATCCTGCCAATCCCTTGGGTCGAGCAAGCCGTCCAGCAATACACGTCCGCCACCGCCTGCCGTGCCCGATTCGCGGCGGCCATTGTCTTCGACGATGACGCTGACATTCACGCGGGTCATCGGGCGTGTGTCGGACACCAGCATGCCTTCGGGGCGCAGGATTGCAACTTCCTGCAACGAGGCTGCAATCGTTGCGCTGACCTGAACCACGCGGGGGTCAAGATCGCGTGCAAAGGCATCAATCTCGCGTAATGTCTCGACTTTCACCGGAAAGCTGTGCCCGGCAATCGGGTCCGCATCGGTGTAAAGCTTGGTATTCGTGCCCGAAGGTTTGTCGGCCAGCGTGCCTCCCCCTGCGCCCACGGCAAGTCGGGCGGTTTCCACCGCCCGCTTGATCGCCGATTCGGAAATTTCCGTAGAATGCGCATAGCCTGCCACTTCACCACGTACAGCGCGCAGGCCGAATCCCTCGGATGCGTCATAACTGGCAGTTTTCACGCGGCCATCGTCAAAAACCAGCACTTCGGACCGGCGCCTTTCAAGGAACAGTTCACCATCGTCTGCTCCCGCCACAGCCTCTTTCAGCAACGCCAGCGCGCGCTCCTGATCAAGATGCGTGTCAAATGGTTGGAAAGACGTGTCGGTCATGAAACCCCCAGAGGTGTGATTTGATCCAGATCAAAGAAAGCGCGTTTTTGCCGCAAGCAAGCTTCTTTAACTGATGCACAGAATATGGTTTTAACCGCTCCCAAGACAACGGGAGGATTGTGTCGGCACCTGCCAGATACCGCCTGCCTTTGCATTTTGACAGAACACGCAACCGATCAGGGTAAGACATGCAACTCAAATCTTTGCTCTTGGGTCTGGCCACCACCTTCGCCGCCGCTCCGGCGTTTGCACAGCAGACGCTCGAAACGATTGGCACGCCGGTGGACCGGGGCACAGGCTTCCAACCCGCAGCAACCGAACTGGCCCGTGACCTTCAATGGCTCGACGGGATGATCCTCATCATCATCACCGCCATCGTGCTATTTGTGACCGCGCTGCTGGCGTACTGCATCGTACGCTACAACAAGCGCGCGAACCCGAATCCCTCCAGCTTTACCCACAACACACCGCTCGAAATTGCGTGGACGGTTGGCCCGATCCTGATCCTTGTATTCATCGGCGCGTTCTCTCTGCCGGTGCTGTTCAAGCAACAGGAAATCCCCGAAGGCGACCTGACCATCAAGGTTACCGGTTACCAGTGGTACTGGGGCTATGAGTATATCGGCGAAGACCTGGCCTATGACGGCTATATGATCGGTTCGCCTTTCACCGGTGGCGACAACCGTCTGACGCCGGAAGTCGAAGCGCAGCTGACCGAAGCAGGCTACCAGAAAGAAGACTTCCTTCTGGCAACCGACACAGCCGTAGTCGTTCCGGTTGGCAAGACCGTCGTGATGCAGGTGACGGGTGCTGACGTAATCCACTCGTGGACAATCCCGGCCTTCGGCGTAAAGCAGGACGCGGTTCCCGGTCGTCTGGCAGAGCTGTGGTTCACCGCCGAGAAAGAAGGCGTATATTTCGGCCAGTGTTCGGAACTTTGCGGTCTAGCACATGCCTACATGCCCATCACCGTCAAAGTGGTGAGCGAAGCGACCTACGATGCGTGGCTTGAAGCCTCGAAGAACGAAGGCGGCTACGTAGATGTCCGCACTGTTCTGACGAACTAAAATCATTCGCGGCGCACGCGGCCTTCGCGTGCGCCCCCCCCTGACCGGCCCCTACTGACCCAACGCAGTTGAGACACACGTGACCGATACAAGCATCAACACAACATCGCATGTTGCCCAGAACGAGGCGCAGTTCAGCGACTATTTCGCGCTTCTCAAGCCGCGTGTGATGACGCTTGTGGTGTTCACCGCCTTCGTCGGACTGCTGGCAGCGCCGACCGGCGTTCACCCGTTCATTGGCTTCTGCGCGATCCTGTTCATCGCGATCGGTGGTGGCGCATCCGGTGCGCTGAATATGTGGTGGGATGCCGATATTGACGCCGTGATGAAGCGCACCCAGCGCCGCCCGATCCCTGCGGGCAAAGTCACAGGCGACGAAGCCTTTGCCATCGGCATCGCGCTGTCTGCGTTTTCGGTTGTCTTCCAGGGCCTTGCGACCAACTGGGTCGCCGCTGGCCTGCTGGCATTTACCATTTTCTTTTACGTCGTGATATACACGATGTGGCTCAAGCGCTGGACCCCACAGAACATCGTCATCGGCGGTGCCGCGGGCGCCTTCCCCCCGATGATCGGCTGGGCGGCAGCGACTGGTGGAATCAGCATTGAGTCGGTGCTGATGTTCTGCCTGACCTTTATGTGGACACCGCCACATTTCTGGGCACTGGCGCTCTTTATGCGCAAGGACTACGACAATGCCGACGTGCCGATGCTGACCGTGACTCACGGTCGCCGCGCGACGCGTGTTCACATCCTGGTCTACACCGTGCTTCTGGCAATCCTTGCGGTGGCAGCGGGCTTCACCTCTATCGGCGGGCCCGTCTATATCGCCACCTCGGTTGTGCTGAACGCAATGTTCCTGCGTGGTGCGGTTCAGATTTGGCGCCGTGACGAGGAGATGTCGGAAGCAGACAACTTCCTTGCAGAGCGCAAATTCTTCAAACTGTCCCTTCTGTACCTTTTCGCGCATTTCGGCGCGATCTTGATCGAGGCCGGACTGGACAAGATCGGGGTTTGGGCATGAGCCTGTCCAAACAACACGAACTGCACGAGCGCCGCTATGGCCGCAATGTTGGCGTCGGTCTCGTTCTCGTTGGCCTGATCGCCATCGTCTTTGGCTTGACGCTCGTCAAAGTCACCCGCGGAGACTATGAAACTCCGGCAACAACTACGGTGAGCGAATGAAACCGCTGGACCCGAAAAAGAAAACAGCTCTTCAGGGCGTGGCCGTCGTCGTGTTCATGGGCGCGCTGGCCTGGGCCTCTGTGCCACTCTACGACTGGTTCTGCCGGGTCACCGGCTTTGGCGGAACCACAAATGTTGCCGACGCGGGAAGCGTCGAGGTTGTCGACCGCACAATCAAGGTCCGATTTGACGCATCACTCGAACGCGGCATGCCGTGGGAATTCAAACCGATGCAACTTGAAGTCGAGTTGCGCCTCGGAGAAGAGGGTCTGGCCTTCTACGAAGCCTACAACCCTACCGACCGTCCTATTGCAGGCACCGCAAGCTATAACGTCGCGCCCTACGGCGCCGGCCTCTATTTCTCGAAGATCGCCTGTTTCTGCTTTGAAGAGCAGGTTCTGATGCCCGGTGAACGCGTAGAGATGCCTGTGAGCTTCTTCGTCGACCCCGACATCATGAACGACACCGACGCGAAATTCGCGAAACACATCACCCTGTCTTATACGTTCCACGAGATTGACCTGCCCGAAGAGACGCAGGCGATGCTAAATACGGAGCAGACAGACAGCGGTTCTCTGAACTAACGCCTAAAGCCACGAGGGACCAAAATGGCGCACGCAAAAGATCATGACTATCACATCCTGAACCCCTCTGTCTGGCCGTTCGTCGGCGCAGTCTCTGGGTTCGCGATGCTCTTCGGGGCTGTGCTCTGGATGCACGACAATGGCCCCTGGCTGTTCATTATCGGCTTTGTCGGGGTTCTCTACACCATGTTTGCATGGTGGTCGGACGTTGTGGCCGAAAGCCAGGTCGGCGATCACACGCCGGTTGTGCGCATTGGCCTGAAGTACGGCTTTATCCTGTTCATCATGTCCGAGGTCATGTTCTTCGCGGCGTGGTTCTGGAGCTTCTTCAAGCACGCGCTTTACCCGATGGGACCGGACAGCCCGGCCATCGACGGTGTCTGGCCGCCGGTGGGAATTGAAACGTTCGACCCGTGGCACCTGCCGTTGATCAACACGCTGATCCTGCTCTGCTCGGGTGCGGCAGCAACATGGGCGCACCACGCGCTGGTGCACGAAGACAACCGTGAAGACATGAAGTGGGGCTTGATCATTGCTATCGCACTTGGCGCTATCTTCACCGTGCTTCAGGCGTATGAATACAGCCACGCCGGATTTGGCTTCTCGGGCAACATCTACGGCGCCAACTTCTTCATGGCGACCGGGTTCCACGGGGCGCACGTGATCATCGGGACGATCTTCCTGTTTGTGTGTCTGCTGCGTCTGACGCGCGGTCACTTCACACAGGAAAAGCATATCGGTTTCGAAGCCGCGGCGTGGTATTGGCACTTTGTTGACGTGGTCTGGCTGTTCCTGTTTGCCGCCGTCTACGTCTGGGGCCAGTAAGTCCATCCGGCAGACGCGTTCCGGGTTGAACCGGTCCTGCCAACAGGGATAAAGCAAGGCGCGCCACAACGGCGCGCCTTTTTCTTTCAGCGGAGTTGCCTTTTGTCGCGTATCGCCCTGCCCCTTCTGACCGGACTGATTGGGACAGCCATCTTGATCTGGCTGGGGGCCTGGCAAATGCAGCGTCTTGACTGGAAACGCGGCATTCTGAATGAGATTGAATCCCGGATCGGCGGAGACCCTGCGCCTTTGCCCGAAACGGGCGATCCTGAAGCACACCGGTATCAACCTGTCCTGCTGACCGGTACGGTTGAGGCAGAGGAACTGTACGTTCTCGTGTCACAAAAACGGGTTGGTGCGGGTTATCGGGTCATCTCTCCTTTTGTGACGAGTGACGGCCGCCGCATCCTGATCGACCGTGGCTTCATCCCAGTGGCCGACCGCGAGACCCCGCGCGAAGGTGGTCCGAAGACCGTGGTTGGCAATCTGCATTGGCCGGATGACCGCACGTCGGCAACGCCTGACAATGACATTACAGGCAACACGTGGTTCGCGCGAGACATCGCTCCGATGGCAGAAGAACTGGGTACAGAGCCTATGATGGTGATTGCCCGCAACATGTCGCCTTCTGATCCGGGTGTGACGCCCCTGCCAGTGGACACGAGCGGCATTCCGAACGATCACCTGCAATACGCAATCACCTGGTACTCGCTTGCCGTTGTCTGGCTGATCGGGACCATCGCGCTTGTTTGGCGCTTGAGACAGACGAAGGAAGGCTGAAGCCTGATGCAGTATATATCGACACGCGGCAAAGCTCCGGCACTTGGATTTGAAGACACATTGCTGTCCGGCCTCGCACGTGATGGTGGTCTTTATGTGCCAGAAACCATTCCGACGCTCAGCGCCGATGATATCCGAGCGATGCATGGGCTGTCTTATGAAGAGATCGCGTTCCGCGTGATGCAGCCCTTCGTGGGCGACGCCTTCACCGATGAAGTCTTCGCTGACCTGATCGCCAAGGCCTATGCCAATTTCGGCCACGATGCCCGCGCGCCGCTGGTGCAGCTGGGCAATGGGCATTTCCTGCTGGAACTGTTCCACGGCCCAACGCTGGCCTTCAAGGACTTCGCGATGCAGCTCATTGGTCAGATGTTCCAAGAGGCGCTTTCGCGCAGCGGCAAGCGCGTGACCATCGTGGGTGCCACCTCTGGCGATACAGGCTCTGCCGCGATCGAGGCGTTCCGGGGGCTGGACGCGGTCGATGTGTTCATCCTTTACCCGCATGGCCGGGTGTCCGAGGTGCAGCGCCGCCAGATGACCACACCGGTGGAATCCAATGTCCACGCCTTGGCGCTGGATGGCACGTTTGACGACTGTCAGGCGCGGCTCAAGGACATGTTCAACCATTTCGAATTCCGCGACGATGTGAAACTTGCAGGCGTGAATTCAATCAACTGGGGCCGCGTGCTGGCACAGGTGGTGTATTATTTCTCGTCCGCTGTCAGCTTGGGTGCACCGGATCGCACAGTCAGCTTTACCGTGCCCACCGGCAACTATGGCGACATCTTCGCAGGCTATATTGCCAAGCGCATGGGCCTGCCCATCGACCGCCTTGTGGTGGCAACCAACCAGAACGATATCCTGCACCGCTGCCTGAGCACGGGCGGCTATGTCACCGACAGCGTGACCCCGTCGATCAGCCCTTCGATGGACATTCAGGTGTCCTCGAACTTCGAACGCGCGCTATTTGATGCCTATAACCGCGATGGCAATGCCGTGGCGCAACTGATGGACGAACTCAAAGCGGGTGGCTTCCATGTCAGCCAAGGCGCCATGCAGGTGCTGCGCGATCATTATGACAGCGGGCGCGTCAGCGAGGACGAAACGTTGGAGATGATCACCCATGCCCACAAACATATGGGCGAGTTGCTCTGCCCGCATTCCGCAATTGGCGTGAAGGTGGCCGAAGACCTGCGCGATCCCAATGTGCCGATGATCACACTTGCCACAGCGCATCCGGCGAAATTCCCCGACGCTGTGGAAAAGGCCAGCGGCATTCGCCCACCCCTGCCAGAACGCATGGCCGACCTCTTCGACCGCGAGGAACGCGTGACACTCGTGCCCAACGACCTCGACCAGCTTGAAACCCTCATCAAAGATCGGATCGCCTCTTGACCGTCCAGACCGCCACACTCCCCAACGGCTTCCGCATCGTGACCGAGCATATGCCCGGTCTGGAAAGTGCGGCCATCGGCATCTGGGTCACCGCAGGCGGACGCCATGAACGACCCGAACAAAACGGCATCGCGCATTTCCTCGAACACATGGCGTTCAAGGGCACCGAGGCCCGATCAGCTTTGCAGATTGCCGAAGCAATTGAGGACGTCGGCGGGTACATCAACGCTTATACGTCGCGCGAAGTGACAGCCTATTACGCGCGTGTGCTGCGCAATGATGTGGGGCTGGCTCTGGACGTGGTCGCCGACATTCTGCGCAACCCGGTCTTTGACCCCAAGGAGATCGAGGTCGAGCGTCACGTGATCCTGCAGGAGATCGGACAGGCCGCCGATACGCCGGATGATATCATCTTCGACTGGCTGCAGGAAAAGGCCTACCCAGATCAGCCCATCGGGCGCACGATCCTTGGCGAAACGGCTCGTGTGTCGGGCTTTACCAAAGACGATCTGGCGACCTTCGTGTCAGAACACTATGGCCCGGACCAGATGATCCTTGCCGCTGCCGGAGCAATCGATCACGACGCCGTTGTGGCACAGGCAGAGGCGCTGTTCGGCGACATGGTTGCCCGTCCATCCCTGATTGCCGATGCCGCCAAATTTCACGGGGGAGAGAGCCGAAAGGTCAAGGACCTCGAGCAGGCGCACCTGGCATTGGCCTTCGAGTCGCCGGGCTACCGCGACCCCAACTTCTACGCCGCGCAGGTCTATTCCGTAGCTCTTGGTGGAGGCATGTCGAGCCGGCTGTTCCAGGAGATCCGCGAGAAGCGTGGGCTGTGCTATACGATCTTTGCGCAAACCGGAGCCTATTCGGATACGGGCATGACAACGATCTACGCGGGAACAAGCGGTGACGAGATCAGGGATTTGACGAACCTCACGATCGACGAAATGAAGCGCGCGGCGGGAGACATGTCCCCTGCCGAGGTTGCGCGCGCGCGGGCGCAAATGAAAGCCGGGTTGCTGATGGGGCTGGAAAGCCCATCGTCGCGCACGGAACGGTTGGCGCGGATGATCCAGATCTGGGGTGAGGTACCATCGCTTGAGGACACCGTGTCCCGTATCGACAGTGTCACCACCGGCGATGTCCGCGCGTTTGCTGACCATCTGGTGACACAGGCACCTGCTGCGATGGCGCTTTACGGCCCAGTGGGCAGCGCACCGGATCTGGCAAGCCTGTCACAACGACGCGTGGCCTGATGCTCGGCCTGCGGCGCAAGCTTCGGCTTGATACCCAGCGGATGGTGCTGCGTCCGCCGATCCACAGCGATTTCAACCCGTGGAGCGCGCTGCGCCGCGATAGCGAAGGCTTCCTTGCCAAATGGGAGCCAAGCTGGGCCGAAGACCACCTGACGCGTCGTGCGTTCACCAACCGCGTCTATTGGGCCAACCGCGCGATCGGAAGTGGCTCGGCCGTGCCTCTCTTTTTGCTGCGTCGGAACGACGATATGCTTTTGGGAGCAATCACGCTCGACAATATACGACGTGGCCCGGCGCAAGCTGGCACGCTGGGCTATTGGATTGGTGAGCCCTTTGCCCGGCAAGGATATATGCGGGAGGCAATAGACGCAGTGGTGCATTACGCCTTCGATCGTCTGGATCTGAGCCGCATCGAGGCGGCATGCCTGCCCGAAAACGCGGCCTCGCGCGGTTTGCTGGAAAAGGCTGGCTTCAAATATGAAGGCGTCGCGCAGAGCTACCTTCAGATCGACGGGCGCTGGCGCACTCATGTCCTTTACGCAGCCCTGCGCATGGATCGGCGAGGGCGTACCGACGCGGGCTGAACAAAGTCATCTCCCAAGGTCGTGGCCACGCCTCTTTCTAACGGCTCTCAACCGCGCTCAATTCCTCTGGATCGCTGATTTGCGCGTGCTACCTTTCGGACAGGAGGTGAAGACATGCGTTTCAAGCCACTCTGGATGGCGTTCGCCATCGCAACCTTGGGCAGCACTGCGTTTGCGCAAGAGGCCAGACGGCCCAGCCATTGTCTCGCCATTGCTGACGCAACT
>JAUIIR010000104.1 GCA_030431485.1 Alphaproteobacteria bacterium
CCAGGTCGCCAGAACTGGCAGCGCCCAGACAAGACCGATCCCAACCGCCTGCAAAACGATAAAGGGCACGACGCCCTGATAGATCTGTTCGGTCCTAATCTCCTTTGGCGCGGCCGCACGCAGGTAGAACAGCGAAAACCCAAAAGGCGGTGTCAGGAAACTGGTCTGAAGGTTGATTGCCAACAAAATGCCGAGCCAGATCGGATCATGGCCCATGAGGATCAATGAGGGTGTCACCAACGGCAAAACGATCACCGAAATCTCGACGAAGTCGAGGAAGAACCCAAGCACAAACACGAAAACCATTACGAACAGCAATGCGCCGTTTGGACCGCCGGGCAGGTTTTCAAGGATATGTGCGACTCGCTCCTCACCTCCCAACCCGATGAACACGAGTGAAAAGAACCCGGCGGCAAGGATGGTAGCAAAGATCATTGCCGTCATGGTCAGGGTCGATGTCAGGGCATCGTGGATCACCCGTTCACGGATCATCGCGCGCAGCGCAAGACCAACCGCAGCCATACCGGTCAGCGCGAGCAGGATATAAAATCCTCCGAGGGCATACTCGAACGCGCCGATGTCACTGCGTTGCAAACGCACAGGATAGGCACCGGCCATAATGCCCAAGAGGACAAGCGCGGCGGTTCCGAGAGGGATCAGCCGTGGATTGATCCCGATCTTGCGCCCGGCCATCAGTACGGCTCCGATTGCCCCAACTGAAGCGGCCTCTGTGGGGGTCGCCACGCCGCCCAGAATGGCGCCCAGCACCGCAAAGATCAAAAGGATCGGCGGCACGATGGCGGCCATCACCTCGGTCCGGTCAGGGCGCGCGCCTCCGATATTGGCGGGCGGCATGTCTTGTGGGCGCAGCGCACCCCGGACAAGGATGTAAAGCAGATACAGCCCGACAAGAAGCAGCCCCGGAACCATTGCAGCTGCAAAGAACTGTCCCACCGACAACGCTTCGACAGAAAACTTGCCCTGCTCGTATTGCGCCTGCTGATAGGCGTTCGACATCACGTCCGCGAGGATAATCAGTAATGTTGACGGAGGAATGATCTGGCCCAACGTTCCTGCCGTACAGACGATGCCCGAGGCAACTGTCGGGCTGTAGCCCGCGCGCAGCATTGTCGGCAGGGCAATCATGCCCATCGCCACAACGGTTGCTCCGACAATGCCTGTGGAAGCCGCCAGAAGCGCGCCAACCAGAACGACCGATATCCCCAAGCCGCCGCGCAATGGGCCGAAACTGCGCCCCATCGTGTCGAGAAGGTCCTCGGCTATGCGGCTTTTTTCGAGGATTGCGCCCATCAAAACAAAAACCGGAATGGCAATGAGCACTGTGTTTGTGATCAGACCAAACGCCCGCTGTCCCAATGCACCCAGCAGTGACACGTCCATCACGCCCAACATCCAGCCCAAATAGGCAAAGATGACGGCGACACCGGCAATGGCAAAGGATACCGGAAACCCGGATAGCACGGCGGCCATCAGCGCCGCGAACATGATAAGGTCGAGGTACTCGGTCATGCGGGATCAACGGGTTCGGTAAAGAGCCTCACCAAAATCGACAGCGATTGCAGCAAGATGAGAATGCAGAACGCCGGAATCAGGGATTTCAGCAGGAAAACCGCTTCGATGCCACCCACGGAAATCGGCCCCTCCAGGATTTTCCAGGAGTTCCGAACCGAGGGCCACGACCAATAGAGCAGGGCGCACATGGATGGGATCAGCAAAAAGATATGCCCAAAAAGATCAATCCGCCGCTGCTTCGCCGCGCTGGCTTTGGCGTACAACACATCGACACGCACATGTTTGTCGACAAGCAGGGTGTAACCGGCACCCAGCATGAACAGGGTGGCGTGCATATATAGCACGCTTTCCTGCGCTGCGATGGAATTGACGCCAAACACGTAGCGCCCAATCACAATTACGAATTGCACCAGCACCAGGATCAATGCCAGCCAGCGCAATCCCTGCGCAACGGCCCGGTTCAGCCGATCAATCGCTTTTGCAAAGGCGCGCATGATCACATCCATTCATACCGTTTCCCGGTGCGCGACCCTGCGCCGCGCACCGGTTTCGGATCAATAGCCAAACACACCCGCACGGGCGTTCATCTGACCGTTGTCGGCATAGCTCATATACCCGCCGACAAGATCACGATACGCGAGGAAGCTTTCGGTGATCCGGACCACGAGTTCATCGTCATCAGAGCGGTATTCTTCCATGATCTCCTTGGCGGCTTCGCCCATCGCCGCGATCACGTCGTCGGGCAGCTTGTGCACCTGAACGTTGTGTTCAGAGACCAGCGTCTGCAGCGACTGGGCGTGTTTGGTCATGTACTCGGTCCAGACCGGGTTATAGAGCCCGTGGCACGCTTGGGTGACAACCTCTTTGAGATCATCCGGCAATTCGGCAAAGACATCGGCATTTACACCGCATTCTTCGGCAGAAGACGGTTCACCTACGCCGGGCCAATAGTAATGCGGGCAGACCTGGTAGTAGCCCAGCGCCGAGTCTGTCCACGGTCCGATGAATTCGCCCGCGTCGAGTGCACCGGTTTGCAACGCCTGGAACATGGCCGGGCCGGACATGGCTTCTGCAGCCATCCCCAGCTTGGCGGCCATTTGCGACGCAATACCCGTTGTGCGGAATTTCAGGCCCTTGAGGTCCTCAACGGATGTGATCTCGTTCTTGAACCAGCCTGCCCATTGCGGCCCCGAGTTCCCGCACAGAAACGGCTTGATGCCAAAGCGTGCATACATCTCGTCGTACAGCGCCTGACCGCCGCCGTGGTACAGCCAGCCAAACTGTTCATCAGCACGCAGACCAAAGGGCTGCGACCCAAACAGCAGGATACCTTTCGACTTGCTGCCCCAATATGCGGGAACGGCATGATAAAGCTCTGCCGTGCCTTCAGACACAGCATCGAACACACCACGCCCGGGAACAATTTCACCGGCGGCATAAAGCGTGACATTGATCCGCCCGCCGGACAGCGTGGTGATCCGGTCGGCCAGTGTTTGCGCCGCAACACCCGGTCCTGGCAGGTTCTTTGGCCACGCTGTCACAAGTTTCCATTCACGCACGTCCTGCGCAATCGCCGGTGCGGCCAGCGATGTGGCTGCGGCTCCCAATGTGCCGGTGGTCAGGAATGTTCTTCTGTCCATGTCTCTAGTCTCCATGTTGGTTTTAGGGGGGGAGGGTAAGCGACCGTCTCACGCGGCCTTGATGATTATGCGGTTCCAAGAATCCGCGGCAGGCGCAGACCGTGTTCCCGAGCACAGGCAATGGCATCGTCATAGCCTGCATCTGCATGGCGCCAGACACCGCTGGCCGGATCGTTCCACAGGACCCGCTCAAGCCGCTTTGCAGCCTCGGGGGTTCCGTCGGCACAGATCACGACGCCTGCGTGCTGGCTGTATCCCATGCCTACACCACCGCCGTGATGGAGGCTGACCCATGTTGCACCGCTGGCGGTGTTCACCAGAGCGTTGAGCAGCGGCCAATCCGACACTGCGTCCGAGCCGTCTTTCATCGCCTCGGTTTCGCGGTTGGGGCTGGCCACCGAGCCACTGTCGAGATGGTCCCGACCAATCACCACGGGGGCTTTCAATTCACCGTTCGCAACCATTTCGTTGAAGGCAAGCCCTGCGCGGTGTCGGTCGCCCAGTCCGATCCAGCAGATCCGCGCAGGCAGGCCTTGAAACGAGATCCGCTCGCGCGCCATGTCCAGCCAAGTGTGCAAATGCGCATTCTCCGGAAACAGCTCCTTCATCTTCTGGTCGGTCTTGTAGATGTCTTCAGGATCGCCTGAGAGCGCACACCAACGGAACGGACCAATACCGCGACAGAACAGGGGGCGGATATAGGCGGGCACAAATCCGGGAAAGGCAAAGGCGTTTTCCAGTCCTTCGTCTTTTGCCACCTGACGGATGTTATTGCCGTAATCGAGCGTCGGAACGCCTGCGTTCCAGAAATCCACCATTGCTGCCACGTGGATCTTCATGCTGGCCCGCGCAGCTTTCTCAACCGCCTTGGGGTCGCTTTCCCGCTTAGCCCGCCAGTCCGCAAGGCTCCATCCCTGCGGCAGGTAGCCGTTGGTCGGGTCATGCGCGCTGGTTTGATCGGTGACAATATCGGGACGTACGCCGCGTTTGACCAGTTCAGGGAACACGTCCGCCGCATTGCCCAGCAGCGCCACCGATTTTGCTTCGCCCGCCTTGGTCCAGCGGTCGATCATGGCGAGCGCCTCATCCAGGCTGTCGGTCTTTTCATCAACATAGCGGGTGCGCAGGCGGAAATCGATGCTGTCGGGATTGCACTCCACGGCCAGGCAACACGCGCCCGCCATCACTGCCGCCAGAGGTTGCGCACCGCCCATGCCGCCAAGGCCGCCGGTGAGAATCCATTTGCCGGTCAGATCCCCGCCATAGTGCTGACGTCCGGCCTCGGCAAATGTCTCATAAGTGCCCTGAACGATGCCCTGCGTGCCGATATAAATCCAGGAACCGGCGGTCATCTGGCCGTACATGGCCAAGCCCTTTTTATCCAACTCATTAAAGTGATCCCACGTCGCCCAGTTCGGAACGAGGTTCGAATTGGCGATCAGGACACGGGGCGCATCTGTGTGGGTTTTGACAATGGCGATCGGTTTTCCGGACTGCACCACCAGCGTTTCGTCAGCTTCGAGTTCCTTGAGACTAGCGATGATGCTGTCGAAATCCTGCCACGTGCGGGCGGCACGCCCGATCCCGCCATAGACAACAAGTTCATGCGGGTTTTCGGCAACATCCGGATGTAGGTTGTTCATCAGCATCCGCAGAGGTGCCTCGGTCTGCCAGCTCTTGGCGTTCAGCTCCGGCCCGGTCGGGGGAAAGACGTCGCGGGTGTTCTTGCGGGGGTCGCTCATTGGGGCCTCCAGTCGGACAAGGTTTCTAGAAGGGTCTTGAGATGGCCGCGCAACCGTGCGGCGCGGGCGGCGTCATAGGTCCAGGGCGGCGCTTCGGACTCCAGATAGGTAGACTGTGCCAGTTCCATCTGGATTGCGTGAAATCCATCATCGGGCCGGCCATAGTGGCGGGTGGTCCAGCCCCCCTTGAAGCGTCCGTTCAGGACACTGCTATATCCCTCGGCGGCTTTGCAGATTTGCAGCACCGCCGCTTCGATTTGCAAATCGCAGGTGACCCCCGAATTGGTGCCGATATTGAAATCGGGCAGGGTGCCATCGAACAGAAACGGGATCTCTGACCGGATCGAGTGGCAGTCATAAAGCACCGCAAATCCGTGAATGGCTTTGACACGTTCAAGTTCCGCAATGAGCGCTGCATGATAGGGGGCATGGAAAAGCGCGCGCCGACGTTCGATTTCGTCTGCGCCCGGAGCCTGCCCCTCCAGATAAATCGACAGACCGTCGAAATCGGTCAACGGGCACAACCCGGTGGTATTCTGACCCGGATATAGGCTTTCACCGGACGGATCGCGGTTCACGTCGATCACATAGCGGTGCATTGTGGTGCGCACACGCGTCGCGCCGTCAATCAGACCGTCATAGAGCGTATGAATGTGCCAATCCGTGTCGGCGATGGCCCGTCCCGTGTCGTTCAACCGAACACGGCAATCGTCGGGAATCTCCGTTCCGGTATGCGGCAGACCAAGCACCAAAGGGCTGTCGCCACGTGTCACGTCGATCAGGCTCATATGTCAAACTCCATTCCGGTCGCAGCGGCAAGGACGTCGTTGGTCACGCAGGCTGCTGCCGCAGCGATGTCCGGCGCGAGGTAGCGATCCTGTTCCAGACGCGGCACGGCGCGGCGCAGGCCGTTTACCGCGGCCTGTAGCGCGGCAGAGGTGGCCAGCGGTGCGCGCTGCTCGATGCCTTGTGCCGCGCACATTGCCTCGATCCCAAGGATCACCGACAGATTTTGCGTCATGCGTCCCAACCGCCGCGCGCCGTGCGCAGCCATGCTCACATGGTCTTCCTGGTTGGCTGATGTCGGTGTGCTATCAATGGAACATGGATTCGCCAGGTGTTTGTTTTCGCTCATCAAAGCGGCGGTCGTGACTTCGGCGATCATAAGGCCCGAGTTCAAGCCGGGGTCCGGTGTCAGGAAAGGCGGCAGGTCGAAAGACAGCGTGGGATCCACCATCAAAGCCACACGCCGCTGCGCAATCGCTCCGATCTCGGCCACGGCCAGTGCAATTTGATCGGCCGCAAAACCCACGGGTTCGGCGTGAAAATTGCCGCCGGAAAGGATCTCTCCACTGTCTGCGATCACAAGCGGGTTGTCCGTGACTGCATTGGCTTCGATTTCAAGCGTACGCCCGGCGTAGCGCAAAAGGTCGACGGCCGCGCCTGTGACCTGGGGTTGGCAGCGGATGCAGTAGGGGTCTTGCACACGTGTGTCACCGTCGCGATGGCTTTCGCGGATCTCGCTGCCTTCAAGCAGTGTGGCCATCGCCGTCGCAACCTCGATCTGACCCTGATGCCCCCGCAAGGCATGTATCGCCGGATGCAGGGGCGCGGTTGACCCCATGATCGCATCGGTCGAAAGCGCTGCCGTCACCACAGAGGCCCGCGCGGCGCGCCAAGCCGCGAAAAGCCCGGTCAGCGCACACGCGGTTGAAAACTGCGTACCGTTGATCAGCGCCAAGCCTTCTTTTGGCCCAAGTACAACGGGCGTGAGACCGGCTTTCTTCAACGCATTGCCACCTGCGAGGGTCTCACCGTCAAAGGTTGCTTCACCCTCACCGATCATCACCGCGGCCATATGCGCCAGTGGTGCCAGATCGCCCGACGCCCCGACCGACCCTTGCACCGGAATGACTGGAAGAACCCCGCATGCGAGCATGGCTTCGATCAAAGCGCAAATCTCCCAGCGCACACCGGATGCGCCGCGCCCCAGCGAGATCAGCTTGAGCGCCATCATCAGTCGGACGGTTTCAGGCTCCAAAGCGCGTCCGACACCACAGCAATGTGACAGAATCAGATTGCGCTGCAGGGTTTCTGTATCCTCGGGGGCAATCCGAACCGAGGCCAGTTTGCCGAACCCGGTATTCACACCATAGACGGGCGCATCGCCATGTGCGGCCTGTGATACCAGCGCGGCTGATGCCTCGACATCCGGGCGCGCCGAGGGATCAAGGGCAATCGCATCGGTTCCGCGCCACAGGGTTTCCAATTGCGCCAGTGTGACTGCGCCCGGTGTCAGGATCTGGGTCACAGGACACCTCCAAAGACACGTGCGTGCAGTGGATTGATGCCGATGCCATAGGATAGCTCAGCCGGATCGCTCACATCCCAAATCGCCAGATCCGCGCGCATGCCTTGAGCAATCACGCCACGATCCTTCAGCCCTAGAGCTCGCGCCGCATTGCGCGTTGCGCCCGCCAGAGCCTCGGATGGAGTGAGGCGGAACAGCGTACATGCCATATTCATGGCAAGTAGCAACGAGCCCAAAGGCGAGGAACCGGGGTTCCAGTCTGTGCCGACCGCCATCGCCACTCCGGCATCTCTGAATGCCTGAACCGGCGGAGCCTGCGTTTCATGTATCGTATAGAACGCACCGGGCAGCAGAACCGCCACCGTGTTTGACTGCGCCAGAGCCTGGGCGTCCGCCTCGGTCGCGTACTCGACATGATCAGCCGACAATGCCCCGTATCGTGCCGCGAGCGCCGTGCCGCCCAGATGGCTCAGCTGTTCGGCATGTAGTTTGACCGGCAACCCCAGATCCTGCGCCACATCAAGGACGCGCGAGATCTGCGCAGTGTCAAAAGCAATGCCTTCGCAAAACCCGTCAACAGCATCGACCAGCCCTTCGGCATGAGCCGCACACAAGGCGGGAATGCAGACCTCGTCTATATATGCATCAGGCTCGGACCCGGCGGGCACGGCATGCGCCCCAAGAAAGCTGGTCACAACCGTAATGGGACGTACGCTTTCCAAAGCGCGGGCGACCCGCAGCATTTTGAGTTCAGTGTCCTGATCAAGGCCGTACCCGGACTTGATCTCAACCGTGCCGACCCCTTGCGCGATCAACGCATCAATCCGGGGCAGGGCGCTTTTGAGGAGCGCGTCTTCCGGCGCGCCCCGCGTCGCGGCAACGGTCGAGACAATGCCGCCACCTGCGCGCGCCACCTCTTCATAGCTTGCACCATTAAGCCGCATCTCAAATTCGCGCGCGCGGTTGCCACCATGAACGATGTGGGTGTGGCAGTCGATCAGCGCGGGTGTAACCAATCGGGATCCAAAATTGTGCACGGGAGCGTCCGCGAAGGTGTTCGGAAGGTCCCTGCGGGTGCCGACCCACGCAATCCTGTCGCGTTCGACCACAATCGCGCCGTCTTCAATCAGACCATAGCCGTCGCCAGCCTCATCGAGGGTCGCTATCCGGGAGCCAGTGAGGACGAATGCTTGCGTCATTAGAAAACCTTGAATTAAGTAGTGTGTAAATTCAATATGTAGCTACATAATAATGTCAACGGAGTTTTTGACGTGCAGGTTATCCATGCCGAACAGACGCTTACGCCGGCGGGCTGGCAATCAGATGTCGAGGTGCAGGTCGGGGCAACGGGCCGAATCGAGTATGCTGGCGCTGTGAAGCAACCAGCGACGCATTGTGTTTCGCTGCTGTTGCCCGCACCCACCAACCTGCACAGCCATGCGTTCCAGCGCGCGATGGCCGGGCTGACCGAAGCGCGCGGCCCTGATCAGAGTGACAGTTTCTGGAGCTGGCGCCGGTTGATGTACAAGTTCCTTGACCAACTGACCCCCGAGCATGTCGAAGCCATCGCGGCGCAGGTCTTCATGGAAATGCTCGAAGCGGGTTATGCCGCAGTAGCAGAGTTTCACTATCTGCATCATGCGACCGGCGGGATGCCCTACGACTCGATATCGGAAATGTCGGACAGGATCATTGCCGCGTCTTTGCAGGCGGGGATCGGTCTTTCGCTTCTGCCGGTCTATTACCAGTTCGGCGGATGCGATCGGCGGGACCTGATTGCAGGGCAGGACAGGTTCGGAAACGACCCGGAGCGTTTTCTGACACTGCATGCTGCGGCCGCCGCGCAAATTGCCAAGGGGCCGTCGGATTACAGCATTGGTATTGCGCCGCATTCATTGCGGGCCGTTGATCCTGCCGGGCTGCATGCGGTGCTGTCCGCCGCACAGACCGGGCCAATTCACATGCATCTTGCCGAACAGGTGGCCGAGGTTGAGGAAGTCCTGGCTCATCTGGGCGCGAGACCCACAGAGTGGCTTCTCGACAACCACGATGTTGACGATCGTTGGTGCCTCATCCACTGCACACAGATGACTGATGCTGAAACCCGTGCGCTTGCCCGCACCGGGGCTGTGGCGGGTCTTTGTCCGATCACTGAAGCGAGCCTTGGCGACGGGATTTTTCAGGGCACCCTGTTTCTTGGCGCGGGCGGCTCGGTTGGTTTCGGCTCAGACTCCAATATCCATATCGCTCTGTTCGACGAACTGAAGGCGCTGGAATATTCCCAACGGTTGCGAGACCGGTCCCGCGCGGCGCTGGCAACGTCCGAAAAATCCACCGGTCGGGTGCTTTTCGAGGCGGCAAACCGTGGTGGCGCACAAGCTGCCGGACGGGACACGGGACGGATCGCACGGGGCGCGTGGGCCGATCTGATTGCGATCGAGACCGACACAGCGTTTCTTTGTAATCGCCACGGCGATGCACTGCTCGACAGTCTGATCTTTACCGGCGGAGGTGCCGCTTGCATCCGGGATGTCTGGAGCGCCGGACGGCATGTGGTCGAGAACGGTCGTCATTTTCAACGCGATACGATAGAGACCCGGTTTAAAGAGGTGATGTGCCAGTTGGAGACCGATATTTGACCATCGACAGCCGCCTTTCCTGGACGCAGGTCCGCGACGAGATCCGCGCACGCATTCTGAACCGGACCTATGCGCCCGGGGACAAGCTTCCACGCGATGAGGATCTCGCGCAGGAGTTGGGCTGCGCCCGGACAACGGTTCACCGGGCAATGCAGGATTTGTCACTTGCCGGCTTGGTGGAACGCAAACGCAAAGGCGGTACCCGTGTCAAATCCGACCCTGTCACTCGGGCCACATTCGACATTCCAATCACCCGGCGCGAAGTTGAGCAGCGCGGAAGCAAATACGGCTATCAACTGATCCAGCGCTCCGTGGAACTCACACCGCCTGCGATCATGGCGCGGTTTGGCTTGCCGACGGCCATCAAGATGATGCGGGTCAAAGCGCTGCACCTTTCGGACAACCGTCCCTTTATTCTTGAGGACAGATGGATCGATATCCGGTCAAACCCGGACATCCTCGAAGTGGACTTGACCACCCAGAGCGCCAATGAATGGCTGGTCTTGCACAAACCCTACAGCCGCCTGGACCTGCGGTTTTATGCGATGAACGCCACCGGTGAGATTGCGAAACATCTGGACACACCCGACACCAGCGCCGTTCTGGTGATCGAGCGGACCACCTGGATCGGCGCCGATCCAATCACCACCGTTCAGGCGGTGACAATGCCGGGATATCAACTGTCGTCTGTCAGTTAAGAAGTGAAAAGCAATTCAATCCCTTAGGACTTTCAGCAGGTCAAAGGCCACAGCTTCCTTTGCTGAGATTACTGCAGGGTTAGGAGTGCCAGTATCTGACCGACTACAGATCACTGGTTTCAATGGTTCCGAGATCGCCTCCGCTGTCTTCCAAGATTTCCTCACAAACAGGTTTTATTCTTTCACCCACCTCGTCCATATGTTTCATAACGTGAGGCTCTAACGGTTCTCGTAGGCCTGCTTTCTCAAAGCCATCGTAGATCTTTGCTCCTGTTGCCAAAACAGCGATCCCGCCAGTTGCCATCATCGAACCTCTGGCTCCGGTCAGCAGAACTTTGCCAACCATTGATGACGCCGAACGACTGGCGTATTTTAACCCCTGGCCAAAAACGACAGACAACGCGAATCCCGTGAACGCAATGCGCCCTTCTTGCTCTGCGGTGTCGTACATAACAGCAACGGCATCATCGATCACTTGTTTGGTGCCACAATGTAACGTAGCGTTAGCGCTGCTAAGGACGCCTGGAGCGTCTACATTTTTTGCTCGATCTCTTTCATATTGGATCATGAACGCTTCTGGCAAAACCCGTCCCACCGCCTCAACTGCCTTCGAATTTGTGCAGAAGTAATGAGCAAAGCAAAAGCCAAGTATCACCTTTTCAACAAAACCGGGCGAGCGCAGCTCTTTGACAGCTTCCACGCGTTTTGGGATAATTTCGCTAACGGCAGGAACCAGAATACCTTCTTCTTTTCGCTTTTCTAACTTCTTTTCCTGATCTTTTCTAAAACGCACCAGTGGATGGTCTTCTTCACGAGCGAAGTATCCCAATGGGCTGTACGGCCATAGTCGGTCATCAGTCTGAAATTGCTCAAAAACATGTTTTGTAAATGGCATCATGCACTTCGTCACGAGGTGCTGATCGGGGTCTGACGCGAGAGATTTGTATCCAGTTTCAAGGCTTGCGTGTGCATAATTTTGTGCTCGCAGCACCATTTGATCTCGACGTAACGCTGCGAATGGGCTTGTGTCACTGCCAACAACTGATCCGATAAAGGTTTCTTCAATGTTTTCCATGTCGTCTCCAAACGAGAAAGTGCATCGCCGCCGACCGCGAAGGAACATGGCTCAACCTGCACCTGTCTTAACGAACAGTCAGCAATTTGTTGCGGCTGTGGCCAAAAAACATGTTTTTTCAGCTGGCGACGTTCATATTGCGAAGCCAAATGGCACGACATTCGCCTAAGGCGCTGCTTTAGGGATGAAAATTCACAGACAGCGTCGCTTCAGGGCCTAG
>JAUIIR010000012.1 GCA_030431485.1 Alphaproteobacteria bacterium
TTGGACATGGCGGGTGATCGCGCTCCGTACTTATTCTCCTTCAGATCAGGCAGGAGGAACCTGTCCCCCTTGGCCAATAGCTCGCGAACCAAAGGCTTGATCTTGTCGTGAACTGGGATGGTCCGGTTTCCGGCTGCGGTCTTCGCGCGAGTGATCCTGATTTCGTCAGGTGTGACATTGGCGCTTTCGAGGGAGGCCAGTTCTTCGATCCTGCATCCAGTGTAGATCGCCAGCAAGAAGATCGCCCGCATCATCTCACTGCGCCCTCCTTCAATAGCCGTGTGCAGCCTCCTGATGTCGTCAGGGCTGAACTCTTGGCGCTGCTTGGCGGCTGCTTCTTTCCGGTTCTCTGCCGGTAATGGGACTTTTGAGAACGGGTTGGGGCGGTCCTCGGACGCATAGCCCCGGTCCATCAGCCAATCCCAATAGACGCGAAGGGTCATCAGGTTGTCCCTGATGGTGCGCACCTTGAGACCTTCTTCATCGTGGAGTTTGGCAACGAAGTCTCGCACTGCCTGCTTGTCCACGTCCTGCACCGTTGCGACCTGCTTGGCAAACTTTTCAACCGCGTGGCGATCCTTGGCTTCAGTCTTGGGTTCAACCCGGCGGCTGCGGGAGTATTCTTCGAGCGGTCCATCGAACAGGGTCTGTTGTCCGGTTACGATCTTATAGGCGGATCGGACGTCTTCGAGTTTGTCGTCGGGAAGGTCTTCGACATGCTTGACCTTATAGGCGGCAAGCAAGCGTTCGAGGGCCTCTTCTTCGATGCCTTCGACTACCACCGGGTCTGTGTCAGAACGCTTGCGAACTTCGCGGAGAAGCTCTCGGGTGTGCTTGAGGTAATCGTCGAGGTGCTGCGCCGGATTCCCCCTGGCCTCTGCAATAGCGTCTTTGAAACCAGCAATGATCGGCCCCGACCTAGCTATGGCGTCCGTCTTGTTCTTGGTCTTGAGCGATTTCTTGAACGCTCGCTTTCCGAAGATGTGCTGCACGTCAGCGGGGATAGTAACCTTCGCGTACCACATGCTGCCTTGTTGTATCAGATGGTTGGACACAGGGGATGCTCTCGTTTGTACCCAGCTTTGTACCTACTTCTGAGTCATACACGCAGTAAAATCAACAACATAAGGCCGATATGAGTGCGGAACATCCCGTCCCCTACGGGCTGCCACTTACTCCCCTAAGTGCAGTGTTGAATTTGAGCAGTACAGGCTAAAGCCGTTGTGCGTTCGTCAAGCGGTAGCGCAGATCAGACACTTTCCGGCTGCGCACTTTCGGCACCAATGTCGCCCATATGACGGTCAATTTGACCTGCCAAAAACCTGTTGGTTCAAACCGTCCAAGGCTGCTGGCAAAGTCTTTAACGCGTCCCTTCGCGCCACAACCATATGGAGTTGGCATACATCCGTCGTTGTCCGCCAGGCGCGGTAAGCGGCACTGGTGTCACATCGCGTCTCGCCCAACGGAGTGTCAGCCCGCCAGACCGCTTGAACGCGTATCGGGATCACGCGCCAAGGTCCGGGCTTCGGCCTGACACAGGGCAGCGATCGCTTCATCGGGTGACAGGCCACGGGCCAGCGACCTGGACCAGATCCGGCTGGCCGAGGCCGGGGACCAGGGCAAGACCGCGCGGCAAAGCCATTGCCGCAACTCTGTCGGCAGTTTGTCGAAAGTGTCCATCGGGTCGGCGGTCCGCCTGCGGCGACGCAAACCGCATTGTCCAAGATTTCGGTTCATGTGACCTTGCTTTTCTTGGGAAACCGTCGCAACCGCTGGTGCCTTGGCACCTGCGGTCTTGTGCGCATCACTTCAGGCAGTCGACCAGGCTGCTTGCCATGTCCCGGATCAGCTGAGGATAGAGCCCGGCCCCGGGTGCCAGCGCCGCACCAAGCGGGTCGATCACGCCGGTTTTGGCGTCGGTGCCATCCAGCACCACTGCGACAATCCCCTGATTGAATTGGGGTTCCGCCAACACGCAGTCGATGCCCAGATCGCGGATGCGATCCTGGATCTCGGCAATCCGCGCCGGGCTGGGATCCGAGGCATCGCCAATCGAAATCGCCCCGGAGGCGGGGAAATCGAAGCTTGTCTCAAAGTATTGGTACGCGTCGTGGAAGACAATGAAGCTGCCGCCGCGCACCGGATCAAGAGAGGCGTTGACCTCGACCGCAAGCGCTTCCAGTTCCGCGCGAGCTGCTGCGGCGTTGGCAAAATATGCTCCGGCGTTTTCGGGGTCCGCGGCCGAGAGCTGACCCGCGATGACGTTCAGCCAGGTGCGGGCGTTTTCAGGTGAAAGCCAGGCATGCGGGTCGTGGTCGCCATGGTCGTGGCCTTCGTGTCCATCGCCGTGATCGTCGTGTTCTGCATGCTCTTCATGGTCGCCATGCTCATCTTCATGGTCCGAATGATCGTCGTGGTGCTGCTCATGATCGTCGTGCTCTTCGTGCTCGTCGTCATGATCATCATGGTCCGCATGCTCTTCGTGCTCGCCATGCTCATCTTCATGGTCCGCATGATCGTCATGATGCGCCTCATGATCACCGTGCTCTTCGTGCTCGTCGCCATGCTCATCGTGGTCCGCATGCTCTGCGTGGTCGCCATGCTCATCGTCGTGATCATCATGATCGTCGTGATGTTCGTCATGCTCAGCATGATCGTCTTCGCCATGATCATGCGCCTCAAACAGCGCGCCTTCGCGGAACTCAAGAAGGGCCGTGCCCTCGGCATCCAGCAGCGAGGTGACCTTTGCATCCCCGGCCAAGGTCTCGATCGCGTCTTCCATCCAGGGGGTCAGATCTTCGCCCATCCAGAACACCAGGTCGGCGCTCTGCAAAGCCGCCGCCTCGGAAGGGCGCAGGCTGTACTCATGCGGCGAGGCCCCGGACTTCACGATCAGATCAGGCGCGCCGACACCCTGCATCACGCGGGCGACAAGCGAATGCACCGGCACAATGTCGGTTGCGACCGATGGCACATCTGCCATGGCAACACCGCTCATCAGGGTTGCGGTGACGGAAAGAGGAATGAGCTTTCTGGACATTGTGCCCCTCGTGTGATTTTATAACATTCAACACCCGTTACACGATACGGTATAACATGACAAGTGACCGACTTCCGGTGGCAGACACCCCAACCGTGGGCTTTGACGCCCATGATCACAGCCATTGCGTTGCCGACACGCTTGCCTCGGTCGAGGCGCAATGCGCAGCCGAGGGGCTGCGACTGACGCCCGTGCGCCGCAAGGTGCTTGAGATCCTGCTGCAGGAACACAAGGCGCTTGGTGCCTATACCGTGCTTGACCTTTTGCGCGACGCCGGGTTCGGATCGCAGCCCCCGGTGGCCTATCGTGCGCTGGATTTCCTTGTAAAACATGGGTTTGTACACAAGATCGAGCGCTTGAATGCCTTTATCGCCTGTGTGCACCCGGGCGAGATCCACGCGCCCGCCTTCATGATCTGCCGCAAATGCGACCTTGTTGCCGAGGCCAGTTCTTCTGCCGCCAATTCGGCACTGGACGCGGCCGCGACGGCAAGTGGGTTCCAGATCGAACGCACGGTCGTAGAGGCCGAGGGCCTCTGCCCGGCCTGTGTGGACAAGGCCGACGCATGACTTTGATCACTGTTCAGGGATTGGGCGTCACCTATGGCGCCAACGCCGTGTTGCGCAACGTCGGGCTGACCGTCGAACCGGGGGAAATCGTGACCATCGTCGGCCCAAACGGGTCGGGCAAGACCAGCCTACTGAAGGCGATCATCGGGGCCACCCGCCCGACCGCCGGGCGGGTCACTCTGAAACCCGGTCTGCGCATCGGCTATGTGCCCCAGAAGCTGCACATTGACCCCACCCTGCCGATCACGGTCGAGCGGTTTTTGCGCCTGACTGACCGCGTTTCGCGCGCGGATTGCGCTTCGGCGCTGGAGGCTGCAGGTGTGCCGGATCTTTTGAAACGCCAGATGTCGATGCTGTCGGGTGGCCAGTTTCAGCGGGTTCTGCTGGCGCGGGCGCTGATCAAGGCACCTGATGTGCTGCTACTGGACGAGGCCACACAGGGTCTGGACCAAAGCGGGTCTGCCGCCTTTTATCGCCAGATCGAGACGGTGCGGCAAGAAACCGGCTGCGCAATCCTGATGATCAGTCACGAGTTGCACGTCGTCATGAGCGCCTCGGACCGGGTGATCTGTCTGAACGGGCACGTCTGCTGCGAAGGCACGCCTGCCGTCGTGGCCTCGGCCCCGGAATACCGGGCCCTATTCGGCACCGGCACCGGGGGGGCGCTGGCGCTGTACCGTCACGAACACGATCACAACCATGATCACGATCATGACCACGACCATTCCCATAGCCACGAGGCCGCCGAGTGATGCTGGACGATTTCATGATACGCGCCACGCTGGCCGGGATCGGCGTGGCCCTTGCCGCGGCCCCGCTGGGCTGTTTCGTCGTCTGGCGGCGCATGGCCTATTTCGGCGATGCCACGGCCCATGCGGCTATCCTGGGCGTCGCACTGTCGCTGACCTTCGAGGTCTCGATCTTTGCGGGCGCCCTGGCTGTGGCGCTGATGATGGCGCTGGCCGTGACGTTGCTGTCGCGGCGCGGCCACGCGATGGACACCTTGCTGGGCGCGCTGTCGCATTCGGCGCTGGCCTTCGGCCTTGTTGCGGTGTCGTTCCTGTCAGGGGTCCGCATCGACCTGATGGCCTATCTTTTTGGTGACATCCTGGCGGTGTCGCGAGGCGATCTGGCGGTGATCTGGGGCGGCGCTGCGCTGGTTGTTGCGCTGATCGGTTGGCGGTGGTCAGCATTGCTGACTGCGACCCTGAACGAGGAACTGGCCTATGCCAGCCGCATCAATCCCAAACGCGAACAACTGATCCTGACGCTGGCGCTGGCCATCACCGTTGCCGTGGCGATCAAGGTCGTCGGGGTCCTGCTGATCGCAGCCATGCTGATCATCCCTGCAGCCGCCGCCCGCAATCTGGCACGCACACCCGAAAGCATGGCACTGATCGCGGCGGCCATCGGTGCAGCCTCGGCGGTGGTGGGCCTGCGCTCGGCCTTTGTCTTTGACACACCGGCCGGGCCAACCATCGTCTGCGTGGCCGCCACTGTCTTTGCGCTGTTCAGCCTGCTGGGATCACGCGGCCAGCGCGCGCGTTAGGTGCGAGCCCGCAGAGCGCTGTAGAGCGCCTCGGCCTGCTGATACAGGTCGGGATCAAAGAGATCAGGCTGCGGGATGTCGGGCGTTGCGCGGAAATACCCGTCAAACGGCATCTCGCCCGTCGGCAGGTTCAGAGAGGCGCAAAGCTTTTGCATGGTCTCTTGCGGTGCGGCGCGCAAATCGTCCTGAAAGACAAGCCTGCACTGCGCCCGATGCTTCAGAACCTCGCGGAACGCCGCGATCCAGTACCGCAGCCAATAGTTGGTGTCGTCCGGGGTCAGGTCCTGATCATCGGTCCCGTCAAACCCCAGCGGTTTGTGGATTTGCCCGAACTCGAAATGCCCCAGATCGCACATGTAGCGGCGCACGAAGGGGTCGTCGCGTTGCAGACGACCGAAGTTCAGATGCTGCCGCCAGAGCGAGGCCGCATGCGCCCCCGGATGCCGGACCGGAACGACAATATGCGCGTCGGGGAAGGACTGCGCCAGAAACGGGATACGGGCGATGTTGGCGTTGTTCTTTGAACAATAGCGGTCAGCGCCGCGCGCAGAGACCAGCTTGGACATGTGTCGCGCAAGGAACGCCTCTTTCGAGGCATCCCGATCCGCCGCCACCCAGGGGGTGATCCGGTTGCCGGTGTAGTGCTCGGGCCAGCAAAGCGTCCACAGCACCTCTTCCAGCGCCTCGGGGCTGTCGAGGTCGATCTGCAACCCGTCCCCATGCGCTCGTTCGTGGCGGGTGACCTGCCGTTGGCCCGACAGCCGGGACCACAGAACCGGGGCCGTAACAAAGGGCATGTCGCGGTAGGTATGCGTGGCCACGCCCGGAACATCATGCAGTGCGTTCAGCAGCGCCGTGGTGCCGCCGCGCGCAAGCGAGGTGATGAAGATCGGCGCCTCGGGACGGGCGGCGGCTGCGCGGGCAATCAGGCGATCTTCGATCCACGAGGCCGCTTTCAGAACGCCGGGATGCGCAAAGGCCAGCATGTGGATCATCCGGTCGGCGGTCGAATAGCGGTTGGCCTTGGCCTGCGTCGCGGTGCCCGCGCCAATACGCAAAAGGCGTGCCGCGACCATGCCCAGCACCGTGACGCCCAGAAGGAACTCCCACCGCAGCATCAAGGTTGTGACGGCCCCAAGGGTCGCCACACCGGCCAGATCGGCCACAAAGACCGGCAGGCCGGCGACCAGCAAGGCCGCGAGGATCCACAGCGCCATGGTCGCGGCGGCAAGGACCAAAGCAAATCCCGCGCGCCGGACGGCCCGCTCTTTCGCGTCATCGCTCAGCCCGCGGTCCAGCATCGCCGAAACGCCTTCAGTCGCCGCGCCCAGCGCGCCGTGTGCCACGGTTCCGAGGGCCGAGCGCCAGAGCACCCAGCCAAACCCGGCCACCGCCAGCAGCGAGACCGCGGCGTCGGGGATCATTCTGCGGCGTCGTTTGCGGCGGCCGGGCTGCGTTTCAGCATCCGCTTGAGCGGATACCAAACCAGCCCGACAATCAGCAGCAACACGCCCAGGCCCACGGCCAGGGTCACGGCAAGGGCACCAAGCCCTGCGCCCGGACCAATATAGGCCAGCGCCGGGTTCGGCAACAGCGCCGCCATCAGCGCCACGGTCAGAAGTGAAGAGGTTGGGTGTCTGGACATCATCGCCTTGGCCTTTCCTGGTGTCATTGATTGCAAGCAGCCCAATCGGACTGCAGGTAGTCCGCCGGGATCACGGCGGAGTTGGTGATTTCGCCCACTTGGGCCGCCCCTTGGGCATTGACGTATTCCCATACGATTTGCCCCGAGCCATCGACCTCGATCACCCGTCCGGCGTCGAACTCGGTGATCAAAAGACCGTCGTTCAGGATCTGGTGCTGCCCCCGTACAACCGACAGCATCTCTTGGCCCGGCGCTTCGCCGAACAGCACCTCGGTCGCCCCTGTGGCCGGGTCGATGGCCAGAATGTTGGTCGAAAAGGGCACGCTCAGATCGGTCTGATCGCCAGGATAGGCCGTTCGATAGACGTTGTTGTTGAAGACCGAGATGCGCCCGTCGGGTCGGAACTCGGCATCGTGCTGGCGCAGCCAGGGGCCGGTCTGGTGCCACTTTATCTCGCGCGTTTCGGGGTCAAAGACAAAGACCAGGTTCATTTCGCGCAGGGACATGGCGATGTCGCCGGGCTGGAACTGTGGAAAGGCCTCTGCCAAGGCCGCGGGCAGTTCGGTCGCCTGGTTGGCATGCACGATCTCGAATTGCTGCATCTCGGGCAGCGGAAAATTTTCGCCGTTTGCGGTCAGCAGCGCGGCCAGCCCGCCGTCGACCATCAGTTGCGGGATCGAGATCTCGTCAAGGATTTCGCCGGTCTCGCTGACGTTCAGCAACGCGTCTTCCAGCAGGATCTGCTGGCCGCCCGCATGTGAAAACGGCGGCAGCCGGTCGGGATGCGCGCTCGCGCGCCAGGCATCACGGCCAAGAATCCAGTAGCCGCCGGCCTCGGCGGCGACCAGCGAATGATGGGTCGGCTCATCAAGCCGCCACAGCACCGAGCCGCAGGCATCCAGCTTGACCGTGCCGCAATATTCATAGTTCGCCAGAAGCGCGCCTTCGGGCGTCAGGTGAACGCCGTGCAGGTCAACGTGCAGTGGCGTTGCCAGATCGCAGACCCGCGTAGTCCGATCCGGGAAATGCGCGAAGTAATCCAGCGACCAACGGTGGGCCACCTCGCCGTCGCGGCGCACCAGTCGAACCTGGTTTTCATCGTCGAAAAAGCCCGCCATCAGGATCAGGCTGTCGGCATCCGGGGCGGTGTTGCGGGTCACGCCTGCACCCTGCCCCCGGGCGGGTTGCAGGTGGTGGCTGCGCGGATCGATCTGCGCGCCGGTGATCACGTCGGCCACCATACGCATCTGGGGCATCGGAAATCCGTCAACACGCTGTGCGTGGGCCCCCAGCAGAAAGGCCGTCGCGAAAGCGCAAATTCCGAGACTCAATAAGAATGAGACCCTGCCTGACACGTCCTGCCCCTTTGCCTGTGCACCAGATTGGTGATCTGCCGAGGCCGTATCCTTGCGCAACAATGCGCCACAAGTATGGCGAACTGTTCACAAGATCGGGCCATCGCAACAAATTCTTACATGTCTTGTCTGCACCCAAAGCTTCGCATTTCGGCCAGTCCGACAGGTGTTTTGCACCTTGACTGACGCTCAAGCCACAAAGTCCAATGGCCCAAGCGCCCGGGACACAGCAAAGGACATGCCATGTCGAACCCGTTCCAAGCCCCCGCCCCCAAGGCCACAACCACTGACGGTGTCTATGACGATGCCGAGCGGGCTCTGGCCAATCGCAACTCGGGCACCTTGCTGGAAACGCTGGCGCTGGACGTCACCCCCACCGGTGCGCATTACCTGCTAACCCATTTCGACACGCCGATCCTGGATGCAGCCAGCCACCGTCTGCGCTTTCACGGTGCCTTTGAGACCCCGTTCGAGCTGACGCTGGACGAGATCTGCGCCTTGCCACAGGTCACCATGCCGGTGACGCTGGAATGCGCGGGCAACGGGCGGTCCGGTGTCTCGCCCCGGCGGTATTCGATGCCCTGGGGATACGAAGCCGCCGGAACCTACGAGTGGACCGGCACCCCCCTCGCCCCGCTTCTGGCCCGCGCCGCACCACGCGCCGAGGCGGTCGAAATCACCTTTACCGGGGCGGATTTCGGCTATGACAGTGGCTGTGGGCACTACTTTGGCCGCAGCCTGGCGCTTGAGCAGCTAGAGGCCCTGGACGTGTTGCTGGTGCACGGCATGAACGGCCTGCCGCTGTTGCCCCAGCACGGAGCACCGCTGCGGATCGTGGTGCCCGGCTGGTACGGGATGGCCTCGGTCAAGTGGCTGACGGATATCGAGGCGGTGACCCAGCCCTATCAGGGCTACCAGCAGGTGCAGACCTATCGTTACCGCGAACACGCCGAAGACCCGGGTCGCCCTGTGACCGAGATACGGGTCAAGTCGTTGATGGTGCCCCCTGGTGCACCGGACTGGGTCAGCCGGGCGCGCCTCGTCACGGCCGGTGCTGTCGAGGTTCAGGGCAAGGCCTGGTCCGGCGGCGGGCGCGAGATCGTCAAGGTCGAGTTGGGTGTTGACGGTCACTGGCAAGAGGCAGAGCTGACGGGCCGGACCGGGCCCTATGCCTGGACCGGTTGGCGTGCAACCTGGCACGCCGAACCCGGCGCGCATCTGCTGCAATGCCGGGCGACGGATGCCAGCGGCGCACAACAGCCGCTGGAGCCGCCCTGGGATCATTCCGGCTTTGGCAACAACGCCGCCCACACCGTCGAGGTCCATGTGGCCCAAAGGTAAGGCCCCGCTTTAGAATAGCTCTCGGATCAACATCACGGCCCCCGAGGCAAAGGTCATAACGACCAGAAGCCGACGGAAGGCGTGGTCCGAGATACGCTGGTATACATGGATGCCAAGCTGGGCCGCGACCAACGAGACCGGCAGAGCGACCGCCAGCAAGGTCAGGGACTGCGCGGTGTAGACACCGCGCAAGGCAAAGACGATGCAGGTCAACCCCAGAACAACAACGTTAAAGGGCTGCAGAACGGCCCGGGTCTCGGCCTTGGGCCAGGGGCGCATGGCGCACCACATGGTGGGCAGTGCCCCGGACAGAGCGGCCGCCCCCCCCAGAATGCCACCCAGAAACCCGATCAGGCTGTCCATGATCGGCGTTGGTCTGTCGAATTTCGGCAGATTGCGCCTCAGGCTGAAGTACCCTCCGTAAAGGATCAGCATGCTGGCGATTGTCAGCTTCAGATGCGCGGCGTCCAGTTGCGCCAGCAGGGCGACCCCAAGCGGAATGCCCACCAGAGCAGGCAGAAGAAACCGCATCAAGCGCCGGGGCTTGTCCATGATGGCCCGGCGCACCACCCAAAGCCCCTGCAGACCGGTCACAGCCGAGACGACCAGCACCAGGCCGACGGCCTGCACCGGATCCAGGAACTGCAGCCAGAATCCCAGCGCGAACAGCGCGGTCCCGAACCCCGCCAATCCGTTGATGAAGCCTCCGGCGATGGCCCCGATGATGAACAGCGGCCAATTCACAGGCGGCCGTCCGGGTCGACGGCGCCGGTTTCGATGGACTTGCGCAGAACCAGCTCCAATTCATCGATGACCCGCCCGCGCGCCGTATCCTTGCGCGAAATCAGACCGATCTCGCGACACGGCGCGTCCTGTCCCAGCGGCAGACTGCGCAAGTCGAGCCGCGCGAAGTTGCGCACCGCCAGCCGTGGCATGATCGCGACACCAAGATTGGCGTGCACCATGCTGGTGATCGCCTCGGTGCCTTCAAGCTCCATCGCATCGCGGACCTGAACACCCTTGGTCTGCAACCATGTTTCGATCATGGCGCCCGTCACCCCCCCGCGCGACACACGTATGAAGGGCTCGGTTTCCAACAGCTCGAACGGATCCTCGCTTTGCACGCGGGTCGATGTCACCAGTTCGAAGGGCTCGGTTGCCAAGGGTTCCCAATCGACGATCAACGGCAAGGTTGGCGGACGCGCAATGACGGCTGCATCCAGATCGTTGCGTTCGATCTTGGTGACCATCGGCGGCGTCAGATCCGGCAGCACCTGGATCAGCAGATCGGGGTAATCCGCCTTGAGCTTGGCCAGCGCCGAGGGGATCAGCCCGGTCATATGGGTCGGAAGAGCCCCCAGCTTCAGGGACCCGCGCAACCCGTCGTTGCCCAGAACGCTGGGCAGAATGTCGTCATAGGCCCGCACCGCATCGCGCGCCTTTTCAAGCAACTCGCGCCCCAGCGGCGTGAGCTCGGGCGACCGCTTGGACCGGTCGAACAGTGCCACGTTCCACTCTTCCTCAAGCGCCTTCATTTGCTGGGACACGGCGGCATGGGTCACGCAGACCCGATCCGCCGCCCCCGTGAACGTGCCACACTCGGCCACCGCGATCAGTGTTTTGAGCGAGCGGATCGACATTTACGTTTCCTTGCAATAAATGTAAGAAATTCTTTCGCAATTCTTAAGAATTGCTTCGTGGATAAACGCATCCTTACGAAATATGAGGGATGAGGTCAAAACATCCTTCCCCAAAATCGGCAAAGGAGTCTGGGACATGCGTGGTGCAGACCTGCTTGTAAAGGCGCTGGTGCAAGCCGGAGTGACCCACATCTTTTCGCTGTCGGGCAACCAGATCATGCCGGTCTATGACGCTTGTCTGGATGCGGGCGTCGAGATCATCCACACCCGACACGAGGCTGCCGCCGTCTACATGGCCGAAGCCTATGCCCAGCTGACCGGAACGGTCGGTGTTGCCCTGGTGACCGCAGGCGCAGGGGCCGCAAACGCGCTGGGGCCCCTCTTTACCGCCAGCGAAAGCGAAACACCGGTGTTGCTGCTGACCGGCGACAGCCCCGTGGGCCAAGACGGCATGGGCACTTTTCAAGAGATGCCTCAGGTACAGATGATCGCGCCCCTGACCAAACTGTCCGTGCGTCCGTCCCGCGCGGCGGACCTTGCGCACGAGGTCGCGCGGGCCTGTCGCACCGCGCAGACAGGGCGACCGGGCCCGGTGCACATCGCGCTTGGGTTCGACGTTGTGAACCAAGAGGTCGAAACACACCTGCCCGCGCCAAAAGCCTATCAACGCGAGGCAATGCCGGCCGGACAAGAGGCCCTGCAGGCCATTCGGTCCGCGGTTGGTGCTGCGCAGGCGCCGGTGGTGATCTGCGGGCCGCTCATGAACGCGTCACGGTTTGATAGGCTGGACAGCCTGTCCACGGCCTTGGACGCCCCCGTGATCCCGATGGAAAGCCCGCGTGGCTTGCGCGATCCCTCGTTGGGCAAGCTGCCCGACGTCCTGCGCCGCGCCGATCTGATCCTCAACCTGGGCAAACGGGTCGACTTCACCCTGGGTTTCGGAAGCGCCGACGTGTTCGGCCAAGACACCCCCTGGATCACGATCCAGCCCTGCGCGGGTGAACGCGACCGCGCCCACCGGAACCTTGGGGACAGGTTGACGCTGTCGATCCCGGCGGACCCAAGAGATGTTGCCCTTGCGCTGATGGAGCAAGTCCCGCCGGAACCGCAGCGCTCCGACTGGCGCAACGAGGTGGCTGCCTTGCTGGCAGCGCGCGGCCCTGCCCCGGCCTCTGACACGCTGATCACATCCGCGCAGCTTTGCGAGGCCGTCCAGCGGCACATCGCGTTGCGGCCGGACGCCGTCGTGATCTGCGACGGCGGCGAATTTGGCCAATGGGCGCAAGCCCTGACAAACGCATCGACCCGGGTCGTCAATGGCGTTTCGGGCGCCATCGGCGGCGGCCTGTGTTATGGCTTTGCCGCGCGGCTTGCCCGACCCGACGCCCCGATCTTTTCGTTGATGGGCGACGGCACGGCCGGATTTCACTTTGCCGAGTTCGAAACCGCTGCGCGCGAAGGCATCGCCTGCGTGGTCGTGATCGGAAACGACCTGCGCTGGAACGCCGAGCACCAGATCCAGATGCGCGACTACGGTCCCGACCGCCTGATCGGCTGCCAGCTGAGCGAGGCGCGCTATGATCTGGCCGCGCAGGCGATGAGCGCGCATGGGGAATACGTGACCAGGATTGACGATCTGGACGCCGCGCTGGACCGTGCCTTGGCAAGCGGCAAACCTGCCTGTGTCAACGTGCGGATCGAAGGTCTGGCGGCCCCGACGGCCCCAATCTAGGGGCTATTGCGGCAGGTCAAAGCCCGCCCCCGTGGGGCTTGTCCACCTGCCTTGCCCACCTGGAACCGCGGTTATCGGCGTGCCACGATCAGCACGGCGATCAATGCGCCAAGTGCGTTGAAACACAGGTCAAGAGCCGTGTTGATGTAGCCACCGACATTCGTTTCGGGCACGGCGACCACCGCCGAGAACTCGATGATCTCGTTTGTGGCACCCAACCCCATCGAGGCAAACAACGGCAATGAAAACGCGGTCCAGGACCCGCGCGTCTCTGGATAGTGCCTGGTCAACAGGTGATGCAACAGCCAAGCCGTGACGCCAAAGCCATAGGCATGGACGGCTTGGTCATATTTGAGGATCACGTTTCCCTGCAACTCGGCAATCGGAATCAGCGGCAGGTTGTAAAGGACGGCCCCCGCCACCGGCACACCGCCCCCTGCCATGTGCAAAAGTCCCCACGCCGACAGCGCCCAAAGCATGGACGTCGGATAGGCCGCGCGTTTCAACGAGGTTCCGATCAGAGCCATGAGAACAACCATCGTTGCGACGTAGACGATGAACTCAAGGTTGCCGATTGCAAGAAACCAGACGGTGAAACCGCAAACATAGGCCACTGTAAAAAGTGCGACGGGCAAGATCTGGCGCATACCGACAGCCTGCGCGAAGACCGGTGCCGAGGCAAGGCAAACAACCGGGACGCGAAGGTCTGACACGACATATCCCCGACATCACGTGTGGCGACGAGGATGCGTCGAAAGCGTTTGGGAAGACAGAGCGCCGTGGACGCACGCGGACTTGCAGCCTTCGCCCGTCCCAAAATCGTTCCCGCTTTACCTGCCGCCGAGCCTTTTCAAGGGACCGACGCGTCAGAGGCCCAGTTGGCATTCAGACTAAACTTCAGGAAGGTCTCGCCGCCGCAGTCGACATTCAGCGCTTTTGGGCAAATCGGCAAAGATTGATCGTGTCGGTTCCGATAGACTTCAGACGGCGTGCACTTCTTGGAACAGGTAACCGAACCTTTGGCCGCCCAAGCCGCACCATTCAAGCGGGATTGACGATCATTCACCGACATCACGACCGGCGGCAAATCGGGGCTTGGTTTAAGCCCTTGGATTGAGACCCGGCGCTGACCCCCACCGGGGCGCAGCGCTTTGCCAGCAAGGTCGCGGCGGGCCCGTTGCTCGGGATACTGCGAACGGTGAAGCCTCTTTGGCTTTCAATCGTTTCGATCACACGCTGGCGGGACAGAAAGCGCCCGGTTCCACGATAGAGCAACGCATGCCGCATCACGCTGTGGGTAAGGCCGCGCACGGGCACATCCGCGCAGAACGCAAGACACAGGACACCGCCGGGCCGGACGACGCGGCAAAGCTCGGTCACCGCCAGATCGGGGTCGGTCGTGGTCTCGAGCGCCCAGACACAGGTGACAATGTCAAAGGCGGCGTCTGCAAAGGGCAGCGCCTCCAACCGGCCTGTGACCTTTTCCACTGGCAAATCAGCGCATTGATCAAGCATCTGGCGGGACGGATCAAGCAGGGTCACCTGCTCTGCAGACATTCCCTCGGACAGCAGCGACCGTGCCAGGTGGCCCGTCCCGCACCCCGCGTCCAGCAAGTTTTGACCGGGCGCTGCCAGCGCACGCACCAGGGCCTCTAGCGCCGCCTGAGCCTCGCCCCCCGCATGCCGCAGCCAGCGACGATGCAGCCTGTCATAGCGCGAGGCCAGCTGGTCGTAGTGCTTGACGGTGTCACCCATCCTATTTTGACCAAACATGGAAGCTATCCGGGATTTGAAACCGCGTTGCGCGACTGGACTGCGTTTGGCTCTTGCGCCCGCCAGGTCCATGAGGTCCACACAATGGCCGCCATCGCGACAAGCTCTATGACCAGATGAAAGGTATCGTCCATGTCCGTCGGCGCGGTGGACAGCAACGTACCGGTTGTCAGGATAGCAGCCATCATCGTGACCGGACGCGCGATCCGGCGGGTCAGCAAGAGCGAGAAAAGCACCATTGCGATCGGGACCTGCACAAGGAAACCGCCCAACAGCATGAGGTCGTCCGTGATTTCGATGCCGTTGTAGTACCCGGTCATCAGCATTTCGAGGTGGGACGCCAGGGCCATCTGGTGGATGTCGCGAAAAATGATGTTGAGCAGGATAAAGAGCCAAAGCGCCGAAAGCTTTATCCGGATGTCGATGGATGTCATGTGTCTGTCTTTCTATTGTTGTTGGGACCTGTGTCTTCAGGCGACGGGCCGGCGCGCGACGATGAACGGGTTGATCCGCTTCTTGCCAAGGTACCGTGTCTCGAGGACGTCAAAGCCCGCATCGGCAAGGTGCCGGGTCAGTTCCGCGCGGCTGACCAGTGTGACCTGAGGCGCAATGCCAAGGCCAATAAGGACGCGCACCATCATCTGCATCCAGCGGGGGCCATCCTTGAGGCACACAGTCTTTGACAGAAAATACCCGCCGGGTTTGACCTGCCGGTACACAACGTCCAGCACGTTCGGGATGTCGTCGACCAGGTGCAGCAGGCTGAACGCACAGACGGCATCAAAGGGCTGCCTGCCAAGGTCCTCTTTGGCCTCGGCCTGCAGGAAGTGTGGGCGCGAAGCGGTATCTGCCGCGGACCTGGCCTTGGCGATGCGGATCATCTCGGCCGAGAGATCCGTGGCTGTGACATGGGCTGCAACCCGGGCGAGGTGTCGGGCCGTTCCGCCCGTGCCGCAACCGATTTCAAGCACGCGGTCCGTGGGGTGCAAAAGCGCCGTCACGCGACGAAGTTTCTCTTCATAGGCGGTCGGATCCGCGATCGGTTGCCGGGCATATTTGGGGGCATGTCGGTCCCAGAAGGCTTGGGCAGTCATAGGGGTGTCCTTTGAGGAGTATGGTTGAGAGGTCGGTCGAACGACCCTGGATACGCCAGGGTTGGGGTTTGGCATGGTGTGTCTCGTTGCGGCCGAGACCTAGACATGCGCCTGCGCATTGCACATTGCCGAAATGCGCACTTCATCTATACGTCTGCATATGAACTGGCAGTCGATGACCTTTGATTGGAACCAAGTGCGCGCCTTTCTGGCGACCGCAGAGGAAGGATCGTTCAGCGGCGCGGCGCGGGCGCTCAAGACAACCCAACCCACCATCGGACGCCAGATTGACGGGCTGGAACAGGCACTTGGCGTGACGCTGTTCCAGCGCAGCGTGCGGGGCCCGGTGCTGACGGATGTCGGTCGGGACCTGCTGGACCATGTCCGGCTGATGGGCGAAACCGCGACCTTGATTTCCACGATTGCGGCCGGGCAATCGCAAGAGGTCACCGGCGAGGTCGCCCTGTCTGCCACGGATCTGGCCTCTGCCGCCATCCTGCCCCGTCTGCTGCACGGCTTGCGCGAGGTGGCACCAGCGCTGCATCTTCGGATCGTGTCGTCAAACGATATCTCGAACCTGTTGCAGCGGGATGCCGACATCGCCATCCGCCACCTGCGCCCCAAGGAAGACGACCTGATTGCACGGCATGTCGGGGATTTCGGCGCAAATCTTTTCGCCGCAACCGCCTATCTGGGCAGGGCCGGACGCCCCAAGACCCTGCGGGACCTTGCGGATCACACCTTTCTTGGCAGTCCGGACAATGAACAGCTGATCACAACGCTGCGCGACAAGGGCATTCCCATACGCCGCGAGAATTTTGCGATGTCCAGCGAAAGTGGCGTTGTGCTCTGGGAATTGCTCAAGGCCGGGTACGGAATGACTTTCATGCCCGAGTATCTGGGGGAAACCACACCGGGGGTCGAAAAGGTGATCCCCGATCTGCCGTCCTTGGAGTTTCCCATTTGGCTGGTGACGCATCGTGAACTCAGAACCAGCCGCCGCATCCGCGTTGTCTTTGACCTGCTTGTTCGGGAACTGTCCGAGCTGGTGTGACCCTGGCTCTGGCCCTGCGTGCCAACCGGGGCACAGCTAACACAATCGATGGACCGGGCAATCCGTGCTTTTCAATTGGTTTTGCTCGCGCCTGATGCGATCGGCGCACCAAGCCTCATACGATCCAAAGCCCCCCCGAGGCCCTGCCCCCCACAGCCCAATCACACCCCCTGTCGCGCAGGCGTCCGGCGCGCTTTGGCTTGTCGAAGGCGGTCTTTCATCACATCACCACATCACGAGGGAAACGGACAGACATTGTCTCGAATCGAATGTTCTTTCAGTCTGTGGTCACGGAAACCCGCGTGCATGACACATGCATGGCGGGGAATGGGAGGAAAAAAGTTGACAAAATATCTTTGGATGGCAGCCATTTCGCTGCCTGTTGCACTATCTTTTTCAGTTGTTCCAAGCGCCGCACAAAACAGTTCTGTTCGCGAAGAAAGCCAAGGCATGGTCTTGCTGCGCGGGCTGCCGACACTGGAGACATCTCACAGCGTCGCGATTGTGGAGCTTGACCCCGAGTCAGAAAACTTTGGAGCAATCCTGAGCGAAGTCGATCAGCCCGACATGGCTGAACCATTTCATCACCTCTACTACAGTCCGAACGGCCGTCTTTACACGACCGGCCTCGATCCCGAATGCAGTCTGGCTGAAATCGGACTGGCGCGCGATGCAAGCGGTGCTCCGACCGTGACCGGTTTTGACTGCCTCGATACCGGCGGCCAGATGGTCGGAGAAGACATCATGTGGACGATGTCGAACGGCACAGAGTACATGTTCGTGACCTTCATGGGCGGCCTCGGCGGCGACGATGGCGGCTCTGTCGGTGTGTTTGATACGCAGACAAACGAAGTCGTCAAAATCATCGAAGCCCGAAAAAGCCAGGTTGGTGACGGTGAACCCTACATCATGTATCCCCACGGCATTTCCGCCTTCGAAGACCGGATGGTCGTGTCTTCGACAATTCACCCGGATCTTGCCACGGGTGTCGGAAACAGTGTGACAATCATTGACCTCAACACGCTTGAGCCGATCCAGACCATCACGGTTGAAGCCGAAAAACCGATTGGTTTTCCGTCGTCACCCGTTGAAGTGCTTTTCGCGCGGCCCTCTATTCACCCAGACATCGAGCCGGCTGTTTTGGTGAACACAATGTTCGGGTTCGAAACCTGGTCGATCCCCTATGATGCCTCTTCAAAGTCATTTGGCGAGGCCGAGGTGATCTACTCGGGCGCTGCAAATGGGACTGCCGTGCCTCTGGAATTCTACGGCACCGAAGACGAACTCTTTATCAGTCACGCCTTGCCCGGCGTCGTGAAACGCTACGACATCTCGAAACTTCCCGAACTTGTTTCGAGCGGCCCGGATATCGTTGCCGATATCGGCGCGCATCACATGATCTTTTTCTCGTCCGCCTCAGGCCGCGAATTGATCGCCATTCAGAACAACCTTCTGAACCTGGGGAATGCCGCAGACAATGATCCGACGGACGTCGACTTTATCGCGGGAGTGAACGCACATACGATCACTGTTCACGATCTGGCGACCGGCGAACGACTTGGAACCATCGATTTCAAAGGCACCTACAACAAGGGCGTTGAAAATGTCGAAGCGCTCTTTGGTTCTGGCTTTGTCCATCACCACTAAGGCGCGACACATCCTGGGGACCGTCAGCCGAGCGCTGGCGGCCCTCTTCATTTGCGCGGGGCTTGGCGGTCAGACGCTAACCGCAGGCACAAGTCCCCGACCGATCGAAGGCTTTGAGGCCCCGTTCGTGTTCGGAAGGTTCGCCATTCCAGCCGACAACCCTTTGACACAAGAAGCGTTTGAGCTGGGGCGTCGGCTTTTCTACGATCCAATTCTGTCTGGCGACAATTCAATGTCTTGCGCGTCCTGTCATGAGCAAGAGCGCGCGTTTACGGACGGGCGCGCGCTGGCGATCGGGCGTGACGGTGAAGAACTTGAATTCAACAGCATGTCTTTGGCGAACTTGCTGTGGGGACCGCAGCTCTTTTTTTGGGATGGTCGCAGTCCCAGCCTGGAACATCAGGTTCTTGAGCCACTTTTGAACCCTTTTGAGATGAACCAACCTCTGGACGCACTGGTTGCCGAACTCTCGGCTGATCCTGTGTACCCGGCGATGTTCGAGGCCGCATATGGTCGCCTGGACGAGCACAGTATCTCGCGCGCGCTCGCAACCTTTTTGCGCCTGCTGATTTCATCCGACAGCAAATATGACCGATACCTCTTGGGCGACGCTGTCCTGACGGATCAGGAAGAGCTGGGCCGAAAACTCTTCATGGCTCATCCGGACGTCAAAACATCGCTTCGGGGCGGGAACTGCATTGATTGCCACAGTCAATTCGTGACGGCCGGGTTCAGTGATGGGTTCGACGGGTTCAGCAACAATGGCCTCGATCCCGATGCCGATCTCAAGCCAGGCTTGGCGGCAACAACGAATTACGGCCCCGATTTCGGGAAATTCAAAGTTCCGAGCTTGCGGAATATCGCAGTCACAGGTCCGTATATGCATGACGGCCGATTTGACACTCTCGAAGACGTCATGGCGCACTACAATCATGGCATCGTGCGCAGCAAGACACTGAGCCCCCTTATCCTTGAGGCAGACAATCTGGTTGCTGACCCCACCGCAGCCTTGGGTCTACGGCTGGAACAGCATGAAATTGATGCGATTATTGCCTTTCTACACACTCTGACCGATCAGACATTTTTAGATGATCCAGCGTTTTCAAACCCTTTCGAAGGAGAGCCCCGTTGAGAGGATCTGCTTTGCTCATGTCGGCGGCCTTGTGTGCTTCCGTCACCTTGTTCTGCCCGGCGCGCGTCGCAGCCGAAGACACCCGGCGGCTTGAGATCACCTTTGTCGCATCGTCCCAGGGCGCGCCCTTTGTCTTTGATGAGTTCGCCTATTCGGATCCTGTCGGTGGCGAGCCGGTCATGTTCCGGGACATCCGGTTTTATGCAAGTGGGCTGAAGCTGCGCAACGCGACCGAAGAGTTTGCCGAAGCCGACAGCTATCACTTGGTCCGTTTTGATGCGAGAAGCCCGACAGACAAGGTCGTTCTTGACAATGTCCCACTCGGCGAAATCGACGAGATCGAGATGTCGATCGGTCTGGACCCAGAAGCGAATGGTTCGATCATGCCGCGCGGCGATCTTGATCCCAATAGCCGAATGGCCTGGAACTGGGAAATCGGCTACAAATTTCTGCTGGCCGAGGGCGCCCTCATGGTTGGTGACAAGCTGGAACCTCTTGTCTATCACGTCGGTTTCAATGAAAGCCTGAGAACCCTTCGGTTGCCCGTTTCAATTGGGAAAGAGGACATGTCTCTAACCCTGGACGTTGACGTTCTGGCTCTTTTTGCGGGCGTGAACACGATCGACATGTCTGCACTTCCAACGATCAAGATGAACCGAGCGGATGCCAGTATGCTGGCCGACAACTTCACGACGTTTGTGAACGTGAGATCGGACGAGGCACGCGATTGACAGGAACCTGAAACCGGCCTCCGGAGCTTGGGGACCGCCCCTGCTCTACCCCCTACCCTTGACCGCCGAAAGGTGCCGGGACGTCGAGTCTCTGGTCAATGGCGCTCGTTGTCCAAAGCTGTTTGACCGCCCCACTTTCGATCTGTGGTCGGACGTGGAAAAACATCCTTGGCGCCGTGGACACGATCCAGGAATCGCTCGGAAAAACCCAATCAGAACAGCGATCTAAGCCGCGTCATACCGCCAAGTGCGAACACCCAGATTCGCCCAAGGATTTCGCAGATATTCGGGTCACAAGCCGAGCAAACAACAGAAAAAAAAATGTGCTCAGGATACCTTTCCCGGCAAGGAGGAAAGCTCATGCGCGCAGCATGGGACTGATGCTGACGCATCCCAGTGACAGTCTCGCGAACGACTGATCTTCTAAGGAAATAAGGGTGCGCACCTTCAAGGGAGGAACAGAATGAAACACCTATTCACGACAGCGGCGGCTGTTCTTGCGCTCAGCGCCGGAAGCGCTTTTGCACAACAGTGTGGCGCAAATACCGGCGAGGCGGCCACGGGCGAGCCGATCAAGGTTGGCGGCATCTACGGCGATGCGGCTCCGGGAGATTTCGGCACAGCGTCACGGACCGCTGATGCCTATTTCGACTGTGTGAACGCCAATGGTGGGATCCATGGTCGCCCGATTGAGTATCTGACCGAGAATGACCAGTGGAACCCGGAACTTGCAGCTCAGGCCGCGGCAAAACTGATCGACGACGAGGGCGTGGTGGCCATCGTCGGCAACGGGTCTTTCGTGGAAATGGCGGTCAATGCGCAGAAATACCAGGACAGCGGCATCATGGCGATGGCCTCTGCCTGTGCGGTGTCCGAGTGCTTTGAAAGCCCCAGCATAGTGTCCACCAACCAGGGGCCCCTGCCCTCTACCGTTGGTGCGGCGCAATACATGGTCGAGGAGCAGGGCGCGACGAATATCTCGTGCATCGGCCTGGCCATTCCCAACGTTGGCCCCTGGTCTTGCGGCGCGATGGAAGCCTACATGGAGTCCAAGGGTTTGGCCGGCTCCAGCGTCCTGCTGAACCCGGCAGCGCCGGATGTGAACTCTGGCCTGCTAGAGGCGATTGCCTCGGGTGCGGACAGCATTCTGGTCAACCTGCCGGGTGGTCTGGCGATTGCCTTCCTGAAGGCGGCGGAAGAGCAGGATCTGCGCGACGCCTTCACATGGTCGTCCTCGACCCCGATGTACGACCTGTCGATCCCGGCCGCGCTTGGCGACTACTGGAACAACGGTTCGATCTTTGTGAACGCAGAGCTTGCGCCCTTCGATGATGGCGGCCCGGACAACCAGAACTGGAGCGCCGTGATGGACGCCTTTGACGATCAGAGCACGACGCGCGATACGTTCTCACAGTCTGGTTTCCTGACCGCGAACATCTTTGTCGACACGCTGTTGAAAATGGATCCGGCGGACGTGGACGACCGCGCCAAGGTGCGCGAGGCGATCGTGGCCATCAAGGGCTACGAGTCCGACCTGATGTGTGGACCTTATTATGTGGGCGAGTCTGACTTCCACATGCCGAACCACGCTGGACATATGGTTGTCATCAAGGATGGCGGCTTTGAGGTTGTCCGCGACTGCTACGAATACGACAGCCCCTATTTCGAGAAGCACATCGCGCTCGAAAAAGAAATGGGCCTCCGCTGATCCTCCCGTCGGGGCCCGGCTTAGGCCGGGCCTTGTACTTCAGACAATTGGTGCAAAATGCAACGAGACACCATTCTCAATTGGGCGGTCCTGACCGTTGTACTGGTCGGAGCCGTTGTCTTTTTGACGTGGGGCAAACCGTTCCGTGTGTCGGGTCTGTTCATCATGTCGGGTCTTGCAATCGGCGCGCTTTACGCGCTTGGCGGGATCGGCATCGTGGTGCTGTACCGGGCCACGGGCGTGCTGAATTTCGCAAGCGGGGCCGCTGGGGCAGCGGGCGTCATGACGGCCTGGCAGTTCGGACAATGGGGCTTTCCCGCCCCGGTCGGTTGGGCTGTTGCCATCGTGATCGCCGCCGCAATTTCGGTAGGATACGGGCGTACGCTGGCACCGATGCTGGCGTGGCGAGAGCCGATTGTGAAGGCTGTCGCGACGTTGGGCCTTGCCTTGATCGTCCTTGGAATAGTGAATTTTCTCTGGAACGACGATCCGCGCAGCATTGATCTGCCGACCGACAATCTGGCCGTGCGCATCATGGGGCTGCGCGTCACCGGTACACGCATTCTGGCCTTTGCGGCCTCAGTCGGGATCGTCATCGCCATCACGCTCTACCTCAATCGGACGGTGATCGGGTTGCAGATGCGCTCGCTTGCCAATGACCGGGACCTGTCGGATCTGCTGGGCATTCCGATCCTCAGGGTCGAGACCGTGGCCTGGGTCATCGCAGGCGTGATTGCTGGCTTTACCGGGCTGATGTTCGGCACGCTGATCCGGCTTGAGCCGACGCTGATCACCTTCATGGTCATTCCCTCCATTGCGGCCGCGATTGCCGGTCGTCTGGATAACCTGTGGATTGTCCTTTTTGCCGGGCTGGCAATGGGGCTGATCGAATCCCTGCTGACCCTGTCACAGACATTCAAAGGCGTGCGCCCGCTGGCGCCCTACGTGATTGCCGCTGCCGTTCTGATTTGGCAGCAACGCACGGTTCGCCTGACATTCGGGGGCAATTGATGGGCCAGTTCAGTCTTTTGAAGGGCATCAGCCCCTGGACCCTTGCGATCGCCATCGCAGCAGTCGTTGTCCTTCCAGCCACGTCCGGCGGGCAGTGGATCAAGATATTCACCTCGACCGCCTGCTTTACCCTGGCCATCGCCGGCATCGCTTTCATGTATGCACGACTTGGCATGGTGAACCTTGCGCAGATCGCGCTGATGGGGCTTGGCGGCTGGGTGACCTTGCGCCTGAACCACGCCTTCGCTCTGCCATTTGAGCTGAACGTGCTGCTTGGCGGTTTTGTGACGATGGTGTTTGGCGCGGTGCTGGCCATTCCTGCGCTGCGGATGCGGGGGCTTTACCTTGCGCTTGTGACGCTCATGGCGGCGGGCGCGCTTGAGATCGTCTTTGGCACCTACGGCTTCCCGAACGGGGGCGAGGGGTTCTGGGGCGTGCAAACCTCGCTCGCGGACAAGATGCGCCGCCCCGCGCTGGCGCAATCGGACGCGGCCTATCTGCGCTATGTGCTTGTCGTCGTGATCCTCGGCTTTTTGCTGATCGAGGCGCATCGGCGCACCGCGCCGGGCCGCGCCTGGGCGATGATCCGACGGTCCGAGGCCGCGGCAATGGCGGCGGGTGTGAACGTCACCCTCTACAAGACATGGGCCTTTGCCATTTCCGGACTCTTGGGCGGCATCGCCGGGGGGCTTTTGGCTGGCAGCCTTGGCCTTTTGGATCCCGGCAGCTTCCGCGCGCCAGAGAGCATTCTGCTTTTCGCCCTCGCCGTTGTTGGTGGCGCGCGGTTCTGGCTGGGCGCCGTGATTGGCGCGGCGCTTTACCGTATCCTGCCTGCCCTGCTGAATGACTGGGGCCTCGATGCTGACCTGTCGTTTGTGATTTTTGGCGCAGGGCTGCTGCACGCGGTGATCACCGCGCCGGACGGGATTGCGGGACAAATTCTGGCAGGGTTGAAACGCAAGGAAAAAGACGCGGTCCAAGTCACGCATGTGGACACAAACCAGATGAAGGCAGAGGCGCAAGGCGCTGCGCAACAAACGACGCAAGCGGCCGTGGAACTGAATGACGTCTCGGTTCAATTCGGCGGCGTCAAGGCGCTGCAAAACATCTCTGCCCGGTTCGAACAGCCCATCACGGGCATCATTGGCCCCAATGGTGCGGGCAAGACGACCTTGATGAATGTCTTTTCTGGCTTTGTGACCGCGCGCGGCACAGTGCAGATCGGGGATCTTGTCCTGACCGAGCTTGCCCCGTCAGGGCGCAGCCAGGCGGGCCTGCGCCGGTCCTTCCAGAAAGAGGAAATCGCCAATGATCTGAGCGTGCGGGACAACATCCTGGTGCAGCTCGACAGTATCGGGGGCAACAAGGATGACCTGGACCGGGCCATCGCCTTTGTCGGCCTCTCTGGTATGGAAGACATCATGGGCGCAGAGCTCAACGCCTTTGAACGGAGGCTTGTCGATCTGGCGCGCTGCATCGTGGGTGATCCAAAGATCATCATGCTGGACGAACCCGCGGGCGGGCTGTCCAGCAGTGAGACAGACCGCCTGGGCGATCTGATCCTGCACCTGCCAGAGGTGACCAAGGCCAAGGTCCTTGTCATCGACCACGATGTCGACCTGATCAAACGGATTTGCGCGGAAACGCTGGTGCTGGACTTCGGTCAGATGGTCGCCTTTGGCCCGACCGAAGAGGTGCTGAACAATCCCAAGGTCAAGGCCGCCTATCTTGGCACTGCGGAAGAGGTTGTGTGAATGGGCTTGGTGATTGAACATCTTTCTGTTGAAGCGGACGGTCGCACCGTGGTGAAATCTGCAAGCCTGTCGGTCGAGGCCGGACAGATCGCCTGCGTTTTGGGGCCCAACGGCGCCGGGAAATCGGAACTGGTGCTGGGTGTCGCAGGCAAGCTTGTCAAATCGGCGGGCAGCGTGACCGTTGACGGCCAGGACATCAGCAAAGCCAAGCCCGCGCAGATCCGCGCGGCTGGCGTCGCCGCTGTGCCCGAGGGCCACCGCGTGCTGAGTGCGCTGAGCGTCGAAGACAATCTGCGCGCCGCAGCCTCCGGGTTGGACACCGACACCGCTGAGCGGCTGGCCTTTGTCTATGACACCTTCCCGGAATTGGCAGAGCGCAAACCGCAGCGCGCGGGCAGCATGTCAGGCGGTCAGCAACAGATGCTTGCCATCGGCCACGCATTGATGGCCAAACCCAAGTACCTGCTGGTTGATGAGATGTCTCTGGGCCTTGCCCCTCTGATCGTTAAGCGTTTGGCAGGGATTGTTGCCAACCTTCGGGATCAGGGAACCGGGATCATCCTGATTGAGCAATTCACCGAAATGGCGCTTGGCCTGTCAGATACCGCCTTCGTCATGGTCCAGGGTGAGATGCGCTTTGACGGCGCGGCCTCGGAACTGGCGGGCAATCCCGACAAGCTGCATAACCTGTACCTGGGATAATCAGGACCCTTTGGGCGTGTGTCCGACGCTCTCGGATTGCATGGCGTATTTGAGCACAGCGAAAGACAGCGTCTTGTGCGTCACGTCGAACGCAACGCGCTTTATCGCGCGTCTTTAAGGATCAGATCGGCGGCCTTTTCGCCGATCATGATCGCGGGCGCATTGGTGTTGCCACTGACAATGTTCGGCATGATCGACGCATCCGCCACGCGCAGCCCCTCGACCCCGCGCACCTTCAGGCGCGGGTCCACAACCGAGGCGCCATCGCTGCCCATCCGGCAGGTGCCCACGGGATGATAAACGGTGCGCGCATGGGTGCGCACAAAGCTTTCCAGCGCGCTGTCATCCTGCGCCGCGTCGCCGGGGATCACTTCGGTCAGGCCGTGCTGCGCCAAGGGGGGCTGCGCCAGCATCTGTCGTGCAATCCGAACGCCGCGTATCAGCCGGGCAACATCGTCCTGATCGGTCAACAGGCCAAGGTCGATTTGGGGTGCGCCCGTTTGCGCGTCCAGGGTCACGCTGCCCCGGCTTTTGGGTCGCAGCAGGCAGGTATGCAACGACACGCCATGCCCATATTCGACCATGCGGCCCCTATGGCTTTTGAGGCCGGGGATGAAGTGCATTTGAAGGTCGGGCTGCGGCTCTGAGGGTTGAGAGCGGATGAACCCGCCAGCCTCGACCATGTTCGAACTCAGCGCGCCACGCTTGCGGAATATCCAGTTCAATCCATCCCCGATCAACCGGGGAACGGCCTGCACGGACAGACCGACAGGCGTCATTGACCGCGTCTTGTTGATCACCATGATGTCCACGTGATCCTGCAGGTTCTGGCCGATCCCTGGGACGTCTAGAACGACGTCAATGCCAGCGGCCTTGAGCTGTGCCGCAGGACCAAGCCCCGAACGCATCAGAAGGTGTGGCGAACCGATTGCGCCAGAGGACAAGATGATCTCGTTGCCTGCTTCGGCAAGGCAGGATTTTCCGCCTGCATCGGTGTAGTTGACTCCGGTCGCACGGCCTTCTTCGATCACGACGTTCCGCACATCCGCCTGAGTGACAACGGTCAGATTGGCGCGCGCTCTGACCGGGGCGATGTAGGCATGGGACGCACTGTGACGCTGCCCGTCTTTTTGCGTGACCTGATAGATCCCCATGCCCTCGGGCTCGGGGGTGTTGAAATCGGGGCAAGCGCGATACTGCAATTGCGCGGCCGCCTCGACAAAGTCGTGGTCCGTGGCGTTCGAGGACCGCTGATCAGAGACAAAAAGCGGGCCGTCCGTGCCGTGGATCTCTGTGTCGATTCCGCGTCGCTGATTGTTCTCGGCACGTTTGAAATAGGGCAGGACAGATGCGTAGTCCCAGCCGGTGCAGCCTGCTTCGGCCCATCCGTCATAATCTGCGCGATGGCCCCGGATATAGATCATGCCGTTCACAGCCGAGGACCCGCCCATGACTTTGCCGCGCGGGGCCCTGATCTTGGCGCCGTTCAGCCCGTCCTGGGCCGTCGTGGTGTAATTCCAGCTGTAATTCCTGGCCTTGGTCATCCAGATCAGGCCCAGCGGCATCTTGATCAGCGGGTGATTGTCCTTGCGCCCCGCTTCGAGCAACAGCACTGAATTGCTTGGGTTTTCGCTCAGACGATTGGCAAGGGCGCAGCCAGCGGACCCTGCCCCAACGACGATGTAGTCGAACTTTTGCTTCATCGTCACGTGCGCTCTCCCCCTCGTTCCGTGCAGTGATGACGCTATCGCTCCTACTGTTTTTTTTCTTTGGCTTTTGAACCCATTGATGAAATCCTGCGCGCATGTCCAACACGTCAAGCGATACAAGAAACACCGCGCTGATTGCCGATCTGTCCGATACGGATTTTTGCGTCAGCGCATTGAAAGAGGGGTCTGTACAAGGCGATTTGATCGTCTCGGACGACCCGGATTTTCTGAAGGCCCTGGGACGCGAACGCCTTGGTTACAGAACGCTGAACATGGATCCGATGGCCTTTGGTGATCAGCAAGATGTGTCACTCGTCTCGGACAGGCTGGTCGAAATGGAACACTTGCGGCGGGTGATCTTTGACCTGCGCTGGACGCTTGAGGCCCCTTACGTTTTTCCCACGCTGCAAAATTGGGGGGCCTTTGTCGAGGACCTGTCAGATGAGGTCGGGATCGAAGTCGTCTCGGTCTACGACCAAGAGATCATGGTCGAGGACACGCTTCTTGGGGCACTGACGGCGCATCAGGCGTTTCTGGCCCCCTCGGGACGTCACGAAAACCCTTATTGGGTGCCGCGGCACATTCGCGTTCAAGACGATCCTGAAATGCAGGCCCGGTTTCTGATAGGCCGTCTTGTGCCGGATTATGCTCAGACCCCCCTGATCAAATCCCCGTCAAGATCGGCAGGGAAAGCGACGGTGCCAAGCTGGGCGGCCCGGACACGCCGGGGGGATGCGACAAGCATCACGCGGGAACGGTGGTACATCCATTGCCTCGGGTCGTTGAAAGTCTTTGTGGATCATGGTCAGCCCGTGAAATGGAACGCGCCCGGAGGGTCTGTACAGAAGACCAAGGCGCTGTTTGCCTATCTGCTGACGCAAGGCGAAACCGGCGCTGGGACCGAACAACTGGCAGAGATCCTCTGGCCGGATGGGCGGGATGAACTGGAAAAGCGCAACCGGCTGCATCACACCGTGTCCGTGCTGCGGCGCGTGCTGCGGGATGCAAAACACGTAACGCGATCTGGCGATCGCTACTATCTGCATGTGCCAGCCGGAAGCTGGACGGATGTGGAACAGTTCGAACAGCTTTGCCGCAGAGGGCTGTCCTTGTTCCAGCATGACGACCTTGAAAATGCACTGCGCGTCTATGAAGCCGCCGCCCGAACCTATGGCGGGGATCTGTTTCAGGACGTATCCCGCAAATATGTCGAATCCGAGTATGAGGATTGGTGTCTGCCCAAACGCGCCTGGCTGCGCGGAATGGCGGCAAAGCTGCACACGGATATGTCACGCCTCTTGCGCAGCCAGGACCGTCTGCGCGAAGCGATGCACCACAGCTCGCGTGCGTTGGAGATTGAGCCGGCAGACGAAAACGCCAACGTAGAAATGATCCGAGTGCTGCAAGCGCAGGGGCGGACGGATGCGGTGGCACGGCATTACAAGCACTTTGCAAGCGTCGCCAAAGACCTTGGCGTTGATCTGGATCGAACCAAAGTTCACAAGGTCGCAAGCACCGTCATCCTTGTCTGAAAACAGAAAAACAAAAGAATTTGAGATAGGGATTTTGACCTAGGCTGCGCCAAGGATGAGGGCGCAGAGGGAGGAAAAAATGACGTCTAACGCCAACGAATTGGCCCGCGATCGCGATGCAGCATACGTGCTGGGTTTCGATGAAATTTCTTCCAATGATCATGATCTTGTCGGCGGCAAATGCGCCTCTTTGGGGGAAATGACGCAAGCCGGTGTGGCAGTGCCGCCGGGTTTTGCCGTCACCACAACCGCGCATCGCGCGTTCCTTGACGCATCGGGCATCCAGCCCAAAATCGACGCGCTGCTTGAAACGCTGGACGCGGGCAGCACAGACTCGCTCGCCTCGGTCAGCGGCGCGGTGCGGGATTTGATGATGTCGCATCCGATGATGGACGACATCGCGCAGACCCTGCGCGCCGCCTATGCCGCAATGGGCGATGATCTGCCCGTTGCCGTCCGCTCTTCGGCCACGGCCGAGGACCTGCCGGACGCCAGTTTTGCAGGGCAACAGGACACCTATCTGTGGGTGGTTGGCGCCGATGAGGTGGTCGAAAAGGTCCGGTCCTGCTGGGCGTCGATGTTCGCTGACAGGGCCGTCAAGTACCGGGAAGACAACAACATTCCGCATTCCGATGTGCTGATGTCCGTCGTCGTGCAAAAGATGGTCAACGCCCGCAGTTCTGGCGTTGCCATGACGCTTGACCCGTCAAACGGGGATCGCACGAAAATCTCGATCGACGCGTCCTGGGGCCTGGGTGAAACGGTTGTTTCGGGTGAAGTGACGCCTGACAATTTCCTGGTCGAAAAAGTTCTGTTGTCGGTGGTCGATCGCACGGTTTCGAAGAAACAGGTCGAGCTTGTCCCGGACCTGGTCAGCAAAACCGCCGTGATGAGCGACGTGCCAGAAGAACGCGCCAGCAAACCATCCCTGTCGGATGACGAGGTGATCGCCGTCGCGGACCTTGCCAAGCGGCTCGAAAAGCAAAACCGCTGCCCGCAGGACGTGGAATGGGCGATCGACGCGGACGCGCCCGAAGGTGCAAACCTCTTTGCCCTGCAAAGCCGCCCCGAGACCGTCTGGTCCCGCAAGGCCAAGGAAAAGAAAACCAGCGCGCACAGCATGGGCCTTGACGGGATCGTCGGCGCTTTGCTGGCCCCGGCCAATGCCGCAAAGGCCGCCAAGAAAACATAAGACGTGGGAGGACGTCATGGACAAACAAGTATCAATGTTCCCAAGCCCCTATGACATTCCTGCCCCCAAGGGTGCGGAAGACTGGCAAGAGATGTATCCCTATTACATGCTCTTCCAACCGGGCAATCGCGAGGCCGAAGAGCAGGAGTTCTACTTCTGCAACAACCAGCATTTCCCGGTTCCGACCCGTCCTTTTGACTCGATGATCCTTGAGTACACGGCCAAGACGCTGGGCCAGTACAACACACGTCAGTGGATCGTTCCGCCCGCCAACGGGATCGAATACCGCTACATCAACGGCTACGCCTATCTGCGGATGATCCCGGTTCCGCTTGAAGACATCGAAGCCCGCGTACCCAAGTTCCTGGAACGCGCCGGGCATTATTTTGGCAATTGGGACACGCTGCTGGAAAACTGGCACACGAAAGTGATGGCCGAGATTGAGGCGATGGAGGAGATCACGTTCACGCCGCTGCCCGATGAAGTGCCTCTGGAATGGGTCCATGAGGGGCGCGGCCATGACCAAACCACCGAGTTTATGGCGAATTTCGACCATATGCTGCAGGGGCTGCACCGTACCTGGCAGTTGCATTTCGAATTCCTGAACCTTGGCTACGCCGCATATCTGGATTTCTTCACATTCGTGAAAGAACAGTTCCCGACGATCCCTGAACAGGCCATCGCCAAGATGGTGCAGGGCATCGATTCCGTTCTGTTCCGCCCGGATGAAGAACTGAAGAAGCTTGCGAACCTCGCGGTCGAACTGGGCCTGAACGATGTGGTCAAGGGCGGTGATCTGGCAGCTATCGCCGCAGCGCCAAACGGTGACCAGTGGATGGCAGCCTGGGAGGCCGCGCAGGACCCTTGGTTCAACTACTCCACAGGCTCGGGCATCCTGTCATCAGACAAGCGTTGGATCGACCATTTCGACATCCCTCTGAGCTTTATCAAAGGCTATGTCGAGCAAGTCGAAGCCGGGAAGGTTCTCATCCGCCCCATCGAGGAACTTGCCGCCGAACGTGACCGCATCGTCGAGGAATACCGCGACATGATGGACCCCGAGGTCCAAGAGGCTTTTGACGGGAAACTGGGCCTGTCGCGCCTTGTCTTCCCCTATGTCGAGGATCACAACTTCTATATCGAACACTGGTCGATGGGCGTCTTCTGGCGCAAAGCGCGCGAGCTGTCCAAAGTCCTGCAAAATGCTGGATTCTGGGAAGAAGAGGACGGCATGTTCTTTGTCCAGCATTCCGAACTGCGCGACATCCTCTTTGACTACTGCAACGCCTGGGCCAGCGGTTGCGCGCCGCAAGGGCCACGCTACTGGCCGGAAAAGATCGCCAAGCGGCGGCAGATGCTGGACATCCTCGGCCAGGAACGCCCGATCCCTGCGGTCAACAACCCGCCAGAGGTCATCACCGAACCCTTCACTGTCATGCTTTGGGGCATCACCTCTGAATCCATTCAACGCTGGGCCGATGCGGGCAAGTCCGACGACAGCCTGAAAGGCATGGCCGCGTCACCGGGTGTCGTCGAAGGCAAGGCCCGCGTACTCAGTGGGCCGGAACGGCTGGATGAGTTGCAGGAAGGAGAGATCCTTGTCTGCCCGGTGACCGCGCCTTCATGGGCACCTGTCTTCGGCAAGATTGGCGGCGTTGTGACCGATATCGGCGGCATCATGAGCCACGCAGCGATTGTTTGCCGGGAATATGGTTTGCCGGCGGTCACGGGCACGGGTTTTGGCAGCGCGAAGATCGAAACCGGTATGACGTTGCGCGTGAACGGCGACACGGGTTCGGTCGAAATCGTCAGCTGACACGCCAATACGCCGCGACCAAAGCGACGCATCGATGTCCCCACCTGCTCCGGGTCCTTTCAGGCCCGGAGCAGGTGAAGGATGCTGTCGTGCAACGATCGCGGGAAGGATCCTGGCCCCTACCCGCGCGATGGCTCGCTTGAAACGGCCGCGGTGGATTGGCGCCTCACCAGTTCAATGGGCAGGTTTACCGGCGCCGGAGGTGTCTGGGTTTTCAGGCAGGATATGATGGCCTCGGCTGAGCGTTCCCCCATACGCTCAACACTTAACCTGACGCTGGTCAGCGGTGGGTGAGTGAACATGGAACCCGGTTGGTTTTCGATTCCCATGACCGAAAGGTCGTCTGGCACGTGCAACCCCAGGGCATTCAGCCTGTGTAATGCGCCATAGGCAATCACGTCGGAAAAGCACAACACCGCAGTGATTTCGGGATGGTGTTCCCTGATCTGGTTGATCCCCTCGTGGCCGCCTTCCGTGGAAAGCGCGACTTCCAGGAATGTGAAGCTCAATCCGAGTTCTTGGTTCTCGAGCGCCTGCTTCCGACGTCGAACCCGATCATTGTGACTGCTGGGCCCGTGCAGAACGGCCACATGCTTGTGACCGAGGTCTGCAAGATGTCGGGCGGCGACCGTCGCTGCCGCCCAGTTGTCATATCCTATTGTCGGGATCGGGCTGGCATCGTCAAAGTAAGAAATTGCCACGGCAGGACATTGCGTGCGCTCGATCAATTCATAGAGCCCGGGATCATGTGTGACCCCCACGACGATCAATGCCTCTGCACCGATTTCGATCAGTTGCCTGGCGCGCTGCAGTTCGACAGTGGGGTCGTCACCCGTTTGCGCGATCATCAGAGTGAGCGCGTCGGCAGTAAGCCGTGCCTCCAACCCGTTGACCACGCGCGCATAAATAGCGTTGTCGAGCGTCGGCAACAGGGCGGCCACAATGCCCGAGTTTCCGCGATTCATGGCCCGGGCGGCGGCGGACGGTACAAACTTTAAGTCGGCAATCGCCTGTTCGACCCGGTTGCGGGTGTCCGCAGCAACTTTGCCCGGGGAGTTCAGAACACGACTGACCGTCGCAACCGAGACGCCTGATCGGGCGGCAACATCTCGTAAATTGGATCGTTTTTTAGTCTGACCGCGCATTGTGAATGGCAGTTTAAACCAATTTATTGACTCACGTAACCGGTTACATACAAAATGTAACCAGTTACATCGCGGGAATCTGGTTGCAAATGCCTGTTGGGGAAGCGCTCTTGGAATTCAGCAACGTCGGGACGCAGACATCGCTGCGACGATTTCCCGGCTTCCCGTTGCGTTCCGCCCAAGACACGCGTCGGCTTGCGCCAAGAGGATGTGTTCGATTTGACGTGAAAGAGAACCAGTTGCTGCGTTTTTACGGGGCGGCGGCGTCTGTGGCCGTGCTGGTATTGAAGGCACGCGGTGACAACGGTCTGGCAGCGCTTGGTCTGAAGCCGGGGCGCAAAATCTCTGAACTGGCCTTTGATGATGGCGCGTTGACGCAATGGGCCAATGCGATGGGTCTGGATGTTGCCGACATGCCAACGGCGGAAATTCCGATCACCGCCAACACGTTTTTGAAGGCCGCCGAGGGATGTACCGTCTGGGCAATCCTTTCGTCCTCTGAGGCTGACATCGTCTCCGGGCAGTCTGGCGGGGATATCGAAATCCAGATTGACCGGGCGGGCCAACCTGCCCCTCTGCCGGCGCCTTTGGGCAAAGTAATCGACGAATTCACGATCCGTCGTGGGACCGCATCGGCCTATGAACTGGCGAAGGGTCAGTTCGTGCAGGTCATAGATGTTGAAGGGCAACAATGCTCGGACTTCATGGCATTCGGAACGCACCGGCTTGACGCCGGGATCGAATGCATGATCGACAGCACCGCGACGCGGTCCATGGTGCGGCAGGCCTATCCCTCGCCAGGGCTTCTGGACAAGTTTTTCGATGGCGACATGAACCCGATGTTGCAGGTCGTTCAGGACACATGCGGGCGTCATGACACCTTTGGATTGGCTTGTACGGCAAGGGGATACGAGGACCGAGGCTTTCCGGGTCATCTGAATTGCTCCGACAATATCTCTGCGGCCATGGCGCCATACGGGGTTGAGAAACGGGCGGCCTGGCCGGCCATCAACTTCTTTTGGAACACCTGGGTCGATCCGCACTCTCACCACATCATGACCGAAGAAAGTCATTCACGACCAGGCGACTACGTCACCATGCGCGCACTGACCGATCTGGTCTGCGTATCGACCGCCTGCCCCGACGACATCGATCCAATCAACGGATGGAACCCGACGGATATCCATGTGCGCATCTACGCCCCAGAGGCGCCGATCACGCGGGCGATTGGATTTCGGGCGAAAGAGGACAGTGCGATGACACTCAGCCAAGAAAGCGCGTTCCACGCGCGGACGTCCGAATTGACGCAGGATTTTGTTGCTGCGCGAAACCTGTGGGTTCCGGCGACCTATCCGTCGACAGGAACACTCGGAGAATATTGGGCCTGCCGCGAACGCGTCACGCTGCAGGACATGAGCAGCCTGCGGAAATATGACGTTGTTGGCCCCGACGCAGAGAAAGTGCTGCAGCGCTTGCTCACGCGCGATGTGTCCCGTCTCGCGCAGTGGCGGGCGACCTATGCCTTGATGTGCGACGAAACCGGAGCCATCGTGGATGACGGCACTTTGTTTCGGCTCGGACCGCAGGTGTTCCGCTGGTGCTGCGGATCCGAGGAAAGCGCGCGCCGGATTGAAGAATTTGCGCGATCGGAAGGGATGCAGACCCGGCTGTCCGATGTCAGCGAGTCCCTGGTCAACCTGGCGCTTCAGGGTCCGAAATCTCGTGACCTGCTTTCAAAGTTCGTCTTCACACAGCCTCATGTCCCGGCATTGGAGCACATGAAGTGGTTCGGCGTAACCGTGGGGCGCCTGCACGACCGCGAAGGCACGAGTTTCATGCTGTCGCGCACGGGATACACTGGCGAACTCGGGTACGAACTCTTCTGCGCGAAGTCAGATGCGATCACGCTTTGGGACAGTTTAATGTCGCATGGCCAAGAGTTCGGGATTGCCCCGATGGGCACTGCTGCGCTGGAAATCATCCGGATCGAAGCCGGGCTTGCAGCCGCGGGCGCAGAGTTTCGGGTCGGCGTCGATGCTTACGAGGCCGGCCTGGGGTTTGCTGTCGACATGAAAAAGGCAGCTTTCGTCGGAAGGGCCGCGTTGGAACGCAACGCGGCAGCCCCGCGTGCGCGTCTGAAGGGCTTGATGATGGACGGCGATGACGTGCCTTTGTCCGGGGCCCCCATTTTTGCGGGAGAACGCCAAATCGGAGAGGTGACCTCTGCCACCCGGTCTCCGCACTTGGGGCGAGGTATCGCCATGGCGCGCCTGGCCATAGAACATTCAGAGACGGGCCACATGTTGGATGTCGGCATGATGGACGGGCACATGAAACGCCTGCCAGCACAGGTCGTGGACATCCCCTTCGTCGACCCGAAACGGGAAAGGGCGCGCGCATGACAGGCGGTCTGTCGCGACATTGGCGCGCTCCGTTAGCTGTCAGAGAGACGGTCCTCCTTTGCCGACCGCTCGAGATACGTCCAGATCGACCGCGTCGTGTGGTTGGTTCGGGACTCGTTGCGATGAAGACGGATTTCCAGGGCGACTTCCCATTCCTTGGGACCCGTGGCGACCAAGAGCCCGGCTTCCAGATCAGGCGCGACCAGCGTTTCAGGAAGCCACGCCACGCCGTCGCCCTCTCTCGCCCGCATGCGCAACGCACCAGCCATAGAGTTTTCGTAAATGGGTCGAAGGCGCTGGCCCAGCTTGTGCTCGGCCAATGTCGGTTCGAGCAAGGCGGAAATGGCTGCGGCGTTTCCGAAGCGCAGAAAGGGCGTCTCCGTTTGCCCGTTGCGGAAGTCGAACGCGGGCGTGCTGTCCGGATTGGGTTTGCACACTGGGATCAACCGGTCAGTGCCAATGACAATCGATGCCTTCTTGTCATCCAGCGCCCCGGATTTGGGGCCGTAAGCGATAACAAAATCAACAACCCCGTTTTCAAGGTCTTGCAGGCAGTTCGGCAGATCATCGGCCCGCAGGCGGGAAAGGATCGGTCCGTAGGTGTCTTCGAGCGCTTGAAGCCAATTGGGATAGAACCTCCAACCGATGGAATGCTGGGCGCCAAAGGTCACGACATAACGGTCCGGCAAAGCCTGCGTTTTAAGGATCTGGCTGCGTTCCTGTTCAATACGGCTAAGCGCCTGAAGTCCCGCATCCAGTATCTGATGCCCCGCTTCGGTCAGACGAACAGGTTGACGCGACCGGTCGACCAGAAGCGTTCCGACCCAGTTTTCAAGCGTTTTGACGCGCCGCGAAAAGGCCGGCTGGCTCAGGTTCGACTGCGCAGCCGCCTGTGTGAAGTTGCCGGTCCGGGCGAGGCGTTCGAGGTCACGAAACAGGGAGACATCCATCGGTTTTGTATAATGCAAAATTTGCATGATGTCATTCGAACATGACATTGGAGCCCGCAAACAAATTGGCGCAGTTTGGAAGCTTGAATTCCAAGCAGGATTATTCCCATGGCTGATACCGCTACTCTCGATCGCAAGACCGCTGGCCTGTCGCTGGACCGGTTCCCCAGAACTGCCCTATGTCATCAACCGACGCCGATCGAGGCGATGCCTCGGCTGTCGAAGCTGCTCGGTGGCCCTCAGCTATTCATCAAGCGCGACGACTGCACCGGGTTGGCAACCGGGGGCAACAAGACCCGCAAGCTGGAATTTCTTGTCGGTGAGGCCCTGGAAGCCGGCGCCGACATGTTGGTGACGCAAGGCGCGGTACAATCGAACCATGTGCGCCAGACGGCAGCAGCAGCCTGCAAGGTTGGCATGAAATGTCACGTCTTGCTGGAACGTCGTGTGCCGGGTGTAGATGCCTCGTACGAGCAAACAGGCAACGTTCTGCTTGATAATCTGTTCGGCGCCACTCACGAGTTCCGCCCCCCGGGTCTGGATATGAATGCAGAGGCCGAAGCCGTGACCGAAAAGCTGCGCGCCGAGGGTCATAAACCGTACATGATCCCCGGCGGTGGGTCGAATCCGACCGGCGCCCTTGGCTACGTCAATTGCGCAAAAGAGATCGTCGAACACTGTGACAGTTCCGGAGACCCCTTTGACTGGTTGGTGATGGCGACAGGCAGCACCGGTACGCAGGCCGGTCTGGTCGCCGGGTTTCATGCGATGGGATACAACCTGCCCGTTTTGGGCGTGAGTGTCCGCCAGCCGCATGACCGTCAGGTCGCGGCCGTCCATGGGCTGACTCAGCGGACGCTCGAAAAACTGGGTGCCGATCCGATTGATGTCAGCGAAATCCGTGTTGATGACGGCTATGTAGGTGAAGGCTACGGCATCCCCGCATCGTCCACGCTCGAAGCAATTCACCTTACGGCCCGTCAAGAGGGTGTCCTGCTGGACCCCGTCTATTCCGCGAAAGGGATGGCCGGCCTGATTGGCTTGATCCGGCAAGGTTTCTTCAAGACGACCGACAAGGTTCTGTTCCTCCATACCGGAGGTGCGACGGCACTCTTCGCGTATGAGGATCAACTAATTCAATCACTTAACTAAGCAGACGCCCGAAAAGGGCACGACACAACAGAGGAGAAGAAAATGAAACCCGAAGTTAAAACGATAGCTCTGGCAACGGCGGTAAGCGTATTGTCCTTGCCGGCTTTTGCATCCGAGAAAGTCGCGATAGGTGTGCCTTCATGGACTGGCGCCCAGGCGATCGCGCATGTGCTGGGCGAGGTTGTGACGTCCCGCATCGGCGGCGAGGTCGAATACGTGCCCGGAAACAATGCCACGATTTTCCAAGCCATGGATCAGGGCAAAGGCGACATCGACGTGCACCCGGATGTCTGGCTGCCGAACCAGGAAAGCTTTACCAAGGAGTACGTGGACGGAAAGGGCACCGTTACGCTTTCGTCCAACCCCTATCAGGGTAATCAGGGCTTCTGTGTCACCAAGGACTTTGGCGAGGCCAACAATATCACGGACATCGCGGACCTCGGGCGCCCCGATATCGCTGCTCTAATGGACAGTGATGGAAACGGCCTGGGCGAGTTGTGGATCGGCGCACCCGGTTGGGCGTCTGCCAATGTCAACGAGGTCAAGACACGGGACTATGGATTGCTCGATTTCGTAGAACCAATCCGGGCCGAAGAAGCCGTCAAAACAGCGCGGATCAAGGACAGCATCGCGAAGGGTGAAGGCTACGCGTTCTACTGCTACGAGCCCCATGCCGTCTGGTTCATGTTCGACGTGATGATGCTGACAGAGCCGACGTATGATCCAGAGAAATATGTCATGGTACAGCCTTCGGACGACGCCGACTGGTACACCAAGTCGATGGTGGCTACCAAGGATGCGCTGAAGGACGTGCAGATTGCATGGTCAAACTCGCTGGTAGATCGCTCGCCAGCGATTTCCGAATTCTTCCAGAACTTCAAACTGGACGCATCGGACGTCAGCCAACTGGCTTATGAGATCAGCGCCAACGGTCGTGATCCGGCAGAGGTCGCAGCGGAATGGGTCAACGCCAATTCCGACCGCGTCGATGCAATGCTGGGCCTCTAAGCGCGCTCAGACGTACCAACACGCGGCGCGGGTCATATCGCGCCGCCACTCTGATGGCTGCTGGGGTGGAAATTATGCAAGACGAGAAAGTCATTGAAATTTCCAATGTCTGGAAGATCTTTGGCGACAATGCGCAGGCTGCGCTGGCTGCAATCCGCGAACGCGGGCTGGGCAAGCCGGAGGTTCTGGCAGAGTACAACGCCGTCGTCGGCGTTGCCGATGTCAGCCTGAGCGTAAATCGCGGTGAAATCTTTTGTATCATGGGCCTTTCGGGCAGCGGCAAGTCAACCTTGGTGCGCCATTTCAATCGACTTCTGGAGCCGACAGCGGGCAAGATCGAGATCGAAGGCACGGACGTGATGGCCTTGGGGTCTCGGGACCTGCAAAGGTTTCGAAACCAGAAGATCGGTATGGTCTTTCAGAACTTCGCGCTGATGCCCCATCGATCGGTACTCGACAACGTGGCCATGCCGCTGGAGATACGCAACGTCGCCAAGAACGAACGCATGAGACAAGCGGCAGCGATCCTCGATATCGTCGAACTCGGCGCTTGGGGATCGAAGTTCGCGCATGAACTTTCGGGCGGCATGCAACAGCGCGTCGGCCTTGCGCGCGCCCTTGCGGCAAACCCTGACGTCCTCTTGATGGACGAGCCATTCTCGGCGCTGGACCCGCTGATCCGAAGGCAGTTGCAGGACGAGTTTATTCGGCTTTCCAAGATTCTGAAGAAGACGACAATCTTTATCACGCACGATCTGGACGAGGCCGTCAGGATCGGAGATCGCATAGCAATCATGCGTGATGGAAAGATGGTTCAGATCGGCACCGCCGAGGACATCGTCATGCATCCCGCCGATGATTATGTCGCCGACTTCGTCGCCGGCATTTCCCGCCTGAAAGTCGTTCACGCACACGCGGTCATGCAACCCATCGAGGCGCACGTTTCAACAAACGGTGGCCTTCCGGCGGATGCAACACGTGTCAACGAAGACGAGACGCTGAGCACGCTGATAAACATCGCCATCGATGATGATCATCCCATCGTCGTGCAAAATGCGGGCCAGGATGTGGGCGTTATCACCCGGGCGGATTTGCTCAAAACCGTGATCGAAGGGACGGAGGTGTCGTGATGGACCAGGTTGAAAGCGGTACCGAAGACCTTGGCGTCAACCCACTGGAAGACACGAACAGCGACGCTGCGATCGCCTATGCCGACGAGCGGCGCGAGAACATCCGAACCTTCGTGCGCACGTCGCCCGAGTACTACATTCGAATGTTCGACAAGATCGGGGCGTCGGCGCGCTTTACGCCGACATTCAACCTGATGGCAGGGCTCTTCGGGCCGATCTGGTTCGGCGCGCGCGGGCTGTGGAATTGGGCGCTTCCATTTCTCATTCTGGAAGCTTTGGCATTCGTACAGATCGCACGCGGTCTATTCGGCGATCTTGGCGCGGATGCGATGGCGCGGATTGCCTCCATTGAAGGAACACTGGAGTTACGCCGCAAACAGCTTGCTGCGGCGATCGAAAACAACTCTGACCGCGTCGATGCCTTTCAAAGGGCGGTCGAGTCGCTCGAAGCGAATATCGGTGGTATCCGTGCCGAAGCCGAAGCTGCGGCGGCTATGGGGCCAACGATCGCTTTGACGGGTGTCTGCATTCTCGTGTTGGCAAAGCTGGCGCAGGCTATGGTGGCGAACACGGCTTTGGAAGCGCGATTTTCCGACTGGCTCAGCGACAGAACGGTCCGGTCGGGCCTGCCGCAGGGTCAAATCATATTCAGTGGACTTTTCATGGCGCTCATCGTTTTTGCGGCGATGACGCATTACAGCTTTCCTGACCGGTTCAGCCTTCTGTCCGACTTTCCCACGGACCCAGATATCCGGCTGGTGAGCATCGATGGCGTCGAGGCGTTTTTCAACTGGGCCGTCCTGAACGGCGAGTACCTGTTCGACGGGATCACCTATTTGATCCGTCTTGTTCTCGATGCGCTTGAAGTCGTCTTTGTAAGCACGCCCTGGATCGTGATTGCATCGCTGATCATTCTTTTGACATGGCTGACGGCCGGGGTGCGCATGGCGATCTATTCCGGTGCGTTCCTGGCCTACATGGGCCTGCTCGGGTTCTGGGACAAAGCCATGACGACGCTGGCGCTTCTGGGAACGGCGGCGTGCCTGTCGATCCTGATCGGTATTCCGCTTGGCATGTTCGCCGCACGGCGTCCGCGGTTTTATTCTTTCATCCAACCGATCATGGACTTCATGCAGACCATGCCGGCTTTCGTGTTCATGATCCCCGTGATTGCGTTTTTCGGCACGGGCAAACCGGCTGCGGTTGTGACCACGATGATCTTTGGTGGCACCCCGGTCGTCCGTCTTACCGTGCTGGGCTTGCGCGGTGTGCCTGAAAGCGTTCGCGAAGCTGCGATAAGTTTTGGCGCGAACAAGTGGTATCTGTTGACCAAGGTCGACTTGCCGCTTGCCGGACCGTCGATCCGCGCAGGGATCAACCAGACCATCATGCTGTCGCTCGCGATGGTCGTCGTCGCCTCGCTGATCGGGGCAAAGGGGTTGGGCGAAGATGTGCTGGAGGCGCTGCAATACGCGAATGTTGGTCAAGGGATCCTCGCCGGGTTCTCGATCCTCTTCTGTGCAATGATCCTCGACCGGATTGTGCAGGGCAACAACAAGTGACACCGCTGGTCCTGGTCCATGGCTTTATGGGCGGCAGCGCACAATGGGGGCCGCAGGCACCACTGGGAGACAAGCGGGACCTGATTTGTCTCGATCTGCCGGGGTTTGGGCGGAATGCTGGTCTGTCGGCCGTGGATCGGATCGAGGATTTCGCAACCTGGGCACTCAACGACTTGTCAGCGCGCGGGGTCGAGCGGTTTGATCTCTTGGGACATTCCATGGGCGGAATGATCGTTCAGGACATGATCCGGCAGGCCCCCGAGCGCGTCAATCGACTGGTGCTCTATGCGACCGGAGCACATGGTGTGCTGCCGGGCCGCTTTGAGACAATCGAGACCTCCATGGCGCGTGCCAGGGATGAAGGGGCCCGCGCGACGGCCCGCCGGATTTCGGCGACTTGGTTTTTGCAGCGGACCTCTGCCACTGGCTACGATGAATGCGCAGAAATTGCCGAGGCGGCGGGAATAGACGCAATTCTCGCAGGTCTCGCGGCTATGCGCGATTGGTCAGGTGCAGACAATTTGCCAAATATCTCTGCAGACACCTTGATCATTTGGGGAGATCGGGACCGCACCTACAGTTGGCCGCAGATAGATCTTCTTTGGCAGAACATTCCGAAGAGCAATCTGGCGGTCATACCTTCCTGTGCCCATGCTGTTCATTTGGAGAATTCGAACCTGTTCAACTTGGTTCTGGAGGGTTTCCTGGGGTCAGGCCCCATTGATTGCGGTCCTGCGGCGTGATTCACGGTTCGGACACAGCAACAGTCACCGGTTTGAGCCGCTCTAGGGTCAGTTCCAAAGCATCCCCCGGCAAAAACAGGACCAACGCCGGATGGCGCGCCGGTCAAGATCACATCACCCGTCGCAAGCTCAAGGAAGTTTGAAAGATACGCAATAATTTCGGGGGTTTTCCAGATCATCTGATCCAGATCCCCCTCTTGCCGCAGGGGTCCGTTCACCGACAACGAAAGGCGTCCTTGTGTCAGATGGCCGACATCCGTTGCCAGATGGATCGGGCTGTTGTCATCCAGACGTTCATTACGGATAGCGGGATTTCAGATGTCCCGGCCAACGAGTTCGAAGCGTGCGGGATATGACCTCTGATTGCGAGGTAAAGCGCGTTTCCGCGGCCGCGTTTAGGTCTACGGCACCCCACCCTTTTGGAGGAACAGCTGAACAGAATTGCCACGGAGGGCAATTTGGCATGTCAATTCACAGCGAACGTTAGCGATCTGGACGCTTTGATCGGCCTTATCCAGGGTCACACATCAGAGCGAATAAGTCTGCGGTAGCGGCGTTGGGACCCTTCTAGGTGAGTCCGGGTCGCAGCACGGGCACTATTGGGGTCCCGGTCGCAGATCGCCGCGACTATGGCTTGGTGCTCTGTGATGATTAGCTCTGAATAAGACTTATCCATCCCTCCAGAACGCTCATTGATCAGTGCACGACGGGGGATGGCGAAGGTTCCGATTGCGCGGAGTATTTCGACGAAACGTGAGTTATTGCTCGCTTCAGCGATGGCCATATGCAGCGCAAAATCCTGTTCGGCGGACGCTTCACCGGCGGTCAGCGTGCGCTCCACAACATTGGAGGCTTCGATGATCTTCTCGATCTGAGCAGGCGAATGCCGCATTGCTGCCAAAGCGGCGGCCTCGACTTCGATGGCAAGGCGCAGCTCAAGCATCTCAATGACGGTCGATACCTTTTCCACGTCCAGATTCTGAAAGGACAGGAAACTGCTCTGCTCTGGCTCCGAAACAAAGACCCCTGCCCCCTGCCGTGACCGCAGCTTGCCCTCGACGCGCAAACTTGCGATGGCTTCACGCACGACAGTCCGGCTTACGGAAAACTCTTCGCACAGCTGAGCCTCGCTGGGCAGTCGCGTTCCCAAAGCATATTCGCCACTTTTCAATCGCGCACGCAGAGCGTCCTCAACCTTGCTGGAGAGGCGCGCTTTGCTTTCCGAGTTCGTGGCGGTTTTCTGCATTTGTTGAATAACAGTCCTTTGCTGGGCGGAAAGACTAGCCGATCCTCAATATCCGGACAATTCTCTAGTAGCGGGGGCGTGCGAATTGCCAGTCCGGTTGGTGTTTTTGCATTTCCGCCCGGTCATTTCGGGTCAAAATCCCACAATCAAGATAATTCTGATGCAGCCGCTTCAGTTCTGACCGGTCCAGCGTGACGCCCAAGCCCGGCCCTTCGGGCACGGTCAAACAGCCGTTCTCAAAGCGGAAAGCGTCCTTGCCGCCCTCGATCACCTCGTCAGTCTGCCAAGGGTAATGTGTGTCACAGTCATAGGTCAGATTGGGGGTTGCGGCGGCCAGATGGGTCATTGCAGCCAGCGAAATGCCGAGGTGCGAGTTCGAGTGCATTCCAAGGCTCAGGCCCCAGATCTCGCAAATCCTGGCGAGATGGCGCGACGCCATCAGCCCCCCCCAGTAGTGGTGGTCTGACAGGATCACGCGAAAGGCGTCCTGGCGAATGGCAGGCGGAAGGTGTTTTTCGGCCACCACATACATATTGGTCGCAAGCGGAATTTCCGTGGCAGCCTGAACCACTGCGTTGGCCTCGATCCCGAGGGTCGGGTCTTCGAGGTATTCGATCATCCCGGTCAGTCTCGGCAATAGGTTGAGCGCCGTATGCACATGCCAGCCGCCATTTGGATCGATGCGCAGCGGCGCATCGGGGAAGGCCGCGTGCAGCGCTTCGAGCCCGGCCATCTCATCCTCGACAGGCAGGATCCCGCCTTTGAGCTTCAATGCGCGGAAGCCAAACTGATCGACCATTTTCTGCGCTTCGCCAACCAGTTGCTCGGGGGTCAGAACCTCGCCCCAGGGGTCGGTGGCCGTCTGCCCTGCGTGTGATTTGAACTTGTAGAACAGATAAGCAGCAAACGGGACATCCTCGCGCACCTGCCCGCCCAGAAGGTCGACCACGCGCTGCCCGGTCGCCTTGCCGAGGGCATCCCACATCGCCACTTCGATGGCGCCAATGACCCGCGGCAGCAGCCCCTCTTGCCCCGAATAGCCCGTGGTCTCGCCACAGACGACCTGCGCCGCACGCGCGCGCAAGCCACTGATATTGGTGACAGACATGCCAACCAGATGCGGTGCAAGCTCGTTCAAAGCCGCAATCATTTCCTGCACGCCGTAGCTTTCGCCCAGACCGATCACGCCATCTTCGGTTTCCACCTCGATAATGGAGCGCAGCGCAAAGGGTTCGTGACACCCGGCATTGTTCAGAAGCGGCGGATCATAAAAGGCGATCGGGGTGACGCGGATGTCTTGAATGCGAAGATCGGGCATAGCGTGTCTTTCTGCGGCCGTCTGCCGAGGCCGTGTTCAGGCGGTCTCGGGGTGATAGCGATGGCGCTGCACCGTGCCGCGCTGCGACGGATGCGAAATCGGCACCGAAGAGAGCAACGCCTTGGTGTAGGGGTGCTGCGGATGGTCGATGATCTGATCGGTTTGTCCGATCTCGACCATCTTGCCCCGGTGCATGACCGCGACGCGATCGCAGAAGTAACGGATCACGGCCATATCGTGGGAAATGAACACGAATGACAGGTTGAGCCGCGCCTTGAGGTCCAGCAAGAGGTCCAGCACCTGCGTTCGAATTGACACATCCAGCGCCGAGGTCGGCTCATCCGCAATCACCACCTTGGGATCAAGCGCGATGGCACGGGCGACCACAATCCTCTGTCGCTGGCCACCAGAGAAGGCGTGGGGATAGCGTTCCATCATGTCGGGGCTGAGGCCCACATCGGTCAGCAGCTTGGCAATACGCGTGTCCAGATCGGCACCTGAGGCGAGGCCATTCACAATCAACGGCTCTGCGATGATCTGTTTCACCGTCATGCGCGGGTTGAGCGAGGCAAAAGGATCCTGAAAGATCATCCGCAACTCGCGCCGCATCTGCTTCAGCTGCGCTGCATTGGCTGAAATCAGGTTCGTGCCGTTGTATTCTATCTCTCCCTTGGGGTCATAGACGCGCGCGATGCAGCGGCCCACGGTCGTCTTGCCAGAGCCGGATTCCCCGACGATGCCAAGCGCTTCACCCTCCTGAAGTTCGAAATTCACCCCGTTCACCGCCCGCACGATGCTGGTCTTGCGGCCCATGAACCCTTCTTTCTTTTCAAAATGCAGCTCCAGGTCGCGCACCTTGAGTACCGGTTTGGCGGATGCCGGGGGCGAAGTTTTACCCGGTGCCGGGCTTTCCAGACGTTTCACCGCCGCCAAAAGCTTTTGCGTGTATGGATGGCGGGGGGCGTCAAAGATCTGGCGGACATCGCCATTTTCGACCACATGCCCTTTTTCCATGACCACAACGTGATCTGCAATCTCGGCCACCACGCCCATATCATGGGTGATGAACATGATCGCCATACCAAGCTCTTTCTGAAGGCCTCGCATCAGATCAAGGATCTCGGCCTGCGTCGTGACATCCAGTGCGGTTGTCGGCTCATCAGCGATCAGCACATCGGGTTTGCAGGCCAAGGCCATCGCAATCATGGCACGCTGGCGCATCCCACCGGAAAACTCAAAGGCGTAGCGGTCCACTGCCTTCTCAGGCTCGGGGATTTCCACTTGCCGCAACGCCTCGACCGCCATCGCATGCGCCCGCTTTTTGCTGACGTTTTCATGCAGGCGTATCGCCTCGATGATCTGGTTGCCAATGGTATGGACCGGCGAGAGCGAGGACATGGGCTCCTGAAAGATCATACCCACCCGACCGCCACGGATCGCGCGGATCTCCTTGCCGCGAGGGTCGAGATCCGTAAGCACGATGGGCGAGCCCTTGGGGTCGGGATGAAAGACCACCCTGCCCCCGTTTATCTTGCCCGGACGCGGCACCATGTTCAGGATCGTCCGGGCTGTAACCGACTTGCCCGAACCGCTTTCGCCCACCACACAGGTCGTCTGCCCACGATAGAGCGCGAAACTGATGCCATGCAGCACATCCACGACGCCCGTACGCTGCAAAAAGCCGACATTCAGGTTTTCGACTGAGAGCAAAGGCCCGGCTGCGCTGTTCATGTCAGTGTTCATAAGGATCTGCGGCATCACGCATGCCGTCCCCAAGGAAGTTGAACGCAAGGACTGCGACGACGACAAAGGCGCCGGGAATGAACAACCAGGGAGCCTGGCTGATCGAGAGGATGTTCTGCGCTTCTTTCAGCAGCACGCCCCACGAAATCGCGGGCGGCTGCAGGCCAAGGCCAAGAAAGCTCAGCCCCGTTTCCGCGAGGATCATCAAAGGCACCGCGAGTGTCACGGACGCGATGATATGAGAGCTGAGCGAGGGCAGCATATGGCGGAAAATGATCCGCTTTTCGCTTGCCCCATCCAGACGCGCCGCGATCACGAAGTCGTCGTTTTTCATCGCAAGGAAACGCCCCCGAACCACCCGGCCGAGCTCAGTCCAGCCGACAAGCGAAATGATCAGCGTGATCACGAAATACTGCTTGTAGATCGGCCAATCCGGCGGCAGCGCGGCAGCAAGCGCCAGCCACACCGGGATGGTCGGCAGGGACAGGATGAATTCAATCAGGCGTTGGATCGCATTGTCGACACGTCCCCCGTAATACCCGGAAATTCCACCAAGGGTCACGCCCAGAACCAGTGAAATCGCCACGCCTACCAGTCCGATCGACATGGAAATCCGGGTGCCGTACATCACGCGGCTGAACATATCCCGACCAAGCCGGTCGGCACCGAACAGGAAAAACTTGTCGCGCGGATTGACGGTGCTGATCAGATGGCGCTCCATCGGGATCAGCCCCCAAAGCTTGTAGGCCTCGCCTTTGCCAAAGAAAGACAGGTAAATCTTGTCACCTGACGGCACATAAGAGATCGCCAAGGTTTCCGGATCACGTTGGCGTTTCATTTCATAGACATAGGGCCGGATCGAAAGACCTTCGTCACTGCGGTCAAAGACGTGAACCATCTGTGGCGGATGAAACACCGCGCGGCGGTTTTGCTTGGTCGGGTTGGCCGGAGCGACGAACTCTGCGAATAGCGTGATCAAGTAGAAGAGCACAATGACGACAAGCCCAACCATGGCCAGCCGGTGGCGTTTGAATGCCCACCACGTCAGCTGCGCCTGAGAGGCTACGGCATATTTGTCCTGCGCATCTGCAGTAGACTGCGGCGAAGATTGCGGAGAAGCGATAACGTCACTCATAGCGGACCCTCGGATCAAGCAGAACAAGCAGAATGTCGGAGATCAGCATTCCAATCACGGTGAGCGAGCTCAGCAGAAGCACAAAGGCCCCTGCCAGATACATGTCCTGACTAAGAAGCGCCTGCAGCATCAGGGGCCCGGCCGTCGGCAGGCTGAGTACGATGGCTGTCACAACGGCACCCGAGACGAGGTTCGGCAGCACCCAGCCAATGGTCGACACAAATGGGTTGAGCGCCACACGGACCGGGTATTTCATGATCACCCAGAACTCCGAAAGCCCTTTTGCACGGGCGGTTTCCACGTAGGGGCGATGAAGCTCGTCCAGAAGGTTTGCGCGCATGACACGGATCAGGCTTGCGGTGGACCCGGTGCCAAGCACGATGATGGGCAGCCAAAGGTGCTGGCATAGGTCAAAGAACTTGCCCCAGCTCCAGGGCGCGTTCTTGTACTCGCTTGAAAACAGCCCGCCCACATCGGCGCCAAAATGGACCACACCCACATACATGAGGATCAGCGCCAACAGGAAATTCGGTGTTGCAAGGCCGATAAACCCGATCGTCGTCGCGATATAATCCCCGATGGAGTACTTGCGCACCGCCGAATAGACGCCGATGGGAAAGGCCACGGCCCAGGTAAAAAGCAGCGTCGCAAGCGACAGCGTCACGGTAAGCCCCATCCGGCCCCAGACCAGATCGGATACCGGCTGACGCCATTCAAAGCTCATCCCGAAATCGCCGGTCAGCAGGTTGCCGACCCATTTGAAGTACTGCACGTAAAGCGGCTGATCGAGACCGAACCGCTGGCGGAGGTTGTCCAGTGCCGCCTGATCCAGTGCCTCATTCGTCTCGGCCAGCTTGGCGACATAGGTTGTCAGATAATCACCGGGCGGGGCCTGGATCAGCAGGAACGCAACCAAGGACACCGCAAAAAGGAACGGTATCATCCACAAGACGCGCTTAAAGATATAGGTCCAGATCATGGATTGGCCTTTGTGGTTTTCGCAGCGCAAAAGCGCGCAGAGGCCAGCCCCCGGGCCAATGGCTGCGGGGGCTGGTTCTATAAGCAGGGTTACTTCTGCCAGTAGTAGGTCTGCGGCAGGGTCGGGGCCGGGTCCGGATACATCCAGCTTGCCGGCAGCGCCTCGGGCACATTGGTCAGACCGTTTTTCACCACACCCACAAGGCTCGGCGGTGTGGAAATCCCGATCACTTCAAAGGAGTCCGCAGCGATCTGGTGGATCTGGGCAAAGATGTCGAGCGCTTTGTCCTGATCGGGCTCACCCTTGAATTCGGCAAACAGCTCCAGCCGTTTCTTCATCGACTCAGACGGCTCCTCACCCTCGGTGCCACCAGAGAGATACCAGCGCGTCCACGGGATGGAGCTCCAGCTGCCTTGCGGATGCTCAGAGATGATTGCGCGCGGCGAGAGTGTCGGATCCAGACCACCGGGCGCGTTCCAGACCATGAAATCATAGTCATTGGCTTCGCCGCGGCTGAAGTAGATCGAACGTTCGACCGAAGAGGCGTTCAACTCGACACCGATCTCGGTCCATTGCTCCTTGATGATCTCCATCGCGTCGCCCCATGCCGGCTGTTCGTTTCCGGTATAGTTCACGTTGAAGGTAAAGCGGCGCCCGTCAGGCAGCAGGCGGAAACCTTCTGCGTCACGTTCACTGTATCCCGCTTCATCCAGCAGCTCGTTCGCGAGATCCGGGTCATACTCGGTGAACTGTTTGGACAGCTGCTCATTGTACAGCGGATGCGACCGGCGTGCGCCAACCTGCCAGGGCTCGCCCAGACCTTGATAGACGATATCGATGATCTCTTCGCGGTCGATCCCAACCGACAGCGCAATGCGCACGTCCTTGTTGTTCAACAACTCCCGCATCACGGGATCTTTGTGTGTCAGGTTCAGGTAAAGCGCCATCGCGGACGCGCCGGTGTCATTCGCGTTCAGGATCGAGTAACCATTCTTGTCCATATTGGCGGCAAAAACAGGCTTGTTCGCCGGATTGTCGATCCGGCGGCGCTGCATGTCGACATTCCCGGCCACCGCTTCCAAAAGCGCAGTCTGATTGTCCTGCACGACCTGCATCACCAATTCATCAATATACGGAAGCTGCTGTCCCTCTGAATCCACCTGCCAGAAATAAGGGTTACGCTCCATCACCACCTGGGTCGCGCCAGCGCTATAGCCCTCGCCGGTGACAACCCACGGATCTAGCGTCGGACGTTCAGAGTTGCCCCAGCGGTTCGGCGCTTCGACTTCACCGCAGCGCAGACGATACAGGCTTGGCCAGTCTTCAACCGCGTTGCTTGCGTCGACGTCGTCCTGCACATTCTCGTTGTAGGTCGGATGGAACTGCTTGCAGTAGTGCTTGGCCCAGATCACAGGCTCCTGCGCCAACGGAGTGGCGAGCACTGTCAGGAACGTCCCGTAAGGCGCGGCGAACTTGAATTTGACGGTATAGTCGTCAATCTTCTCCGCTTGCATCCGCTCACCTGCAACGACAAAGCGCGCCGGTGCATTGCGGTAGAATTCCTCGTTGTTCAACAAGTCATCGACGAAGAACATGATGTCATCAGCGGTAAAATCCGCGCCATCTGACCACTTCATCCCCTTGCGCAGGTAAAACGTGTATTCGGACCCGTCTTCGCTTGCTTCCCAGCTCTCTGCGATATTGGGCACGATGCCGGTAAACTCCGGATTCCAGCGCACGAGCCCCTGAGGGCCGACGATCCGCAAGATCGAGTTGTGGTCAGACGAGCCACCCAGTACCCGGCGCAACTCACCGCCATAACTGCCAATGCTGTCAAGCACTTGAACGACTTCCGGTTTTTCCGGCAGACGCTGTTCGACTGGCGGCAGATTGCCATTCGCCACCTGATCGGCCAATTCCGGCGCTTCTTCAAAAGCCCATGCTGAAACAGGCGCGAACAACAGCGAAATGGCTGTCGTGGCACCAAGGATGCGGTTCAACCTATTCGGTTTCAGTTGCATCTCCTCTCCTCCTTTGGATTGCATTTGTTAACCTTGACTTAAGGATTGCGACGCTTCTCCCACCGCGACGACACATTTGTCAAATAAATATTGCAGATCGCCCAAAATTTGTTCTACAGGCTATTAGCAGTGGTGACGAGGCCCGTTGTTCATGGGCATTTCTTGCCATGCCTAAAGACGCAAGCGCGCCCAAGAGAAGCACAAGCAGATGAAAATCAGGTCCGTAACACAAACACGCGCCTATCTTGGTGAGAGCCCGATGTGGGATGCGGCCAAGGCATGCCTCTGGTGGGTGGACATCGAGAACGGCCACGTCTTGCGGTTTGACCCCGCCACTGGCGACGAGGGCCGTTTCGAGTTCGATGGCACCATTGGATTCGTCGCACCGATGACCGACGAAAATGTCGTCTTTGGTTCCAATTCCGGGCTTTATCGGCTGCATTGGCCGTCAAAAGCAATCGAACGCTTCGCCCACCCCGAAGCGCACCTTCCCAGCAACCGCTTCAACGACGCGGCCATCGACCCGCACGGTCGACTCTGGACTGGGACGCTTGGAAAAGGCGCATCCGAGCCCCGGGGCAGTTTCTATCGTTCCGCCGGACCTGACACGATAACCCGTTGGAAAAGTGGATTTTATACCACAAACGGCCTGGCGTTTTCGCCAAGCGGCGATCGGATGTATTTTTCCGACAGCTATCAGACCGTGCGCAAGATCTGGGTCTGTGACTACGATCTTGCGACCGGCACTCCGTCTGAGACCCGGCTTTTCCTCGATACCAAAAACCTCGCAGGTCGCCCGGACGGGGGCGCCATGGACAGCGAAGGACATTATTGGATGGCGGGCGTGGGTGGCTGGCAAATCTACCGGATTTCGCCAGCGGGAGAGGTCGTTCTGACCGTCGATGTTCCAGTCGAAAAACCCACAAAAATCGCGTTTGGCGGCCCTGATCTCGATCTGATCTACCTCACATCCATCGGGGGTGACCTCACGCCGGGAACCGAAAACAGGCAGCCCGATGCAGGACGCATTCTTGAAATTTCCGGCCTCGGCATCCGCGGTGTTCCGCAGGCGCGATACGGTTGGGACACTCCAGTGAAAGAGACATGTTCGTGATGAAAAAACTCGTCATAACCGGTGCAGCCGGGCGCGTCGCGTCTGTCCTGCGCCCTCTTTTGCAAGACCTTGCAGAGCAGATTGTCCTGTCAGACCTGCGCGAAGTTGAGAATTTGTCCGACAAGGAAAGCTTTGTTCGCAGTGATCTGGCTGACCGCGGCGCCATGCGCGACCTCATCGCCGGAAGCGATGGGATCATCCACCTCGGGGGCATCGCAAATGAGGGCGATTGGCAGAGCATTCGCGCCGGAAATATCGACGGGCTCATCAACCTGTATGACGCTGCCGCACTGGCGGGCCAGCCGCGAATTGTCTTTGCCAGCTCTTACCATGTGGTTGGCTTTGCGCCCCAGTCCGAGACGCTGGACAGCAAGGCCCCAATGCGTCCAGACGGGCTTTACGGCGTCTCCAAGGTCTTTGGCGAGGCTCTTGCGTCGATGTATTTCGACAAGACAGGGCAAGAGACAGCGGTCGTGCGCATCGGCTCCTGTTTTTCCGATGTCCACAGTCACCGCATGATGAAGACATGGTTCAGCCCGACCGATTTCGCATCCCTCATTCGACGTGCTTTTGCCGCCGATACCTTGGGGTACAGGGTGCTTTACGGCGTGTCGGACAACAAAGACGGCTGGTGGATAAATGATCAGGCCGAAGACCTTGGCTGGTCACCCGTCGACAGTTCCGAACGCTTCCGCGCTGACGTTGCGGCGCGTTTCTCCCCCCCAGAACCCGGCAGCCCTGACGACCTCTTGCAGGGGGGCGTCTTCACCACTTTTGAAATCAAATCAAACTGATACGCGCGACTTTCGACGCGACATCAATCGCCATACGACTTACCTACAGGAGCCCACCATGATCAGCCCCACCGACCTACGAGATGTGATCCCGACCGGTCTGCTCTCTTTTCCCGTGACCCCTTTTACGGATGAGAACGAGTTTAACGCCGCTGCTTTTTCATCTCATCTGGAGTGGCTGTCGAGCTATGATATCGCGGGCCTGATCGTCGCAGGCGGGACCGGAGAGTTTTTCTCTCTCGCGCCGGGCGAAGTGGTCGAGATCGTCAAGACCACAAAAGACGTGCAACCCCATGACCCGGTGATCGCCGGCTGTGGATATGGCACCAAAATCGCCGTCGATCTCGCGCAGGCGGTGGAAGCTGCGGGGGGCGACGGTCTCTTGCTGTTGCCGCATTATCTGATCGGCGCCCCCCAGGACGGGATCGAGGATCATATCCGCACGGTCTGCCAGTCCACCAATCTCGGTGTCATCGTCTACAATCGTGGGCAGTCGGTCGTGACTGCTGAAACGCTGGCCCGTCTCTGCGATGACTGCCCGAACCTGATCGGCTTCAAGGATGGCACTGGCGACATCGACACGGTGCGTCGCATCACAATCCAGAATGGCGAGCGGCTGGCCTATGTCGGGGGAATGCCGACGCACGAGCTCTTTGCCCAGGCGTTTCGCGGCGCAGGTGTCGACACCTACTCATCGGCCGTTTTCAACTTCGTGCCCAAGACAGCGCTGCGTTTTCATGCAGCCTTTGTTGCAGGCGACGATGCCGCTTGCGAACAGCTGCTAAGGGAGTTTTTTTATCCGTTCGCCGAGATCCGCGACCGCAAAACGGGCTATGCCGTCTCGGCAATCAAAGCGGGCGTCAAGCTTCGCGGCTTCGACACCGGTCGCGTGCGCAGCCCCTTGACAGACCTGACCGGCGAAGAAGTCGAGATGATGCAAGCGCTGATCGCGCGATTTGAGTAGTCAAAGGGCCGAGACCGACGGTCACAATCGGCCCTGCTCCTCGCCGTTTGTCCGTCACCGTCAGACACCGAGAGCCCCTGGCGGATGCTCCGCAGCCATTTGAACCTGCGCGCCATTTTGCGTTGAAATCGACTCTTGTCACTCATTGGGATGACAACGGGCGCGTCAGGCCGGGTCTAGGATTTCCTCCACACAACGGGAGAACACAGATGGACCTGTCTCAAATCGCCTTGAGCCAAATGATCAAAGAAAACCAATTCACTTTTGATCCGGCGGAATTGGAGGTGACCCTGCGGGCTGAAGCCTGTTGCGGCATCGACCAGTCGCTATGGTCAGGCACGCTCGGCAAGCTCGCCAGACTTTCCGAGGCAACCGGGCGTATTCTTCGGACGGCCGCGCAGATGACAGCACATCCAAATACCGCCAAATGAGCCGGCATGCGTGCGGCTCGTCTTTCATGTATCGTGGGTCGACACCGGCGAGGCCCCGATCAATGACACTGAGCGCTGAAGACGAGGAGATCATGGAATTCCTGCGGTCCGAGCAGGAGAGCTACTACCGTGGTGACTTCGACGCCTTCATTCGCCACTGGCATCATGGCCCCGCGGTGCGTCGCATCCTTTCGGGGCCCAGAGCCGGCACTAGGGTGCACGTTGGGTGGGATGATCTGAGGGCGAAGTTCGAAGAGGGATTTCGCCAACATCCGCAGAATTACAATGCCCGGAAGATACTGCGGTGGGACAATGTCCAGATACAGAAGTCTGGGGACATGGCATGGGTGACATACGACCAGGTTGCGACCGAGCACCACCCGGACATGCACGTCTCGCCGCTTTCGCACGAAGTCAAAATCATCCAGAAATTTGAGGGTGACTGGAAGATCGTATGCCTCTTTGTGGCGGCTCCGGGATTGGGGCGCCAGGATGTCCCGCAGATCGAAATGGACCAACACGGGAAAGTGGTGGGTTTGAATGACCTTGCGCAAGAACGTCTGACCGATCACACCGGGCTTACGATATCTGCCAATCGCCCACGGGCGCGACATCGCTCATTTGACACGGGGTTGCAGGACGCGATCAAGCATTGGCGCGACCGGCTGGCCACCAATCTACCGCGCGGCTTCCTGGCTGAGCCGGCGAGCGTCGTGCCGCTGGGCGATGATCTTGAAGGGCTGCCCATGTTCTGCTGGGTTCATTGTGAGCAGGAACATGTCGTTTTGTCCTTCGACGACCGCACCAAACTCAGGGACAGCCTGGAACGAGGGGCCGCCAATTTCGGGCTAAGCGCAACCCAGATAAACGTGGCAGAGCAAATCGCGTCCGGGAACGATCTTGCCGGTGTGGCCGAAGCGCTGGGAGTAAGCGTCAACACCGTTCGGACGCAACTGAGACGCATGTTTGAGAAAACCCAGACGCATAACCAGGCAACGCTAATTTCCAGAGTCCTGAACTCCAGCGCCCCCTACTAGCGGCAAACCCGTCAAACTGGGATCGGCCAATGCGGCTCGGTCGCGTTTGGTGGTTGCCCATGATTTTAGACTGCTGCACGGTGCATCAACGGCAGCTCGGGGCGGTCCTTGCCCCTGGGGACGCGATCTGTTGTCTGGACATGCTGCGCTCGATCTCATGGCGGCATAGGGCCCAAACTGGACCTGTCGCGTTTTCGTGCCGCCCCAAGTGCTCGGTTGATCATGATCGCGGTAATTTGGTCTTTTTGACAGTGCGATGCCGTTGGACAGTAATCCATGGGTTGCGGGACGCCTAAGTCTTTCCAGCTCTCAAACTCTGCATGCGCTTTGCCACGTCAGAAAACAGAAATTGGGTCCGGGCGAAACCGTTCCCTGCTCTGCCGTCAGGGTACTACAGAACAAAAGACGGACTTTGGAGGCCGTTGCAAAAGCCCTCCTATTCTTGGTTCATCCTCCAAAGACACCGAATGGCTGTACTGGTTTTCAGGTTTTCACAAAAAATCTGCGCAAAGGTCATTGAAAATCTCTGGTGTCTCGAGGAACGGCGTGTGCGCCGCGGAGTGGATCACGTGGCACGCCGTTCTTGGAAGGCGCTTTGCAAAAATCTGTGCGAGGTTCGGCGGCATGTAAAGGTCCGCTGCGCCCGCGATGAAAAGATGGCGAACGTCGAGGCCGGAAAGTCGGTCCCAACTCAGCGGCGCGGAGAGCGGTTGAGAGACGCGCGGGCCGTCCGGTTTTGGGTTCTCCGCCAACACACCTTTCCACCACGCGACGCCCTTTGGGTGCGACAGCCGGAAGTTGGCAGAGAGTTCCTTTGCCTCGGGCGGCAGGGCCTTGAACCAATCGGGATGGATGCGAGCCAGCGCCTCGGCCATGTCGGGCTCACGCATGGCGATGAGGCTGCAGACGGATATGAGGCTCAGCGCACGGCCCGGATGGGCCAGCGCGAAATCGAGCGCAGACCAAGCGCCTGCTGCGGCCCCGATGATATGGACACGGTCAATTGCAAGATGATCGAGCAGAGCGGCGATGTCGCCGCCTTGTGTGCCGGGCACGTCAGTGTTCAGCGGGTCGGAGCCAGCAAAACCGCGCCGGGAATAGGCGATCGTGCGAAAGCCTGCCTTGGCGAAAAAGGGCTGCTGAAACGGCCATGACATCAGATTGCCCGTGTAAGGATGGCAAAGCAAAAGCGCAGGTCCGTCGCCGCCGGTATCCCAATGGGCGATGTGCTGGCCCGGCGAGACCTCAAATGTCCCCATTTTCGCAAGGGCTTGATCAGGCAAAGCCCAAGTGTCGATTATCATTTGCGGTGTCCTTCGCTTCAGTGCTGCTGACTTTGACATGTTGGCCGATGCACCGTCGACTAATTCAGGTTTACAGCTTCGTGGACTTCTGCGGGCCGCCCCGCGGCCTTAACCTTTTGCAAACACCGTCAAGCGCCGAGGAGGAGCGACGCTTTGAGAACCGCTGCAAAACGGATTGGCCCTTTCGATGTAACGCCGCCGCGTCGGGCCTTGCCCGCCGGAGCCTGGGATTGCCACGCGCATTGCTTTGGTCCGTTTGATCGGTTTCCCTTGCCAGCGGGCCTCGCGCGGCAGCCGATTGAGGCGCACGGCGTACAGTATCTTGAGATGCTGGATCACGTGGGACTGACCAATGGCGTTCTCGTCCATGGCTCGGCCTACAGGTTCGACAACAGCTGCACAATCGACGCGGTCAAAAATCCCCGCTTGGTCGGTATTGCCGTTGTCGAGCCCACTGTGACCGATGATGAGCTGCGCGACTTGCGGCAAAGCGGCGTTCTGGGGCTCCGTTTCAGTCATGGCAAATCACCCGGTCCCGGGTCTTTGCCCTTGGCTGCGCTGGAGAGTCTCGGTCCGCGGCTCGCGGAGCTGGGGATGCAGGCGCACGTTTGGGCCGATTGCGCCGATGTGCTGGCCCATGAAAAGCTGCTTCGCGGGGCCCCCTGCCCCTTGGTCATTGACCATATGGGCATGCCTGCGCGCGGCATGGGACCACGCGACGGGCCGTTTCAAGCGCTTGTGGAACTGATTGAAGAAACTGGAGCGATCGTCAAACTGACACCGCATCGTATCTCGGATGACTGGCCAGAGGCCAAAGACGTCCGGCCGCTGCATGAGGCAATCTGCGCGCGCGTGCCGGATCAACTGATCTGGGGCAGCGATTGGCCATTTCTTGGAATGAAAGAGCTTGCACCGGATGTCGGGCAGAGGCTTGATCTGCTGTCCGCGTGGACACAGGACGACGACCTGATGAACAAGATACTCGTTAAGACACCTGCACGGCTGTTCGAAACGGCGCTAAGCATGGGGGAATGCACATGACTGACAAGACCGTTTCCATGGGTTTTGAGGAGCAAACGAGATCCGATCACAGCGCCCTTCGGCGTTTGAACACGCGGGTTGAGGATGTCGCGCGTGTCGTGGCCGTGACCGCCTGCGCCTGTATTCTGATCATTGCCTTTGCGACGGTGATCGACGTCATCCTGCGCAATTTGGGCGACAGCACGCTGTTTGGTCTTAATGAGATCACGGTTCTGCTCATCGCGGTCGCTGCTGCGACTTCGTTGCCTTATGGCGTGGCGCGCGGCTCCATTCTGGCGATTACGATGCTGCGGGATCGGTTGGCGCCGGCGACCGCGCAATGGTGTGTCGTGATGTCGGGATTGTTCTTGCTGATCTTCTTTGCACTGGTGGCCTGGCGGGTGGGCGACAGTGCCTTGACCGCGTGGCAGCGGGGCACGACCACGGTAATCAACGACTTCCCGAAAGGACCATTCTACGGCGCTATGGCGTTGGGACTGGGCCTTGCTGCACTGGTGCAATTCGTACGCAGCCTTGACGCGATTGCCGAGGCGCTGCGTCTTACGCCGGGGCCGCGCGGGATCGCAACTTTGGCCTTGCTGCTCGGCTTTGCGGCGCTGTTGGTGGCCTCGGTGACGGGGATGCTGGGCCGCGATGCTCTCAAGATGGTCTTTCCCGCGGATCGTATCGTGCTCTGCGCGGTGATGTTCGTGCTGATGTGGGTGCTCATCCTGATGTCGGTGCCAATTGGTATTTCGATGGGCATCATCGGCATCGTCGGCACGGCCACGGCGCTGATGCCCAAGATCTCGATCAATGTTATCGGGCCCGAAGTGACCGGGTTTATCACCCGCGACAGCCTGAGCGTTCTGCCCATATTCCTGCTGATGGGAGCCTTTGCGAACCTTGCCGGGATCGGGACGGACCTTTACCGGCTGGCCAATGCCTTGCTGGGCCATCTGCGCGGCGGGCTTGCGTATGCTTCGATTGTGGCCTGCGCGGGGTTTGGCATGCTGACCGGGTCCTCGGTCGCAACTCAGATGTCCATCGGGCGGCTGGCGCTGTTCGAGATGCGCGACCGGGGGTATTCTCAGGAACTCTCGGCGGGGTCAATTGCTGCGGGCGGCACTCTGGGCCAGCTGATCCCGCCTTCGGGCGCGTTGATCATCTACGCCATCCTGACCGAACAATCGGTGGGGCAGTTGTTCATCGGGGCGCTGATCCCGGGCATCCTGGCAACACTGCTCTACATGTCGGCGGTCACGGTTTGGCTGATGATCAACCCGAGCCACGCCGTGTCCGCCAAGTTTTCCGGCTTCCGCGAGATCTTTGAGGCCAGCAAGGCCTCTTGGTCGGTGATCCTGTTGCTGGTCGTGGTGCTTGGCGGGATCTATTCGGGATTCTTTACGGAACTTGAGGCCGGATCGGTCGGCACGGTGGGGGCGTTTTTGATCGCGCTGGCGCGGGGCAAGATCACCTTTGGCACGCTGACCCGCACGCTGGGCGACAGCACAGGGTCGATGTCGATGATGTACACGCTGATCTTTGGTGTGACGATGCTGAGTTTCTTCTTCGGCGTCGTGGGCATTTCGGACGCGTTTGTGGTCTGGGTCGACAGTCTGGGCCTGCCGAACTGGGGTGTGATCCTGTGTCTGGTGCTGTGCTACCTCGTCTTGGGCACGGTGATGGACGCCTATGCGATGATGATCATCACGATCCCGATCTTCGTCCCGGTTGTGATGAACATGGGGTATGATCCGATCTGGTGGGGCCTGATGACGCTGGTCTGCATGGAGGCCGGGCAGATCTCGCCGCCCTTCGGGCTGAACATCTTTGTCATCAACGCGCTGGATGAAAAGATGCCGATCCAGAAGGTCTATAAGGGCGCGTGGCCGTTCTTTTTCTCGTCGATCGTCAAGATCGTCCTGCTGATGCTGTTCCCCGAAATCGTCACCTGGCTGCCCTCGACCATGTAGCGAAGACGGCCCTTGACTATGGCAAAGGCGGGTCCGCTACGGGCCCGCCTTTGGGCGTTTAAATATCTGAAAAATATACCTAAATACGAATTCACGAAGACAGGTTTATGCAATTGAGGCGTTCCGCATAACGCCGGTTTCGATAGGATGTTCACACCGATATCTGAGGAGGAAACCATGAAAATTCGCACTTTTGGCGCTGCTCTTTTGCTGACAGTTGGCGCGGGCGTCGTTCAGGCCGAAGACAACCCGATGGCCCCGGTCTTCGGAAAGCAGCTTGTCAGCGAACGCGGCACAATCTTTGTCTATCACGAAGACGGCAGCATCACCGGGCTGCTTGGCGGCACGCAAACAGTCCGCGGCAAGTATCGCGTGACGGATACCGGCTATTGCGCCGCGTTTATTGAACCAGCAGCGCTGACAGATGTTTATGAGTTCTGCAACACGCCCAAGATCGAAGGCGATACGTTCACCTTCGTCCGCGCCGATGGCAGCGAAAGCGCACCCTACATGATCAAGTGAAGCGAAGAGCGGCGGCCTTCGGGCCGTCGCACCCTCGCGAGGAAACGCAGCGTCGTAGGCCTTTGGCATAAGGGCGCGTCCGAGCGAAAGCCAGAGCGTGGCTGGCCCGATCAACTATCGCTCAGATATGGCAAGTCAAAACGGACCCTGGCAGGTCTCGCATTTCATCATCTGCATGGACGATTATGTCTGACGTGCTCGGCTGAGCAACTGATCATAGTCCAGCCCAAGCAGCCGCGCAGCATTGCCGCCCAGCACCGCCCGCGCCTCAGCGTCATCCTGTACCGCCGCCGCGACATGCCCCACCGGATCGGCTTCGGACATATCGTAGGGATAATCGGTGCCCATCAGCACATGCTCGGCCCCGAAGGTGTCGATCAGGTAGCGCAACTCGCGGGCATTGTAGACCACGCTGTCGAAGTAAAGCTGGCCGAGGTAGTGGCTGGGTGGGTTATCCAGCCCGCATCCGCAATCGCTGCGCGCCGCAAAGGCGTGGTCCATCCGGCCGATATAGCCCGGCAGGTAGCCGCCGCCATGCGCCACGCAGATCTTCAGCCCCGGATGGTCCTTCAGCACGCCGTCATGGATCAGATACCCCACCGCCAGCGCGCTCTCCAGCGGATTGCCGATTGTGTTGATGAAGTAATGCTCGGTCATCCGGTCGCCATGGGTGAAGCCCAGCGGGTGGACAAAGACGAGCATTCCCAGCTCTTCGGCCTTGGCCCAGATGGGCCGCAGGGACGGGTCAGACAATTCGCGACCCATGACAGAGGTGCCGACCTCAAAGCCCCGCAGACCAAGCTTTGCGAGCCGATGCATTTCCTCAATCGCCAGCGCCGGATGCTGGAGCGGGATGGTCCCCAGACCCGCCAACCTGCCTGGATGGGTCGCAACGGCCTCGGTGATATGGTCATTGACCAGCCGCGTCGCCTCGATCGCCAGATCGGGGTCTGCCCAGTAATAGTAATGGCTTGGCGCGGGAGAGAGCACCTGCACGTCGATCCCGCCGCGATCCATCACCTGAAGCCGCAAGTCCAGCGAGGTCATCGCATGGGCCAAACCCGCCAGTTGCGCCTTGTTGACCTCGCGCGTGGCGTCATTTGCGAACTTCACGATCGGCGCGGCCATGGGATTGGCAAAGGGCCGCGCCAGATCATCGGCGGCGGCGCATTGGATGTGGCAATGGATGTCCACCCGCAGGTGTTTGTCCCAGGCCTTGGGCGCCGGCTTGTGCTCGGCAGTCAGCGCGGGCGTGCAGGTAAAAACGTCAAATTCGGCCATAGTCCCCTCCGTTCCGAATACCCTAGCGTCGCGCAACAAGCTGCGCGAGCGAATGCATGGAAAACCTGCTTTACAGCACAGCGCAGTGGCTTGGCTGAACGGGCTGGACTAAGTTGGAGCAAAGTGAGGGACCCCATGTTCAGAATTGGCAGTTTTAAAACCGGCGCTCAGCAATTTTCCGGTTTTGCAGTACAAGATGGCGCGGCTGTTGCGCCCTTGCCCCGGATGGATCACGACTTGCCCGGAGGCGGATGGCTTCCGGACATGCTGGCCGATTGGGCGGCCTCATTTGCCGTTTTGGAGAGGCTCGCCGTCAAGGCGGAGCAGGTCGAGGCTATTCCCCTGCGCGACCTGACCGTGCTGCCGCCCGTGCCGCGTCCCGGCAAGATCCTGAACGCCGCCGCGAACTACAAGAAGCACGCGCAAAATATGCGCGAGAAGCATTCGGGCGGCGCGATAGACTGGTCGAAGGATTACGGTTTCGACAAATCCAAGGGCAAACCCTACATGTTCCTGCGCGCCTCTTCGACGATTTCGGGTGGCTTTGACCCCATCGTCTTGCCGCAAGGCATGGGCAAGATCGACTGGGAGGCCGAGCTTGGGGTCGTCATTGGCACCCCCGCCAAACACGCCACCCGCGAAACAGCGATGCGCCATGTGGCGGGATATGTGATCACCAACGATGTCTCCAGCCGCGACGGGACCTGGCGCGAAGACCGGCCCGCGCTGCGGTCGGATTGGCTGTCGGGCAAGAGCTATGACACATTCGCGCCGACGGGGCCCTGGTTCCTGCCAGCGGCTTTTGTGCCGGAATACCGCGACCTCTCGATCAAGCTCTGGCTCAATGGCGCGCTGATGCAGGACGGGCTGGCAGGAGACATGATCTTCGATGTGCCGGATCAGATCGTCTATGCCTCGTCCATGATGACGCTTGAGCCGGGCGACCTGATCGCCACCGGCACGCCCGACGGCACAGGGGCAGAGCGCGAGCGGTTCCTGACCGCAGGCGATGTGTTGGAAATTGAGATCGACGGGCTGGGACGGCAGCGCACCCCTGTTGTCGAGGATGCGAAAGTTGAATTGGAGGCAAGCGCATGAAGATCATTGGACCGGATTACCTCGTCTTCGGGGTGGACGACCGCGCGGCCTGCGACGAGTTCCTGACCGCCTTCAGCCTGACCCGCGAGGATCTGCCCGGAGGTGCGACGCTTTACAAGGCCGCTGACGAGACTGGCCTGATCATTCGGGATCGTGACGATCCGGACTTGCCCGCGCCCTTGCCCACCGGCGCGCAGTTGCGCCAGCAGGTGCATGGGGTGGTCGAACAGGCAGACATCGACGAGATCGAGGCGGAACTGTCGAAGGACCGCGAGGTGAAGCGGCTGGAAGATGGCTCGATTGAGTCCGTTGACGATCAAGGCTTTGCCCTGAAGTTTCAGGTCACGATCCGCAAACCGATTTCGATGAAATCCGAAAAGATCAACGCCCCCGGCGACACACCGGGACGGGGCCTCGATGAGATCGGCGTCTGGGACGACATGCCCACGCCGCCGCGCGCTCTCAGCCACGCGGTGCTGTTTGTGCCAGAGATCAAGGGCGCCGAAGACTTCTACGTGAACCGCCTGAAATTCGTTGTCACCGACCGGATGGAAGAGGTGGGGCCTTTCCTGCGCCCGCAAGCCACACGGGACCACCACACGCTGTTTTTCATCCGAGTGCCGGATTACATGCAGGGGCTGGAACACGCCGCTTTCCACATGGCAGGCCCGACCGAGGTGATGGTGGCAGGTACGCGCATGGTGAATGCCGGTTTTGAGAGCTTCTGGGGGCCTGGGCGACACAAGTTCGCGTCGAACTGGTTCTGGTATTTCAAAAGCCCGATGGGCACGAACCTCGAATTCGATGCCGATATGGACCAGCATAGCGACGATTGGGTGCCCCGCTCGCTTGAACGCGGGGCCGAGAATTCGCAGATGTTCCTGCTGCAGCACCGCGAGAAATGGTCGCCCGGCGGCGCACGGCCTGCGGCGAAACCCGAGTGATTTTGGGGCCTGTGCCGCGCGAAGGCACGCTTTACGGCGCTGACATACCCGGGCAGGACGCCCGGGTTATCGTCATTCTGTGGCAGGGATCGCTGCGCGCCTATTTCGACCGCTGCCCGCATTATGACTTTCAGACCGGTATGGCGTGGAAGCGGGATGCTTACCTTGATGGCACCGGCACCCGGCTCGCCTGCCACGCGCACGGGGCGCAATTTGACATCAGCACTGGCGAATGCGTTCAGGGGCCTTGTCTGGGCCAGAGCCTCTTGCCAGCTCCGGTCGAAGCCATCGATGGTCAGGTCGTCTTGACCGGACCGCTTCCGAAGACGGGCTGACCCGCCGGGATATCGAAGGCGTTGATCGTCATCGAGATCAGGGCGTAGTAGCCCAGCACCGCGACAAGATCGACAACAGCCTCCTGTCCGAGAGCTTCTTGCGCAGTTGCGAAGGTTGCATCCGCCACGGCGCGGTTCTTCAACAGCTCGGTTGCAAAGTGATACACAGCAGCTTCGTCGTCGTTCGAAAACGCGGGCATGTGCCCTTTGCGCAAAGCCTCGATGACCGCGCCCGACAGACCCGCCTTGTGGGCGGCTGGCTCATGCGCGGCCCACTCGTAATCGGCCTGCCAATGCACCGCTGTGATCAGGATCGCCAGCTCTGAAAGGCGCGCAGGCAGGCTGGAGCTATAGCGGCAATAGGCCCCCAGGGCCTGCGCATGCTCGGCCATCTGGGGCCGATGCAACCACATCGCAAGCGGCCCTCGCAGGCCCCCGCGCGGGCCGGAGGCTATGCGCTCGGCCACGGGGGTTTGATCGGCGGAATATGTTTCAGGCTTGGGCGGTTCAAAGCGGGTCATTGGGTGCTCCAAAGAACAACCGGGGCGCTGGATGCGCCCCGGTTCGATCAAATGCTGATGGGATCAGTTCCCGGCGCGCTCGGCCGCGATGTACTGGCTCATCACGTCGATATAGGCCTGCCCGCCCGGGTTTGCCTCCAGCCAGTCGGCTCGCGCCTCGTCGATCGCAGGCTGCCAGGCGGCCAGCAGGTCGCCTTCGAGCTTGATCAGCTCTTTGCCCTCTTGGCTGAGCACCTCTTTGCCGAAGCGACCGGTGCCCCAGTTATAGGGCGTCAGCGTGGCTTTGCGCGTCATCTCGGGCCCGGAATTGGCGTCGAGAATAGCACGCAGATCCTCTGGCAGGCTCTCATAGACGTCACGATTGATCGCAACCATGCCTGCATCGCCGCCCAGCGGGCCTTCGATGAAGAAGTTCGTTACCTCGTGAAGATTAAAGGCCATCACCGCGCCAAAGGTCGTCATCGTGCCGTCAGCGGCACCCTTGTTCAGCGCCTGGTAGAACTCGGAGATGCCCAGCGAGACCGGAACGCCGCCCATTTCGGTGGTCAGAAGCGCACGGGTTTTCGAGCTGCTCACGATCTTCACGCCATCGAGCGAGGCCAGATCTTCGGGTTTTTCGCGCAGAAAGACGGTGGAGTTCTCGAACCCGATGAAGAACAGCGGATGCAGGTCTCCAAGCTCCTGTTCGCTGCCAAGCGCCCCGTCGGCGACAGCCTTGTGCAGCGCGACGGACCCCTCGTCCGGAGCGTCGAACATGCCCGGCACAGCAATCGCGCGCAGCGAGCCGAAGCGGCTGCCATAGCGCGAGGTCTGGTCGTAGCCCATATCCATCACGCCGGATTCGATCCGTGTGAAGGTATCGCCCACCTTGGAGAGCACGCTGTCGCAGACCACCTCGATTTTCAGACGGCCCTCGGACTCCGTTTCGATCTTCTCCGCCCACGGCGTCGCGATCCGGGCACACAGCGGGCTGCGGGACGAACTGGGCATCGAGAAGGTCAGCGTGACCTCCTGCGCGGCAACGGCGCTGGCCATCAGGCTTAACACGCCTCCCATCATCAGTTTCTTGAACATTGCTTTCCTCCTCCGCTTAGTTCGTAAGGACCACCTACCCGGTGGCTGCCGTCTTGAGTGAAACAGGAACCGGCGCAGGCGCGGGCTGCGGCTGTGGTTCCGTCATGCTAAGTGACTTGCGCTGCGATATCTGGTCGAACCATTGCGCGAGCGCGGAATATGAAATCCGCCAGTTCGGAACGGTGTCGCGGTAGTCCAGATACCCAATGCCGCAGGCAATGGTAATGTGCGCCATATCGAAAGGCGGGTCTGTTAGCTCATCCACGTGTTTGTTCAGGTAACTCAGCGTTGATGAGATCTTTAGATCGAATTCATCAAGCAGTTCATCCAGAACATAGCCTTCAGGCCGTATGAGTTCCCGATAACGCTGCAAAGCCGTGTCGCATAAGCCCAACCCGATACTGTTAAGTGTCTGCCGCCGCCATGAGCCCGCGGCAAGCACAGGGCCTTTGCCGATACTGTCCAGATATGCGCAGATCGAAGTGCTGTCCGAAATTGCCTCACCGTTTGGCGCAATCAGCACCGGGACTTTGGCCACCGGGTTTTTCTCGATTACGTCGCGGTTCGGCTGCAGCAGCCGGATTGGCTTGCGGACCAACTCAATCCGATCTGTCAGCCCTTTTTCCTCGGCTACAATCCGCGCGCGTCGCACGAAGGGCGAGCTTGGGCTGAAGTAGAGCTGCATATCTGGGGCGGCTGCTGCCATTGGTTGGTCTCCACCGTTTCTGTTCGGCTTCCAGCGTAGAAAGCGCGACGCGTGGCTCCTAGTCGCTTAGGCGTGAAACCAGCTTTACGGCTTTGTGCGGCCCCCTCTGAGGCGCATATCTGCTTTATCGCGCCCGACCCGAAGCTTTGGCTTAGCTTGAGGCTCATCGTTGGGAGGGCGCGATGCCGAAAGACTTCAAGACCGGACTGGAGAGCCTTGGAAATGGCTGTTTCGCCTGGATACAGCATGATGGCGGCTGGGGGTTGGCGAATTCGGGGCTGATCTCGGATAGCGGTCAAAGCCTGATCGTGGATACGCTGTATGACCATCGCACCACCAGGGTGATGCTGGACGCTTATCGGGATGTGCACAGCACCGGCTTTGACGTCGTGGTCAACACGCATGCCAATGGCGATCACACCTATGGCAATGATTTGGTCCATGGCGCGCGTATCATCACCAGCCGCGCCGCCGCCGAGGATATGCCAGACCCGACCAAACGCGCCGCCCTGCTGCGCGACTGGGAGGCGCATGGCCACTACGGTGCCTGGGTCCACGAGACCTATGCCGAGATGTTCGATTTCGAGGGCATCGCCTATGCCGGGCCGACCGAGACCTTTGACGAGGAAACAACGCTGACTGTCGGCACCCGCGAGTTGCGGCTGCGCGTACTTGGACCCGCGCATACGCGCGGCGATCTGATCGTGTACTCCCCCTCTGATCGGGTCGTCTATACCGGGGATCTTTTGTTTGCCGACGCGCATCCGGCGATCTGGGCGGGGCCCGTTGGCAACTGGATCGCGGCTTGCGACTATATCGAGGGGCTGGATGTGGATGTCATCGTTCCCGGCCACGGTGCGCTTAGCGACAAGACCCATGTGCGCGCCATGCGCGACTATTTGGTGTACGTGCGCGACGAGACCCGCGCGCGCTATGACGCCGGCCTGAGCGAGGCCGATTGCGTGGCCGAGATCAGCCTTGAGAATTTCCGCCACTGGCGCGAGGCCGAGCGTATCGTGCTGAACGTCAACGCACTCTACCACGAGTTTTCAGGCGGCACCCACAAAACCGACAAGGACGACCTGTTCCGCCGCCTGCGGGCCTACACCAAGGCCTGCGCCTGCTGTGGCGGACACCACCACGGAGACACCCCATGATCGACCATACCCATAACCAATCCGCGAAAAGCTGGGTGGCAAGCGCCGCAGGCCATGCCGATTTCCCGCTGCAGAACCTGCCCTTTGGTGTGTTCGATGCGGGCGATGGACCGCGTATCGGTATGGCGATAGGGGACGAGATTTTGCCGCTGGCATCCGCACCTCTGAGCCTGTCCACCGATATTCAAGACGCGCTTGAGGCACCGAACCTCAATCCGTTGATGGCACTCGGCGCGCCCGCGCGCGCGGCCATCCGGCAGGCTGTTTTTGCATTCCTATCCGATGAAGACCGCGCCGATCCTTCGCTTTTGGTCTCGCTGGCTGACGCGCAGATGCTGTTGCCCGCGGAGATCGGCGATTTCACCGATTTCTACGCGGGCATCCACCACGCCACCAATGCCGCGCGGCGGCGGTTCCCGGACAAAAAGGACCCGCTGGCCGAGAACTACAAATACGTGCCTGTGGGCTATCACAGCCGCACGTCCTCGGTCCTGCCGTCGGGGGCGACCTTCCATCGCCCCTCCGGTCAGTGCAAACCGGCCGAGGGCGGACCGGTTTATGAGCCTTCGAAACTGCTGGACTTCGAGCTTGAATTGGCCGTCCATATCGGCCCCGGCAACGCCCTTGGCATGCCGATCCCGATTGCGGATGCCGCCGATCATATCTGGGGCTACGGGTTGATGAACGACCTGTCGGCCCGCGACATCCAGCGTTGGGAAAGCTGGCCGCTCGGGCCCTTTCTGGGGAAAAGCTTTGGCACCGCGATCAGCCCATGGATCATCACCCCCGAGGCGCTCGCACCGTTCCGCACCGCACAGGCCCCACGCCCCGAAGAGGATCCAAAGCCGTTACCGCATTTGTGGGACGATCAGGATCAAGCGGCAGGGGCGATCAACGCCGAGGTGTCCGTCTGGCTGGCGACCCCTGCGATGGACGCGCCCGATCGCCTCGCGAGCGCCAATATGACCGATCTTTACTGGACCCCGGCCCAGTTCGTCACGCACCACAGCTCCAACGGCTGTAACCTGCGCCCCGGCGATCTGTTCGGCAGCGGCACGATCTCTGGCCCGACCCAGGGCACCTATGGCAGCCTGAACGAGTTGACGGAAACCGGGACCCGGCGGCTGGAACTGTCAAACGGCGAGACGCGGCTCTTCATCGAAGACGGCGACGAGATCATCATGCGCGCGACCTGCACCCGCGAGGGTTATGCGTCGATTGGCTTTGGCGATTGCGCGTGTAAGATTGCCTCGTAACTGGGGGGCGCAATGTTTGATCTCAACCAACTGAAGATATTCCTGCAAGTGGCCGAGGCCGGGTCGCTGACCCGCGCCTCCAAGCTATCAGGCACGGTTCAGCCAGTGCTCAGCCGACAAATATCGAACCTTGAGATCGACGTGGGGGGTAAGCTGTTCAACCGCACCGGGCGGGGATTTGAGCTGACCGAGTTTGGCGAAGCCTTCCTGCCCAAAGCACAGGCGCTCATGAACCACGCCGCGCAGCTCAAGGCCGACACGCTGGAGGCCCGCGGTGAGATCAGCGGAGAGGTGCGGGTTGGGATGCTGGCCTCTTTCTCTGGGTCGCTCGGGATCGAAACCCTGCTCGAAACCCGCAAGACCCTGCCGAAAGTGCGGCTAAAGCTCTATGAGGGCACGATTGGCCGGATCGAGGAATGGCTCGACGAGGGACGCATCGACATTGCGGTAAATTACCGCGATAGCCAGTTGGAACTCGGCGATGAAGAGCGTGTAGCGACGGTGGACACATACCTTGTCGGTCCGCCAGGCGCGAAGGCCCTGAAGGGCGACAGCATCCGATTTGCAGATCTTGCGGGGCTGCCCTTGATCCTAAGCGCCTCGCCCAGTGGGCTAAGGATCATGCTGGATAACCTATCGGTGAAATACGGCGTCGACCTTGATGTGGTTTGCGAGGTCGACAGCGTGAGACTGCATATGGAACTGGCACGGCAAGGCGTCGGCTACGCGATCATGACGCCGCAAGCGATCCGCATGAAACTGATGGAAGACGAGATTTCCTTTGCCCGGATCGTGGAACCCGAGATTCTGCGTCACATCGCGATTGGCACTTCTGTCAAAAAGGTGCCGTCGGCGGCAACCCGAAAGGTCGTCGACATCCTTGCCGAGGCGGCGCGCAGGCTGCTGTCCGAGGACGCGCCGGAAACGCCGCTGTAAAGCTGGTTTAAGACCAAGCCCAATTGCGCCTCACAGCCTTCCGAGTGACATTGGGGCAAAGGCTCAGGGAGGCGCGCATGTCAGGCACATTGGTTTCGAAAATTCTGGTCCTCGGTGGCGGCATTGGCGGCATGACCGCAGGCATCGTCTTTGGCCGGATGGGTGTCGATGTCGAGATCGTGGAAAAGAGCGAGACGAACCTGTGGAAGGGCGTCGGCATCATCCAGAACGCCAATGCTTTGCGGGTCCTGAAATCATTGGGACTGATGCAGGCCGTTCTGGACGAGGGCTTCCAGATGGATGAACGTCGGTTCTGTGATGATATGGGCGAGACTGTGTGTAGCGCAGACGCCCTGCGCTCGCTCGATCCGAACTTGCCCGCGATCAACAACATCACACGCGAGCGGCTCCAGCGCATTCTGGACCGTGCTGCGGCGGATGCGGGGGCCACGCTGCGCACCGGCGACACAATCGAAACGCTCAGCCAAAAGGCGGACCGTGTCGACGTACGCTTTGCCTCGGGCCGCGAGGAGACCTACGATCTGGTGATCGGCGCGGACGGCATCCGCAGCCAGTTGCGCGCGATGCTGTTTGGCGAGGACCAAAAGCCCCGCTTTGTCGGATATGGCTTCTGGCGAATGATGCTGCCGCGCCCGGACTGGCTGGATTTCATCGGGGTCTATCAGGGACGCAAAGAGACCAAGATCGGGCTTGTGCCGCTGTCGAAAGAAGAAATGTATCTGTTCCTCGTGACCAATGAACCCGGCAACCCCTGGTTCACGGACGACCAGAAACTGCCTTGCTTCCGCGAGCGGATCGAGGGCTTTGACGGCTTTTGTGGCGAGATCCGGGAGGGCCTGAGCGAAACGGACGAGATCACCTATTCGCCGGCCGAACAGGTCGAACTGCCCTCGCCATGGTATCGCGGCCGGGTTGTCCTGATCGGCGACGCCAGCCATGCGATCCTGCCCCATATGGCGCAGGGCGCGGCGATGGCGATGGAGGACGCCTGGGTCCTCGGCGATCTCGCCCAAAGCGCAGGCAGCGTGTCCGAGATGCTCGAACTCTTCATGGAACGGCGCTATGATCGGTGTCTATTCGTGCAGAAAGCCTCTCGCGCCGCGGCCGATAGTCAGCAGACTCACGACCCGGAAGAATTGCGCAAACATCTCAAGCACATGGGGGAAATCCTGCCCGGCATCTGGCGCAAGACAGATGAGCGCATGGCCGAGCCAATCTAAAGCTCTTTGAAACTTTCTGTTTGAAAGGCTTGAGCGATGCTAATGAATGAAGCGCGCAACTGAGGGAGTGGAATTGCTGCTTCTGGCTCGAGTTGAAAATGGCGACCCTCGTGAGGCCGCGCGCGCTTGCGATCCGTCACACCCCCTATGGCAGCGGAACGATCCCGAACCCCGACCGGGATCGGGTCTGCATGGCCGATGACGACCCCCGGCACGAAGCGGCCTTTGGTGCCGCCTAATTGACTATGCGCCCCGCCCTCATGCCGAAGCGCCAGCGTAAAACCGACATCGGTCGGCCCCTCGACCCAATCCAAGATATCCAGTTGTGCATCGACGGACACCACGGCGCCTAGAAGAAAGACCATCTGATCGACAACGTGAGAACCGAGATCGCGCAACAGACCTCCAGATGGTCCCGCTTCCAACGTTTGGGGGCTGTCCTGATCCATTCTTGAATGAATACGCCAGATCGTTCCGAGATGGCCATCGTCGATGACCTTCTTCAGCGTCTGAAGATCCGCGTCGAACCGCCGGTTTTGATATACACCAAGCCTGACACCCCGTTTCTTGGCAGCTGCATCGAGCTCCATTCCACTTTGGTAGTTTGGCGCAAACGGTTTGTCCGCGACCACGTGCAAACCTGCGCCGATGGCTTCCAGAACGAGCGCCCGCCGTGTTTGAGGAGGCGTCGTAACGGTAACGGCATCGCAGACACCTGCATCAATCATTGCAGTCAGACTTGGAAATACCGGGACATCTGGCCAATCGGCCCTCGCCTTGGCAATGGTCGCCTCGGCGCGTGCCACGATGCCGGCAAGCGCACATCCTTGGGCGGCGGCGATGAACGGCGTATGAAAATGCTGGCCGCCTGTACCATAGCCGACAACTCCAATCCGAAGCATCAGTCTGCGACCCGCTGCATGAACGCCGCAAACTCGTCGTCCTGAATTGGTACGGTGTGTTCCGCAGATGGATAGCCACCGGCCTCTACGTCCGCCTTGTACTCTTTGAAGGCGGCGATGCGTTCGCTCTGCAATCGCTCCAACTCGGGAGCGAAGTTGCGGTACATCTTCCCATGACGTGGCTTGTGGTTCTTCCCATATCCACAGACATCTTCTGTGAAGAGATACTGTGCATCGGCATATTTGCCTGCGCCCATTCCAAGCATGACCAGCGTTGAGTTTTCTGTCAGGAATTTCGCGACGCGATCGGGCACAACCTCAAGCTCTGCACCAAAGACACCGATTTCCTCCAGCTTCTGCGTGTGACGCCACAACGCCTCCGCCTCGTCAGCGGTCTTTCCGACAGCACGCCAACCCGTCCAGGTGATGTAGCTCGGGATCAGACCGATGTGTCCGACGACCGGTAGATGGTTGTCGCACAGCACTTTCTGAATGTCGTAGGACGCCGCGCAATAGTAAGCGTCACCGCCGATACCCGCGTAGTGGAATGCCGC
>JAUIIR010000105.1 GCA_030431485.1 Alphaproteobacteria bacterium
CTTGTTCTTATCGCGGGTCTCGCGTTGGCCGGTTTCGCGGTCTACATGGCGCAAAATTATATCGGCGCTTATCAAACGGCACTCGAACAAGAGCGCAGTAAGGTCACCGCCAGCGTTCCGGTGCAGGAGATCTTTGTTGCGACCCGGGCCATAGACTATGGCGAGTTGATCTCGGATGAGGACATCGCTTTGATGCCCTGGCCAGAACAAACCCTGCCGGACCAGTTCTTTGACGCCGCGAACCCGTTGAACGAGAAAGGCGCCGAACTTCGCGTTGCCTTGCGCCCGATCGAAAAGAATGAGGCCGTTATGGCCACAAAAGTCAGCGAACCTGGCGCGGATGCAGGTCTGACATCGCGACTGGAGCGCGGACAGCGTGCCTTTGCGATCAAGGTTGACGTTGCATCGGGTGTGTCGGGCTTTCTACGACCCACGGACCGTGTTGATGTCTATTGGACAGGTCGTGTGAGAAGCAATGACCCGAATATGCCGAATGGCGAGGTTACCAAGCTGATCGAAACCGGTATCAAACTGATTGCAATCGATCAGACATCGCAGACCGAAACCGCTGAAACCACCATTGCGCGGACAGTGACCGTTGCGGCAAGCCCACAACAGGTGGCATCGCTGGCGCAGGCGCAGTCCACAGGACGGCTCTCACTTTCACTGATGGGCCGCAATGACGACACGGTTGCAGAGGTGATCGAGGTTGACCAAAGGTCGCTTCTCGGGATCGAAGAGAAAAAAGATGCAGAAAAGCCGCACTCGATCCAAGTGTGCACGATCCGCACACGCCGTGGCGGAGAAGTCGTAGATATGCCCATCCCTTGTACAAACTAAATTCAGGCACACCTCATGTGGTGCAGCCCGAGCACACATCATCTTGGGCAGGCGCAACACTATGTTGCGCCTTTTCCACATGAAACACCCCTGTGAACTCATTGATTCTTGCAAAAAAAGCCGAGTTGGCGCAGCTTGACGGTAATATCGGGCGAAAAGACCCAAACCAGAGGCGTGATCGGAAAGGCAGGTCACATGAATACGAGTGGTCCCTTCAAGGCCGTCCTGTTGGGCGCGGTTCTTGCTATTTCTCCGATGGCGCAAACAGCGTTGGCTGAAACCCTGCGTGTCATTCGGACCAATACTGAATCGACACTGAACGTTCCGATGAACCGTGCGGTTGTGGTTGAAAGCGAGGTTCCCTTTGCGGAATTGAGCATCGCGAACCCGTCGATTGCAGACATTTCGTCCCTTTCGGACAGAAGCATCTACGTGCTGGGCAAAACGCCCGGGACAACGACATTGACGATCCTCGACGGCAACGGACAGTTGATCACAAATGTCGATGTCCGCGTTGCGCCGGACCTGACCGAATTCAAAGAGCGTTTGCGTCAGATTCTCCCTAACGAAAAGATCGAAGTTCGTACCGCGAATGACGGCATAGTTCTCTCGGGTACGGTCTCCAGCACGATACGCATGCAGCGGGCGCTTGATCTGGCGTCACGATACGCACCCGAGCGTGTCTCAAACCTTATGACCGTTGGCGGCGTGCAGCAGGTTATGCTCAAGGTCCGGTTCGCTGAAATGCAGCGGTCGGTCTCAAAATCGCTGCAAGCCTCTCTGGCGACAGGTGGCTCGGTGCTAGATGGGGACCTTGGTTTGGAACTGGGCACAGGAAACGCAGCGCCGACCGCGGGTGTTGACTCGGTCGCCGATAAACTTGGACCGGGCGCGGGATCGCAAGGCGCAATCCTCTTCGGATTCAACGCAGGCGGCCTTGAAGTCGGCATCCTGCTCGAAGCGCTTGAGGCCAAAGGTGTCGTTCGAACACTTGCCGAACCAAATTTGACTTCGCTGTCCGGTCAGGAAGCCACTTTCCTTGCTGGTGGTGAGTATCCCGTACCGGTCGCTCAGGAAGACGGCGCGATTTCCGTGGAATTCAAACCGTTCGGGGTCGAGCTGAATTTCATCCCCCGGGTTCTGGACGAAGACCTGATCAATCTCGAGCTTGAAGCGGCGGTCTCGTCGATCGACCCAAGCAGCGGTATCGACATTGGTTCGATCCGGATCGATGGCTTTACCCGCCGCGAAACCACTACAACAGTTGAATTGCGCGACGGCGAAAGCTTTGCGATCGCCGGTCTGCTTCAGGATGATTTCCGCGACCTGAACAGCCAGGTTCCTTGGCTCGGCGACATTCCGGTCCTTGGAGCCCTGTTCAGAAGTGCTGAATATCAGCGCGAACAGTCTGAGCTTGTGATCATAATCACACCACATCTTGTGACCCCCACCCGGGGCGAAGCATTGGCTTTGCCGACCGATCGTGTGCGTCCGCCAAGCGAAAAAGACCTGTTTCTCTTTGGCCGCGTTGCAAACGACACGCGGACACTGCGTGGCGCTGCAGGCGAAGTGGCGAAGCAGGATTTCAGCGGCTCTTATGGTTATGTGATGGATTAAGGCGATGGCAGTTCAAAAAAATCGACGCATTCCAATGGTCCTGACGGGGCTGGCGTTCCTGGCTGCCTGCGCAAGCAATGACCCGGTCTACAGTGCATTCAACCGCGAGGCCGGCGCACTTCTTGACACCGGCAATTTTGGCAACGCCACCATGAACAATGTACAGATCATGAATGGCGAAAAGCGCTACACCTACGATCTGTCGCAACGGTTTGCGAGCGAAGTCATGACCACGGTCAACTTTGCATTCAACAGCTCGGTTCTGGACAGCGGCGCCCGCGACACATTGCGAGAGCAAGCGAACTGGATTCGTCAATTCCCCGAAGTCCGTTTCCGCGTTTACGGTCACACAGACGCAGTGGGCAGCGAAGCCTATAACAAACGGCTCGGCCTCAACCGTGCCCACGCGGTTGTAAATTTCCTCGCCTCGCAGGGGATCAACAAGTCGCGGCTTGAGGCAGTTGTGTCCTTTGGAGAAACCCAACCCCTGATCGTGACTGAGGGCCGAGAGCGCCGCAATCGCCGGACGGTGACCGAGGTTTCGGGTTTTGTCGGGTCGCATCCGTCGGTACTCGAAGGCAGATACGCTGAGATCATCTATCGCGAGTATATCAACAGCGCAGTTCCCGCGACCGCTCTGACCGGCATCAAGGGAAGTGACTTCCAAGCATCACAATAATGGCAAGGCCCGGGCACGGGCCACGCCATCGGCCTGAAATACCGTACAATTTCGGTATTTCGGCCCCAATGTCGCCAAGTTTTCCACCGACTTTCTAACTCTAGCAGTCCTTCCCGAGCGAGTCGGGATTGGCGCGCTGGATGTGCGCTGCATGCCACTGACAGGCGCCACGAAGTTAGAGGAAACGAGGCAAAATGACGAGTATCCTTCCAAGCACCCCGCAACCGGCGCCGCTTGTCGCGTGCACCATCAGCAGGGATGTTCAGGAATTCGACCTTCTGATCGAAGACATGGAAGCCGTTTTGGGTGAAGCCTGGGGTGATCTTGGGTTCGCCGAGGCCATGCATTTCTTTACGCAGGAGGAAGGCGAAACGCTTGAATTTGTGGCCCTGGCAATCGACGAACAAGACGAAGCCAATGTCGACCAGCTTTCGGCAATTATCGCCGCTGCGAAAGCCCGCAACATCAAGGTGGTTCTGATTGCACATGATGTAACGCCCTCAGCGTTGCACCATCTTCTGCGTCAGGGCGCGGACGAATTTGTCCCCTACCCTCTTCCCGAGGGAGAGCTAGCCGCGGCTATTGAAAGAATGCGCGCCCCGGAAATGCCAACGGTTGTCGCACGCGGCAAATCGGATGTGACGTTGTCCAGCGACGGTGATGGCGTGATCATTGCCGTTCAGGGTATGGCAGGCGGATGCGGAGCAAGCACCTTTGCTACCAATCTTGCATGGGAACTCGCCACGGTCACCAAGGACAAACCTCCACGCGTCTGCATCATTGATCTTGGCCTGCAGTTCGGGGCCGTGTCCACCTACCTAGATGTCCAACGGCGTGAAGCGGTGCTTGAGCTGCTATCTGACATTGAGTCGATGGATGACGACACGTTCGGCCAAGCGATTGTGACATACGAAGAAAAGCTGCATGTTTTCACCTCGCCAGCTGATCTTCCTCCTCTCGATATCGTCGGTCAAACCGAGGTTCAGGCCTTGCTTGATATGGCTGCACGCCATTTCGATTTTGTTGTTGTCGATATGCCGCCAAGTCTTGTACAGTGGTCAGAGACCGTTCTCTGCGCCGCACAGGTTTATTTCGGCATCATCGAACTCGATATGCGGTCGGCGCAGAACACATACCGGCTCAAGCGTGCACTACAGGCCGAAGATCTGCCGTTTGACAAAATTCGCTTTGTCCTGAACCGTGCGCCGAAATTCACCGATCTTCAAGGCAAGAGCCGGCTGAAACGGATGCAGGAAAGCCTTGATATCTCAGTCGACCTTCACCTTCCGGACGGCGGCAAAGCCGTGGCGGAATCCGGTGACCACGGTCAGCCCCTCGCCTTGCAGCAACCGAAGAATGCGCTGCGCAAGGAAATCGCCAAGCTGGCGCAGTCGCTTTACGAAGTCGGCCGCTCCGACGCTGAAGCTGCCTAAGGAGAACTCGAATGTTTTCGCGTTACAAAAAGTCAGCTGTTGAAATCGCACCCGCGGCCAACAAGCCGGAGCCCAAGGTCGAAACGCCAGCAAATTCACCCAATGCCACAAAAGCATTGCGTAAAGTGCTGCCGAAGAAAGCCGCGGCTGCAGAGATGGCCGACAAGGACAAGAAGCGGAAAGAACGGCTGAGCGATATTAAGCTCGAATTGCACCGTGCGCTTCTGGACAACCTCAACCTGGCCGCTTTGGATCAGGCAACCGAAGCGCAATTGAAAGAAGAAATCAGCGCGATCACCACGGAGAGCCTTCAAGAAAAAGGCATGGTGCTTAATCGCGAAGAGCGGCAAGCGCTGAACCAGGAACTATATGATGAAGTCAAGGGGCTTGGCCCCCTTGAGACATTGCTGAAAGACGAAACGGTCAGCGATATTCTTGTCAACGGACCGCATCAGATTTTCGTTGAACGCAGCGGCAAGCTGCAACTCAGCGACGTCACATTTAAAGACGAACGGCATCTGATGCGGATTATCGACAAGATCGTGTCCGCCGTGGGTCGTCGCGTCGATGAATCAAACCCCTACGTGGACGCCCGTTTGCAGGACGGTTCGCGTTTCAACGCGATGGTACCGCCGATCGCCGTCGATGGCAGCTTGGTCTCGATCCGGAAATTCAAAACCGACAAGCTGAGTATCGACGATCTGGTCGCCTTTGGTGCTTTCACCGAAGAGATGGCGGTCTACCTCCAGGCCGCGGTAGCAACGCGCCTGAACGTCATTGTTTCAGGTGGTACGGGTTCTGGTAAAACCACGACGCTCAACGCGTTGTCGTCTTTCATCGACGACAGCGAACGCATCCTGACGATCGAGGATACGGCAGAACTTCAGCTGCAGCAGACCCATGTGGGACGGATGGAAAGCCGTCCGCCCAACGTCGAAGGCAAAGGTGCCGTCACCCCACGCGACTGTCTTAAGAACGCGCTGCGTATGCGCCCCGACCGGATCATCGTCGGCGAAACGCGTGGTGAGGAAGTTATCGACATGTTGCAGGCCATGAACACCGGCCACGACGGTTCAATGACCACAATCCACGCCAACTCCGCGCGCGACGGTGTGAGCCGTCTGGAAAACATGATTGCAATGGCAGGCATCGAAATGCCGCTTAAGGCGATGCGGTCACAGATTTCATCCGCTGTGAATTTGATCGTGCAGGCGTCGCGTCTTCAGGACGGGTCGCGTCGCATGACCTCGATCACCGAAATCACCGGGATGGAAGGCGAGGTCATTTCCATGCAGGAAATCTTCCGCTTCCAGCGCGTCGGCCTGACGCCGGAAAACAAGATCATTGGCCATTTCACAGCCACGGGCGTGCGGTCCAACTACGCCGAACGCTTCAAGATGTGGGGTTACGACCTGCCCCCGTCGATCTATGAACCCTTTAACGGGAACCACTAACTATGACACTCAGCGCAGAACCAATCGTCTACGGTCTTATTTTCATTGCCGTTCTGGTCCTCGTCGAGGGCGTCTACCTCGTTGCTTTCGGCAAATCGATCAGTCTGAACAAGCGCGTGAACCGACGCCTTGAGATGCTCGACAAAGGCTCCAAGCGCGACGAAGTGCTGGCCAAGCTCCGCAAGGAGATGGACCAACATATGACCTCGCGTGGTCTGCCACTTTATTCCATTCTGGCAGACCGGGCGCAGAAGGCCGCGATTGCCTTTACACCGCAGCAGCTGATCATGGTTATGATCGGCGTAAGCGTTGTCGCATTCGCCGGCTTGACGGTTGGAACCGAAGCCGAGCTGCCGGTACGCGCGGTCATGGGCTTGGCGATGGGCGTGGGTGGTGTGTTTTTCTGGATCAACAGCAAAGCCAAGAAACGCATCAGCATGATCGAAGAACAATTGCCCGATGCCGTGGAACTGATGGTGCGATCCCTGCGCGTCGGCCATCCATTCTCTTCGGCGATTTCCATCGTTTCTAAAGAAATCAAAGATCCGCTTGCCACTGAGTTCGGGCTGATCGCGGACGAGTCCAGTTATGGTCGTGACATAGGCGATGCCCTCAAGAGCATGGCCGAGCGGCTCGACATGCAGGATTTGCGCTTTCTCGCCGTTGCCGTTTCCATTCAGCAGCAGTCAGGCGGTAACCTGGCTGAGATTCTCGAAGGCTTGGCCAAAGTGATCCGCGCACGCTTCCGCCTGTTCCTGCGGGTCAAAGCCATCACGGCTGAGGCGCAGTGGTCAGGTAAGTTCCTGTCGGGTTTCCCCGTTGGCGCATTGATTGTTATTCAGTTGACCGACCCAAACTACTACGACGAGGTGATCGACCATCCGTGGTTCATCCCGGCGTGTTTTGTCGTTGGGGCGTTCCTGATCCTCAACCTGATCGTGATGCGCGCACTCGTGAATATCAAAGTCTGAGGTCCGGACCATGCAAGCCTTCAACCAATTCGCTTACAATTTGCTGGGACCGACTGGCCCGATGATCCTCATCGCGGGCCTCGGCGTGCTGTTGCTCATCCTCGCGATCCCGATGTTCTTTATGTCACGGTCCAACCCGATGGACCGTCTCGACATGTCGTCCGGGCGCCAGAAGGTTGATGCCGAAACCCGCGCCGTGCTACGGGAAAAGCAAAAGAACCAGAAACTCAACAAATACGCGCAGTTTCTGGAACCCCAAGATGCGAAAGAACTTTCTGACGTCCGAATGAAGCTGTTGCAGGCCGGATATCGGACAAAAGACGCAGTACAAATCTACTACTTCGCTCAGTTTGCCCTGGGTCTGGGCGGGTTGTTGGTCGGACTTGTTTATTTCTTCCTGATCCTCGATCCCTCCACGGCATCGACGCAACAGACCGTGATGTACACCCTGGGTCCCGGCGCGGCTGGATATATGTTCCCCAAATATTGGATCACCAGCCGTGTCCAAAAGCGTCAGGAAGAAATTGAAGGCGGTTTTCCAGACAGTCTCGACATGATGCTGGTCTGCGTCGAAGCCGGCCAATCAATGGATCAGGCTATTGTCCGGGTAAGCAAGGAATTGCGTGCGTCTTACCCCAGCCTTGCAGATGAATTCGAACTCGTGAGCTACGAAATGAAGGCCGGCAAGGACAAATCCGCTGTGCTGAACGATATGGGAGAGCGCTGCGGCGTTCAGGACGTGATGTCGTTTGTGACGGTTTTGAACCAGAGCCAAAGCTTCGGCACCCCGATCTCGGATGCGCTTCGGGTCTACGCAGCAGAAATGCGTGACAAACGCGTGATGCGCGCCGAGGAAAAAGCAAACAAGTTGCCAACAAAAATGACTTTGACCACAATGATGCTGACTGTGCCGCCGCTGTTGATCATCCTTGTGGGCCCTTCGGTTGTTGGCATTTCGGACCTCGGAAGCATCGGGAGCACGATGGGGCAATGACTTTAGGCCGTTTCTGGCCCGCCTTCATTTTGATTGGATTGGCCGCCTGTTCACAGGGCGGCTTTTCCACGTCTGACGACGCGGTCTTTGCGCCTAGCGTCGACCCCAGAGGCGCGGCCATAGATCAACTCACGGTAGGCCATCGCCTCATGGCTGCAGGCGAGTTTGAACTGGCCCTAAGTTCCTTCAGCCTCGCAGCAGCCGAAAAAGGACTGACGCCCGAAGTGTTGCTGTCTCTTGGATCGGCCAACCTTGCTCTTGGCCGTCTCAATCAGGCGGAAGAACTTCTGAGGCGCGCGACAACTGAAGATCCGGACAACCCAGACGCGTGGAACAATCTGGGCGTTGTCCTGATCGAAAAGGGCGAGACTGCAGAAGCCGCACAGGTCTTTCGCAGGGCGTTTGCGCTCGACAATGGCGAAAGTGTTGCAATTCGCGATAATCTTCGCTTGGCTCTCGCAAAAATGGATATTTCGCAGTATGATGCAGAAATAGAACAAGAATACAAACTCGTGCGGCGCGGCAGCAGTGACTTTCTTATCCGCCCGACACAGTAATGAGGCAGAGCAGTAAAGGACGCAAAAATGCGCCATCCCTTTATCCTGACCCTGTGTGTTACAGGGGCATTTGCACTCTCCGGGTGCGAGCGTGGCATTGGTACCGAAGCAGTCGACCGGGAGTTTCAAGGCGTCAATGTCATTGATGGCACCAACCTCAATGAAGTGATGTTGTCGGTCTCTGACCCCAACGAAGCGGTTGCCTACTTCCAGCGCGCCAGTGCGGCCGAACCCGAACGTATAGATCTTGCGCGGGGCCTTGCTATTTCGCTGATCCGCGCGAAGCGCCACACAGAGGGTGTCGCCGCATGGGCCCGGGTCGTTGAGAACGAAGAGTCGACCAATGTGGACCGCGTTGAACTGGCGGACGCGCTAATCCGCAACAATGAATGGGACCGCGCTGAAACCGTTCTGAACTCCATACCGCCCACCCATGAGACCTACAAGCGTTACCGGCTTGAAGCGATGATCGCTGATAGCAATAAGCAGTGGGACAAAGCCGACAGCTTTTACGAAACCGCTGTAGGCCTGACGACAACCCCAGCATCGGTGATGAACAACTGGGGCTTTTCAAAGCTCACGCGCGGCGATTATTCCGGTGCGGAGCGGCTGTTCACCGAAGCGATCCGGAACGACCAGTCGCTGTTCACCGCCAAAAACAACCTGGTTTTGGCGCGGGGCGCTCAGGGCAACTATGTCCTGCCTGTCGTGCCGATGACTCAGGTCGAACGCGCTGAGTTGCTGCACACGATGGGATTGACCGCGATCAAACGCGGTGACGTCGTCACTGGAAAGGGCCTCTTGCGCGAGTCCATTGACACGCACCCTCAACATTTCGAAGCCGCCGCCCGCAGTTTGGAAGCGCTTGAATCCAATGTCGTAAACTGAGACGCCGCATGGATATCTCGGCGTTTTCGGCTTTGGTGTTTTTGCCTTTCGTACTTCCTCTGTGCGTTTACGTGACGTTTTCCGACATGCGCGACATGCGCATTCCGAACCAGATCGTCATGGCCTTGTTCTTGGTCTTTGCGGTGGTTGGGCTATTCGCCCTCCCCTTCGAAGACTACCTCTGGCGCTATATTCACCTGATCGTGGTTCTGGTTGCAGGGATTGCGTTGAATGCCGGCGGAGCGATGGGAGCGGGCGATGCGAAATTTGCGGCGGCAGCTGCGCCTTTTATTCATGTCGGTGATCTGCGCCTTCTGATGGCGCTATTTGCGGCGAATATTTTGGCGGCCTTCGTTGCACACCGCATCGGCAAGCATACGGCATTGCGCAGGATCGCACCGCACTGGGAAAGTTGGACCAACCCGAAATTCCCGATGGGTTTGGCGCTTGGCGGCACGCTTGCGATTTACTTGGGTCTTGGTGCGTGGTTCGGTCGGTAAACTGCCAACAACCTGTCCTGCCCTAGCCCTTCTGTTGCCACATTGGCCGAGCAAGTTGAGGCCAATTGATTTTGGCAATCCGATCCGGGGCTACCCATGAACATGCAGACCAGCGCCGTCATGGCACCGCCTCCGCCCAAGCGCTTGGAAGAGATGCAGCTGCAGCCGGTCATGATGCGCGACATCATGCTGAAGACGATGTTCCGCAAGAACGTGTCGACAGCAACCGCCATTGCGCAAAGCGTGTGCCTGCCCGTGCCCATCGCACAGGAATTGATCGACTACGCGCGCGGACAACTTCTTCTTGAGGCAACCGGCACGCTCAACGCCAACAATGGCTCTGAAATGGGCTATCAGCTCACCGATGCGGGCAAGGCCCGCGCCCTCGATGCCTTGGCACAATCCGAATACTACGGCGCGATGCCCGTTCCTTTAGCTGTGTATTCAGAGCAGGTGAAACGGCAATCCATACGCAACATCCACATCTCACGTGACCAACTGACCAATGCGATGGGGCACCTGATCCTACCGCCAGACCTGCTGAACAATCTTGGCCCCGCAGTGGGGTCCGGACGCTCTATTCTGATGTATGGTCCACCCGGGAACGGGAAATCGTCGATCTCGAACGGTATCCGTGACGCGATGGGCGACAAGATCTACATCCCGCACGCAATCGAATATGCGGGACAGGTGATTACAGTTTATGACCCGATCGTGCACAGCGCTGCCGAAACCGCCGGAGCGTCGACAGGACTACGGCTGACGAACCGCTTTGACACACGCTACGTCCTTTGCGCGCGCCCTACGGTGATCACCGGCGGCGAACTGTCCCTCGACATGCTGGATTTGGTCTACAACCCGACCGCTCGCACCTATCAGGCGCCGCTGCAACTGAAGTCCACTGGCGGCATCTTCATTGTGGACGACCTTGGTCGTCAGTCCGAACCCCCGCAAAAGCTGGTCAACCGTTGGATCGTTCCTTTGGAAGAAGCGCGCGATATCCTCGCCCTTCAGTCCGGCGAAAAATTCGAAGTGCCATTCGACACGTTGGTGATCTTCTCGACCAACTTCCACCCCAACGAGATCTTCGACCAGGCCGCGCTGCGCCGGATTTTCTTCAAGATCAAGATCGACGGACCGGACCAGCAGAATTTCCTCAAGATCTTTTCGTTGGTGGCGAAGAAAAAGAAGATGCAGCTTTGCGAGAAATCGCTGATCCATCTTCTCAAGAATAAGTACCCGACAATCAAGAATGTTTACGCGAACTATCAGCCGGTCTTCCTGATCGACCAGATGATCGCGGTCTGCGACTTTGAAGGCTGGCCTTACAAGATGACACCAGAACTGATAGACCGGGCCTGGGCCAACATGTTCGTCAAGGACGAAAAGATCGTCAAATAACGGCGTCGGTCCGATTTCCAGCCAACTGGAAATCGCGGACCCGTCCATGCGTCTGGCTCCCGGAACAGCGACACGCGATGCTGTGCAAAAAACGCACGATTAGCCCTTGACGCCACGCGGCGTCGCTCGTACTCACGCGGCGGTCTGGCGCGGTAGCTCAGTTGGTTAGAGCGAACGACTCATAATCGTTAGGTCGGGGGTTCGAGTCCCCCCCACGCCACCA
>JAUIIR010000162.1 GCA_030431485.1 Alphaproteobacteria bacterium
GCACCCCACGCTCGAGGCCTCTTACCCGCCGGAGGGCGTTGACGTCCCAGTCTCGGGGTCCACTAGAAAACGGCGACCGCGTATGTCTTCGACTTCGATCATGTTACCGGACATGCTGATGCGTTTCATCGCGATCATGTTGCGTCCGCCACCGGGAAGGAACGGGTCCTCCGGATCGGGATTGGTGTAGACCTGAGCCAGCCAGAGAACCTCGCCTGATGCAATGTTCGTGGCGCGCATCCATCCACTGACATCTGTTGCGTCCAGAGGCAGGCCGGACAATGCCGGTTCGTAGCGGATGCCGTTCCGTTCGAGCGCATCGACCTTGGGCGGAGGAACTCGGCTCGCTCCGGAGCCGGGCAGATCTGGACTCATGGTGTCGATTTCCTTGTCAGTCGAGGGGTTTTGCGAGTCTTGTGCGCCGCCCGCCCAGAGGGCAAGCGAAACCGTGACCATGATCAGCGCGGCGCCTGTGCCGAGAGAGGCGCGCCGCGGTATCATGGCTTTGGATTGAGCGCGACATTGCGTTCCGAGTTGGTGAGCATTCCAGCCGCATCGACGGCGAAGAAGGCCCAACTGTCGGCATTGTTCATCGCGTATTCCGTGTGGAAGCTGTCCTTACGCGGCTTGATGCCCTGTGGATGCCACGAATAGCGCGGATGTGCATCGCCGGGCACGGTCACGTCGTCGGTGTTCAACTGCGAATGCGTCAACTCGTGGATTAGTATGCGCGCCCAATTCTTGGACCCTTCCAGAGTGTTGCCTTTGCCGAAAAACGCTTTTTCGATATAGATCACGTTCAGGCGCTGGCCACCCAGACGGTAGGCAAAGGCTTCGCTGTTCTCCCAGTTGCCGTCCCCCCGGACGGTCGGGTCGTCCGTAAGAATCATGCGCCCGCTGTTGCTGGCGCGGGAGATCTTCTGGAACCCTGTGGACAGGCGCGCGGCTAGGGCCGAAATCTTGGCATCAGACTGATGATCTTCGTCCGCGAACCAACGCTGGATCAGTTTGCGTCCGATCGTATTGGGACCGACGGAGTCGCAGATCACATTCGCTTTCTGAGACCAGGCGAGCGCCTTTTGGGAGGCGTGTTGAAGATTCTTCAGATCGCGTTTCGTGTGGTATTCGTTGATGTCCTTGAGCTTGGTCTTGAGGCTGTCCGCATTGGCATTTTCAAGTTCGCCCGTCGCCCAGTTACGATAGGATTTGGGCAAAGACAGCGCCCAAGCATCGTGACCGCCGAATTTGGACAGCAGATAGAGATGTCGGAGTGTCTTGAGAGCGGCGGCTTTCTTGTTCTTGGTGGCACCCGTTCCGGAAAGGTCGAGGATGCCATTCGCTTCGCGGTCCTTGTCCATCCCGAAAATCCGTTTGAACAGACCGCGCTGGCACTGTTCACGTAGGGTGTCGAGAGCTGCGGCATGGCCGGGGGCGGGACCCGACACTTCCATGAGAAGTATCAGATTGTCGATCAGTTTTTGCTCTTCTCCGCTCAGCTTGTCCGTATTGCTCGAGATCGCGAGGTTGGCTTTGACCCGATCATATTCATCGGTGAACTTCGACGGCATAATTGGATTCCTTCAAAACAGGTCCGTGGTCTTTCTGGTTATGGACTATTCGGCCGCAACCTGCGGCGTGACCTATGAATACCGGTCAAAACTCGTCATTCAGATAAAACGACCAAGTGCACAGAAGCCCTTGGCAGGCGGTGCAGGATGATAAAGTGACTTAACGTCACCGTGCGTCCAAACGAGACTACGCGCAAGGTTTTTGTTGGAACTGCAGCGAGTGGCTGAAGCGCTCTCAGGGCACATTATCTATGCCGCTTTTGCCCCATGGATGGCAGCGGGCGATGCGCTTTGCGGCCAGCCAGCCGCCTTTGATGCCACCGTGCTTCTGCAACGCCTCGAGCGCATAGGCCGAACAGGTGGGGTGATAGCGGCAGTTGTGCCCGACCCAAGGGCTGAAGATCAGGCGATAGGCGCGGACGGGTAGGGCGAGTGTCCATGCCAGAGGGGTCATGACGGCGTGTGGAGTTTGCGCAGGGCATACGCCAAGTCGTTCTTGAGCGCCTGAAAATCGCGGTCGAT
>JAUIIR010000106.1 GCA_030431485.1 Alphaproteobacteria bacterium
CCCTGGGTTTGAACGCGGGTGCTCATAAGTCAGACCTTGGCGCTGGCGGAAGCGTCAAAGCCTCCGACGGAAGTTTTCTTAGCAGGATGAAGGGTCATGCGAGGTCCCTCCATGTGAATCCGGGGCGCTTGGCGCGGATCGTGTCGAGGATGTCTTTCGGCGGCTCGGTCGTCTGCGCCTTGTAGGTACCGAATACTTCGAGCGTGTTCGTACAGCGCGCCGCGTGGAACCACTTGCCGCAGCCATTCACATGCCGCCAGCGTTCGAAATGCACGCCCTTGGGGTTTTCGCGGTGGAACAGGTAGCCGGTAAAATCGTCATCGCTGGACTCGGGGCCAAAGCGTTTCAGATGTGCTTCGCCACCGCCATGCAGTTCGGTTTCTTCAGCGGCCACGCCGCAATAGGGGCAGGTTATCAGGAGCATTACTTTACACCCAGCTTTTGAATTGTGGGAAATGGTTCGCCAAACTGTTTGACTGCCATCTCGCGATAGCTGTCCGCTAGATCGAAACCTGTTTTGATGTCGTCTTCGATTGTCTCAAGGATTTCGCCCAAAAGGATGTTCAGCGACCCAAGCATAATGCTTGCCTGCCTCCCATGTTTCTCATCGAATTCGGTCGAAACCAGCCTTCCGTCAGGATCTTCAGGTATCCTGCCATGTCTCAAAGAAAACTCATCAAATTCGCGACGTAAGACAGTGTATTGCTCTAGTGCAGCCACATGCGTCATCACGGCCCGCTGAAATATGTGGATTTCAGATACTAAGCCATTTGATTTTGAATGAACCAAGAATTCTAGCTCTGCGGAGTTCAAGCGATCCACTTCAAAATTACCTGCAGATGAGCCAACGACTGCCAATCCAGGCTCAATTACCGGCGCTTCTTTTTGCGCTTCAGCGAGTTGTTTCGAAATAAACCGCTCGATCGAGTACAACTGATTAGACATATTAAGCAGCTTACCCAAACCAATCCGAGCATTGGTGTTTCGAGTGTCGCTCAAGCGCTGTTCAAAAAGCTTTGTTTCCTTGCGCGTAGCCAACCAAAACACCGTGAGGGCGCTTATCAGTGAAACTAAGCCGCCAAGCAAAGCCGCGACAATCGCGGTTACACCTGCGAATAAAGCCTCGTCGCTCAATTGACTGAACCACTCGGTCAATGCGCCACCCCCGCCGCCACGCTCTCATCAATGAACCGGCCCTCGCGGAAGCGGTTGAGGCCGAACTCGGCGGTCAGCGGCGAGTAACCCTTGGCGATCAGCTCGGCCATGCCCCAGCCGGAACCGGGGATGGCCTTGAACCCGCCGGTGCCCCAGCCGCAGTTGATGAAGCAGCCGTCGAGCGGCGTTTTCGACAGGATGGGCGAGCGGTCGCCGGTCATGTCGACGATCCCGCCCCACCAGCGCAGCATCTTGAGGCGCGAGATCATCGGGAAGGTCTCGATCAGGGCACGGACGGTTTCCTCGACATGGTGGAAGGACCCGCGCTGGGTGTAATTGTTGTAGCCGTCAGCGCCGCCGCCGATGACCATCTCGCCCTTGTCGGACTGGCTCATGTAGCCGTGCACGGTGTTGGCCATGACGACCACGTCCATGCAGGGCTTGATCGGTTCGGACACCAGCGCCTGCAGGGCCACGGATTCGATGGGCAGACGGAACCCCGCCATTTCGGCCAGCACGCCTGAGTGACCGGCGACGACGATGCCAAGCTTGTCGCAGTCGATCTCGCCCTTGGTGGTGGTCACGCCTTTGACCTTGCCCCCTTCCTGACGGATCGCGGTGACTTCGCATTGCTGGATGATGTCCATGCCCATGTCCGAGCACGCACGGGCATAGCCCCAGGCCACCGCATCGTGGCGCGCAGTGCCGCCGCGCGGTTGCCAGAGCGCGCCGAGGACGGGGTAGCGCGGGCCGTTGAGCTCGATGATCGGGCAGAGCTCTTTCACACGGGCGGGGCTGATGAACTGGGTCTCGACGCCCTGCAGGGAGTTGGCATGCGCGGTGCGGCGGTAGCCCCGGATCTCGTGTTCGGTCTGGGCCAGCATCATCACGCCACGGGGGCTGAACATGATGTTGTAGTTCAGGTCCTGCGACAGCGTCTCGTAAAGCGAGCGCGCCTTTTCGTAGATCGCGGCCGACGGATCCTGCAGGTAGTTCGAGCGGATGATCGTGGTGTTCCGGCCGGTGTTGCCGCCGCCAAGCCAGCCCTTTTCGATCACCGCGACATTGGTGATGCCGAAATTCTTTCCAAGGTAATAGGCTGTGGCGAGGCCGTGGCCCCCTGCCCCAACGATGATCACATCGTATTTCTTCTTTGGCTCGGGCTTGCGCCAGGCCCGTTCCCATCCGGTATGGTAGCGGAGGGCTTCACGGGCAACAGCAAAGGCGGAATAGCGTTTCATAGGGCGCGACTCGGGCTATGGGTGATTTGAGGGATATGTGGACCGAACAGACCGTTGGGCGGATACTCACAGCGCCCTTTTACTGTGTTTTTGCGACATGGCGCTTTGTCACGGGGTTTTGCCCTTTTTTCAAGCGCTCTGCGGCTATACATGACACGCAAGCAACGAGTGGGTTTTGCAGAATATGACGCTTTTCTGGATCGCGACAATCCTTCTGGCTCTGGCCCTTGCCGCGCTTCTGGCCTTTGCCCTGCTGCGAGGGCAACGGCATACCGGACCGGCCGAGGCGTTCGATCTGCAAGTCTACCGCGACCAATTGACCGAAGTGGATCGCGACCTGGCGCGGGGTGTGATTTCAGAAGAGGACGCAGAACGTCTTCGGACCGAGATTTCGCGCCGCATACTGGCGGCCGATGCAAAAACACAGGCCACTCAAGCCGCCGGGTCGCAACCGCGCACGCTGGGCGTCACGATGGCGGCGCTGATCGGGGCTTTGCTGGTGGGCGGAAGCTATTGGCTTTATGCGCAGATCGGAGCGCCCGGCTATGGCGACCTTGGTCTGGCGACGCGTCTGGAAATGGCCGAAGCCGCGCGTGAAAACCGCCCGACGCAGCAAGAGGCCGAAGCGGAACTGCCGTCGACCGCAGTGACAGAGATCCAGCCGGAATATGCCGCGTTGGTCGAGCGGCTGCGTGGCGCTGTTGCGGAGCGCCCCGCAGACCTGCAAGGGCATTTGCTATTGGCACGCTCCGAAGCTGCGATGGGCAACTATGCTGCGGCCTACGCGGCTCAGCAGCGCGTGTTGTCAATCAAGGGCGACGCGGCCACGGGCAAGGATTACGCCGATCTTGCGGACATGATGGTGCTTGCCGCCGGTGGCTATGTGTCACCCGAGGCTGAGCTTGTGCTGGAAGCGGCCCTGACCCGTGACCCCCAGAATGGTGTCTCGCTCTATTACATGGGATTGATGATGGCCCAGACCGGGCGTCCGGACGTCGCCTTCCGGCTTTGGGATCGGCTGCTGCGGGAAAGCCCGGCCGATGCCGTCTGGATGCCTCCGATCCTATCGCAGATCGAAGAAATGGCCTTCCGCGCGGGGGTATCGGACTATCAAGTTCCCCGTATGGCGGCCCTGCCCGGCCCAAGCGCCGACGATATGGAAGCAGCGGGCGAAATGAGTGCAGAAGATCGTCAGGAGATGATCCGCGGAATGGTTGCACGGCTTTCAGATCGACTTGCCACCGAAGGCGGCACGCCAGAAGAATGGGCACGTCTGATCTCTTCTCTCGGCGTCCTTGGCGACGAGGCGCAGGCGATTGCCATCTGGAACAATGCCCAAGAGGTGTTTGCCGACAATCCAGATGCGCTGGACATTGTGCGCGAAGGCGCTCGTGCAGCCGGACTTGTGTTGTAAGCCATTGATCTACGAAGATATCTCTGAATTCGCCTCTGTGCTCCCACCAATGCGGGCCATTGCCGGACTGGATCTGGGGACGAAAACCATCGGCGTTGCGGTGTCTGACGGTTTGCGCAGCGTCGCAACTCCGCTGGAGACGATCAAACGCAAGAAGTTCGGTTTGGACGCGGAGGCGCTTCTGGCGATTCTGGCCAAACGGGACATTGCCGGGCTGGTCCTTGGTCTGCCGCGCAACATGGACGGGACTGAGGGCCCGCGCTGTCAGTCCACCCGCGCCTTCGCACGCAATTTCGCGGCGCTCTGGGACCGCCCCATCACCTTTTGGGACGAACGCCTGTCTACAGTTGCGGCAGAAAGAGCACTGCTTGAGGCGGATACGACCCGAAAACGTCGCGCAGAGGTGATCGACCACGTTGCGGCGAGTTATATCCTGCAAGGAGCGCTGGATCGACTGCGCCATATTCAAGCTGACGCATGAAGGAAACCGCGCCGATGAAAGATGATGTCTGGGTCCGCGATGAGATCGAAAGCCCCTGCGTGAAGATCTGCGTCGTACATCCGGAAAGCCGCCTGTGTACGGGATGCCTGCGCACCATCGATGAGATTGGCGCGTGGTCGAAGATGACGCCGGACGCACGCCGTGCAGTGATGGCCGAACTTCCCTCGCGCGCCGGTCAACTGACAAAGCGACGCGGCGGTCGGGCTGCACGATTGGCGCGATAACGCACCCGACACTCACTCAACACATAGACACAAAAAAACCGGAGCGTTTGGCTCCGGTTTTTTGACTTCAGAAACGAGGACCGGTCAGTCCAATTCGAGCACACAGGTGCAGAATTGTTTGGCTTTCCAATGCGCTTTCTTGCTGACCTTGACGTTGTAGAGGATTTGATACGTGTCGTCCGGCTTTGCCAGACAGCAGGCTGTCACCTCGATATCTTTTGGGGCGGTCGCACAGAAATTGCGGCCCAGATAGTACATGTCTGGCTGGACATCGGCCGTAAACATGGCGCGGCGGTGGCCGTTTTCATCGGTCACACATTTGACCTTCGGACAGGACACGGGCGCTGGCTTGGTTGTGGACCTCACCTCACGCGGCTTGTCATTGTCTTCATCGCGTGGCCGCTGAGGCGTGCGTGGAGTCTCTGGCGGCGTTTCGGGCGGGTCGAAGGTCGGCTTCTCATAGGTCGGCTGCGACGGAGGTGTCGGTTTTTCCGGCTCGTCGATCGCGTCATTTGCAAAGACCGGGGCCGCCATAAAGGCGAAAATCAATAGGGCAAGTCTCATGTCTTTTCCCTCTGGGTACCGCTTACTCTGCGGGTGTGGTTATCATGGTTCCACGCCATTGCGAAATCACAGTTTAAGGCGCGACGAACAGTACGGTCCGTTTATGTGGCGGGTGCACCGATATTCGCGCTTTCCACCACAAGAATTTGATCGAGCGAAATAGGACCGGCCCCGGCAGAAACAACTGCAACTGTCTGCCCGTTGAACTGAACCAGACTGTCACCTGACGCGCTATCCGTTTCGATGCTGATAGAGCTGCCAGCAGAGGCACCGACTGGGACGGACACGATCACCACTTCATCTTCTTCAAGATCGACAATTTCAGGGGCATTGTCTGGATCAACCCATGTTCCGGTGAAGAAGGTATCTGTTCCAGTTTCACCGAAAGCGATGTCGCCTGACCCCATCTGGATCTCGTCGTTTCCTTCACCACCCAAGAGCACATCCGGGTCGTCCAGATCGCGCGCGTTGATGATATCGTCATTGTTGCCATCCCAGACACCAAAGACACGGTCATCACCCGGACCACCATCCAGCGTGTCAGCGCCGGACTGACCAATCAGAACGTCATCGCCCTCACCGTCGAGAATGCTGTCATTGCCGTCGCCGCCGAATAGCGTGTCGGCTCCGGTGCCGCCAAACATGGTGTCATTGCCGGCACCGCCGTCTAGCTCGTCATCATCTTCCTGGCCGTCAAGCTGGTCATCGCCCTCGTCGCCAAACATCGTATCGTTGCCAAATCCGCCGGCCAGAGCATCCGCGCCTGTGCCACCCGCGATCAGGTCATTACCCGAATTGCCGCCAAGGGAATCGTCGCCTTCGCTGCCGAAGACCTGATCGTCTCCGCCACCGCCAAACACACTGTCATCGCCGGTTTGACCATCAAGGATGTTGTCCGCCGAACTGCCGGTGATCTGATCGTCTCCGCCGCCACCAACGACGGTATCCGCGCTGTTCGCGGATGTGATGACATCGCCTTCCTCGGTTCCGAATGTCACTCCCTCGGAAGTGATCAGACCATCTGAGCCAGTCGTTCCACCGGAATCGGTTCCGCCGCCCGTGTCCGTGCCGCCACCCGTGTCTGTGCCACCGCTATCCGATGTGTCGTCAGAGTCGTCGTCATCCGAGGAATCCACGAAGAGGCCTGCGGCCACGCCCAGTAGCGTGAGTGCCAAGAGTGCTGCATATTCCATTTCACGTTAATCCCAAGATTACCGATCGACGTAGACCCTACGCCCGGGTTCAATCACCCCATACTAAAATCGGTAAATTGAGCAAAATTGTGAGGAAATCCGGGACAATTTTTTGACGATCCCAAGATTGTCGCACAATTCCTCAAAGAATATGGCAAGGCCTTATTTCTGGCTCAACCATACTTCCTCGCCCATCAATGATTCCGGTCTGAAGTATGCCACCATCCGACCATCCTGCGATGCGGTCGCTCCGGCCTGCCAGGGCGCTACCCCATGCAAGAGAAACGGATTGAGCAAAACGGCCTCTCCCGGACGTGTAAAAAGAGGACGCCTTCGGCAGGTTTCAAACACCTCTTTTCGGGCAGCTTGGTATATGTCGGTGATATCGACATCCGGCCATTCTGCGCCCGGCCGATCGCCCAGACCCTTCTGCAAAGCCGCCTGCAGAATATGATGGCTGCCGTCCCACACAACCAGCGGACTGGCACCTGCTGAGGCTTCAGACAAAGGCAGGCCCAAAATCCAGTCGTGCCTCTCGCGCAGGAAGCGGCGTTTCGGCATCCCTTCCCCAAGCAGTCCGTCCATATGCGCCGCATCCCGGTTCCGCCTGTAGCGAAAACCCGCCTCGGACTCGCCCTTCCGGGGCCGCGGGTATCCAGGATAGGTGATTGAGAGCTGCGCCGGGTGCAAGTCCGTCCGTGGACCGATACGATCAGCCACCGGACCCGCAAGCGGTACCCCGTTGATTGACCCATCTGAGTCCGAGGGCAATGCGTCCACACCGACAAACCAAGTGCCTTCACATTGCAACCAGGTAGACATCATTGCCGGATCACGCGCCACGTTGCGCGCAGCATGTCGTGCCGCCCGCGCCCAAAGAAACGTGTCGCGATGCCACGCAAACCGGAAATACCCGCAATCAGGCCAGTCTTGCACCATCAGCCCACCTCTCAGCCCGCAAGACGGTCGGGATGTGCCATCCCGTCCAGCGCTTCATCAAGCACCTCCAACCCGGCGCCGGGGCGGTTCGCCTTTTCAGACAGCACACGGCGCCAGACCCGCGCACCCGGTTGCCCTGCAAAAAGGCCAAGCATGTGACGGGTGATCTGATGCAGGCGACCGCCCGTGGCGATATGCCTGCTGATATAGGGGCGCATCGCGTCAATGACCTCCTCGCGCGATGTGACAGGAGGCGCGTCTCCAAAGATCAAGCGGTCCGCCTCGGCCAGAATATCCCAAGGTCTGTGATACGCCGCTCGCCCGATCATTGCGCCGTTTACCCCTCCAGCGATCAACGCATTCGCCTGCTCCAAAGTCTCAATCCCGCCATTGATCGACATGGGCAGATCAGGAAACGCCGCAGCCATTCGCAGGACGAGATCATAGTCCAGAGGCGGGATATCGCGGTTTTCCTTTGGCGACAGACCTTGCAACCACGCCGTGCGCGCATGAACGATGAGGTACGTACACCCCGCCGCCTGCACCTGTTCGATGAAATCAGGCAAGATGGCTTCGGGGTCTTGATCGTCGACACCGATCCGGCATTTGACGGTCACAGGCACAGCCACAGCAGCCGCCATCTCGGCCACACATTCGGCCACAAGACCGGGTGTTTTCATCAACACGGCACCAAACGTGCCCGATTGGACCCGGTCCGACGGACATCCGACATTGAGATTGATCTCGTCATACCCCGCGTCCGCCCCCAACCGGGCGGCTTGAGCGAGTTCTTTCGGATCGGACCCACCCAGCTGCAAAGCAACGGGATGCTCCTCGACACTATAGTCCAACAAATGCACCGCACCGCCCCGCACCAAAGCCGGTGCCGTTACCATTTCAGTATAGAGCAAAGCCTGTCGACTGATCTGACGATGAAAGTACCTACAGTGACGATCGGTCCAATCCATCATCGGCGCGACAGACAACTTCGCGGCTTTGGAAATTGCGTTCAGGGGCATTCAGAGGTCTCCTTCGGGACCGCGTGTATTGGACGCGGACCAGCCGTGGGCACCATACGCAAATAAGCGAGATGCCACCACCCTACCCCGCATCACGACAAATGCTCGGCAGCGATTGGGCGAGTTTGGGCAGACCTCTGACGTCTGTCACACTAGAGGTTACATGCAGATGCTTCTGCCACTGCGAGTGCTGCAACGCCGAATGCGGATCGGGTCACCTCCAGGTCTGCGGCCGCCAGAGCAAGCGATGGATAGAGTTTGCCCGGTGACTTAAAGACGCCGTTCGCCCGCAATGCGCTGTTCCAGCGTTGATTGAGTTCAGGATCACTATGTTTGGCGCTTCGATAATCGACCGGGTCATTTTCCGTAAAATAGATGTCAAACAAGGTTGGATCGCCGCAGATACGATGGGCGATGCCCTGCTGGTTCAATGCTTTGGTTTGCATGTCCATCAAGGTCTGACCGAGTTCACGCAGCCGCTCAAACTGTCCCGGACGCCGGAGGATCTCCATCGTCTTCAAACCTGCGGCTGAAGCCACCGGATTGCCGGAAAGTGTGCCAAGCTGCATCAGCCAATTGTCGGAGCCGACGATGGATTTGTCGAAATGGGCCATGATCTCTGTGCTCGCGCCCAAAGCGGCCAGAGGAAAACCGCCCCCGATGATCTTGCCCAGCGTACAAATCTCCGGCGTCACACCATACCGTTCCTGCGCCCCTCCATAGGCCAGACGGAAGCCGGTTACGATCTCGTCGAAGATCAGCAGTACACCGTGAGTATCACACACATCGCGCAATCCCTGCAGGAATCCGGGCTGTGCGGGGATGATGCGCTGTAGCGGCTCGACAATGATCGCCGCAACGTCATCGTGTTCGGTCAAGAGCGATGCAACTGCCTCAAGATCATTGAAAGGCGCGATCAGCATCTCGTCGGCAACACCCTTTGGGATGCCGGCACTGTCGGGCACCGCTGTGGGGAAGTTGACCTGTTGTGCCGGCGCGAGGGACATTTGTGCCTCCGCCGACATGCCATGATAGCCACCCTCGAACTTCAGGATCTTTGGCTTTCCGGTATAGGCTCGGGCAAGGCGAATCGCGTACATATCTGCCTCACCGCCGGATGTGACGAACCGGACCTGTTCGCAGCATGGCACGGCCTCGACGATGGCTTCGGCCAGTTCGATGCCCTTGGCGTTATTGGCAAAGAACGTCATGCCCTTTGGCAGTTGCTCAAGCACCGCTTCCATGACTTCAGGGTGACCATGGCCCAGCAACATCGGACCGGAGCCGATCAGGTAGTCGACATATTCGTTGCCATCTTCGTCCCAGACGCGGCTGCCTTTGCCCCGCGCAATCACGATGGAGGCGTCGAAATTGCCAAAACCGGCGGCGGGAAGCACTTCGCGGGCCCGGTTGATCCAATCGGCTTGGGTGTAAATGCGGTTCATGAGGTTAATCCAGTATCAAATCGGGCGAGCCGAGGCGGTTTTGATCGACGATAATGCCAAGGCCCGGACCATCAGGCGGTGCGATGTGGCCATCGGTTCGAGCTGGCGCATCAGGGGCAAGGCGAGGGCTGACGTAACTTGACAGATCGCAGACATTCAGAACACGGGACGGTGGAGTTGCCGCCCCCAGATGCAGTGCGGCGGCGGTCACGATATCGCTGCCCCAGGTGCATTCGATGCACATCTTGGCCCCGAGATGCAGGCAAAGGTCACGCGCACGGCGCGTTGCCGAAAGCCCACCGAACTTCGACAGCTTGAGTGCGACCGCAGCCATGATGCCAAGGCGGTGCGCCGCCAAGAGAGAAGCCGTATCATGGGCCAACTCGTCGAGTTTCATCGGAAGATCGGTGGCGGATTGGACGCGGGCGCAGTCTTCCAGCGTGGTGCAGGGCTGTTCCAGCATCACATCCAGGTGCGCGACCGCGCGCCCAACGCGGATGGCTTCCAGAGTCGTCGCGCCGCAGTTCCAATCGCCATAGACTAACGGGCCGGAGCCGACCGCTTCGCGCACTTTGACCAGTCGTTCAACATCGGTTTGCCAGTCACCGGATGCACCGAGCTTGGCCTGAAACTGAGTGATCCCCTGTGCCTGCGCTTCTCGCGCGATCCGCGCCATCTCGTCTGGCGCGACGCAGGTGATCGAGTGATAGAGCGGCAGGTCCGACTGTCTCCGACCACCGAGGAGCGCGTGAAGTGGCAAACCGGCAACCTGCCCAGTGATATCCCAAAAGGCGATGTCCAAGGCGGATTTGGCATAGACATGGCCCGGAAGATAGGCATCCGCGCTGGCCATCAAGGCCTCAACCCCAACAGGATCGCCACCAAGGATCACCGGCGCAAGCTCCTGCAAGGCAGGCGCCACGCCGCGGGCATAAGCTGGCAGATAATGCGGGATCGGGCAGACCTCACCCCAACCTGTCAGTCCAGCATCGGTCTCGACCGCGATGACGACCGTTTCGACCGTGTCACACGTCTTGCCCTCGGCCATGTAGTAGGCGGTGTGGCTGGTCAGCGGCACATGCCAAAGACGCAGCCGTTTGATGCGCTGCGCGATGCTGACCGCAGAGAGCGCAGGCGTGGTAATCCGGTTCATTCGGCGGGCTCCTGAACGACGTCGGCGCGCGGTGCCACGCTTTGCGGATCATGAGCCGGTTCGCCAAGTACGCGGGCTGCGCGGGGTTGGCCGTGGATGATCACCTCAAGCGCGGTTCCCGGGATTACGGCATGGGGTTTGAGATAGGCGAAGGCAAGGATCTTGCCGACCGTATGACCATAAGCGACCGAGGCTGTTGAGCCGACAACCGTGCCATCGAGCATAACCGCCTCACCGCCATGCCCGTCGC
>JAUIIR010000107.1 GCA_030431485.1 Alphaproteobacteria bacterium
TTCGGATCGAAAGCCCAGCCCTTCACGAGGTACTGCATGCCTGCAGCATCGTCTCTACCGCCAAGCGCGTGCTCAATGTAAAGCTGGTGAGCGCGGTCTAGCGCCACTTCGTCCAAATCGATTCCCAATCCAGGCCGCTCAGGCAATTGCACGTGGCCATTTTCGATCTGCAGCGGATTGTGCGTTAGCGATTCTCCATCCTGCCAGATCCAGTGCGTATCGATTGCCGTAATGTTGCCCGGAGCCGCAGCCGCACAGTGCGTGAACATGGCAAGCGAGATGTCGAAATGATTATTGGAATGCGAACCCCAGGTCAGACCGAACAACTCGCATATCTGGGCAACACGGACTGCCCCCTGCATGGTCCAGAAATGCGGATCAGCAAGCGGAATATCGACCGCATCCAGCTTCAGTGAGTGAGCGAACTGCCGCCAGTCCGTTGCTACCATGTTGGTTGCAGTGGGCAGTCCCGTCCGTCGGCGGAATTCCGCAAGGATTTCGCGACCGGACAGGCCAGCTTCAGCACCGCACGGATCTTCAGCATAGGCGAGTACGTCGCCAAGGCCGTAACAAAGTGATACAGCCTCATCAAGCGACCAGGCGCCATTGGGATCAAGTGTAATCCTGGCATCGGGAAATGCCTGTTTGAGCGCCCGGACTGCCTCTACTTCCTGCTCACCATTAAGCACCCCACCCTTGAGCTTGAAATCATCGAAGCCATAACGGTCACGTGTTGCCTTGGCGAGTTCCACAATGGCGTCAGGCGTCATGGCCTCCTTGTTGCGAAGTCGGAACCATGCATCCGAGCTATCGCTTTCATTGCGGTAGGCAAGGTCAGTGCAAGCGGGGTTTGCAATGTAGAAAAGGTAGCCCAGCATCTTCACGCTGTCGCGCTTCCTACCCTCGCCGAGCAGGTCTGCAACTGGTACTCCCAAATTCTGGCCGAGAAGGTCGAGCATTGCCGATTCAACCGCAGTGATCGCGTGGATCGTTATCCGCAGATCGAATGTCTGTTGCCCCCTGCCGCCAGCGTCACGATGGGCGTAGGCATTGCTTATCCTGGAAAGAACGCTGCTCGTTTGCCCAACGAAGGCCCCCTCGACAATTGACCTGCAATCCTCGAGCGTCTTGCGAATGTCTTCCCCTCCGGGGACCTCGCCCAATCCCTTGTTTCCGTACTCATCCTCAAGGATAACGACATTGCGCGTAAAGAACGGAGCATGTGCGCCACTCAGGTTGAGCAACATGCTGTCGTGCCCTGCGACGGGCACAACACGCATGGAAACGATTTTCGAGGTGCGCATGGTCATGCAGCGGCACTATCCTGGCGCACCAGCGATGCATTGGCTTTTTCGATGAGGGAACAAAGCATGGCCATTTCCTCATCGGAAAGGTTCGTCAAGGGTGTGCGAAGCGGACCAGCCGGACGACCAACAAGCTCTAGCCCCGCCTTGACGATCGACACTGCATATCCTCGAGAACGATTGCGAATTGCGATGTAAGGAAGCACGAAATCGGTTAGCCCGCGATGGACGGTCGCCACGTCGCGAGCACGCACTGCGCGGTAAAAATGCAAGGCCCATTCCGGCATGAAATTGAAAATCGCCGACGAATAGGTTGTGACACCCATTTCCAGATATGCCGGGGCAAAAGTCTCAGCCGTGGGCAACCCACCAACATAGGTCAGACGATCACCGAGTTTGCAGAAAATCCGCATCATCAGTTCAATATCGCCGACGCCATCCTTGAAACCAACAAGGTTTGGATTGCGGTCACACAGGCGTGCAAGCGCATCTTCATGGAGAATGGCGTTGTCACGATTGTAAACGATGACGCCGAGCGAAGTCGAGCGGCACACGGCCTCGACATGTGCCGAGAGGCCATCCTGCGTGGAATTGGTGAGATAAGGTGGAAGCAGCAACAGCCCGTCAGCACCTGCGGCCTCTGCCGTCTTTGCAAGCTGAACGGCAATTGCAGTACCGTAGCCACAACCCGCAATAACCGGTGTCCGGCCAGCCGTTTCGGCAACAGCTGCAGATACGATCTGCGGCACTTCTTCTGGGGTGAGAGAGAAGAATTCGCCCGTCCCACCCGCTGCAAAAAGCCCTGAAACATCATGTTTCAAGAGCCACGCACAATGGTCGCGGTATGGAGCCTCATCGAACTGAGAGTTCTGATCAAAATGCGTTACAGGAAACGATAGCAAACCTTGTCCAAGCTTCGTTGCCATCTCCTCGGGTGCCATCATCTTCATTTTCCTCGTCTGTCAGGCGCTTTCATACGTGCTAGGACAGGTTAAAATGCGCGTCCAAGTCCAAAGGCCACTTGATCCATGCTCATATCGTATCGCAATGAGCCGATGCCCGTTTCTGGCGGCGGTTGTACCTTATTTTCGCTAGTCTAGCCGGAGACCGGTTGGCTCACTTTGGATGAAGGAACTGCCGCTTCTTATTGCTGCAAGTTCAGCTGAAGAAATTCGGTCACCACATCCTCCGAAAAACCGATCGGGGTTGGTGTCGCGATAACGCAGCCGTTCGAACTTGTGGACCGGATGGAAGCACCTTGCGTCAGTTCACTGTCCAGAAGAACAGCAGGGAACTGGCCGTGGATCACCCTGGGAATGCTGACAAAGGTGGCCGTAGCGCAGGCCTGTGAATAGGCTTGATAGAGTGCCTCGCCTTGATTGTGCGGGACGAACTGATCCGATTGCCCATGCACAATCATCATCGGCGGGCTTGAGGAATTGACATATGTCTGGGGGCTGGCCCTCCGGACAAGTGCTTCGCATTCCTGAACCGGGCAACCTAGCAAAGAGGATTCGGGAGAATCTGGTTCGTCGTGGCAAAAACCCAGTTTACCGCCGCGCTCGATCTGCTCGCAGGGCTCGATCATCCAGGCATCCATGGTCGAAAAATGGGTCGGAGGCCAGAATGCCACGACCGCCTGTATCTCACTTGATTGGCCCAAAGTGCCAATTTCACCTTCGAACTCCGCGATGCCACCTGTAACCCCGGCCATTGCGGAGAGCCAAGCGCCCGAGCTCGTTCCCATCATCGCAATCCGATCCGGATCGATGCCAAACCGGTCTGCATTGGCCCTGACGTACCTGATTGCCGCCTTTATATCGTGAAGTTGGGCCGGGAAGCGGGCCTGACTGCTGGAACGTACCGACACTGCTACGACGGCGTATCCTTGCGGAACGAGATTCGCAACGAGCCATTCCGCACGGTTCTTCCCGTCATCCCTTTGCCAGGCGGAACCGGCTGACCAGATTACGACCGGCAAAGGTCCGTCGGCGGAATCCGGCAGATAGACATCCATCAAATGCCCCTTGCTGTCCTCTGGCATCGCAGGAGCATATGCCAAATCGGCAAAATCAGGAGGTCGGCTTTCTGCTGCCGACTGGCTAACGGCTGCGGATCGCCCGACGGCTGAAACCGTCTCAATATCCGAATAACCGCTGCAAGCGCCAAGAAGCGCGCAAAACAGCACGAGGGATACCATTCTTGTCGTTGATCGGATCATATGGACTTCCTTCGAGCAGCGGACATCCATCTGCTCAACGTGTTGTGCGTTTCCGTCAGTCGATGCCGCCGAGAAGCTTCACCGTTTCCATTGGCACTGCGCGTGCCTCTTGTTTGGCTTCAGATGTCGAAATGGCATTTGCGAAGACGAGGTCGCCAGTGAACCCGTCATAGAATTCGAAGATCAGCTGCGGTTCCGGAAATGCAATCCAACGGTCGCTACCGTCTCTTGCAGGAACATTATAGGCGTTGTTCACCCGGATCACGGTGTAAATTGGCCAATCATTGCCGGGACGGCGATCATCTCGGTCGCTGTCGTTGCGATACTGATTGCTTGACCAGATAATGTTTACGAGCCTGTCACCCGATTCATACCAGCCGCTCGGCGGCGATCCTCCGGCATCGCCCAACCTGTGGACCCTGCTCGAATGCGGACCTGTCCCGACATCATAAACGCCCGGCGCAATCCTTGCCATGAAACTGCGATGTAGGTCGGCACTGAGGAAGATCACCGGTTTTTCGAGAGCCTCAGCAAGATCGAGTATTTGTGCTCGTTCCTCCAGTTGGGACGTCCAGCCGTCATTCTTGGAATCGCCGAAAACCCCTTGCCCGTACCAAACACCGTTATCATGCGGCAGAACCACATTGACCGGAGAAACAATGAAAATGAAGCTGGCTGTACTCTCCCGCATCCCGGCTTGCAGCCATTCCATCTGAGTGGCGCCAAGCAAAGCGCTGTGTCGCCGCTCACTGCCTTCCGGGACTTCCTGCGATGTCCTGTTTGATCGCACGTCGATCAGGAAGAACTCCGCATTCGAAACCTTGAAGCTCGCAAATCGCTGGTTTCCGATCGAATAGTGAACGTTCTCGGAAATGGAAAACCGCTCAGCCAGTCTTATTTCGTGAGGACCGATGATCTCGGCAATGTCATACACGCCTGTGTTACCAAACCCCCAGAGGACGTGAAGATTGCTTGTCTGGTCAGGCTCCAGGAGGGTGAAATCAGCCGTTGGATCACGCAGGATGTCGCTACCCTGCTCCACGCGCGTCTCACCGAAATGGATGTCCTGCCGCGGTCCGTCCGAAGGATTGCACCATCCAACATAGTCATCCCAAGCCGCAAGAGCAGGATCTCGAAATACAGCGCGCTCAACTTCAGCATCGAAGTCAAAACGGGACGCAATGTCTTGCTGGAAGGGCTTGTTACGCGCGTCTGTCCGCAAGCCGGATTGCCCTGATCCAGTGACATCGTTGAGAATTTCATGATCGTCCAAAGTGGCAAAGAATGGAACTTCCGCGAGGAATTCAGCCATTTCCTGATCGCCATCCAGATACAGGCGATAGTTTTCCCACACGCCGGTCAGACCTTGCGCATATCGGACATTCGCAGGAACCTCGACTACCCCGAATTTATCTGCCCAGTCTGACGCGGTTACGTCGCGCCCGTCCTCGTAGATGAAATCACCGTTCAGAATCTGGAAATCGATCTTGCCTGCCAGCCTCCTGCGCATTGTTGCATAGGTTGGCGGCATGTTCTGGCGTGTGGTTCGCCATGACTGATCGTTGCAGGAACCTGCCTCGAACGCGAAGTTGAAGAGGCCGTCGGGGTTGAGTTCTTCATCGATAAAGAGCTCAGCAGCGGAGAGAGTCCTGAAACTGCGGACAAAACCTGACAGGCCATTTTCCTGTCCAGACCCGGCCAATGCATAATAGTATCTACTGCCGGGAGAAAGGTTCGCAATTTCGACCCAGCCGGTAAAGTCGTCGGTCAGGCGCGTGATTAGCTCGAACTCATGTCGGTCTTCGACAAGTTCAATATCCTTGGCAATAATGACGCGCAGCGTGGTGGGGAAAGCCGTGCGAGCCCACACACGCACGGAATGCGCCGTAACATTTCCGAGCATCGGACCGTGGGTAACACCTTCGGCGCGAGGAATGGATGTACCCGCGCTCGCTGGCAGAGCAGCGGCTAGATGTGCCGTCGATGCGTACAGCCCGGAAAGCAGAATGTTGCGCCGAGATACTCCAACCATGTAACAGTTCCCTACAGGTTTCCCTCCGCGCTCTACTCTGAGGTCGGCAATCCTTCGTCCAAACTGTCGCATGTCGAGGATAGCGGAGATCCAGAGAATGCGGCGCGGGCAAATTGCAGCGCGTCCTCAAAGGACGCGGGCAAGGTATCGCCATGACCCACGCCGGAATAGCCCTTCCAGAGGAGTGTGTTGCCTTGCGAGCAGAGCGCGTGGACCGTTGTCATCTGGCGATCAACAGGGATCAGAAAATCCGACAGGCCGGTGCCAAGAAAAACAGGAAAGTCCACATGGAAGGGAGGCATGGCGCCAGCGGGACCAAGAAGCCGGTCAACATCGCGCCAAGGAACCGAAAACGCATTCTCAATGGTCACATCGTGCTCAGCGGCGATTGCGCGAGGATTGCAGCCGGATAGGGCTGCAGCCAGCAACAAATGCCCTTTCTCAGATAAAAGTTCCTCCATTGCCGGAGAACCTTCAGGCAAGCCGCCACCCAGCATTCGGTAGACATAGTAGTACGGCGAGTCCCCTACGCCAGCCAAGCTGTGTTCATGCTCATTGCGGGGCATAAATGGCAGTAGCGCGGTCGCACTGACACCAACAATATCCAGTTCAGGCGCATATGTGCCAGCTATGCTGGCGGCGCCCAATGCTGCGCCGGAACCTTGCGATTGGCCGGTGATAAATGCCTTTTCTTCAATCGGAAAATTCGCACCACGGACGGCGCGGATCGAATCCAGGATAGAGCGCCCCTCTGCTTCCCAGAAAGAGTAAGGATGGGGACCAAGTGCCCCCAACCCCTGATAATCAGTCGCAACGACTGCGTAGCCCTTCTCTAGCCAGCGATCCACGTAGAGGAGATCGCGCGTCTTCATCCCAACCCAACTGGGAGAACAGCTGTCCGCCATGCCCAGAGTTCCATGAGCCCAAGCGACCAAAGGCCATCCGCCTGGCGGGGCGTTCCCCCTTGGCACGAAAAGCGCACCGCTGACAGGAAGGACATCCCCTGTCCAACGTGCATCAATTGATGAATAGAGAATTCTTTGACCGATGCCGGCATGCGAAGGCAATAAATTATCAGGCAGATCTTCCGCACGCAGAAGCACGCCAGGCTCCGCGGGAAGTTTCTCATCCCAAGAGTAAAATTCTGAAAGAAACTGATCCCCAGCTTCAGTTCCTATTGGAAGAGAAGCTGTCCCTTCATCTTGCTTCGCAACAGCGATTGTTGAGACAAATAGCAATGCCAACACTGAAGCTTTAGAAATCAAGCGGCAATTCATTTCTCAGTCCTAACATCTTTGATGGCTCGCACCGGATCCTTCCGGGGAGAGAGCTCGAAGGATCCGGTGCAAATTCAGACATTTGGAGCAGGCTACATCTTCAAACGGAGACCAACCCTAACAAAACGGCCATAGAGGCTTGCCACCTGACCATCATACGGGAGCGGCACAGGCGTCAAAACAATAGGCGGATCCCGATCAAAAGCGTTTTGAACATCAAGTGAGAACTCGATTTCATCCACCAATCCAACGTCAGCTCGATACCGCAGGCCAAGATCAAACGTCGTGTATGATGGTACATCCACATTCGGGGTAACCGTATCGTTGGTATAACCGCCAGAATGATTCATGAACGCAACCACATCAAACCTGTCAGTTGAATATCCAAGATTAGCACGCGCCCTAAACTCCAGAGGATTGCCAAAAGTATTCGACACCTCTGTGAGCGGCTCACCTGGGAAGACCGAACGCTTAAAGCTGATAACGTAAGAACCAATCAGTCCAGCAGAAATCGTACCTTCACCTACATCAGTCTGATACTGCAAAGATCCTTCCAGACCCTCTGTCGTCAACGCACCAACATTGACTACGCGGCCATCTACGATCGCCTGAATGTTTGCAGGATCTTCTGGCGGGCTGAAGTAACCCGGACCATTCATGAACAGCAAGACCTCGTCAGTAGTTGGATTGCGGGTTACAAGGTTGCCCAAAAGTGGTTCAAGAGCCGGCGTCAATGCCTGTCGGCTAGCACCAGGCGATTCAATCCGGTTGGAATAATCTACATTGAAATAAGTCAATGACGCACGCAGCCCGGGAATGGACACAGGCTCAATATCTGCACCTACAGACCAAATAGTCGCCTCTTCAGGTCCAAGATCAGTCGTATTACTTCCGCGCACAAAAATGGTTCGCGTGGTACCGGTGGGCGAAGATGGGTCAACGAAGTCCTCCACAAAGGTTACAACGTTGGCCGGGTCAATGTTAGACAAAGTTGGTGCACGGAAGGAGGTCCCGAACGTTCCCCGCAAAGTTAGGCCATCCACTGGCACATAGCTGAGAGCGAACTTTGGATTGGTTGTGCTGCCAAAATCACTGTAGTCGTCATATCTTACAGCAGCAGAAAGCGTGAGCTCTTCAATACCCGGAACCGCATTCTGCGAACCAAAAAGTGGGATGAAAGCCTCTGCGTACACCGACTTCACATTTCGCTCACTCAGCGAAAGTGTTTCACTTGTGGTCGAAACATCTGGCGTGCGCCGGTTGTCCAAGACATTATAGCGCCAGTCATGCATCTGGTACTCACCGCCGATAGCAACCCGCACATCGCCACCCGGAATGCTGAACAAACTACCGTCAAGCTTCAGTCCAAAATCTGAAAGTTGAGCTCGCGTCGCAACTGTCTGCGATCCCCTTATGGCCGCAAGGGTATTTGGATTCTGAACCGCCATATCGCCAAACGGATTCAGAGCGGTGGCGGGATCGGAATCAAGCAACGCAAGCGCCAACTGATTGTTGTTGACCAGATAATTCTCGCGAGACTCTATGTCTTGGCCGAAACTGCCATATCCGCTGACAGCCCAGTTATCGTTGATATCAAGATCAAATCCTGCGGCGATCTGATAAACCTCCGAGAACGCGTCACGTTCGCGCGGCCCCAAGCTTTGACTAAAACTGTAGAGTACATTCTGACAGAGACTGCCTGCCGGCGCCCCGACGCGAGGAGAACAGGTTCCAAGCACAGCCCCTTCAGGAGCAACAAAGAATGCGTTTGTATCAGGAACGGTTAAGTTAGCAGTGATTGCCCCGACACGTTCATCAATTCGCCGGTGAGCATAGAAACCTTCAGTCCAAACCGTGAGGCCAGGAGCAAGATCTTGATCTACTCTTGCGAGGACCGAATGGCGCTCTTGCCCCGGAACAGCAGTTGTATCCTTGTAACGGCTTTCCAGATTGACTGGATTTGTGCCGGAAGCGGGAAGCAGATCAGATGACTGCAAGTTCGTTCCATCTTGACCCGAAGGGATGGGATAGAAAACTCCATCGATCAGAATATTACCAGGAGCAGAGGTGTTCAGGCGAAGGTCAGCACCACCAAATGCAGATAGGTCATCGGTGTACAGTGAGCGGTCACTCGCCTCCAAAGCATCACGCGTCATGTATTCATACGCCACCATCAAGCCGCCGCTGCCCCACGTGGTACCCGCAATTGCTCCAGCCTGGGTTTCATTTACATCGTCGGCAAACCCCTGGCGAACATAGGCCTCCAATCCATCATACCTGCGTCGCGTCAGGATATTGATCACACCGCCCACAGCATCAGAGCCGTAGATTGCTGATCCACCGTCAGCCATGACTTCCATCCGACCAATCGCAGTGGTCGCAAAGATGGATGGATCGAAGTATTGCCCCTGCACGCCAGATGCCGGCAAACGGCGGCCGTTGAGCAGCGTCAGCGTTGCTTCGGTTCCCAGGCCACGCAGATTGACGCCATTGCCGCCCGTAATGTTCGCATTTGCATTGTTGCCCTCACCGCGATAGCCCTCACTCGCACCAAGTGATAGGACGGCAGGGACCTGCCGCAACAGCTCGGTCGTAGTAGCCGTCGGCTGCTGACTGATTTCGTCTTGACTAATGCCAAGCACGGGCGCCCCAACGGGGGCAACACCGCGAATGCTGGTACCAGTCACAATAATAACGGAGTCTTCACCTTCGTCGGAAACAGGCTCATTCGCTGAGGCACTATCCTGCGCCATCACTGACGTTGACAACATGGCCATTGACGCAACACTTGCCGCCAAAAGACACTTGTTGAGCTTCACCACTCCACCCATACTCACCTCCCAATTTTTTTGGATACGCATTGTGATGATGCGGCTATCGTATCAGAAACGCCCCATCCAATTCCGATTGGGAATTCATCGATACTCGTGCGGACTTGTTGCCCGATAGTCAGGCCCGATGGTCAGGAGTGTATAGGCCGTCGCTTCTACGGAGTTGGGCTCTGCATTTTAGGGCGCTGCATTCCGTGTCAAAATCCATGTTTCGATATCCATCTCGGACCAAGCAACGGCGTAGCCTCCAAGTTTGATCGGCCTTGGAAACTCTCCCTTTGCCATCCATCGATAGATTGTGGAACGTCCCAGCCCAGTGCGGTACTGGACCTCTCTAATCCGGATGAGGCGGTTCGGCCGGTTAGGATCCTCAGCAGGCAATTGCGAAGCCTCAGACATCTGCGATCTCCTGCTCACCGGCTAGGAAAGTCTCAAGAAACTGGTCCTTGCGCGCGAGCTCGTTGATGTGATCGGCAAGCATTCGTGCCACGCGGTTCGCCGTTCCTTTCGCCCAACGCGATTTCACATCACCAACATTGTCTCCCAGCGAACGATGCAACGCCTGCGGAAACTCGGCACTAAACTCCTCGAAAAATTCAGCGAGGTCCGATTGCAGCCAGTCGATTGCCTGGTCTTCACCGCAAACGAGGAACAGCAGCAAGTGGGCACGCGGTAGGGTCTTGCTCGCTTCGAGTATGCGTATGGCTTCACCCAGGGTGGCCGAACGCTCCGCTTGCAAGACACGCCGCAGGGCATCCTTGTGAAGTCGCGCGTCAGCAGCAATATCGCATTTGGCCCGCCCACTCGCATCCACTGCGGCAGTCAACAGGCGCGCGAGCCCGAGACGAAGCCTTTCCTCTGAGTATTCTGTTTCGTCAGCCACGGACGACTCCCTTCTGCAATCACTCATGGTTCGACTCGAGAGCTAGGGCGAAGGACGAATGTAGGAAACAAAAAGAACATATGAGGAACATATAGGAGCGAACGAATCGCTGGCGTCGATGATTCGCGCAGAATCCGGTCGCCAGATCGCAAAATCCGTCACGCTCTGCGCAGAATCCGGCCAATCTCGCGCGAAATCGCGTCCCTAGAGCGCGAAATTCCGCCTCGTCCGCGCGAATTGTCGCTTTTTGCTTGGTCGGGCGCCGCAAATGCGCGCCGCGCCATTTCCTACATCACCGCTCCGGCTGAAGGAAAGAACATACAGCGAACACAATCGCTCGCTGTTGTCGATCAACCAACCGGAGTTTTCCTTCATGACCACCAAGACCCTGACCCGTTCGGCCCCGCGGATGCGCGACTATCTCGCGCCCGCCACGCTCGCGCTTGCCATTGCGGGTGCCGC